>CAWKEI010000012.1:0-21153 GCA_963848695.1 uncultured Acidobacteriota bacterium
ACGAGATCCAGGAGCATCTGGATGCTCACCACGATGCGGGCGAGCTCGCTCTCCGGGTGATGTCACCGAAACCGACCGTGGAGAAGATGGTGACTGCCAGGTAGAGGGCACCGGTGTGATCGAGCACCTCGCTGAAATGAGTCTCGGTCCCCAGCGAGAGCGAAAGGTAGACGGCGGCAAAGGCGATCAGAAACAGAGGGATGGTGACAGCGAGGGCGTGGACGGCCCGCAATACCGGGTATTGCGCACGCGTCACCCTGCGGAGTTGCCAAACCAGAACTATGACGAAGATGGAGACGCCGAGTGCGAGTCGAGTAGTGATTGCCCGCTGGACAAGTCGGTCAATGGGATCAGGTAGTAGACGGTGAGCAAGAGCACACAGGCGAGAGTTGTATCAACGACGGTGGCAATGATCTCGCGGCGTCGTAACCGTTGGTCGACTTCAGCCCAGGCGTTGGGGGTTACCTCGGAGGACAAGATGCCCTCTGTGTGCAATCTGCCTCAAACCGCTGCGGTGGTTGTCCCCGCGGTCTGAATCTGTTCCTCATCGGGCGACCGTCCGGCGAGTCTGCGCCTGGGTCACAAGGCATCGATTGTGTCATAGCCCAACGCCATCGCCAGCTGGGGGGCCGCAGCCACCACTGATGGGAGCCCGACAACCGGAATCACACTGATCAAAACATCGACGATCTCGGCAACAGTCGCACCGGCGTCCAGTGCAGCGTCCGATAGCGCTCCGTAGGAGGGAACCGCGGCGCCTCCGGCCGCGATCAAAGCCCCGAGACGAACCAGGGCCAGGGTCTTCTGATCCAAATCCGGCGTCTCCTCTTCGCCCTCGACACTCACCATTGCGAATCGTTGGTCGTTGATGGCAAGACGCCGCAAACGCTCCAGATAGTCCAAGCCATTTACCTCTCTCCGCAGCGGCATCCGGCGCACGGGGCCATCGGTAGAACCTTGCATCGAGCAATCTTACCTAGGGCCGTGCTCCATCGACTATCGGCTCAGCGCATCGCCACGCCATCACATGGTGTGTGTGAAATCGGCGCGAGCGAGGCCTGGGTAGGCCCCACCAAGGCTCCCGGCGATCGGGGTTTCACGCTTTCTGTCTGATGATCGCCCGGGTCGAACGTCGGATCATCGCCCATAGGTACTTGGCAAGCCGACGCCCCAGCGTGAAAGAGGAGGCAACGATGACCTTGGGTCGAGTTCGACAGAGGCGATCTGGCCGTCCTTTCCAGTGTGTCCTCGGTCACGTGCTCGTCATATATCGCCAGAGGTTGAAGTCGTTCTGTGTAATCCAAGTTCCTCGGCTTCTTCAACGTTGTCGTCAGAGGACTGCCCACGGTTTATGCCACGTTTTGTGTGATTTCCCGGTCGACCTCGCGGGGCTTGGCCGATTGTCCGTACAGCCCGCCTTTCACATGGTCTGCGTGACGATCTCTGCAGGACGCTGCCGCATGATTCTTCTGACGGAGTGACACCTGCCCGATAGCGCGGGTGGATGATTTACAGGAGGCGAGTGGACATGACTGGGACCTATTTGGATGGCGGCCCCGACACCAGCGCGTCTGGCACGGGAGCGTCGGGTGGCGGTTGGGTCCGCAAGATCGGCATGTGGTCGTGGAGTTTCGTGGGGTTCGTCGTGGCGATGGCGATTGTGTTCACCGCATTGGGCTTCGTCAGCGAGATAGTCCTTCCCCTGACGTTCGCCGTCGTTCTGGCCATCTGCTTCAAACCATTGGTCGGGACCCTGCAACGCCACGGCTGGAAACCCACCGCCGCGGCTGGAGTAGTCGTCCTCGGTTTGCTGGTTTTGATGGCTGTTGTCGTAATCGCCACGATCCAGGGGGTGGTCGAACAGGCGGATCAGATCAGCTCTACGACCGATTCGGCTCTCGCCACGGCTGCGGAGGAGCTCGGAGTCGATCCAGCCGCGTTAGAAGAGGCTAGAGCAGCTGCCGAGGATTCGAGTGCGGTGGTCGCAGAGGGAATACTCGCTCGCGTGTTATCGGGTATCGACGCCACGGTCGCCCTCGTCGCCGCCCTGGTTCTTGGCGCTCTTATCATGTTCTACCTGCTCAAGGACGGCTCGCTGTTCAGACGCAACATGGTCGAGCGGACCAGCCCATCGCTCCGTGGCGATGTCGACTGGTTCATCGGTGAATCCTGCCGGATCCTCCGTGACTATGGGAAGGGTCGGACCGCCATATCCGCGATCGTGGCAGTGGTGATCGGTGTGGCGAGCCTTCTCCTCGGCCTCCCGCTCGTCTTCACGATCATGATGGTGAACTTCGTTGGGGGATACATCCCCTACATCGGCGCCTTCCTCGGTGGAGGATTGGCGGTGATCGTTGCCCTCGGCGAGGGGGGCATCGGCACTGCCGTCATCATGCTCCTGATCGTGCTTGCCGCCAACTTGTTGGTGGAGAACTTCGTCGAGCCCAAGGTCATGGGCCAAACACTGGATATTCACCCGCTCGTTGTGCTCGTGGTCACCGCTTTGGGCGGACTCCTGGGTGGCATCGTCGGTCTGATCCTGGCCGTGCCCTTCTGGGTCATCCTCACCACCGGAATCCGACGGATGCGGTCCAGTGGTTATGTCCAGCCAGTCACCGACAAGGCGCAACAGACCATGCAACGCATTCTCGAGTGAGTGCTCACCATTTCTGGATAGGAGCAACGATCGTGAGAAACAAGGCGATGGCGGTCCTGTTGGCGACGATGTCTGTCATCGGCGCCTGCGCGGATGCCAGCACCGATGAGTCGGCCCCCGGTGAGACGAGTCCAGATACCACACCCACGGGTGCTCAGGAAGAAGACACTGGGGCAGTTCGAGGACGAGATTGACCGCCTTAGCGACGCCATATCCTCATCGGAGTCCGCTCAGGAGTTGAGCTCAGCATGGGACACACTCAAAGTTGAGCTTGCTGCCACCGTCGCAACCCTCAGGTCTGAAGGTGCCGTGGCACGGGACGATGTCGAGGCTGCCCTCGATGCCTTCCAGGAGGAGCTGGACTCACTCGATATCGAAGAGAATGTCAGCTCCGCCTGGGACGACGTGCGCTCTCATGTCGAGCAGTTGATGAACTAGGCAGTCACCCCGGCGGAACGTCGCCGGTCGGGCCGCGAATCCCTTTGGTGCGATCTGGGTGAGGCGAGATGTGGCCGCGTGACCAAATATGGAAACTGGCCGTCAACCCGGCGGCATGGCGAGCAGGAGGTATTTCAGCATGACGATTGGACCTATTCAGGGGTTGGTGATTGGTTTCCCGGACAACGAAATGTTCGAGGGTCGAATCGCCGAGGAGTTGGCACGTCTCAGTGATGTCGGACAGATTCGGGTCATCGATGCCGTGTTCGTCACCCGTGATGGCGATGACATCGATGTGCTGTCGGTTTCTGGTCTCGACGACGAGCAGAGGGCCGAGCTGCGGGCCGCGGTCGGTGCCCTGGTCGGACTGGGAGTGGCTGGAGAAGAAGGTGCCGTCGCCCTGGCCGAGGCGGGCGCCTCTGTGGACGTCGACGCCCTGACCGTGGCCGAGTCGGTCGCAGCCGACCTGATCGACGAATTGCCGGATGGCAGCTCTGCTCTGGTGCTCGCCTTCGAGCACCTGTGGGCGGTGCCCTTGCGCGATGCCGTCCGTGATGCTGGTGGTCTTGTCCTTGCTCACCGCACCCTGTCTGCGGAGGACCTGATCGGGCTAGGGATGCTGATGGGTTATGCAGCCGAGCTCGAAGCAGAGCAGGAAGCAGCCGACAGCGAGGCCTGATTCCGCTCGCTACGGATTGAAGAAATTGCGGAGTCGGAGGACGCCATCACATCACTAGCCCAACGTCGGGCATCGTACTTCGTGTCATCGGATGGCCAACCTCGCGTCCGGAGGACGAGCGACGCCTTCACCGCGGTATTCGGGTTGCTTCTGATCATTTGGGTGGTGCTCGGGATAGACAGTGTCGCGGCGTGGGAACAGGCCCTGATCGACCTGGCCCAATCGGGCCCACAATGGGTGACTTCCCTGTTCAGATTCGGCTACGCGCTCAGCCTCGCATATGTCCTGGGGTTGCTCGTTGCCTTGATCGCCGGGGGCAAGGAGCGGCGGCCGGCCCTGCGTGACCTGGTGATAGTCGCTGTGGGGTCCGCCGGGGTGGTTGTCCTCCTCACACTCACGATCTCGGATGTGTGGCCATATGTCCTGCCCGAGATCGGCCTCGAAAACCCCGTGCCCAGGTTCCCGGACCTCAGGGTGGCGCTGGTCAGTGCGGTCCTCCTGGTGGCGGGTCCCCACGTCACGCGTCCGCTGCGTCGATTTGGCTGGTTCGTCATCGCGGCCACAGCGGTGGGCTCGGTCGGTCTGAACTACGGCACTCCCTCGTACACGATCGGATCTTTCGGGGTCGGCTTGTTGTCGGCGGGTCTACTGCTGATCATCGAGGGATCGCCGCGCGGCTACCCGGATCCCGAGGTGGTTGCCTCGGCCTTGGCGCGCCTGGGGGCACCGGTGCGATCGCTGGAGTTGGCTCCTTATCAGACTTGGGGGGTGATTCGTTTCGCAGGTAGCGATCCAAACGGGAATGACGTCGACATAAAGGTGCATGGTCGCGATGCGTACGACTCACAGCTCGTCGCCAAGTTGTGGCACACACTTTGGTATCGGGAGACGAGTCGCACTGTCAGCTATTCGCGGTTGGGAGCGGTCGAGCACGAGGCCCTGATGACGGGAATGGCACAGCAGGCGGGGCTGCGGGTGCCCCAGGTCACCGCGGTGGGGAGCGCGTCCTCGGAGATCTCCCTGATCTCGTTCAGGGGCACTGGCGGGCCGCTCCCCGAGACCGCGGATGTCAGTGATGACCTGCTCATCGAGACCTGGAAACAGGTGCGCCGGCTGCATGAGCGATCGATGAGCCATGGTTCATTGAACGCATCGTCGGTGCATGTCGGGTCCGAAGGCCCCGTGATCACCGACTTCGCCCTCGGCTCTCTAGCTGCCGAGACGGCCGACCAGGCCAGCGATGTCGTCGAGCTCCTCTTCTCGTTGTCTCTGCTCGTCGGGGAGGAGAGGGCGGTGAGCACTGCGCTTCAGGGCCTGGGGAGCGATCGTCTGGTTGCTGCCCTGCCCTACGTCCAGGTGCCGGCAGTGAGCTCGGCCACCAGGCACCTGGCGGAAAAGCCCAAGAAGGTGATCTCCGCCCTGAGCTCCGAGGTCGCAGACCAGGCCGGTGTCGAGGTTCCGGAGCCGGTGAAGTTGCAGCGGGTGACCATGGGGGACCTGGTCACGGTGGGCTTGATCATCCTGGTCGGGTCGGCGCTCGTCCCTCTGTTCACCGGCGTGGACTATGCCGAGATCTGGGCGGTCCTGCAATCGGCGAACTGGGCCCTCCTCGTCCTCGCCCTGTTGGTGGGGCATACGCAGTTCATCGTCCAGGCGACGGCCACCATGTTCGTGGTGCCGATGACGTTGCCCTTCTGGCCGTTGCTGACCTTGCAGACCGCTAGCCAGTTCGTCAGCCTGGCTGTGCCGAGCGCGGCGGGCAGAGTTGCCATGAACATGGCATTCCTCCGAAAGTTCGGCGTTTCGGTGACAGAAGCCGTTGCTCAGGGGTCGATCGACGGGTTTTCGGCGTTCCTGATCCAGATGGTGATCATGATCCTTGCCGTGGTGACGGGTGATGTCGACCTGAATCTCGACATCGACACTTCCGAGGTGCAGTGGCTCGCCATTCTTGGAGTGATCGTCCTGGCCGTGATCGGTGTTGTCGTGGCCATCATGAAGATCCCGAAGCTTCATGACAACGTGGTGCCTGTCGTCAAATCGGCCTGGGCGGCCCTGCTGGTGGTGTTCAACCAGCCCTCACGGGCATTGGGCCTCCTGGTGAGCAACTTCATCTACTGGAATGTGCTCGGACTCACGCTGTGGTTGATACTGGAGGCAATCGGGGCAGACGTCGCCTACGGGTCGGCTCTGTTCATCGCCGCGGGCTCGAATCTCCTGGTGGGGATCATGCCCGTCCCGGGTGGTGTCGGTGTGGCCGAGGCGACCATCACCGCTCTCTTGGTTCTATTCGGGGTCGAGGAGTCCGTGGCCTTCGCAGCAACGATCGTCTTTCGCGTGATCACCTTCTATCTGCCGGCCGTCGAAGGATTCTTCGGATCGCGGTGGCTGGAGAAGCACGGCTACATCTGAGTGTTGGGGAGTGGAATTGAGCATCAGAACTTGGTGGGCCGCAACCGATCCCAAGCCCGCACGTTGAGGAAGGATGCGGGTCGCCGGCACCCCCGGCGCAATAGGACTTGGTGCCGCCGCGGACGCGGGTGAGAGTGCGGCAGGGCGGTTCCAAGCTCCGAAGCGGGCTCGAGTTGCTCCACCGGTTCGTCGGCGACACGGCTCTCGAGCAAGACTGCGCGTGGTCGCACCACACGATCATCGGCCGCTGTCAATTCTCTTACGCGTACAACGAGCCAAGGGATGCGCTGGTGCTGCCAGGTCTCACGCTGCCTCACGTTGCTTGTTCCACAGCCGCGCCACAGGACCCCTCAGATGAGCCTAAAACCCCTGGTCAGAGCGTTTTGACCACATCTTTCGCAACGAGGGGGCCACGGGTTCAAATCCCGTCAGCTCCACTAAAAAACCCTGGTCAGAGCGATTTCTGTTAGACAGCCCTGCTTGTCCGATCCCCGGTTCCGCTGACTCGCGCTCCACAGGCGACCCACAACCATTTCGTCCGAAGCACCTCATTTATGCGAGGTGCTTTCTCACTCGGTCTTACATCCGTCAACTCCGAGATCACATCGAGCCGATCTCGAGGGTCCCACAGAAGGGAGGGCTGCCACACCGCAGATTGACGACGAGCCCCACTCGCACCGGAAGTGCTCTTAGAGCACCTCACACCTGACGAGGGTCACGGGTTCGAATCCCCAGACTCCAGAATCCGACTGCCCAATACACGGGTCTGATTGTGATCTCGGGCTCCAAAGCCCCCGGAGCCGTTGCTATGAGGCGATTAGGTGGCTCGGTCATCGGGGGCTTTCGCTCTCCCCGCCTGACGCTTCAACATCCAACGGTGCATTTGAGTCGCTGCCAGCCAGGTCGTGATAGGAACTGCGGCAACGAGCCCTATTGAGCCGACGAAGGTTCTGATTATCTCCACTGCGATTACTTCGGAGCTGCCCACCGATGCCAGCGATAGTCCTGAAAGGCTGTAAAGGATCAGGAGCGGCATCGCCGCGCCGGCGTAGGCAAGGAGGAGAGTGTTAACGGTGGAGGCGATGTGATCCCGTCCGATTCGGAGGCCGGAGTCGAAGAGGGCTCGCTGCTCTATGGCTTGGTTCGCACCCGCCACCTCCCAGACCGCTGAAGCCTGTGTGACAGTCACGTCATCTAGGGCACCGAGCGCTCCCAAGACGATGCCCGCGAGGAGGAGGCCGTTGAGGTCGATGTCGGGGAGATTGAGCAGGTAGAACGCCTCCTCACTTGCCAGGCCGGTGAAGTGGGCGAACTCGACCACCACCCAAGACAGGGCTGTGGTCAGGGCAAGGGCGGCGAATGCGCCGACCGCCGCCACGTGGGTCAGTGGGGTGTAGCCATGGGCGAGATACAACGAGACGAGGACGATGGCCCCGCCTCCGACCAACGCCACCAATACTGCGTCCCGACCGGCAATGATCGCTGGAACGATGAACCAGATCAGGACGGCGACACTGATTGCAAGTCCGACCAACGCCGCCACCCCGCGCAACCGGCCCAAGGCGACAACCGCAATGCCAAACAGGAGGCCAACGACGAGGAGGAGCGGCCCTCGGTTTCTGTCGTAGTAGTTGGTCGAAATGCTTCCGTCCTCAGCCACCGATGACGGACAGGTAGACCGGGTCGCCGACCTCGAACTGGGGCTGACCCGGATCATCAGGAAACTCCTGAGAGAAGGTTCCGCTCCCATCTGTGAACACGACCGTGTTACAGATTTCCTCGGCGGCGTAGCTGCACGGAGCACCCTCAACAGACTCGACCGTTGCCGGTATCACTGCGCTGGCAAACCCGAAGGCAAGACGGTCGATCGTCGGTGGGTCACGCGGCCACAGCACGACAAGACCAATGACAATCGCAACCGCTATCACTGCGACGATCAACGCCATTCCATGCGGCCGACGGATCGGTCTGCGGTCTGGTCCGAGAAGACGTTCTAGGTCAGACGGCTCCTGCGTCACCTACCGCATCGTAGGTCGCCTTGGTCCAACCCCTGGGTTCGGCTAAAACGCCCAGGTCAGCGCACATTCTTGCTCGCTGAGACCAACCAACCGGATCACGAGAGGCTGACTCGTTAGCTCACCTTGGCCGTGGCGTGATCCAGGGTCCAGTTCAGGGCGTAGTCGGCGACCTCCTCCCATCCGGGGATCGCGGGTAACAGATGTGGTCCGTCGAACTCAACGACTTCGGTGACGGACTTGGACTTGTAGTGCTTCGCATTCGAATGCCCGACCTTGGGCGGAAAGAGGTGATCCTGCTTTCCAATGATGAATAGCAGCGGGGGCCGCGAGTCGTCGTGATAGTCGACGTAGTTGTCGTCTTTGCCAGGGTGGATGTTGGCGAGTGCGCTTCCCCAGAAGACTCTGCCGGAGGCCGGAATGTGGTATCGCTCGTAGAGCGCCAGGGACTCCTGTTCATCGAAGGTGTTTGTGAATACGTAGTGCCACTGCTCAGGAGTGAAGCCGACCGCCCGATGGCGGTTCGCAGGGTTCTTCAGGATCGGCCACCCGGATCGGATCTCCGAGAGCGGCACCACTTTGACGCCTTCCGTCGGCGCTGAGTTGATCGCCACGCCGGCCGCGCCGAAGCCATGGTCGAGCAAGATCTGGGTGAACACCCCGCCAGCTGAATGGCCCATGATGATCGGAGGACGGTCGAGATTGCCGATGATGTTTTCGAGCATGTCGATGATCTCCGGCACCTTGAATTCCTCGATCGGTGTCGGATCTGCGCGGAGCGACTCGACCTCGACCTCGAACCCGGGGTATGCCGGTGTGAGCACATTGAAACCTGCTGACTCATAACGGGCCTTCCAGTTCTCCCAGCTTCTCGGGGTGACCCAGAAACCGTGGACGAGGACGATGGTGTCGGGCTTTGTGGAGTCGGACATAGCAGTTCCTTTCCTAGGGGTCCCTTCGGATGTGATGACCGCCTCGGAAGGTGCGAACCGAGCGAACCTACGTCCAAGGAAGGCGGACTCCGACAGTTCGCGAAAAGATTCTCAAACCCCGTTCTGCACAAAGCCGGATGCAAAGGAGCGTTTGGTATCCGGGGAACAAAGTTTCGAACCAGACATTCGACTTCGGTTGTTCAACGACAATTGACTCAGTAGATTCTGAGTTAATGGACCTGCCGCAGCGAGCGCGAGTGCACTCGGCCCTTGGGGACGAAGCGCGGCTAGAGCTGGTCGATCTTCTGCTGGAGGGCGACTTGTCGGTCCGGGAGCTGGCTGTTGCCCTCGGGATGGCGGGAAACCTTCTCGCTCACCACCTCAATGTGCTCGACGATGCGGGGGTCATCGAACGGCGCCAGTCGGAGGGCGATCACCGGCGCCGATATGTAACCCTTCGACGTCAGGTACTCGCCGGGTTGAATCTCGCGCCGGTACCGCTACCCATGTCGTCGGTGGTCTTTGTCTGCAACCACAATTCGGCACGGTCCCAGTACGCCGCCGCCTACTGGACGTCGCGCACAGGGCGGGTGGCCGCAAGTGCAGGGGCGAACCCCGCGGCAACCGTCCATCCGCTCGCTATTCGGGTGGCGAAGGAACGAGGACTCGACCTGACCGGATGCCCTACCGAGCGGCTACGACTCGCTGACCCTGATGCCGGAACTGCTGATCTCGGTCTGTGACCAAGCGCGAGAGGCGAACCTCCCCAACGCCGAACGGCATATCCACTGGTCTATACCGGATCCCGTTGCTGTGCGACAGGTTGGCGCCTTCAGATCCGCCTTTGATGACATCGAACATCGCGTCGACTCGCTGGTCCCATGATTGACAGGGCGGTGGCCAGCGAACTGGTTGGGACGGCACTCCTCCTCTTTGTGATCGTGGGCAGCGGCGTCACCGTGCAGCAAATGGGAGCCGATCCGGCGTCGAGCCTCTTCTACCACGCTGTCGCCGTGGGTCTCGGACTAGCCGTCCTCATCGCCCTCTTCGCCCGAACGTCGGGGGCCCATTTCAACCCGGCCGTCACTTTGGCCCTGTGGCGACGCCGGTCCATTGGCGGCCAAACCGCCCTCCCGTATGTCGCTGCGCAAGTTGTTGGCGCCGTATTGGGCCTCACGGTTGCCCTGGTCTCATTCGGAGACCGACCCGCCCTCTCCACAACCGAGGGTCTGGCCTGGGGCAGCGTGCTTGCCGAATATGTCGGTACAACTGTCCTCGTCCTCCTCATCGTCGGAGCGATCGACCAGGGCCGGCTCTCCTGGATCCCCGCGATGGTTGGAGGCTGGGTCACGGTCATGGTCTTCTCATCCTCGTCGACTGGTCTCCTCAACCCCGCAGTCACGATCGCGAGGGTCTTCACGGACACGTACACCGGGATCCCAGCAGCCACGGCCCCTGTATTCATCTCCGCCCAGCTTCTCGGCGCTTTGACCGCCGTCTACATCTCCACCCGACTGCTGGTACGCCCGAACGGAAAGGAACATGATGCCGATCACGCTTACGACCGGTGAGCAGCTTCAGATTCGACAGGCTGCTGAGCGTCTCCAACGCCAATTCTCCGGAACCCTCAACACCGAGACCATCGAACGGTTCATGAACGACTCGCTCGACACGCTGGTGGGACGAGCAACCACCAGCACCTGGATCCCGCTGCTTGCCGAGCGTTTCGCCCGGGACCGGCTCCGCGCCTTGGTCAGACTGGAATCAGATCCGACGACGCTCAACCCGAGCATCCTCTTCCTTTGCGTTCACAATGCCGGACGCTCACAGATGGCCGCAGGATGGGCGAAGAGACTCGGGGGAGATCGGGTCGACGTGTTTTCTGGTGGAAGTGAGCCGGCCGAACAGGTCAACCAGGCAGCAGTTGCCGCCATGGCCGAGGTCGGAGTGAACATCAGTGGCGAGATTCCCCAGCCCTGGGCCGACGAGATCGTCCGTGCCGCAGACGTGATCGTCACCATGGGCTGCGGCGACGCCTGCCCCGTCTACCCCGGCAAGCGCTACCTCGACTGGGAGCTGGACGACCCGTCAGGAAAGACTGTGGAAGAAGTCAGACCAATCCGAGACGAGCTCGAGACCCGAGTCCGCGGTCTGCTTGCTGAGCTGCTACCTGACCGCCCCCTCAGCTGACCGGCACCGCTGACTGGTCGAGGATCGATCTGACGAAGTCAGCGCGCTCGGGCGCAACCTGGAACCAGGCCCACTTACCCCGTTGCTCCCTGGTGATCAGCCCCACCTTGGTCAGCACGGACAGGTGGTGGCTCACCGTTGCCTGACTCCGATCCAGAGGCTCATTCAGATCGCAGGCACAAACCTCACCCTCCGGAACACTTGCGATCAAGCTCAGTAGGCGGAGCCGAGTCGGATCTGCGAGCGCCTTGAAGTCCTCGGCCATGGTCTGCGCCTCCGTCGTCGACAGCGACGAGGAGGTCACCGGGACACAGCAATAGGCGTCAGAAGTCATGCCTGTCACCCTAACACATTGACATCTGTCGATATGAGTGGGTAACGTACACATCGACCATTATCGATACGAGCGAGAGAGGTAGCCGATGGAGAGCAAAGTGGAGATGCGAGAGCAGGTGAGGGAGAGGTACGCCCGCGCGGCGACGACCGGGTCGTGTTGTGGTCCCGAGTGCTGTGGCCACGACGAGACCCTCGATGCTGATCTCACTGCGGGCACCTACAGCCAAGCCGACATCTCGGCCCTTCCGACACAAGCCGTTGAAGCCAGTCTCGGCTGCGGCAACCCGACCGCAGTCGCCGACCTGTCAGAAGGTGAAACCGTCCTCGACTTGGGATCCGGCGGGGGCATCGATGTCCTTCTCTCCGCCCGCCGTGTCGGAGAGACCGGGTTCGCCTACGGGCTCGACATGACCGACGAGATGCTCGAGCTCGCCGCGAAGAACGCAGCCGAAGCCGGAGTGACCAACGTCGAATTCCTCAAGGGATACATCGAGGCCATCCCCCTCCCCGACAGCTCGGTCGACGTGGTCATCTCCAACTGTGTCATCAACCTCTCCACCGACAAGCCAGCAGTGTTCGAAGAGATCAGTCGGGTGCTCCGCCCCGGGGGAAGGATTGGGATCAGCGACATCGTCGCCGACGACTCACTCACTGTGGACGAGCGGGCCGAACGCGGATCCTGGGTCGGCTGCATCGCCGGGGCGCTCTCCTACAGCGAATACCGCGAGCTACTCGAAGGCGCAGGATTCTCCGAGATAAGCCTCACCACCAGCCATCAAGCCACCGACGGCATGGATTCGGTGATCATCAAGGCCGCGAAGCCGACCGGCGGGTAGTGTCGAATGATGAGCACGGTCATCCGACGCCACCGATCGAGGCGCCTGCCCGGCTACTCCGTGTGCGACTCCGAGGATCCAGCGAGTCAGACCGACCTCTGACCCGATCGCCTCACACACTCGAAGGAGTACCAGTGCTCACCAACCACCGTCGTCATCGATCCGCGTACGTCCTCACCGGGGCGGCCGCCTCATGGGGGCTCGCCACCGTGATCGCCAAGAGCGCACTCACCGAGATCCCACCCGTCGCCCTTCTCCCCATCCAGCTCGCGGCAAGCGTCTTGCTGATCACGCCGGTGCTTCTGGCCCGGCAGCGGCAGGAACCGCAAGACGAGAAGGCTCGGAAGAGTCATCGGCCTGGGGATACTCAACCCCGGAATCTCCTACGCCCTCGGCCTGGTAGGTCTGGTCTACATAACCGCCAGCGAGGCGGTCCTCCTGTGGGCCACCGAACCGATCATGATCATGGTCCTCGCCGCGGTCACGCTCCGCGAACAGGTCACCAAGACTCAGATGGTTGCGGCGGGGGCAGCAGCCATCGGGGTTGTCCTGATAGTCAGCGCTCCCGATGGCATGAGCCACCTGATCGGCATCGGGCTGACGCTCGTCGCCGTTTCCGCGTGCGCGGTCTACACCGTCCTCTCGAGAAAATGGCTGGTCGAAGAATCCTCACTCCGAGTCGTGGCCATCCAACAGATCGCGGCGCTCGGATTCGCCATCACCATCCTCGGAGCGGTCATCGTCTCAACCGGCACCCTGATGCCGGCGAACATCTCGACTCGCTCCTGGGGAAGCGCCGTCATCTCCGGATGCCTCTACTACGGCATCGCCTTCTGGCTCTACCTGACAGGGCTCAAGGAGACACCGGCATCAGTCGCAGGCCAATACCTCAACCTGATCCCCCTGTTCGGGATCGCAGCTGGAAGCGTCCTCCTCGGCGAACAGCTTGGCGCCCGCCAATGGGTCGGCGCCATCGTCCTCGTGCTTGCCGTCAGCGTTGCCGTTCGAAGCATCCCCACGCCGAAGGAGTCGGCCGACTCAGCCGGTACGACGCCCGGATCCGCTAGACGCCAAATCGATCCGGTGACGGATGAGCCATGACCCCAAGATTGAAGCCCCGAGTCGACAAGACTCCAATGTCAGGTCTCACGCTGTCTCACGTCGCTCGTCCCACAGCCGCGCCACAAGACTCGCAGATGAGCCTAAAACCCCTGGTCACAGCAGTTTGAGCACATCTTTCGCAACGAGGGGGCCACGGGTTCAAATCCCGTCAGCTCCACTGAATCCCCTGGTCAGGGCGATAATGGGGAGGTCGAACGGATGCTGCTTGGCATGTTTCCGTCATCCCCGCACCACGGATGCCACACATGAGAAGCCGTGAAGCACCCCTATGCAGCGAGGGGCTCAGCTATGCCGGGAATCGTCACGCAACGGTCGGAAAGACTCAGGACGCCGCTTGGACACTCAGCCTGACGGTGGCGAGTGCACCTCGAGTTCGGCGTATGCACGCTGGGAAGTAGATCGGGTTCGATAAGTCGTCGATCGACTTGAGAGGTGGTCGAGTCCCGCCTTCGAAGATCTAGCTCGACTCCTCGTGCAATGCAGCCACATAGAACGCGTGAGCGGTGAGGAGGTGACGAACCTCCTCAACGAGGCGATCGAAGTGAGCAGTTCGGTACCCCGAGTCGGTGACGGCAAGACCTGTGAAGTAGAGCCCGACGACGCTCCCTAGAAGGACTGTGGTGGTCACCAGCTCCTGGGACAGCAGGCGCGTTTCGCCCAAGAAGTCGAAGGTGGCGAGGCCTGTGACGTCCTGCCCGATCCAACCCTCTTGGAGACTGCCGGGCAGAGCCAAGACACCGAAGACAATCAAGAACCCCGCAATGACCAAGGCAACGAAGGCGGACTGAATCAGCTGGCCCAGGAGGACGAGAACCGAGAGATTGAGTCGCTGCAACGTTCGCAACTCCGGCACCTCTCGCACGTCGACAGTCTTGACCAGTTCTGCGGCCGGAGTGGATGCCGCCAGCGAGCGCAGTTGGTCGACCGGTGTGCTGGAGAAGGTTCGAAGCTCGGCGCGAAAGGTGGTGAGCACCAGCGTCGCGGCCACCAGAGCCAGAAGGGCCAAGACTGCCATCAGCTCGACAGTGGTGAGGAGATGGGCCGCCTCCCACAACTCTGACGCGAACAAGAGAAAGAGGACAAGAATGAGAAGTACCGGAAGAGTCCTGGCGAGGAGTCCGGTGATCCGGGCGAGCTCTTGTCTGAGCCGCTTCAGACTCCACCATGCGATCTCACCGATACCAAGCCCAACAAGGAGGTAGATGACGCCCATGCCGAACAGCGCGTTGAATCCATGGCGGATACCGGTGCTCCAAGAGCCCTCGATCAACCCAGATGGAACGGCGACCAATAGGCCCAGGCTGAAGGTTTCGAGAGCGTCGAGCCGACGATCCACCCACCACATGACCTGGCCCCTGAGCTTGCGTATCACGGCCACCCCGATTGCCATGAAGGCAAGCACAAAGAGCCCTCCCAACAGGTTCATCCAGAGAGGTGTGTCCGGTCTCGTCCCCCACCACAAGAATGAACCGGCTACTAGCCAGATCACTACGAAGGGACGCCCCCGGGCATCCATACTCCGTTCGGTGGCGTAATCGGCGATCAACTGAGGGACGCCCCGTCGGACGAACCAAGACTCGATGTCAGCTCGCACGTCTGGGGGGAGAGCCGCATCACGTGTCTCTGTGGTCGGCGCCCCATCCATGATCAAGAGCGTACCGAGCATCGAGAGCAGCCGGCGCTCCGGCGCTGGCCTAGTCCACGAACATGAGACGAGGTGATGGAGGAACTAAATCGAGGTGTTCCATCTTTACCAGGCGGGCCAAGCCGAGCGTTGAGTTCACACTGTCACGTCTCACCCAGCCTCACGCGGCTGGTTCCACAGCCACGCCACGGGAAAACGAATGCCTGCCGTATTCCCTTGGTCAGAGAGTCGTGTGAGCATCTTTCGCAACGAGGGGGGCCGCGGGTTCAAATCCCGCCAGCTCCACTAAACGCCCTGGCCAAGGGTGTGAAACCCGGATCCCTCATTTCTCGCGCGAATTGCCTTGGGGTCTCCACGTGCCACAGGGACTCCACAGCGGCCGCTGCGGTCAACGCCATGTGCACCTCGCAGAATGCGAGGTGCACAACGCCAATCGTCTGGTGAGTCTCTTTTCCGACACCGCCGGGGCGTCTCGAGCATCCGACAGGCAGCCATAACGCTACAGCGAATCATCCGTCCCCCCGGTCTGGTCCGAAGTAGGGGTGACGGCACAAGTAGTGCCGGAAAGGATGGCAAACCCATGACACGAAAGATCAGACTGTCCATGCTCGCAGCGGTGCTGGCTCTGGTCGTAGCCGCGTGTGGCAATGACTCCGCGGAGGACACGACCACCTCCCAACCGGAGGCAACCACCACCACCGAGGCCGAGATGACGTCGACCACCGAGGCGGAGGTGACGACGACCACCGAAGCCGACATGACATCGACCACCGAGGCCATGATGGAAGAGAGTGTCCTCGACATCGCCGCAGCCAACGAGGACTTCTCGACGCTCGCGGCCGCGGTGGAGGCCGCCGGTCTCCAGGATGCGCTCAGCGACCCTGAGGCCACCCTGACCGTATTCGCCCCGACGAATGAAGCCTTCGAAGCCGCCCTGGCGTCGCTCGGACTGACGGCCGAAGAGCTCCTGGCCGACACGGACACCCTGACCGCAATCCTCACCTATCACGTCCTCGGCGACATCGTCACCTCCAGCGACATCGCCGCAGTAGGAACAGAGGAGATCCCGGTGGAGACGCTCTCCGGGGAAGAGCTGGCCGTCGTGGTCGGAGATGACGGGACGGTCGGCTTCGTCGATCAAACGGCGACAGTCACCATGGCAGACATCGAAGCGTCCAATGGCGTGATCCACGTCATCGATGCAGTTCTCCTCCCACCATCGATGTCAAGCTAAGGCGACACGCCGTTCCGCAACGACAACGGGCCGCGCTCTGAGCTCGGCCCGTTGTTCGCGTGTGATGCAGACGACGGATTGCTGGCTCCCCGCGATGGAGGCGCGATGGAGACATCGGACGGGAGAGTGCAGAGAGTTCCCAACAAGCGAGAAGCCCCTGCAGTGCATGGTCTGCACGCCTGGCGAAAGGAGACTCGATGTCAATCCAAGACGGATCACAAACAGAAGCCGCCCCCGTCCCGAGCCACAATGCTCGCTGCTGCCTGCATCCCCATCGCGGTTTGGACACTCGATGCGGAACCGGCGGCAACGCCGGGGGAGCCGAACCGACCCCTGGTAAGCGGGGGTCCTTCTTCGTACCGGGAGCGGGATTTGAACCCCCGATCTTCGCGTATGGCCCCGAGCCCGGGTATCGAATGACCAGGGAGAACGCGCGAAGTGCCTGCTCAGAAGCCATTTTCGGTTCCAGTCATTTCGCGTTGTTGACCGTTGCATAGCCCCCTCTCGCGTGATGGACCGATGGAGGCCGTTGCACGCGGTCCGCGGTGATAGATCCGACGGCAGAAGGGCCAGCATGCAAGCTCCAATCGGTCTTTTGACTCCCCGGAATCGCGAACCGACAGCCTTCAGGTGACGCCCCACGTCTCAGGAAACACGGTTCTCGAGCGATCTGATGCTCTCGACATCCGATCGGACCGGGCGCTACGAACAACGTGCATGACGACAACGACAGGGACCATCGTCACTCGCCGGGGAGGTGATCGTCTCCGTGCCTACAACCTCGGCATGGGCGCGCTCCACGCTATCCAGGCCTTCCTGGTCCTTTGGCTGGCGAACGGCTTCACGCTCCCGGTCATCGCCACATACATGGCGGGGCCTCCTGGCTCCGCTCCGCCCGAGGTGACCCCCCTCTTCGAGGTGAGCGTTGCCTGGGGCGTGGCCATTTTCTTGTTCATGTCAGCCGTGGCCCACTTCCTCATCGCCTCGCCCGGCATCTACCAGTGGTATCGCCAAAACCTGAATCGCCAGCGCAACTATGCCCGTTGGATCGAGTACTCCCTCTCGTCATCGGTCATGGTGGTACTGATCGCTCTTCTGACCGGGATCGCCGACATCGCAGCCCTGCTTGCCATTGCCGGAGTCAACGCATCGATGATCCTGTTCGGCCTTCTCCAGGAGAAATACGAGACACCAGGCAAGGCGGTCAGCTGGATGCCTTTCTGGTTCGGGGTTCTGGCCGGGGCAATTCCTTGGATCGCGATCGCCTGGTACCTGTTCAGCCCCGGCTTCGATTCGAACCCTCCCGGGTTCGTGTACGGGATCTTCTTCTCCCTCTTTGTCTTCTTCAACGTGTTCGCGATCGTCATGGTCCTGCAGTACAAGCAGGTCGGTCGGTGGGCGGACTACAGCTTCGGGGAATCGACCTACATCCTGCTGAGCCTGGTGGCCAAGTCGGCCCTGGCGTGGCAGGTATTCGGAGGAACACTGGCGACATGAGACAAACCACAGGAACCGAAAGATCGGCAGATCACAAGGCGGTCCGCCTCATCGAGCAGAGATGGGTCGAGCGAGCCCAGGACGAAGCCTTCATCTACACCGCCGATTTCTCCAACATCGAGGACTGGGATCCAGGTGTGGTCTCCTCTCGGGGGCTCGGCCAGGGGCCTGTCGGTGTCGGCTCGCAATTCGAGCTGGAGGTCGAGTTCGGCAGTGGCACGATGCCGATGGTCTACGAGATCACGGAATACGAGCCCAGCGATCGGGTAGTCCTGGTCGGCCGGGGTGACAAGCTCGTCGCGGTCGACGAGATCCGCTTCTCACGGCACGACAACATGACCGTGATCGACTACACCGCCGACCTCACCTTCCTCAACTGGTTCAGGCACGTCACCCGTTTCATGGGACCGAGCCTGAAGAAGGTCGGGACCAAGGCTCTCGACGGCCTCGCGGCCGAGCTGGACAGATGAACAAGTTGGGCATCGCATCCTTCACGAACCTGGGCTACCGGCTCCACTCTCGCCGCTTCTCCCCGGTCGAGGCCGACATGACCGGTAAGACCGTCGTGGTGACGGGATCCACCGGAGGCCTCGGGCTCGAATCAGCCCGCTCCCTTTCGAGACTGGGAGCCCGGGTGGTGATCGTCGGCCGGAACGAGCAGAAGCTGGCTTCTGCGGCCGAGAGCATCGAGGGCGAGGTGATGGCGCAGCAAGCCGATCTCAGTCTGCTGGCGGAGGTCCGGCAGCTCGCCGACCGGCTCATCGAGTCAACCCCGAGGATCGACGTCCTGATCAACAACGTGGGCGTCCTCCTGCCCGAGCGCACGGAGACGGACGAGGGCTTGGAGATGTCCTTCGCCACCAATCTCGCCGGCCACTTCCTACTTACCAACCTCCTGCTTCCCCGCCTTGCCGAGTCGGGGCCGGCCAGGGTCATCAACGTGAGCTCCGGCGGCATGTACGCCGCCCGGATCGATCCCAGCGACCTCCAGTTCGTCCGGCGCCGCTACACGGGCAAGGCCGCCTATGCCAGCAGCAAGCGGGGGCAGGTCATCCTCACAGAGATGTGGGCCGAGCGCTTCCCGGGACGGAAGGTGGTCTTCCATTCGATGCACCCGGGTTGGGCGAAGACCGCCGGGGTGGCCGAGTCCTTGCCCGCCTTCAACAAAGTGATGCAGCCGCTGTTGCGCACCCCGGCCGAGGGGGCCGACACCATCATCTGGCTCGCTGTGGCAGAGGAGCCCGGACGTGGGTCTGGCGGGTTCTGGTTCGACCGGGAGGAGGCGCCGACTCATCTCACTGATTCCACCCAGGAAACAGCGGCGGACCGGGCAGAGCTGTGGACTGAGTTGGCCCGAGTGACCGGGTCCGATCTCCCGGTTGGCACCGCCCACCGGGACTAGGCCGGGAGCGTCGCGACCACATCAGCGAGAGAGCTCAGCGGTTAGCGGCCTCCGGACCGGTCACCCAAGCATCGACATCGGCCCACAGGTCGAATAGCCATCGCAGCCTGGACTCGTCGTCATTGGGAATGGCGCTCCGGGGAACCCGCCAGAACCTCAACTCGACCGTGGTGTCCGACCAGGCCGCCCGACCACATGTCCTTGACCCGGGCAAAGCCCTCCAAACCGCGATGGGCGAGGACGACCACGTCGGCCGACGCTCGCGTCGAGAAGAGCCAGCGTGCCCCCCGGCCTGGGGGGAAGCACCCGCCGGAAGCCGGCAACGATCTCCCCGATGGGCCCGCCCTGGTCGACCCAGTGGCGGCTGTACCTGACCCGCTTCTCCTCGCTGTACCGGGTGCCTTCCGGGTAGATGAGGACACCCTCATCCGCTGCGAGACTGGTGGCGAGCTCCCTCAGGGCAGCCATCTCGGCCTGCGCCGATCCCCTTCGGTCGATGAAGTAGTTGGGGAGTCGGTTGCCACCGATGTCCAACGCGGGGTCGATCAGCAGTTCCTTCTTCAGCACGTAGCGCAGCTTGATCCCGTGAGGCTTGACCACGTAGCGACCGGGGAGCATCGTGTCGATCATGGACGCGTGGCGGGATAGGAGGAGTATCGGGCCGGGCGGGATGGCGGACGTCCCTTCGTCGATGAAGGTCAGGCCGAAGGTCATCCTCAAGGCGTCGAAGTTCCAGTCGAGCCAGACCCGTTGCGCCCGGTAAGTCCAGTCGATCGCCGTGTGCCTGGGAAGCAACCCGACGATCGCCAGGGCGAGGATGGCCCAAGCCTCGCCGAGCAGGTAGTACCAGGCGAAGGCGCCCATCCTCAGCGCCATCGCCGGCGTACGCGCACTCACCCATCGAGCAGCATCGACCAACGCCCCGAGGGGCAGAAGGATCGGGAGCAGGGTCGTGAACAGCACGAGACCCGCATAGACGGCCGAGATCGTGATCAGCCGCCTGATTGTGTTGGCCAGCATTGATCCCATCCGCTGTCAATTCGGCGCCGAATGGTGAGCTGGATGGCTTCTTCGCTCACCAGGCTCCGGAATCCAGTCGCTCGAGACGGTGTTTGACTGCAGCTGATGCCGTCCATCATCTTCGTAATCTGGTTCGGAGCCGCCTTCGTGTGGACGGTCAACGCCCTGCGCCGCCCGGTGCAACCAGGCAAGGGAATCCCACCCCCTTGGCTGCCCGCCATGCTCGTCTCGGAGCTCGCGCCTTGGCTCCTCCTGGTGAGGGTGTTGGTGGTCGTGTCCTTCATCTCGATCGGGGC
The DNA here is from genome assembly GCA_963848695.1 of uncultured Acidobacteriota bacterium. Classification (GTDB taxonomy): domain Bacteria; phylum Actinomycetota; class Acidimicrobiia; order Spongiisociales; family ZC4RG35; genus JARDZU01. The sequence goes on from CAWKEI010000012.1 coordinate 20,711, forward strand.
CCTCGAGTCGGTGGCAGGCCGGGTGGGGCTGGCGCTCTTCATCCTGTCCGAGCTGGGTTTGCTGGTCTTGATCGGGCGAACGCTCGCCTCCGCCCGCGCCACCGGCCACAACCCCTCCGCGTGGTCACTGTTTCGGATCTGGGACCGCCTGCCCGAGGGAGTCACTGTGATTCCGGAAGTGCACTATTGGGATGGCCTGACCCTCGATATCTACCGGCGCCCGGAGTCGACTGTGGCGCCCGCCCTGATCTATGTCCACCCGGGCTCTTGGATGAGAGGGCGCCCTGGGCGCCAGGCCAGGGCGATGTTCCATCTCCTTGCCGCCTCCGGATGGGTGGTCCTCGATATCCGCTACCCCCTCTCTCCCGAAGCGACGTTCCCGGAGCATCTCATCGGCGTGAAACACGCCATTGCATGGGCCAGGACTGGAGGTGGCGAATACG
>CAWKEI010000013.1:0-31016 GCA_963848695.1 uncultured Acidobacteriota bacterium
GTAGCGGATATCGAGGACCACCCATCCGGAGACGGCAAGAAGATGGAACATCGCCCTGGCCTGGCGCCCAGGGCGCCCTCTCATCCAAGAGCCCGGGTGGACATAGATCAAGGCGGGCGCCGCAGTCGACTCCGCGCGCCGGTAGATATCGAGGGTCAGGCCATCCCAATAGTGCACTTCCGGAATCACAATGACTCCCTCGGGCAGGGGGTCCCAGATCCGAAACAGTGACCACGAGGAGGGGTTGTGGCCGGTGGCGCGGGCGGAGGCGAGCGTTCGCCCGATCAAGATCAGCAAACCCAGCTCGGACAGGATGAAGAGCGCCAGCCCCACCTGGCCTGCCGCCGACTCCAGGACCCCGATCCAGATGAACGCCACGACTCCCAACATCCTCACGAGGAGGAGCCACGGCGCCAGCTCAGAGACGATCATGGCGGGCAGCCACGGGGGTGGGATCCCCTTCCCTGGTTGCACCGGGCGGCGCAGGGCGTTGACCGTCAGAACAAAGGCGGCTCCAAACCAGATGACGAAGATGGTGGACGGCATCAGCTGCACTCAAACAGCGTCTGGAGCGACTTGATTCCGGAGCCTGCTGAGCGAAGAAGCCATCCAGTTAGTTGTTCGGCGCCGAATTGACAGCGGATGGGATCATTGCTGGCCAACACAACCAGGCGGCTGATCACGATCTCGGCCGTATATGCGGGTCTCGTGTTGTTCACGACCCTGCTCCCGATCCTTCTGCCCCTCGGGGCGTTGGTCGATGCTGCTCGATGGGTGAATGCGCGTACGCCGGCGATGGCGCTGCGGACGGGCGCTTTCGCCTGGTACTACCTGCTTGGCGAGGCTTGGGCCATCCTCGCCCTGGCGATCGTCGGGTTGCTTCCCAGGCACAGGGTGATCGACTGGACTTACCGGGCGCAACAGGTCTGGCTCGACTGGAACTTCGACGCCTTGCGGATGAGCTTCGGCCTGACCTTCATCGACGAGGGGATGTCCGCCATCCCGCCTGGGCCGATACTCCTTCTATCCCGCCACGCGTCGCTGATCGACACGATGCTCCCCGGTCGCTACGTGGTCAAGCCTCACGGGATCAAGCTGCGCTACGTCCTGAAGAAGGAACTCTTGATCGACCCCGCGTTGGACATCGGTGGCAACCGACTCCCTAACTACTTCATCGACCGAAGGGGATCGGCGCAGGCCGAGATGGCTGCCCTTAGGGAGCTCGCCACCAATCTCGCAGCGGATGAGGGCGTCCTCATCTACCCGGAAGGCACTCGATACAGCGAGGAGAAGCGGGTCAGGTACAGCCGCCGCTGGGTGGACGAGGGCGGGCCTATCGGGGAGATCGCTGCCGGCTTCCGGCGGGTGCTTCCCCCGAAGCCGGGTGGCACGCTGGCTCTTCTCGACGCGAGCGCGGCCGACGTGGTCGTCCTCGCCCATCGCGGTTTGGAGGGCTTTGCCCGGGTCAAGGACATGTGGTCGGGCGGCCTGGTCGGAACCACGGTCGAGATGAGGTTCTGGCGGGTTCCGCGGAGCGCCATTCCCAATGACAACAAGTCCAGGCTGCGATGGCTATTCGACCTGTGGGCCGATGTCGATGCTTGGGTGACCGGTTCGGAGGCCGCTAACCACTGAGTTCTCTCGCTGATGTGGTCGCGACGCACCCGGCCTAGTCCCGGTGGGCGGTGCCAACCGGGAGATCGGACCCGGTCACTCGGGCCAACTCAGTCCACAGCTCTGCCCGGTCCGCCGCTGTTTCCTGGGTGGAATCAGTGAGATGAGTCGGCGCCTCCTCTCGGTCGAACCAGAACCCGCCAGACCCACGTCGGGGCTCCTCTGCCACAGCGAGCCAGATGATGGTGTCGGCCCCCTCGGCCGGGGTGCGCAACAGCGGCTGCATCACTGTGTTGAAAGCGGGCAAGGACTCGGCCACCCCGGCGGTCTTGGCCCAACCCGGGTGCATCGAATGGAAGACCACGTTCCGTCCCGGGAAGCGCTCGGCCCACATCTCTGTGAGGATGACCTGCCCCCGCTTGCTGCTGGCATAGGCGGCCTTGCCCGTGTAGCGGCGCCGCATGAACTGGAGGTCGGTGGGATCGATCCGGGCGGCGTACATGCCGCCGGAGCTCACGTTGATGACCCTGGCCGGCCTCGACTCGGCAAGTCGGGGAAGCAGGAGGTTGGTAAGTAGGAAGTGGCCGGCGAGATTGGTGGCGAAGGACATCTCCAAGCCCTCGTCCGTCTCCGTGCGCTCGGGCATGAGGACGCCCACGTTGTTGATCAGGACGTCGATCCTCGGGGTTGACTCGATGAGCCGGTCGGAGAGCAGCCGGACCTCCGCCAGCAGACTGAGGTCGGCCTGCTGCGCCATCACCTCGCCCTCGATGCTCTCAGCCGCAGAAGCCAGCTTTTGCTCGTTCCGGCCGACGATCACCACCCGGGCTCCCAGTCTCGACAGGGAGCGGGCTGATTCGAGCCCGAGGCCTCCGGTGGATCCCGTCACCACGACGGTCTTGCCGGTCATATCGGCCTCGACCGGGGAGAACCGGCGGGAGTGGAGCCGGTAGCCCAAGTTCGTGAAGGATGCGATGCCCAACTTGTTCATCTGTCCAGCTCGGCCGCGAGGCCGTCGAGAGCCTTGGTCCCGACCTTCTTCAGGCTTGGTCCCATCAAGCGGGTGATGTGCCTGTACCAGTTGAGGAAGGTGAGGTCGGCGGTGTAGTCGATCACGGTCATGTTGTCGTGCCGTGAGAAGCGGATCTCGTCGACCGCGCCGAGCTTGTCACCCCGGCCGACCAGGACTACCCGATCGCTGGGCTCGTATTCCGTGATCTCGTAGACCATCGGCATCGTGCCACTGCCGAACTCGACCTCCAGCTCGAATTGCGAGCCGACACCGACGGGCCCATGGCCGAGCCCCCGAGAGGAGACCACACCTGGATCCCAGTCCTCGATGTTGGAGAAATCGGCGGTGTAGATGAATGCTTCGTCCTGGGCTCGCTCCACCCATCTCTGCTCGATGAGGCGGACCGCCTTGTGATCTGCCGGTCTTTCGGTTCCTGTGGTTTGTCTCATGTCGCCAGTGTTCCTCCGAATACCTGCCACGCCAGGGCCGACTTGGCCACCAGGCTGAGCAGGATGTAGGTCGATTCCCCGAAGCTGTAGTCCGCCCACCGACCGACCTGCTTGTACTGCAGGACCATGACGACCGCGAACACGTTGAAGAAGACAAAGAGGGAGAAGAAGATCCCGTACACGAACCCGGGAGGGTTCGAATCGAAGCCGGGGCTGAACAGGTACCAGGCGATAGCGATCCAAGGAATAGCCCCGGCCAGAACTCCGAACCAGAAGGGCAGCCAGCCGACCGCCTTGCCTGGTGTCTCATATTTCTCCTGGAGAAGGCCGAACAGGATCATCGATGCATTGACTCCGGCAATGGCAAGCAGGGCTGCGATGTCGGCGATCCCGGTCAGAAGGGCGATCAGTACCACCATGACCGATGACGAGAGGGAGTACTCGATCCAACGGGCATAGTTGCGCTGGCGATTCAGGTTCTGGCGATACAACTGGTAGATGCCGGGCGAGGCGATGAGGAAGTGGGCCACGGCGGACATGAACAAGAAAATTGCCACGCCCCAGGCAATGCTCACCTCGAAGAGGGGTGTCACCGCGGGCGGAGCGGAGCCAGGAGGCCCCGCCATGTATGTGGCGATCACCGGGAGCGTGAATCCGTTGGCCAGCCAAAGGACCAAGAAGGCCTGGATGGCGTGGAGCGCACCCATGCCGACGTTGTAGGCACGGAGACGATCGCCGGCCCGGGGCGTGACGATGGTCTCTGTCGTTGTCGTCATGCACGTTGTTCGTTGCGCACGGTCCGATCGGATGTCGAGAGTATCGGATCGCTCGAGAACCGTGTTCCTGAGACGTGAGGGGTCACTTGAAGGCTGTCGGTTCGCGATGCCGGGGAGTCAAAAGACCGATTGGAGCTTGCAGGCTGGCCCTTCTGCCATCGGATCTATCACCGCGGACCGCGTGCAACGGCCTCCATCGGTCCATCGCGCGAGAGAGTGCTATGCAACGGTCAACAACGCGAAATGACTGGAACCGAGAATGGCTTCTGAGCAGGCACTTCGCAGGCGTTTTCCCTGGTCATTCGATACCCGGGCCCGGGCTGAATAGCCGAGAGATCGCGGGTTCAATTCCCGCTCACGGTACGCAGCGAGTGTCCAGGCCGCGATGGGGATGCAGGCAGCAGCGAGCATCAGGCCGAGTGTGTTGGCCGCCCGCGATCGTCTCTGTGATCCGTTTGGGAGCGTGTGCAGGACAAAGGTGGAGAGGAAGATCGCTTCGAGCGAGACGACCATGGTCAAGAGACCGTAGGGGTAGTTCTCTATGCCGAAGCCGATCCAGCAGCCGAACCAGATGACGTTGATGTAGACGAAGGCATCGAACCCGAGAAGGCAGTGACCCTCTCGGCACTCTCCCGTCCGAAGTTCTATCGCGCGTCCATCGCGGGGAGCCAGCAATCTGTCGTCTGCATCCACGCGAACAACGGGCCGCGCTCGAGAGCGCGGCCCGTTGTTCTTGCGGAACGGCGTGTCGCCTTAGCTTGACATCGATGGTGGGAGGAGAACTGCATCGATGACGTGGATCACGCCATTGGACGCTTCGATGTCTGCCATGGTGACTGTCGCCGTTTGATCGACGAAGCCGACCGTCCCGTCATCTCCGACCACGACGACCAGCTCTTCCCCGGAGAGCGTCTCCACCGGGATCTCCTCTGTTCCTGCTGCGGCGATGTCGCTGGAGGTGACGATGTCGCCGAGGACGTGATAGGTGAGGATCGCGGTCAGGGTCTCCGTGTCGGCCAGGAGCTCTTCGGCCGTCAGCCCGAGCGACGCCAGGGCGGCTTCGAAGGCTTCATTCGTCGGGGCGAATACGGTCAGGGTGGCCTCAGGGTCGCTGAGCGCATCCTGGAGACCGGCGGCTTCCACCGCGGCCGCGAGCGTCGAGAAGTCCTCGTTGGCTGCGGCGATGTCGAGGACAGTCTCTTCCATCATGGCCTCGGTGGTCGACGTCACGTCGGCTTCGGTGGTCGTCGTCATCTCCGCCTCGGTGGTCGATGTCATCTCGGCCTCGGTGGTGGTGGTTGCATCCGCTTGGGTGGTGGTCGTGTCCTCTGCGGAGTCATCGCCACACGCGGCTACGACCAGAGCCAGCACCGCTATGAGCATGGACAGTCTGATCTTTCGGGTCATGGTTTGTCATCCTTTCCGGCACTACTTGTGCCGTCACCCCTACTTCGGACCAGACCGGGGGGACGGATGATTCGCTGTAGCGTTATGGCTGCCTGTCGGATGCCCGAGACGCCCCGGCGGTGTCGGATAAGAGACTCACCAGACGGTTCGCGTTGACCGCAGCGGCCGCTGCGGATAGTCCCCGTGGCACGCGGCGACTCCAAGGCAATTCGCGCGAGAAATGAGGGATCCGGGTTTCACACCCTTGACCAGGGCGTTTAGTGGAGCTGGCGGGATTCGAACCCGCGACCTTCTCGTTGCGAAAAATGTCAAAGCCCTGTCACCAGGGGAAACGGCACCGATTGGCAGTCCTGTGGCGCGGCTGTGGAACGAGCGTCGTGAGACGTAGCGAGACACGGCGGTCTGTCCAGCCAAAGTCAGCCTACGTCCCAGTCGGTCTGGCTAGCAGAGACTTTCGACCCGTACATTCGCTGGGCTGCGTGTTTCGACACACGAGTATCTTTCGCCCGTGTACCCAACTCGGCGCCGCGCCGTTTTCTCGTCGCCATGATCCCCTACATGGTGGATCCCACTCTTTGACTGGGTCCGCCGAGGAGCGCGACCGCCTCCGCGCCGCCGTCGCCGCCCTGGAGGCTCAGCGGGCGAAGCTGGGAGACGAGGTGGTCGATGCCGGGCTGCGGCCGCTGGTGGAGCGCATAGCCCAGCTCCAGTCCCCCGTGACCGAGGAGCGCAAGCTTGTGACCACGCTCTTCGCCGATCTCGTCGGCTTCACCGCCATGTCAGAGCGGTTGGACCCCGAGGACGTCCGCACCGTCGTCGACCGCTACTTCGCCGCCTGGACGGCGACCATCGAGGGACGAGGCGGTGTCGTCGAGAAGTTCATCGGCGACGCGGTGATGGCCGTGTTCGGGATGAGGCAGGCACAGGAGGACGACCCGGAGCGGGCCATCCTCGCTGCTCTCGACATGGTGGCATCGTTGGACGTGCTCAACGACGCGCTCGCCGACGAGGGAGGACCGGCGCTTGAGATGCGTGTGGGAATCAACACCGGTGAGGTCGTGATCGGCGCGGTGGGCGACCGTCCCCATGAGGAGTGGATCGCCGTCGGCGACCCGATCAACGTGGCGTCCCGACTGCAGGCGGAGGCTCCAGTCAACGGTGTCCTCATAGCCCACTCCACCTTTCGGCATGTCCGCGGGGTCTTCGACGTCCGCGAGGTGGCGCCACTCGCCCTGAAGGGGAAGAAGGAGCTCGTCCGCGCCTATGTGGTGGAACGGGCCAAGCCGCGAGCGTTTCGTGCCCCGACCCGCGGTGTCGAGGGGGTGGAAAACCCGATGGTGGGGCGGGAGGCCGAGCTAGAGAGGCTCCGCGACGCCTACGTGGCCGCCTCCGAGGGACACCCTTGCTTGGTCACGATCGTCGGCGAGGCCGGTATGGGGAAGTCACGCCTGCTCGACGAGTTCGCCACCTGGCTCGACCTGCTCCCTGACGAGATCGTCTTCATCCAGGGACGGGCCCGCCAGGGCACGGAACACGACGCCTTCTCGCTGATCCGCGACACCGTCGCCAGCCGGTTCGAGATCCTCGACACCGATCCTCCGGGGGTGGTCGGAAAAAAGCTGTCTGCCGGGCTCGGAGTCGCCGCTCCCGCCTCGGCCACGCTCGGGCTCGACGGGGACCGCGCCGCCTTGATCGGCTACCTACTCGGGTTCGAGGTGGGCGCCAAGTCCCTTCCCTCCGACCTGGAGGCTCAGGCCGTTCACGAGCTGGGCACCGCCGCATTCCTCGAGTGGGCCGCCGGGCTGGCTTCCGCGGACCCGGTAGTCGTGGTTCTCGACGACATCCACTGGGCCGACGACCCCTCACTCGACCTCGCGGCCCGGTTGGTCGCCGAGCCGGGGAACCGGCGGATGCTTCTCGTGTGCGGCGCCCGTCCAGCGTTCCACGTCCGCCGTCCGCAGTGGCAGGCGGGTGAGCCCCGACACCAGCGGATCGACCTGCGCCCTCTCGGGACTCTGGAAAGCCGTCGGCTGGTCACCGACATCCTGGCCAAGGTCCCCGATCTCCCCCGCGATCTGCGCGACACGGTGGTGAGCGCTGCCGAGGGAAACCCTTTCCACGTCGAGGAGCTGGTCAAGATGCTCATCGAGGACGGCGTGATCGTGAAGAGCCCCCACGCCTGGACCGTCGCCCAGGATCGCCTACCCACGGTACGGGTGCCCGAGACCCTGGTCGGCGTCCTCCAGGCGAGGATCGACTCCCTAACGCCCGAGGAGAAGTCCGTGCTTCACCGCGCCGCCGTGATCGGGCGAAGCTTCTGGGATCGGGCAGTGGTCGCACTCGGAGACAACGCCGACGGCGGCGAGATCGAGGAGTCGCTGAACGCGTTGCGAGTACGAGAGCTGGTGTACGGCCGGGAGGCGTCGAGCATCGCAGACGCCGCCGAATACGTCTTCAAGCATGCCGTGCTCCGCGACGTCGCCTACCAGTCGGTGCTGCGCCGTTACCGAAGGGACTACCACGCACGGGCGGCTACCTGGCTTGCCTCAGTGGTCGAGTCCACCGAGCGCGCCGAGGAGTTCGCCACCTTGATCGCCGCCCACTACGAGGCCGCCGAGGATGGAGGCTCGGCCGCGGTCTGGTACCTGCGGGCGGGTCGGGCCGCGGCCTCGAGGTACGCCAACGCCGAGGCCCTGGCACAACTCGACCGCTCCGCCGACCTAGCCGACGATTCCGACGTCGAGCTCCGATTCGAGGTGGTGGGCGCCCTCCAGGAGATCCACCACATCATCGGTGACCGTGCCGCCGAGACCGGCGACCTGGACACGCTCGCCGAGCTGGCCGACGTGCTGGATGACCCCCGGAAACGGATGGATGTCGAGCTGCGTCGCGTCTCGTCAGGCGACCGACATGGGCCGCCAGGGTGACGCCGAGGCCCACGCCCGCAGAGCCGTAGAGATGACCCTTAGCATCGGCGACGACGAGGCGACGGCCCATGCGCTCCTGGCACTCGGTACCGCCCTCTGGGGCCAGGGCAGCCCCGCCGAGGCGGTACCTGTCCTCACCCAAGCGCTGGACCTGGCCGGCCGCGCCGGGATCGACTCCATCGCCGCTGACGTCCAGCACAACCGGGGCGTCGCCCAGCACTACCTCGGCCGATACGACGACGCCGAAGCCGATTACCGAGAGAGCGCGCGAGCCTGGCGACGAGTCGGAGGCCGCGCCGGCTTGAGTCGGGTGCTCAACAGCATGGGCATCCTGGCGTACGACCGTGAGGAGTACGAGGTGGCACGATCGTCCCTGGAACAGGCACTGGCTGCAAAGAAGGCGATGGGAGATCGGGTCGGCGAGAACCGGGTGCTCAACAACCTGGCGCTGGTAGCCCTCGCCCAGCACGACTACGACGCCGGGTGGGCGGCCTACGAGGGCACCATGGAGATCGCCCGCCAGATCGACGACCTCGAGGGCGAAGCCGCCTCGTTCCAGGGCCTCGGCCAAATCGCCCTCCGCACCGGACGCGTGGAGCTGGCGGCCGAACATTTCACCGAGTCGCGACGCCTGTTCGTCGAGGAGGGCGACCGACAGGGCGAGTCGCAGACCATCGAGCAGCTCGCTCAGGTGGAGGCGGCGCACGGCGAAACCGCATCCGCTCGGGCGTTCGCCGAACAGGCCGTTGCGATGGCTTCTGCGGCAGGCCTGAGCTACGAACTCGCCGCCTCGCTGACCATGCTCGCCCGGCTCGACGGCAGCGACGGCAACCTGTCCGAAGCCGAGAGCAACTACCGCCGCGCTCTCGAGTTGCACGAGGAGCTGGGGAGCAGGGGAAGGCTGGTCGAGGCCCGTGCCGGTCTCGCCGAAGTAGTGGCCGGGCAGGGCCGGGACGACGAGGCGCGCAAGCTGGTCGACGAGGTCCTAGACCACTTTCGTAGCCACGGCGCCGACGGCATCGAGGAGCCGGTGGCAGCCTTGCTGTCCTGCCACACGGCGCTCGGTGCTGCCGACGAAGCCACCGCCGCCGAGCTGATCGACCTGGCAAAGGCCTATGTCGAGAAGACCTCGGCGCGCATCACCGACCCCGAGGTTCGGCGGTCGTTCGTCGAAGAGGTGCAGACGCACCGCCGGCTCGCACGACGTTCGGCGGGCGCGGACCAGGGGGGTCGACAGGACCGGGGGCGCTGACCCAAGCTGTTAGGCGAGAGGTGATCCATGAGGACAAGCCGGCGTCTCAAACCAACCACACCGAAAAGGGGCAAGCGATCAAACCGGCGCGTGCAGCCCGACATCACTCGAAGCACCTCGCATTGGAGAGGTGCTTCGAACCCGATCCTGTGGCACGCCTGTGGAGCTGCATGTCGCGCATATGGCTGAGAACTCTCGTCGGGCCTGAATCAGGCTCGGGTATTTTGTCAACTAGTACAAGGTTAAATTGTGGAGCTGAAGGGATTTGAACCCGCGACTTCCTCGTTGCGAAGGATGTGGTCAAACGCTCCTGACCAGGGAGTTTCGGGTCCTTTTGGGGTCTTGTGGCGCGGCTGTGGCACGAGCGAGGTGAGACCAGGCGAGACGGCGTGAGATCTGACAGCTGTCAGCTGCCTGCCCCCAACCTCATTGCTAGCGGATGTGGAACCATTCGTCGCAACCGCGGTACCGGTGACCTGCCGGCAGCGCATCTATCGCGCTGGCGATCGAGATCGTCAGAGCAGGAGTACGAGACCCGACACGATGAGCCAGAGGGACCAGGCTATGTAGGTGATCGGGACGATCGTGCCGGCGAGTTTCCAGCCCTGCTCCTCGAAGCGGCCGACGAATTCAAGCGATCCAACCACGAGGAAGAGGCCGATGATGATTCCCGGCCAACCGAGCCATGACTCGAACGCCGACGATTGGAGCATGGCCACCCCCACCAACACACTCCATGCTCCCGTGAACAGGTAGCCGAGGCATTCTCCGATTCCGACTCCGAGGTAGCGATGGAACGACTCGAAGACAGCCTGAGTCACCTCCCGAGTCATTGGCGTCGAAGCGGGATCCGTATATGCACGCGCCAGGGCGGGGACGAGGAATGGCCAGCGGGCAAGCCCGAGGAATTGGACGACCGCAGCGAGAACTCCGATCACTATTGCCGAAGGAACCACTGCCAGGTCGTCGATGGCGAGCACCTGTCCCACGAGTACGGCGAGCGGCGCAAACAGCACGGCCGTGAGCATGAAGCCGTACCAGGCGAGCTTCAGGCCGACCCCGCCTGCCTGGAAGCCGTCGAGAATGTCCTCGGTTGGTCGGCGGAGGATGTTTGGGTAGTCGAAGAGTCGCCCCAGCAGCAAGAAGAACGCGTTGAATGCGACGGGCACCAAGATGAGGAAGACGGCTGCGACGGTTTCTATGTTCACGGGGCGGTTGGGGCAGTCCGCTGTGCTTCGGTTGCTGTTTGTCGGAAGAGCATTGCGAGAAGCAGCCAGGTGAGAAGTCCGTAAACGAGCACCCCGCTCGCGCCGAAGTTCGTCCAACGGTCTTCGATGTTTCTCGCAATCACATACGAGCTCACGATCCATCCCAGTGCCCAGCCAGGCGGGTTGGCGACTGCCCACCACCATGCGCCAGGGATCTGATGTGCTGCGAGTACCAGAGCCTGAAGAACCCCGACACCCACTCCAGTCACAGCGCCCATAAGGGCGAGGTCTCCTCGGTCAACGCCATAGTCGACGAATGCGGCACCGGCGGCCAGACCCACCGCCATCCCCGCAGTCGTTGCCGGTATCCAAAGCCAGGAGACCCACCGACGCACTACAAACCATTGAGCAGTTCCGATGATTGCGCCCGCGATCAGACCGGCGAGGATCGCGTCCCCCACCGAATCGACTCCGTCAACGACCAGGTCTGCCACATACCCTCCGACCGGGAACCCGATCAGAAGCGCTATTGGCCAAAGCCAGAGACGTCGCGTTGTCGCCAGCCAATCGCCTTGCATGTCAGTCACTTTCCGCTCTTGGGCGACAGCCGGAATGTAGTTACGACGATGGATGGACGGTCATCCTTCACCGCCCACCCCCGCGGCGTCTACTGGGTTGGGTGGAAGTAGTTGTCGAGCGCCCAGTCACCTACCTGTGTGCCCGTCTCAATACCGACCACGTCTGCGGTCCGGAAGTGGATGCCCGACCAGACCCGGGCATCGACTGCATCCTGATTGAGCTGAGTCGCGAACTCGTAGTGGCGTGTAACGCCCGCCACGGTGATGTTCACGTCGATGCGGCCGCCCCCGAGTCCGAGCGTTCCGCTCAAAACGCGGGTGACTGCGCCTACGAACGTGTTGAGACCGCTGGTGTAATCGGGGTACGGCGGAGTTGCAGTCAGAGGGAGCCAGCCGGGATCCGGCTGCGTGTCAGGATTCTCATCGGTGTCGGCGAGCTGGATCGCGGTGACCGGCCGCCAAAAGCCAAACTCGAGCTTCGAGTCCCACGAGGTGATCGCAGCATCGGCCACGCTCATGTTCACCGCTGCGAACAGCCGTGCGCTCTCGCTGATGTCGAGCTGGTGTCTGGCCGCCAGGTCACGCAGCGAGGAACTGACCAGCGGGATCGTGCTCCCGGCGATGAACTGTGCGGTCGTGGTCTGTTCTTGTGTCCGGACCGTGCTCGTGGCCGAACCCACCGTCATGACCTCGTTGAAGTCTGCTGTGTACGCGGCGCTCGTCATCGCCGGAGGGGGACCCGGCCGGAACTGGCTCGGCGAATCAAGCAGCAGCGGCCGCAGCTTGGCGAGCCACGGATCGAAGAACGGCGCAAACGCGGCCGGGGTCGGGCGCCAGACGCCGGGCCCAGGCGGGACATCGAAGGTGACCGGCGCAAATCGGCCATCGTCCTCGCGCAGCTCGATGAGTCGGTCTGCGGCCCGCTCGCCATAGTGGATCCCCTGCCTCTTCTTCGGCCCATCGGGGATCTCGGCCAGTGATTCGGCGAGCGCGGTGTCCAACCGGCCCTGCGACGCCGGGAAATACTCGAGCAGGACATCATGCGCCGCGACTGCGGCGGCGGCCTGCGGTGACGCCCCACGAGGCCCACGAGTTTTCCAGTTGTAGAGCTTGTACTGCCGGGTGATGCCGACAACGGCGTTGTACACGGCGGCCTGTTCGAACGCGAACCATATGAACGCTTCCGCGTTGGCCTTTCCAGCGTCGACGACGATCGTGTCGAAGGCGATCGCGTTCCAGTCGCTGATGACAGTCGGATCGGCCGCGGCGTGACGCCCCGACGCTGCCGACGCCTCGACGCTGCCGAGGCTCATCGACAGAAGCGCGACGGCCACAAGGGCCGCAGCGCGGGCGCGTCTTCGATGACGAACGACCGTGTCGAAAGATGGACGGGGAAGTTGGGAACCGATCGTGACCAGCCACATGAGCCGACCTCCTCCGCGGAAAGGTGGGCAGTTGCCACCCATATGCCCGCGCTAATTAGTTGACAGTGCCGATTGTGTTAACGCGTGTCAAAAAAGCGTCAAAACCTACGTCGCGGCTGTCGGTGAGATCACAGCCGGCATCCTTCTCGGTCCAAGCCTGCTTGGGCTAATCCTGCCCGAGGTGACGGCGTTCCTATTCCCATCGTCGGTAGTCGGGGTCCTCGGGATCCTGGCTCAGATCGGCCTCATCTTCTTCATGTTCCTGATCGGTCTCGAGTTGGACCACAAGCAGATCCGAGGCTCTGGCCACACGGCCATCCTGATCAGCCACTACTCGATCGTCATCCCACTGGTGTTGGGAGTGGCATCAGCTCTACTGGTCTTCCCGATGGTCGGGAGCGGCACCTTCACCGGATTCGCCCTCTTCATGGGGGCAGCGATGGCCATCACAGCTTTCCCGGTACTGGCTCGCATCCTCACCGATACCGGTCTCCACAAGACGAGGATCGGCGCGCTCGCCATCACTTGCGCGGCCGTCGACGACGTCACAGCCTGGTGCGTGCTCGCCATCGTGGTCGCCATCGTCAACGCTGCCGGCCCGATGGACGCGGTGACAACAATCGCCTTCGCGCTGCTTTTCGTCTTTGGAATGTTGTTCGTGGTTCGCCCACTCGCCGAGCGAGTGATGACGGCACACAAGGGCCGCGGCCCGCTCAGCGCCACTGTCCTTTCGTTCCTGATAGTCGGGCTCTTCCTCTCGGCGTGGACGACGGAGATGATCGGCATCCATGCCATCTTCGGGGCCTTCATCTTTGGGGCGATCCTTCCTCGCGAGCGTGGGGTCGCCACCGGGATAATTGAGCGGCTCGAGGACGTGACGGTCCTGGTCCTGCTCCCCATCTTCTTCGCCGTCGTCGGGCTCTCGACTCAGATCGGGCTGGTATCGGGTCGCGAATTGTGGTTGCTGACAGGGCTGATCATCGCCATCGCCATCATCGGCAAGATCGGGGGATCGGTCATCGCTGGGCTGGCCGCAGGAGAGTCGTTGCGCACTTCGGGCGTCATCGGAGTCCTCATGAACGCACGCGGAATCACCGAGATCGTCATCCTCACAATTGGGATGGAGCTCGGAGTCATCTCGCCGGCCCTCTTCACCATCATGGTTCTGATGGCTCTCACCACCACGATCATGACCACGCCGCTGCTATCACGTCTCTATCCACGGTCCATGCTGGAACATGAAATGCTGCTCGAGCACCACCGCGACGCGGCCCGGGCTGACTACGGCAGCCGACGGGTGATGGTCGGCGTGACCGACCCGGTCACGGCGCGCCCACTCGTCCAGATTGCCGGGTGGCTCCGTGGGGCGGATGGAAAAGCAGCCACAGTTGTGCTTGCTTCGGTGATCGCCCCACCCGGCCACGAACAGGTACGAGCGAACATCGGCGAATTCGCCGCTACCAGTGCCAGGGCTGCCGCCAACCTGTCTGCGGTGGCCGACGAGCTCGACCAGCAGAATGTTCGCTCAGAGGTGGTGACCAGGATCGGGACGGACCGGGGCGAGGAACTCAGGCTCATCTGCCAGCAGCAGGACATCGATGTCATCGTCGTTGGATCTCACCTGGCCTATCTGCACCGCGCTCCGTTCGGTGGGCTCGTCGGCGAGCTGATCCGCACCGCTCCCTCTGATGTCCTAGTGGCGCTCAATGCCGCTCCGGCGCTAGCGCCCGGAGCCGGTCCAATCGGAGTGTGGCTGCCAGGAGAACCCACCGATCTTGCCACTTTCGACCTCGCCTCCAGCCTCGCCCGCGGGCTCGAATCTCCGCTCCGCGTCATTGGCGCCAACGGGACTGTCGCAACCGTCGAGTCGGATGAAGTGATCGAGATGGGCAGCGATGCCACCGCCCGAATGGTGGTCACAGCCTCGGATGGAGTCGCCATCATTGTGCTTGCCTTGCCCTACCACGGTGCCCTGGATGTCGAGGTGGCCGAAGCGATGACTACCCAGCGCGAGATCCCTGTGCTCGTACTCCGCACCGCTCCGACATTGGCCTTGGACCGGCACGCGAGGAATAGCCCCGTGGCGGCGGCTGTCGCTTCCGATCTGGCTGACTAGGGGCAGGTCAAGTGGCGGCTTCGGACCCCGTTCTGATAACCCGTGAGTCCCTCCTTGCGCAGATGCGGTTAAGGAAATCTGACCAGGGGATATAGCTCAAGGGCGCGGGCCTGTGGAGCGCATGTGGAACGAGCGTCGTGAGACTGGGTGAGCTTGGCAGCACTAACGCATCCCTTGGCTCGTTGTAAGGACCTGACGCCGGCCAACGATCGCGAGCGCCCGCCAATCCTGCTGGGCCTGAGCAGCCGTTACGTCAAGATGTTCGGCCGCGTCGCTAAGTCTCCGTCAGGATCTTTCGGCACCAGATCTGGCGGCCATAGCGTCAGTCAGATGACGAGCCGAGCCTCAGATCGGACCAACCTGGCAGCCTCGATGGGCTCGCTAGGGCTTCTCATTTTTTCGATGTTCTTGGTTCCGCTGCGTGATTTCCTGGGTGCCGCCAATGTCGCGATCATCCTGCTCCTCGTTGTGCAGGTGGTCGCAATCATCGGGAGCAGACGGGGCGGGATCCTCGCCGCCGTCGTCGCAGCTCTCTCCTTCGACTTCTTCTTCACAGAGCCTTATCTCCGCCTCGTGATAACCGACCGCCACGACATCATCACGGCCGTGCTCCTCCTTCTGACCGGCATAGCCACCAGCGAGCTGGGCGCCCTGCGTGTGCGTCGGGAGCTCGAACGGCATCGAGATCGCGACCCGGAACAGTCGTCCTGAGCCGAAGCACGTATCAGGAATCAGTCGCCCGAATCGCCATTGGTCTGGAGATGGAAGGGGACACTGGTGACTGCGATGCCCGCTTCTGCGGCCAGAATTCCCTTGATGGCAAGACCGGTCTGATTGTGTAGAAGTTGTGTGACCCGCCCCGGGACGATGAACTCGGGGATTACGGCGGAGACCAATGTTCCGGGACTGGCAGCCCGTCTCCGATCACGGAGATATCTAACAAGCGGGCCGACAATGCTGCGGTACGGGCTGGGAACGACGACGAGGGGAAACTCGTATCCCGCCTCGGCCCATTGTCGCTCCAGCCGATCTCGTTGTGACTGGTCGACGTCGATATGTATCGCAGTGACTGGTGGCCCAAGGCTTAGGGCGTAGGCGAGCGCCTCCCTGATGGGACGCGTCATGTCGGATACGAGGACCACTTGTTCAACTTTGCGGGTCGGAAGCCGGGGCAATTTGCTGCGTCGGGAGCGAATGGGAACATTGAGGTCGGTCACCACTACTCCGGGCTCGAATAGCAACCTGGACTTGATGGCGAGACTGTGGCGGTGGGCGAATGGGGCGAGGATCGACCGCGTGCGTACGCGGTCGGCGAGGATGACGGTGATGATTGCCTCAGGGTGGGCGTCTCGCTCCTGGCGAACCCGACGCACGGCTCGTCTCGAGATCGAGGCGCTCTCACCTGGGATGATCTCGAGCGTGTGTCCGGGGTGGGCGGCGTCCCACGTGTAGACGAGGTCGTCGGACTCAGGCTCCTCGGCATGGACACAGGTGACCGCATCGGCGTTGACCAACTCCGCATAACGCAGAGCCCTGTCGGTTCCTTCGTCGTGATGTGCCACGAGGACGATGATCCTCGTCGGGCGAGGGTGGGCCTCGACCGGTAGCAGTTTGAGCTGTGCCGCAACTCCCAGATAGTGGCGGCGAGTGCTGAGCATGAGACTGACGATGATCGGCATCATGAGGATCACGATCCACGCCCCGTGAGAGAACTTGACCGTGGCCACGACGATCAAGACCACTCCGGTGGTCAGGGCGCCGACCGTATTGATCGCCACCGACCGTCTCCACCCATGCTCTCTCGTCCTCAACCAGTGGCGCACCATCCCGGTCTGACTGAGTGTGAAGGCCGTGAAGACGCCCACGACGTACAGCTGGATCAAACGGCTGACCTCCGCCTGGAACACGATCAGAAGCGCGGCGGCCACCAGCGCCAGGGTGATGATCCCGTTGGAGAAGACGAGGCGGTCTCCGCGGTTCAAGAACTGGCGAGGGACCAGCTTGTGCCGTGCCAGGATGGCGGACAGTCGGGGGAAGTCCTGGTAGGCGGTGTTGGCGGCCAGGATCAGGATCGCAGCCGTGAAAACCTGCAGCACGTAGAAACCGACGCCCCCGTCGAATGCAGCTCGGCCAATCTGTGAGATCACTGTCCCGTATTGGTCGATGGTGTCCTCTGAGATTCGGACATCGAACCAGAGGGCCAGCGTCGAGATGCCGAGAAACATCGTGATCGATATGACACCCATGATCCCGAGCGTGGCGGCGGCGTTCTGCGCCTTCGGCTGCCGAAAAGCCTGCACTCC
Organism: uncultured Acidobacteriota bacterium; assembly: GCA_963848695.1. Lineage (GTDB taxonomy): Bacteria > Actinomycetota > Acidimicrobiia > Spongiisociales > ZC4RG35 > JARDZU01. The sequence goes on from CAWKEI010000013.1 coordinate 17,067, forward strand.
ATTCGCAACGGCCTCGACACCGGTCAGAGCCGTCGATCCGGAGGCGAAAGCCCTGAGAATCAGGAAGAGCCCAATGACTGCCACCTCCGACTCGAGATCCGCCCCTGACGAGATCGCGGTCGGGCACACACCGTCGAGACACCTGGCGAAGCCGACGACCAGCATGGTCCCTACCGTCGCCACGAACAGATAGGTGGGGAGGGCAAACAGAGTGGAGGCCTCTTTGACCCCCCGCAGGTTGGCGATCGTCAACAGGCCCACGAAGCCGAGTGCGATCGCCAGCCGCCAGGGGATGAGAGCGGGTGCCGCCGAGGTGATGGCGGCCACACCCGCTGCCACTGACACCGAAACCGTCAACACGTAGTCGATCAACAATGCGGCGGCGGCCACTGCCCCCGTGCGGATGCCGATGTTGTCGTTGGCGACGATGAATGCCCCGCCCCCATCTGGATAGGCCTTGATCGTCTGTCGGTAGGAAACGATGACAATCACCAACAGAGCAGCGATTGCGAAGGAGATCGGCGTCAGCAGAGCAAACGCGGCCGTACCGGCGAGCGCCAACACCAGCATCGCCTCCTCGGTCGCATACGCCACCGAAGACAACGGGTCGGAGGCAAAAACCGGTAGGGCCAGTCGCTTGGGAAGGAGTTGGGCGTCCTCTTCCTCAGAGGCGAACGGCCTTCCGAAAAGCCTCCGCTTGATATTCACGTCCGACAGAGCCCTCACCTCTCACCGGGCCGTTTGGCCGCGCAATACCAGGCGTCGCTCACCGATCGGCGCGCCATAAGGTATTGATTAGCGCTAGCCCTGCTCCTAGAGAGAGTTCCTAACGCGTTCTTAACGCGACGAGGACGGATGCTTCCGGCACACAGACGCGTTCTCAGCGAATTCCCCCCACGCTCAACAGACGGCGGGCTCCGGCTCGGGAAGTTCGAATCGATATCCCATTACGGGGCTCGGTGATGAAGTAGCGCGGCGCCCCCTCTGGGGCTCCAGCTTCCGTCGCACCGAGCCATGAAGACCCGCAGATAGCGATAACGCACCCACGAGGGGACCGAGTGAGAATCAAAGAGACTCAGGCCGAGCACGATCCCGAGTGCGTTGGCCAAACCGTGCCGAAGGATCCGGCTACGACGTCGATGTGAGAGAGGTCTCAGGCACTGGGTCCTCTGAGCGGGCTCTGTTTTTGGCGGAGATTCTCCAGCTAGTCCCGGGAGTCAGTCTGAAGCCAAGTCAGCCGCGGATCGATTAGCCGGTGAACGTGGAAGCACCTCTCTCACTGAGAGGTGCTTCGGACCCGATCCTGTGGCACACCTTCACGGAGCTTGACCACTCGCATCGCCCGATTCGGGGAAAGCGGAGACTTGAGGAAGATCACGTCAGAGTGATAGAGGTCGGGCTCGTCTCCAAACCCTTCCGGCGACCGGGCGACGAGGTTGCGCAATTGAAGATGTGATCGAACGACGACAACCAACACGACGCCAAGCCGACGTTCGAGCATTGCCTCGAGTTCACCCTCGAGCGAGCCTCGAGCTGAGTCCGACTCGAATAGCACGTTGCCGACTGGACATAGGTCCTCGCATCGCGGTATCCCTCGGCCGCGAAGGCGTCCCGTAGGTCCGCCATCGAGATCAGGTTGCGGCCGCCGACGTTTATGCCGCGAAGCAATGCCACGAATCGATTGGCGCTCATCGCACTCGACCGTACTACCGGCCCGGCGACTCACGTTAGGTCGCAAGCACTTACGGGTCCGACCTGCCGGGGCTGCTCGACTGAGGCCGCCCTCTCAGGCTGTGAAGAGGTTGGTGACGACAGATGGCGCTGTGCTGCGGCTGGCCACAAGACAGGAATGAGGCAGGAGTCGTGTCAAATCGACGGCTTCGATCAGGGACGTCACGGCTCGTCGATCGGCGGATTGAATTTGGCGCCCATTTCTCGGATCCAGTCGTCGTCCCAGCCGAGCCGGCCACCGTCGATGTCGTTTGAGACGGCGCGCATCCAGGCCAACTCGGCTTGAAGCACAGCCCGTCTGTATTCCTCTTCGAGGAGGAACAGGCGGGGAAGACCTGGATTGGCGGCGAGCTCATTTGCCGCCTGGGCGAGATCGACCGCCAGTCGCTCCGCCCGCTCCTCAAGCAGTCTCCGTGCCTCTTCTGGGGGCAACACGAAGAGGATCGACACCGCAGCGATGAACTCCGGGTACTCGCCATGGGTTTCAACCAGCATCTCCCGCAACCATTCAAGGGCTGTTTCTCGACCAGGATCAGTGATGGTGTACACGGTCCGGTCGGGTTGTCTGCTGCCGCGGATCGTCTCCTTGACCTCAACCAACCCATGGTGTTCCAGTCGCTTGATCGTCTGATACAGACTGGCCGGTGAGCGCACATTCACCACGCGGTTCTTTCCCTGGGCCTCGATCAGTTTCTGCATGCGATAGGTGTGCATCGGTTCGCCGATGAGCTGCCAGAGCACCATCAACCCGAGGGAGGACCGCTTCGGTGTCTGGCGACCTGCCGCGTTTGACATACTCATAGTATAGCTAGTTATAATCTGAGTACCACTGGCACCAAACGCCGGAGCCCCGAATGACCTCACCTAACCAGTCGACACCAACCGCCTCCATGCGCACCCTCGCCGGACCGGTATTCAACTTCCTCACGCGTTGGGCGATCAATCCCGTCATGCGACTAATGCTGAACAGAGGGATCGGCAGCAAGACGCTCATGAACCTCCAGTTCAAGGGCAAACAAACAGGACAGACCTACAACTTCCCCGTCGGCTACATGCAGCAGGGACAAACAGTGTTCTGTTACTCACCCTTCTCCTGGTGGCGGAATCTTCGCGGTGGTGCACCGGTGACCGTCGTGGTGAAAGGCCGCACCTTGACCGGGGTCGCTGACGTATGCACCGACACTGAAGAGATCGCCGCAGGCTTGGACGTCTACCTACGGCACAACCCTGGCGACGCCCGCTTCTTCCATGTGAAGCTCGACGAGAACCGCCACCCGAACCCCGAAGACATCGCCGAAGCAGCACATGACAACGTCCAGATCCGAATCGACCTCGACCAGACGCTCCCGTGAGATGGTTAGCGACGGACTCGGTCGTCCCCGCACCGTGAGAAAGGTTGGCAGTGAGACCTTGACAGTGTGTGCAAGTCCGACGAACCACATTTCTGAATGCAGGCTTCCCTTCGCCAGCGGGCTCCGCTCCCTTGTGCCATCGCGTCAGCGCACGTCGACGTATTGAAACCTCGACGGCGTTGTTCCTGTAGCCCGGCCGGTTCCACACCGGGACGTCTGGCTGCACGTTCCCGCCCGCATCGGTCGCCCGGGCCTGGATGCTGTGCCGCCCGACCTCGGCGTTCCAGTCGAACGACCATCCGCGCGCTGTTAGCCAACGCCCTCCTCGTCCTCGCGTGCGAGTGTGTTTTGGTCAACCAGCAGGTCCAGCACTTCACCGATCGTCCGCTCCCGGCTGATGGTTTCTCGCAGCGGGAGGTGACCCTGGATCTGGTAGCGATTGCGACGGCCGTCTTTCTCCTCCTTTTGCTTCACCACGTAGCCGCTTTCGGTCAGGTCGGTGACGATGCCATAGGCGCTGCGCTCGGTGATGCCCACCGTGGTGGCGATCTCGCGCAGACGGACGCCGGGGTCGTGAGCAATGCACAGCAGGACCCGAGCATGGTTCGTGAGAAAGTTCCAGTGCGCCATGAGTGCAAGCCTAGTTCCTTCCCTACCTCTCTTTCTAGAATTTATTTGCTAGTTTTCTATAACTAGGTTACGATGACGTCAGACATCGAGGCTCAGCGGTCGCCGATCGCCAGCACTCGGAGGTCAACCAAAGAGGTTCAATCATGTTGATGAGAATGGAAACATTCCCCGTGTACGACCGGCTAACCGAGGAGTTGCTAAGCCAACGCCGTGTGAAGCAGATCCCCGTGGACGCATACCGTCAGGGCAATGAGTTCAAGGTGCTTCTCGACCTGCCCGGGGTCGATCCAGGCTCCATAGAGCTGACTGTTGAGAAGGACATCCTTGACGTGCGTGCGACGCGTAACTGGGTCCATGTCGAGGGCGATCAGATCCAGATGACGGAACGGCCCCAGGGTGAGTTCAGACGCCAGCTTTTCCTAGGGGAGAGCCTGGACCGTAAGCACATCACCGCCAAGTACGAGAACGGGGTTCTCACGGCAACCATCCCGGTAGCCGAGGAGGCGAAGCCCCGCAAGGTCAAGATCACCGACGCCGGAGGCGAGCTCCTCGCCCTGGCAGCCACAACCGTCCCCGCGTAAAGGGGAACGACTCCTGGCCCATTGATGCGGCTCCTTCCGAGGAGCCGCATCAATTGCGTTACCCGACGCGCGGACGTCGCACATCTCGGGCTAACCGGCCGTTTGCGGCAAGACGGCGACGGCTCCTCGACCGGGTCGTGGGAGACTCCGGATCTGCCTATCCGACTGCGCCGGCCGCGGCCATGTTGATCTCGATCAGCCGGTTCATCTCCACGGCATACTCCATCGGGAGCTCCTTGACGATCGGCTCGATGAACCCGGCGACGATCATCGAAGTCGCTTGGTCCTCGGTCAGACCTCGAGACATGAGGTAGAACAGCTGATCTTCGCCAACCCTCGAGACAGTTGCCTCATGACCGATCTCCGCGTTGGATTCCTCGATCTCCATATATGGGTAGGTGTCGGATCGTGAGTGATCGTCGAGGATGAGGGCGTCACAGCGGACGAAGGACTTTGCGTTCTTTGCTCCCGGCTCGATCCGGACCAAACCTCTGTAGCCGGCGCGACCGCCGTCTTTGCAGATCGACTTCGAGGTGATCAACGAAGTCGTGTTGGGAGCGAGGTGAACGATCTTGGCGCCTGCATCCTGATGCTGGCCTTCCCCAGCGAATGCGATCGAGAGCACTTCGCCGTGTGCTCCCTCTTCCATCAGCCACACGGCCGGGTATTTCATCGTGAGTTTCGACCCCAGGTTTCCGTCCACCCACTCCATGGTGGCGTTCCGGTAGGCGGCGGCCCGTTTGGTCACCAGGTTGTAGACGTTGTTCGACCAGTTCTGGATGGTGGTGTAGCGGCAACGCCCGCCCTCCTTGACCACGATCTCAACGACGGCTGAGTGCAACGAGTCGGTCGCCCACACCGGGGCCGAACAGCCCTCGACGTAGTGCACGAAGGCGCCTTCGTCGACAATGATCAGCGTCCTCTCGAACTGGCCCATGTTCTCGGCGTTGATCCGGAAATAGGCCTGCAGCGGCTGGTCGACATGCACCCCAGGCGGGACATAGATGAACGAGCCGCCCGACCAAACCGCCGAGTTCAACGCGGCGAACTTGTTGTCGTTGGGCGGGATGATCGTGCCCATGTATTCCTTGACGATCTCGGGATAGTCACGGACCGCAGTGTCCATGTCGCAGAACAAGACACCCAGTCTCTCGAGATCCTCCCGGTTGCGGTGGTAAACGACCTCCGACTCGTACTGGGCGGTGACCCCGGCGAGGTACTTGCGCTCAGCTTCAGGGATCCCCAGCTTCTCGTATGTGGCCTTGATGGACTCGGGCACCATGTCCCAGTCCCTGGCTTGGCCCTCGGTCGGTTTGATGTAGTAGTAGATGTCGTCGAAGTCGATGTCTTCGAGGGCTCCCCCGCCGCCCCAAGTCGGGATGGGTTTCCTCAGAAACCGCTGGTAGGACTTGAGGCGGAACTCGAGCATCCACCCGGGTTCCTTCTTCATCGATGACATCTCGCGGATGATCTCTTCGTTGAGACCCTTCCTCGGCTTGAAGACGTAATCCTCTTCGCTGTCGTGCCATCCCAGCTGGTACGCGGAGAGATCGATGTCGACTGCTAACGCCATTCCATCAGCTCGCTCTGACCTTGGGACCTCTCAGCTCGTGATCCACCAGTAGATATCCCTCACAGACGCATTTCGGAACCGAGCAACTGCTCTCAAAGTGCTCCCGGCGTGGATGCCCGCAATGCTCACAACGTGCTTTCACATCGTGTCGCCATTGCATCAGGAAAGGCTCTGGGGCTGTTGGAGGCGCTCGAGATGGTCACGGTCACGCTGGGTCCGTCGCCTTTTCGTCCGATAGAAGAGGCCGAACAACTCGGCGAACACCACGCCGATCAGAATTGCGCCAAGGATGAGGACGATCAACGGGGTCGAGAAGTCCCATGCCGTGAAGGTCACAGTGATGCTGGCCGTGTTCTGGGCGGCCAGGATCAGGACACCGATCGCCAACACCACCCCGATGATGAGCCCCCAGAAGAGCCCCGTGCCGACAAAGACCCGTTCCTTGGTTGCCGCTCGAGTAGTTGTCGAGGGTCCGGCCATGCCGTCAGGTTCCAGGACAGTCCGGTCACCGGCTTCGCTGGAGATTGTGTTCGGCTGGCTCATTTCGACCGCGACGGGACAGGGGGCGAAGGGGTGGGTGACACCGCTATCGGCACAGGGACGAGACGATCGGGCCTGATCGGCCACGGTCGCTGATAGACGATCTCGGCTAGACGGGCTTGGAGGGCGTAACCGAATCTGTACTTGACCACGACAAGCTCCTTCGATGGGTGATCTACTTGAGAGATTACTTGCAATCTAACTATATGTCAAATAAAGTAGCCCGGGTGGGATACCTGAAGCAAGACCTAGAAGGGAGCGAGAGGAATGGACGATCGCGTTGACAGCATCATCCGGGAATGGCATGAACGTCGGCCCAAACTCGACTTCTCGCCTCTCGAAGTCGTGGCTCGAGTGATACGCGTCTCGCACTTCCTTCAAGCGAGATTGGATGGCATCGCCGAGGCCTACGGTCTGAGCCATACCGGCGATCTCGACGTTCTCACCGATCTCGACCGGGCCGGCCCGCCCCATCAGCGAACACCCTCAGAGCTGGCCGAGACCCTCCTCCTCACCACGGGGGGTATGACCGTCCGTCTCAACCGTCTGCAAAGAGCCGGGCTCATCGAACGGCTCCCCAACCCTCGTGACGGCCGTGGTGTCCTGGTGCGCCTGACCCCGATCGGGAAGGAACTGGCCGAAGACGCCCTGGCCACGCTTCTCGACACCCAAGCGGCCAGCCTTGGAACGCTCCAACCCTCAGAGCAGGCCGACCTGGCCGATCTGCTCCGCACCCTCCTCATAGCTCTCGGCGACACCCCGGCATTCCGACCCGCCATCGCAGTGCAACGCGGTTAAGGCTGAGACACGGTCCGAACGTACAAAGGCCCCCTACCCGATTCTCCTCCAGGGGGCCTCAGTCTTTCAGATGTCGTGTCAGACCTCTGTCAGCATTTCCCGGGTCCTCGAGAGGATCCGGGCATGCGACCTAGATCGACTCGACTTCTTCGTTGATTTCGATCCTCGGGGAGCCAACGACGCCGGCTTCGGTCATCTTGGCCTTGAGGGTCGGGTTGTTCACGAATGACTTCGCCAACTCGAGGGTATCGAAACCGGCGACAACGGTCACCGTGTTCGGATCCTCAACCGAACGATTCACTCTCGCGTACTTCGCTCCTGCCGTTGTCGGTAGGAACGTGTCGTACACGCTCTTCCACTTGCCATAGTCCGTCACCGAGTGGCGGATTGCAGTATTGATCATGAGTCCTCCTCATATAGCTGCTTTGTGCTACATACTCTAACACAGAATTGGAGTTCTAAGTCAAAAGCGGAATTCTGCGCCGATATGCGTAGTTTCGAGGTAGCTTGGTCGGGATCCCAAATGCAACTCAGTCTCAAACGAAAAGGCGACTACGCCGTCAGGGCCATGATCTCGGTCGGCCGTCACCATGAGAGCAGTCTGCGCCAAGCCCGTCAGATCTCCACCGAGATGAACATCCCCTACAAGACCTTGACCCTGATCCTGGCCGGACTGGTCGCCGAAGGACTACTGGTAGCCGCCCACGGGCCCCGCGGAGGCTATCGCCTGGCCCGACCCCCCAGCGAAATCAGCCTCCTCGATATCGTGGAAGCCGCCGAAGGGCCCGCCACGTTCGACCATTGCGTCCTACGCGACGGTCCCTGCGACTGGGAACAAACCTGTCCCGTCCACGACACCTGGGCCCGCACCCAAACTGCCCTAACCACAAGAGCTGGCTTCCACCTCCCTCGCCCAGCTGGCCGCTATCGACGCCGCCATCGAAGCCGGCTCATACCAGCCCAAAGCCCCTCGCCACAGCGTGCCCACGGATCGACACGGCAACCGCAACTAGCCGTCCAACGCCAGGGTCGCTGTCAGCTCGCTCCGGAAGCGTTATCGCTGTCATCCCCCTCACGTGTAACAAGAACAGCATCGATCACCCGAATCTGTCCCACATCACTGAGACGTGCCAGCTCCTGGGCGATCCGACCCTCGAACATCTCGTTGTCCGGGAAACCGATCGGCAATAGGCATGCGAGTCCCGGCGAATGCCAGAGCACTGGTCGGATAACCCGAGATCGAGGATGTCATAGACGTCCGGGTCGAGTCGCGATGTGGAGGAAGCTGCCCGACGTCCTGCCGGTGATGGTCTCGATACGGAGACCGATCACGATGTCGGCTTCACCGAGACCCACATCGTTGGGCCCAGGCGACAACGGTGATCCCATGACCGGCCGGTATTTGGAGACGAGGGCGGAGATAACTGTCTGCGCCTCGAAAGGGTCCGTGATATCCAAGGCATCACCCCAGACCACCACCGACTCCCAGTGCCCGGTCGAGTGATCGACCTGGCTGGTCTCGAAACAGACCCTGGGTGATGCACGGATGGCTTCGGCTCGCCGACCAGGACCTGTCTTGAAGCAGATCCGTTCATTGACGACGACGTACGAGATCGGGGCAACGTAGGGCTCTCCTTTGGAGATTACGCCGAGGTGCCCCACCCAACCGTCCTCCAATACCTGGCGCCTACGCTCGAGACTCAATTCGTCCATTGCGTCTCCATCACTCGACTCATGTCCCGAATGTAAGACATTCACCGGTTTCAGACCAGGGCCAAGTCCGAAATTGCTCCTACCCGAAGGGCATGCAGAACCCAGTCAGAGGATCCAGATGAGCGCGAACGTCGCCGCACGAACTCGGACCGGAGTGTCGCAAGAGGAAGTACTCGCCGCCGCGGTTGACCGCCCACGGGGTACGTCCTTCCGTTCGTGAGTCGCGTCGAGCCAGTCGATCAGACCTGAAGCGGCGCCTCCGGGGTTCGATGGGCCACATCGTGGATGCCGAGCCCGATCAGTATGAAGATCAGACCCATGCCGACGGCCATCGCGGCGACACCGAATGCCAGGATCGAAGTGAACAGCGATGACTGGAGGAAGGCCGAGTTCATCGCCACTTCTCGCAGCGGGTCCTCCCGGTCCAATTCCGCGTAGTAGAGCCCCCCGGTGGTCTCGAGCGTGTGCTTCTCGATGACCTTCGCCTGGCAATAGGCGGTGAATGGATCGGAGACAGTTCGCCCGGGGAGACAGGCGTCATCGGACGTGACGATGTTCTGATCGGAGAGGGTGCTGCTCACCACCACCCAGGTGGCGACGCCACCAATGACCATCAGAACGCCCAAGATTATGGATGCAATAGAAGCGGCCTTTCGCATGGCCCGACACCTTTCTCGCGGAAGCTGGTCTCAAACCTATCGACTCTGCGAATGCCGGGCGCATCAGCTGGCCAATACTGTTGTGATGATCTCGAGAGACGAATGGCCCTCGCGCTCCGCTCGCGCATCCCTTATGGGATCAAGAATCGACGACAAGGCAACGCGACGAAGGCAAGCTGCGCACCGCTTGGTTCTGATCGTTTGACCAGCTAGTCGAATTGTGGAGCTGACGGGATTTGAACCCGTGGCCCCCTCGTTGCGAACGAGGTGCTCTGCCAGGCTGAGCTACAGCCCCTTGCGGGAAGGGAATTGTACCGAGGGGCGGTTGGCAGGCCAGATCGCGGCGCTAGTTGACCCGTTTCTCGTGACCGGCCCACTCCTTGTCACGCAGCACGTACTTCTGGATCTTGCCCGTCGACGTCTTTGGTAGCTCGGTGACCACTTCGACCTCGTCTGGCGCCTTGAAATGTGCCAATCGCGCCCTGACGTGCTCGATGATCTTCTCCGGCTCAGTCGCGGCCCCCTCCTTGAGCACGACGAAGGCCTTAGGGCGCTCACCCCACTTCTCATTGGGCACTGCAACGACCGCGCACTCCAGCACATCGGGGTGGGAGGCGATGGCCCGCTCCACCTCGATGGTCGAGATGTTCTCGCCGCCCGAGATGATGATGTCCTTCGACCGGTCACGGAGATCGATGTAGTTGTCGGGGTGCCAGACCGCGATGTCACCCGAGTGGAAGAAGCCACCCAGGAAGGCCTCATCGGTGGCCTCGGGATTGTCGAAGTAGCCCTTCATGACGTTGTTGCCCCTCATCACAACCTCGCCCATGGCCGTGGCATCACGGGCGATGTCCGTCATGTCGTCATCGACCACCCGTGTCGGGTCCGCGGTTACAAAAGAAACGCCCTGCCGGGAGAGGAATCGGGCCTGCTCCGCCGGTGACATGTCGGCAACGCCGGGCTGGATCTCACAAACGGTGTGTGGTCCGTAAGTCTCGGTCAGCCCGTAGACGTGGACGATATTGGCGCCCAGGCCAGTGAGGCTCTCGATGAGTGAGGGGGAAGGTGGGGCGCCGGCAATGGTGACAGTGAGCGTTTGCTCCAGAGGACGGGCGTCGGGATGGTTGACCAAGCCAATCAGCACCGTCGGGGCGGCGTTGAGATGGGTGACGCCCTCGGTGGTTACGAGACGCCAGATCTCACCCGGATCGGCCGCACGCAAGACGACGTGGGTCCCACCCATGGCGGTGACACCCCATGTGGTGCACCACCCGTTGCAATGGAACATGGGAAGGGTCCATAGATAGACCGACTCGGGCGAGTGTCCTGAGTGGATCATCTCGGCGAGGGCATTGAGATAAGCACCCCGATGCGTGTACATCACACCTTTGGGCCGACCGGTGGTGCCCGAGGTGTAGTTGATGGAGATCGTCCGCTCCTCGTCGTCCACCGTCCAGGGCAGGGGCACGTCGCTCCCTCGCTCTAGGAATGTATCCCACGGCACGGTCTCGAACGGGACCTCGGTGTCGGTGTCCTCGATGGACACGATCTCGCCGACCGCGGCGAGATCACCGACGATCTCGGACAGCTTGGCCAGGAACTCGGAGTCACCGACCAGGACCTTGGAGCCGGAGTGGTCGAGGATGTATCTGATCTCTTCGGGTGAGAGACGTGTGTTGACCGCCACCAGCACCGCCCCGAGAAGGGGGACTGCGAAATGCGCCACCAGCATCTCGGGGATGTTGGGGCAGAGGAACGCGACGCGGTCGCCCTGCCCGACATCGGAGGCTTCGAGAGCACGCGCCACTCTGGTGGTGAGCGCGGCCATCTCCTGATAGGTGAGATCTCGGTTTCGGTAGCTAATGCCGGTCTTGTCGCCGAAAACCATCGCGGCGCGTTCGAGAAGGAGAGAGGGGTCAGTTCGGTGCGATAGACCGGTGTGGTCATCGGGATCGATCGGACCAGACCGGTTGGCGCTTGCCGAGGAACGCGTTCATCCCCTCCTGGGCGTCGGGGGTGGCGGCGTTGCCCGCCATGATCGGCTCGATCACCTCGTAGGCAGAGGTCTCGGGCAGCCCTGCCTGGGCGTAGTAGGCGTGTTTCCCGGTGGCGATTGTGTCCGACGAGAAACGCAGGATTTTCTGGGCGAGCTCGTCGACCGCCCCGTCCAGCCGATCGGCGGGAACCGCTTGGTTTATCAGTCCCCACTCCACCGCCTGAAGCGCGGTGACCGGTTCACTGGTGAGCAACATATGCATCGCACGTTTTTGGCCGACTGCCCGGCTCACCGGGACCAGCGGCGTGGAGCAGAACAACCCGATGGAGACACCCGGCGTGGCGAACCACACGTCCACGGACGCGATAGCGAGGTCACACGAGGCCACCAGCTGGCAGCCGGCGGCGGTGGCCACGCCCTGCACCTTGGCGATGACTGGCTGTGGTAACGCATGAATCCCCTCCATCATGCGGGTGCAGGTGGCGAAGAGCTCTACGTAGTAGTCGTCGGGGCGGTCGACCATTTCGGCAAGATCGTGACCTGCGGAGAAGGCCGGGCCCTCGGCCCCCAGCACAACCACCCCGGTTTCGGCGGGCACCGCCTCGAGTGCCTTGATCAGGGTCCGCAGCATCTCGAGGCTGAGCGCATTGCGTTTCTCCGGCCGGGCCAGGGTGATGGTGGCGATGCGGTCGTCGACTTCGAGACGAACGCCGTCGAACTGCATGCCCGGCATCCTACGCAGCCGCCTCCGATCCGGCCCCGGTGCTACCCCCGCAGGTCCTGCCGCAGACGTTCCTGGACCACGGTGGCGGTGAGGTCGGAGCGGGAGCGCTCGACGAGGGCGCGGGAAACGTCGGTGGTGCGGCGGAGGCCGTTGGTCATACCGTCGGGGTAGTCCATCTCGGCAAGCAGGTCGACGATCTGGTCCATCGCGTCCAGCGTTGTCTGGGCGCGTTCGATGTCTCCTGCCCGGAGGAGGTCGAGCAGACGCCGGCGCAACTCCCCCACCGCCTCCCCAAGACCGTGGAGGAAGGGGACAGGGTCGATGCCGAGCTCGGCGAAGCCTGGAACCGGCTCACTCCGGAACAGCGCTTCGGTGATCCGTGCCTCCGCGTACTCCTTGGCGGCATCGGAGATGAAGCCGGCATGGAGTATGTCGGGATGGTCGGCAAGTCCAGCCGTGATGTCCGTCAGGATCGCCCCGGCCTCTGAGATGAGCCCGGCGGCTTGGTCCCACTCGCCACGATGAAGAGCGCGGATCCCGTTGGCCGATGACCGGATCACCTTCCTCGAGCCGGTGATTCCCTTCTCACGCGCCGCGAACCGCGCGTCGAGAACGGCTCGGGCATCGTCGGCGAAATCGGGGCCCATCGCCTACTGGGCGATGACTTTGATCTGAGTGTCGTCCCACTCGGCGGGACGCTCGGACACATGGGTGACCTTGAGTCGCCACTGACGCTGCTGCTTCATCTGGCGCAGGGCCGCCACGTAAAGGACGATCAGTGAATCGATGAAGAGATGCACCAGAAGCAGTGCCAGCGAGTTCTGCCACAGGGCCAGCCCGGCGGTGAGCAGGGCCAGGAACCCGAGTACCGTGAAAGTGCGGCGACGACGGAGGCGGATGACGTCCCGCTGACCCACGGCCTTCCGGTCGTACGGCCGCTTCTGAACGTCAGCCATCAGATGGCTCCAGCGATCGAATTCCTCAGTCGAGTTCTTGGGTGCGTTTTGCCGGTCGCCGAACACCGAAGGCAGGAGATAGACACTCCACACAGCCGCTATCAGCAATAGGCCGACTATGACGCTTGTTGACATTTGGCTTACGACTCCGTCCACGGATGAGCGTAGTTGCCAGGACCCTGCCCGATCAACGACTCAACCTCGTTCCCACTTGCCGGACCTTCCACCTGATTTGGTCAGCAACCTAACCATCTCGATCGTGACGTCGCGCTCGACACCTTTCACCATGTCGTAGATGGTCAACGAAGCCACAGCGACGGCCGTCATTGCTTCCATCTCGACACCGGTCCGATCGGTCGCCCGCACGCTAGCAATGACCCGAACACCACGCCCACTCGGCTCCAAGGTCACATCGACCCCGGTCAGCGAGATCGGATGACAGAGAGGGATGAGCTCGGAGGTTCGTTTGGCAGCCATGATCCCGGCGATCCGGGCGGCCGCGGCGGCGTCACCCTTGGGCAGGTCACCGGCGAAAAACCGCTCCGCGAGGTCAGGCGACATGACGACGTAGCCCTCCGCCACCGCCTCACGGTCGGTGACTTGCTTGCCGCCCACGTCGACCATGTGAGCCTCACCCGCCTCATTCAGATGGGTCAGCTCGCGCTCATCGCCCATCGATCCACTCCCTCGACTCAGG
>CAWKEI010000014.1:0-22139 GCA_963848695.1 uncultured Acidobacteriota bacterium
AATGTCGTCGTCTACGCCACGCCAGCTATCGACCTCCCGGCTTCTTGATCGGGTGATGTGTGTCCTTCTCACGCTCGACCACAGGTAGCCTCCACGCTTTCGTAAACGGAGCGAAAAGTGGATGAAAGCAGCCTCAGATCCCCACGGCTTGGAGTCACCGCGGCCGCCCTTTCGGGAGACTCCGGTGGGCTCTACAACATCGTTGCCCGCCTCATGGATGAGGGGGTTCCTCTCGACTCGCTGCTCTTCGACCTCCTCCTTCCCACTGAGAGAGATGTCGGATCGCGATGGCAAAGCGGGGACTACCTGGTCTCGGAGGAACACACAGCAACGGCCACGGTGGAGACCGTCGTCGCGCTCCTTGCTGGGTCGTTGGACCAACCAGACGACGGCCTACATGTCGTGGTTGCCTCAGCGGAGGGCGACTCTCACTCCTTGGCAGGCCGGGCCGTGGTCGCCTATCTCCTCTACAACGGGTTCCGCACCACTTTCCTCGGCGCCAACGTGCTCGCCAGCGACCTGCGGGAGTTCCTCGCCAGCGAGCGGCCCGACGCGATGATCATCTCCTGCACGATGACCAACCATCTCATCGGAGCCAGGGCAGTGATCACCCAGAGCCACTCCGCAGACGTGCCTGTACTCGCGGGAGGGCGAGCGTTCGGCGGGACCGGGGCGTGGGCGACCACGCTCGGAGCCGACGCCTGGGCATCGCACCCGAGAGAGATCCCAGGCGTCCTAGAGACCTGGGTGCCAGACGTAGGAGCGTCCGAGAGCCGGGCTCGTAACCCTTCGGACGACCTGCTGAAGCTGATCGAACGACGCACCTCGGTTCTCGCTCGAGCACAGGAGGATCTGGAGCGACGTCTCGGAGAAACGCCTGGCCCCCGCCTACGAGACGAGCTCGCCCTGCTTCTCGGCGCTGTCGAAGCATCTTTGCTGGTAGGCGACAACGAGGTGGTCATCGAGACTCTCAAGTGGCAAAGAGCGACCCTCCAGGCCCACGGGCACGGCGACTCGGGCCCACTGGCGGAGGCCGTCATTGCAGGCTTGCAGCCGGTATCCCCCGAAGCCGCCGAGGCTCTTCGCTCCGCCCTGTCCACTTAGACGGCCGGTCGGAGCAGGGGGGGTGGGTCACGCCCCACCCGCTCCGTGGCGAGGCGAATTCCCAGCCCGATGGGCAACCTCTTAGATCGGTGGCTTCGGGCGTCGGCCGGCCTCCTCGACAATGCGACGGGCCATCGGGCCGAACACTATTGAATGGAACGGCCAGAGCAGATACCAGTAGAGGCGACCTGCCAGTCCGCGTGGGGCGAAGTGAGCGGTCTGGATCAGACTGGTATGGCCACTCTTGCTTTCGACTTCAAACTCGAGCCAGGCCTCGCCAGGCAATCTCATCTCGGCGACCAGCAGAAGGCGTCGGTTGTCTTCGAGGTCGGCTACCCGCCAGAAGTCGAGTGTGTCACCTCGCACCAAAGCAGTGCGGGGTCCCGCATTTCGCTGGAGGCCGACACCGCCCACCACACGGTCGATCAGACCTCGAAACCACCAGGCCCAACCGGCGGCGTAGTAGCCAACTTCTCCTCCTATCCGTGTAACTGCCCAGTAGACGTCCGCTGCCGGAGCGGCCGTTTCCACCACCTTGCGGTCCCGCAGCCAGCGGGCACCGGCCCAGGCCGGATCGGTTGGCAGGCTCACCGCCGGATGCTCCACAGCCTCGTGCCAGCGGGTTTCATCGGTGTTCCCCTCCACCCTTTCCAGGGCGTCAGAAACGGCCTCGCGATACGTGCTGAGGGGACGCTCGACTAACTCTGTTGCCGCGTTCTCGGTGACAACGACCTCGGTGATGAGGCTGTCTATGAGGGTGCGGGCGATTCGGGTGGGCACTGCGGTGACGAGACCCACCCATCGTGAGGAGAGCGAGGGGGAGAACATCGGCACTGGCAAGATCAGGCGGCGCCGAAGACCTGCCTCTTCGGCGTAGATCTGCATCATGTCCCTGTATGTGAGAACGTCGGGACCGCCCACCTCCAGCATCTGATGATCGGGCAGGTCGTGATCGAGCAGTCCTACAAGAACTGCCAATACATCCCTGGCAGCGATGGGCTGGCATCGAGTCCGAACCCAACGAGGCGTGATCATCACCGGAAGCACCTCGGTCAGATGTCGAAGCATTTCGAACGAGACCGAGCCCGACCCGATGATCACCGCCGCCCTGACCTCACTGAGTGCGATCGGACCGGCGGCGAGAACCCGACCTACCTCTTGACGGCTGGCCAGATGGCCGGAGAGGTCGGTCGAGCCTCCCAGACCACCCATGTAGATCATCCTCCTCACGCCTCGACGTTCCGCCGCCCGACGGAAGTTCTCGGCGGCTTGACGGTCACGGGCGGCAAACCCCTCGTCGCCGTCCATCGAGTGAATCAGGTAGTAGGCGGTGTCAATCCCCTCCAGAGCGGCGTCCAACGATGCCGGCTCCAGAGCATCGGCCACCGCCACCTCCACCTGCTTATGCCAGGGGTGGCTGCTGAGACCCTCGGGGCTTCGCACCATGCAACGCACCTGATGGCCCGCCGCCAGGAGTTGGGGCACCAGGCGACCCCCCAGGTAGCCACTGGCTCCGGTCACCAGCAATGTGGATCCGGAAGTGCGCGCGGGGTCAGCCGGCGATGGCTCCGGTGATGCCTTCTCGTACTGTTGCAGAGCATCCTCGTTCGTCATCCACTAGTGATTCGGCGCCGAACCTGGTGGTGGATTGCATCTGGTCGAGCGACAGGTTCGCTGTCTGGTTCTGGCCGCGGACCTTCGCTGCACCGTCTGGTGGGGGCATGGAGTGATCGGGCCGTGGCCCGACCTCAGTCGAGTGCTTTCGGAGAGGACGTCTACCCGACTCTCAAGCTCAGAGCGGCTGCTCTTGCATTCGATCGTGACGAACCATGCGTTGATTGATGGCAACATCGCCTGGGATGGCTGGCAACCACAGTCTTCCTGGACGTGAACGGTGAGCCTCCGGATCTCGGCGATGACGAAGCATTTCAGCTCGTTCTGAGTGTCGCCGAGGGACGAATCGGCGTTCTGGCCAAAGCCGACCGCCTCATCACTCGAAGGAGGCCTGAGGGATAGGACCAACCAACGCGAAGTCCTGAGTGCGTGTGCATCGAAGCCGCACATCAAAGTCCCACCACATCTCACGTCGCTGGTCCCACAGCCGCTCCACAAGGCCCTCAGATGAGCCTAAAAGCCCTGGTCACAGCCGTTTGACCGCATCTTTCGCAACGAGGGGGTCACGGGTTCAAATCCCGTCAGCTCCACCCACGAAAGGGTCACTTCCTTTGAGGGGGAAGATGGACTGAGGAGTCCATTGGTCCACCTGATGCCGGGTCTTTCCTCCCTCGGGGGTGGTGCTTGTCGACGTGCGTATTCCCTCGGGAGACCACGCTATGAGCGAAGCCGTGGGTAGGTTCGCCTCCCGATGCCGAGCATTGTGGCCCGTGCCCAACCTGGCTCCCCGAACGGCAAAGAGGTCCTCACTCCTGTAACGAGGGCGGCGTGGAGAGATTGGCTGGCTCGAAACGGCGGGCGGGAGGAGGGGCTCTGGGTGGTGTACCGGAAGAAGTCCAGTGACCTGGAAGGTCCGCTCTACGACGACCTCGTGGAGGAGGCCCTCTGCTTCGGTTGGATCGACAGTCGGGTGCAGCGGGTGGACGACGAGCGGAGGATGCAGTGGTTCTCACCGCGGAGAAAAGGTGGGGTCTGGTCGTCGCTCAACAAGACTCGAATCGAGCGCCTGATCGGGGAAGGGCTCATGTCGGCAGCCGGTCAAAGGGTGATCGACGAGGCAATCGCTGACGGATCATGGTCGCAGACCGACGAGGTCGACGCCCTTGTGGTCCCACCGGACCTCGAGACCGCGTTGGACGTGGTGCCCGGAACGAGAGATGCATTCGATGCCTTGCCCGACTCGACCAGAAGGCAGCATCTGTGGTGGATCCACAGCGCGAAGCGAGCCGTTACGAGGTCCAACCGAATAGAGGAGTTGATGCGTCATCTGTCGGAGGATGATTGAGGTGCCGGGCCGGAGCGGGATAGACGTCCGGGTCTTCGATGTGCAGGACGTTCGGCCGCGCTGCGGGATGATCACGACCTCGCGGGGCCGTCGAGAACGGCGCATCAAGGGGTCATTCGGATCTCCTCGGTCCCGGCTCCTCGACTCGGGTGGAAGAGCAATAAGCCCCTCGCTTTGCGAAGGGCCTATTGCCTTTGGCGGGATGTGCTCTAGACCAGCACTGCCCGCTTGCGGATCCTCAGGAACGTGTACCCGACCACGATCAGGGTCAATCCGACCGTGAAGGCAAACGCTGCCAGGGCGTAGGACACGATCCCGAGTCCGAGCACGGTCGTCAGCGCAGTTGCGTTGATCCAGGAGGCTCGAGCTTCGTTGGGGACCATCACCGCTTCGCCGTTCTCATCGAGGACCGCTGCGCCGTTCTCGTCGAGTTGGGGGACCTCCCGGTCCATCTCGGCGTAGTAGAGGCCGCCGGTGTTCTCGAGCTGATGGTGGGTGATTATGTCGGACTGGGCCCACATGGTGAACGGGCCCCGCACCGGCGTCTCCGGGATAACTGCGTCATCGGGGGTCACCACGTTCTGGGCGACCGCCTGATCGTATGTGTACCAGGCGCCAAAAATGCCTCCCCCGACGCTGCCGACGCCGACCACGATTGCCATGATCCCTGCGAACAGCAGCAACCTGCTGACACCGACTCTCCTGGTTTCCGCCACTTGGGGGCGCTCCGTCTTCATGGCAGTCATTGGATCCTCACTTTCTATGTCCGCTACTGCCTAACCCTCTCATCGTCGGTGAAAAGGCACACCCAATTCGAGAGGAGATGGTCCCGAGAGGTCGGGACTTTCGTCGGTGCTCGATTGGGCCGCGATCTCCGATGATTGAACAGACCAACGAAAGGACATGAGATGACAGTTCGGGAGCTCATTGGAGGCGAGATCGCGTGGATCGAGCCCTCAGGCACATCTGCGCGATGCGGCGCACCACATGCATGGGTCGGATATCGGAGCCCTTGCGGTGGAATCGGACGGCGTGCTTCATGGCATCTTCACTGAAAGAGATCTGACCCGGGCCGTTGCCTCCGGCGCCGAGTTCGACAGGGCACTGATCGAGGAGTGGATGACCCCATACCCGGACTCGTTTGGGCCTGACATGTCTGTGGAGACTGCGGCGACCTGGATGCTCGCCGCCGGTTACCGGCATCTCCCGGTGGTCGAGGGACAGGAAGTGATCGGCATGATCTCGATGAAGGACATCCTTTGGGCGCTCACCGAGCCGACCCTGGCGTGACCATGGATCCCGTCCTGAACGAGGAGGCAGTTAGCTTCTTGGGCGAAGCTCCGGTCGCCCACCTTGGCCTCGTCTCGGACGGAAAGCCCCATGTCACCCCGATGGCCTTTGTCGTAGACGACGGTCGGATCTTGTTTCGCAGCCGGCCCGGGCGCAGGCTCGAGGCGATCGTTGAGAACCCGGCGGTCTGCATCGAGGCATGCTCTTTCGACGAGTCGACGGGCGATTGGCAGAGCGTGATCATCAACGGGAGAGCGGCCGAGGTTACCGACCCTGCCGTCGGTGAGCGTGCAGTCAGACTGTTGCTCGAGAAGTACGCCAACCAGGTCGGGCCCCCCTTGGGAATTGGCGGTCTCCAACCGCTGGCTTCCACGTCTCACGTAATCGAAGTCGTCATCGACCAGGTCTCCAGCACGACCTCGGGGAGTGGCCTGGCGTCCCAGACTCGCCGAGAGCCACTCTGATGTTCGTCCGTTACTTCACCCATGTTCCTGTCGGGCTCGGCTTGGTCCAGGAGCGGATCGAAGGGGTTCGCTCGCATCTCGCCGAATGGGCGGGCGTCGCTTACCGGGATGGCGAGGAACTGCGGGCCAGGGTCGGTCCTGAACCGACCAGGTTCGCCAAGGAGGTCGACCTGGTCATCGGACCACCCGAAGTGCGGAGTGCCGGTGTGGTGTTCCCGGTGCGATGGAGTGCCTCCGGCGCGGAGGCGTTGTTTCCCAAGTTGGAGGCCAACCTGATCCTTACCCATCTCGGTTCGGACATGACCAGCCTCTCGCTCGAAGGCACATACCAGCCGCCGCTCGGCCCACTGGGGCGGGCTGTGGATCGCGTCGCCCTGTGCAAGTTCGCCGAGGCCACTGTGAAGGACTGGGTGGATCGGGTGGCTGGAGTTGTCGCGGCTGCCCCCGAACTCACCTGACGGGCAGGGTCATCAACACCTCGCTACCCGATCCTGGGTGGCTCGACACCGAAATGTCGCCACCGAGGTGAGCGACGCGTGCCCGAAGGTTGCTCAAACCCATCCCCAAGCTGGGAGCGTTGACATCGAAGCCGGTGCCATCGTCTTCGACCCGAACCACCCATCGGTCTCGGTTTCCCGAAGTAAGCGTGCTCATGCTCACCTCCTTCGCCGATGAGGAGGCTCTGATGGCAGCGATCCTGGCCGGGGCTTCAGGTTACGTTCTGAAGCGTGTCAAGAGCACCGACCTGGTGGACAACATTCGCCGGGTCGGACACGGGGAATCGTTGCTCGATCCGGCGATGACCGAACGACTATTCCAGCGACTCCGCAACGGACCCAAAGACGACCCCTTGCTCTCCAAGCGGACAAGTCAAGAGCGGGTCATCGTCGAGCACATTGCAGCCGGCCAGACCAACAAGCAGATCGCAGACGAGATGTTCCTCGCCGAGAAGACAGTCAAGAACTACGTGTCCAATCTCCTCACGAAGATGGGAATGAGCCGCCCAGCGAAGCCGCTGCGTATGTCGCCCGCATCGAAGGGGAGCAAGAAGGTCCGAAGGCATTGGAAGACTGGGAAGACCTGTAGATCTGAAGCTGCAGGTTCCCACTACGTGGGACCTGCGGACCGAGGCTTGGCGAAACCGGTGCGGGTCTAAGGGTTGTCGGCCACTTGCTGGCGTCAGCCGCCCATTGCGGTGTCGAGGAATGAGATGACTGTGCGTTCCCATGACTCGGGCTCAGTGGAGAGTCCTTGGATGTGCCCCGCGCCAGGGACGACCCAAGTCGAAACATGTGACCCGGCCTCACTCGCGATGAACTCAGCGGCGTTGATCTCGTCGGGCATGTCACCACCGGCGATCAGCAGGACGGGTCGAGGCTGGGCGGCTTGGGCTGCGTCGGCGAGAACCGGCGGCTTGGGTGCGGCGGTGAGCAAGTCCGTGAACGCGTATTGCAGCCATTCCAATTTCAGCTGTATCCATCCTCGAGCCCCATAGACTTCTCGGAGCCACCCCTTGTCCAAGTCGGTTCTGGCGGTCGCTCCTTCGGCAATCACAGCCGCAATGCGGTGATCAGAGCCGATTGCGCCGATGGCCTCCTCCCCGCCCATAGACAATCCGACCAGGGCCACCTTGTCGATATCGACCTCGGGCCGCGTCGAGAGGTAGTCGAGGGCGGCGCTGATATCACTATCGCCGTACCAGCCGAAATCCATGGCCTCACCGGCACTGGATCCATGGCCTCTGGCGTCGGCAAGGAGGACTCCAAAACCGTGGCGGGCAAGGACTGCGGCATGACCGAGGACACTTGACGCGGTTTCCCCGGAACCATGCCGCAATATGACCGTCTTGCCGTTGGTCTCCGGGACGTACCACGCGGCGATCTCGACACCATCCGTGGTCTGGAAGCGCACCACTTCGGCGCTGAGACCGAGATCCTTTGGTGTTGATTCACCGCGATCGATAGGAGGCACGTCGGTCGCGACGATGGCCGGAGAGAATGTCCAAACGAAGATCGCCACGCCCAGGGTGACGGAGAGGATGATCAGGGCACGAGCCCAAGCTGGGCGGCGTTGCAACATCCTGGCGATGGACGCGACAACGACAGCCACACCACTGGCGAGTGCAATCAACCCGGCGATCGCCGACGGGCTCGCGCCGTCGATCATCAGCCAACGCACACCCACGCCGAGCCCCGCAGTGAGTCCACACGCACCTAAGAAGCTGGCCGGCCAAGTCACGTACCGCAGCCAGGCGGCGATCACGGCGAGGGTGAGGCTCGCCGTCACTGCCAGGAGGATGAGCGGCCGATCAAATGAGCTCGCGGCGATTGTGAGCGACAGTGCCGAGCCCAACAGCACCATGGCTATTACTGGCCACGTCTGTGCTCCGCGATCTGGGCCCGCAGCGACCGGATCGGAGTAGGAACGGCCCCGCACCAGCGTCTCCATCTCAGGTGCTCTTCAGGTGAGAGCGCGCCGATGGCGTCAGGACGAGCGAGATGATCGCCAGCGAACCAACGATGAGTAGTGGGTGCATCACTGGGTGGAACGGGACGAGGATTAGCTCGATGATCTCGAAGATCAGAAGCACGCCTCCTGTGGCCAACGCAGCCAGCCAAGGCCAGCGGTGGCCTATGCGCGTCTCAATCGGGACTGCCCACTTCCAATCCCACCGGAAAAGGAGGCCAGCAATCGTGATCAGACATGCAGCTGCAATGCCCAACAAGAACAGGCCTGGCAACACGTAGTCATCGATCGGTGTGCCGTCGAGATAACTGACGGGCATGCCAAGCGGCTCGAGGGGATCGGCGACCATCGCAATCCCTCCCTGGAGAGCACCGACTGTGAGCAGCCCCAGTAACGCGGCGAGCCATTTGATCGTCGCGGGCCGAGTGTGACGTGTCGAAGCGGTGCTTCGAGACTGAGATGTAACCGACATTTCTTCCTCCTTTCGGTACCGCCATCGTCCGGCACCCGGCTTCACAGTCACGGGTCCGCTCAATCCAGCGGTCCTACTCCATGGTCTTCGAGCATCCAATTGCTCGTCGTTCGACGTTCCCTCCGGAGATAGAAATAGACACCGATGAGATTCACGATGGCGAGCGCCACCATCATCGGTATGACGGAATCGGATGCATGGGGAGACAGTGGATCTGCTCGATGTCCGAACCACTGGTCCACCGCGATCCCAACGGACTCGATGGCGCCGAACACCAGCCAGGATCCCGTGAGGAGGATGCCCAGCGGACGCCGATGCCACATCCACCATGCCGCCACGGCCATCAACGGCAGCCAAAACGCCAGGTCCTGCACATAGATTGCATTGGTTGCCACACCGAGACCTTCCAGAAACGATGCGGGATCCTCCGCGGCTACGGCCGGCACGACTACTTGCAGCCATGCCACCGCATTCAGAACGACGATCGTCCAGACGAAGATCGCCAAACCCTTGACCGGCAATCGCCTCATCGAGTCGATGGTCCGACCCGGATCCACTGCCCGCACCAGGGCGAGGGTCGAAAACAGAGCCAACGATTGAAAGGTGACGTAGAGAAGGAAGAGGCTGTTGAAAGGTGTCAGAAACAGGAAGAGAAAGGCGTTGTACACCAAATAGAACAATGCTCCGAGCCACACGAACACCCCTCGCCAAGACCCCCGTCGCTCGAACCACATCGCCAAGAGCAGCACGGGAATGGCCAACACCAGTATCACCAGTGCGGTGCCTCGAGCGTTGCCGTTCGATACGGCCGGCCCCAACAGGATCCCCGGGGCAAAAAACGTCAAAGCCGATGCCGCGGCGGCGATAACTGCCAGAGCCAGCGATAACACGTAAACATGGGTCCCAAGGCGCCGGGCTTTGGCTGAAGTTGCCGGCGATCCTGTGGCACCGGTCAGAACATCCATCGTGACTCTCCTTCTGTGACGCCTTTCTTCGACAGTGCTGCAACAGGCCGGTGGCACCCAGAGGAAAAGGACCCGTTCTTCTGGGTTACCAAGAACTCGTTGTTGAAGGCACGGTGAGCTGGACGTCCCACGCGACCGAACTCGGCTGCGCGGTGAGCCAGTCGGTCCCACCCAAACCGGGGCTTTGTCCCCTGTTCTGAGCTTTCTCGAAGATGTCTGATGGGGATCAGGTCTTCAGAAAGGAGACATCATGAAAGCCATGGTCTATCACGGACCTGGTAACAAGGCTTGGGAGGATGTGCCCGAGCCTGTAATCGTGGACGACACGGACGCGATCGTCCTGGTCGATTCGGTGACCATTTGCGGCACCGACCTCCACATCCTCAAGGGTGATGTGCCGGCGGTGACGGACGGGAGAATTCTCGGCCACGAAGCGGTAGGAACCGTGGTGGAAGTGGGGCCCGGTGTCAAGACCATCAAGCCGGGGGACCGGGTGCTGGTTTCGTGCATCACGTCTTGCGGCTCGTGTCGCTTCTGCCGGGAAGCCCGGTACGGGCAGTGCCTTGGTGGAGGTGGCTGGATCCTCGGCCACTTGATCGACGGCACCCAGGCCGAATACGTGAGAGTGCCATTCGCGGACACTTCCACCTATAAGGCGCCGGCGGGTGTCCCAGATGAGCAGCTGTTGATGCTCGCCGACATCCTTCCTACGGGATACGAGGTTGGCGTGCTCGGCGGAAAGGTTGAGCCTGGTGACGTGGTCGCAGTCGTCGGAGCCGGTCCCATCGGCCTGGCGGCGATTCTCGGCGCACGGTTGTTCAGCCCGTCCCACGTGATCGCCATCGACCTGGCGGACAATCGGCTGGACGCTGCCAAGCGGTTCGGCGCCGATATCACCATCAACAACGGCAACGTCGATCCGAAGGAAACGATCGCCGGCTTGACCGACGGCCTCGGCGTTGATGTGGCCATCGAAGCGGTGGGAGTGCCCTCCACCTTCGAGCTAGCGGCATCGTTGATCCGACCTGGTGGTCGGGTAGCCAACATCGGCGTGCACGGCGAGCCGGCAACTCTTCACCTCGAAGAGCTGTGGATCAAGAATGTGACCATCACCACTGGGTTGGTCGACACCTACTCGACCCCCACGCTCCTCCGTCTCATCCAGGGCGGATTGATCGACCCGTCGCCTCTCGTCACCCATCATTTCGGGCTCGACGATTTCGAAGCGGCGTACGACGTCTTCAGCCGGGCCTCCGACACGGGGGCGCTGAAGGTGCATGTCCGCAACGCCTGACATGCTGGAACTGCTGGTCCTCGAGCTCAGCGAAGTCTCGAGGACCAGTGGTTTTTCGCATTCAGGCGTCCGACCAGCTTGAAACATGCTCCCTGCTCGTGGTAGGTCGGACCCATCGATCGAGGTAGCGGCGGGCACGCTCAACCCCTGAATCGTGCCCTGCGGTGGCGATGTAGCCATCGGGTCTTACAAGGACATACGACGGGGTGCGTGTGCCAGGAGGCAACGATGATCGAGCTATCTGCTTAATCGTCACAACGCCCTCATAATCCTGTGAGATGTCTTCGCGCGAATCGTCATCGATTTGTCCGTCGAACTCGAGGAGATAGAAACCTGCGCCGTCGATCAACCCGGCGATCGTCTCCGCGGGCATAGGCGGGAGAGGCACGGACGGACTCAGGCTGCTGCCCCAGACCCGACATGGGTCCTGGCGCACACCAGGTCCGTGACCTTGCGCGACGGCACGGAGGTCGTCCTTCGTCCAATCCTCCCCCAGGACAAGGCTCACTTGGTGTCCCTCCTGAGGCGGATGTCAGCTGAGTCCCGCTACCTGAGATTCCACCATGCGAAGACCCGGCTGACCAAGCGAGAGCTGAGGTACCTGACCGAGATCGATTACGAAGACCACTTCGCCTGGTGTGCATTCATCGTCGACGACAGCGGGGCGTCCGCGATCGGAGCCGCCCGATACATCCGGGTCGCTCCGATGTCTGATCACGCCGAGGTGGCGATCGAGATCGTGGACCAGTATCAGAGCCGGGGGCTAGGCACGACTCTCCTAGATCTTCTGGCTGAAACGGCCCTGGAACACGGCGTCACTTCCTTCATTGCATACGTGGTACCGATCAACGGGTCAGTGATCCGGTGGGCGCAGAAAGCGGGCGGTTCCTTTGTCGGCGAGAGTGGCGTGCTGCGCATGGAACTGTCGTTGCTCAAGGCTCGCTCCATGGGTCCCAGCCTTGGTCAGGAACTGGTCAGGTCGGCGTAGACACCCACGGGATCAACGATCGGGGCGGGTAAGCAAGCCCGAACGCCGATGGCCCCTCAAAGTGGAACCGCCGGCCAGCTTGGAGGTTAAGAGCCCGCCTCGGCCTCGACGACGGTGAGAGTGCCCTCCATGCCGGCATCGAAGTGGGTTTCGATGGCGCAAATGACCTGATATGTGCCTGCATCCGGTGCGGTGAAGCTCAGAGTCTTGTTGGCTCCGGCTTCTACCTCGTCCTCGACGTAGACGAAATCGGCGAGCAACTCTTCCTCGGTATCCGGTAGGTCGGCTTCGCTGTCGATGTTCACCCCGGGCTGCATGAGCACCCATTCATGAAGGACGGATCCCTCGTTGGTGATATCGATTGAGATCTCCTCTCCAGCTGGGACCGTCCATGAATTCGGCGAGAACTGAAAGTCCGTTGTCGTCACTTCCAGGGCGGTGCTGGCTTCGTCACCATCACCGCAGGCACCCATCAGCAATGAGAGAACGGCAAGGGCCGTCAATCCCGCTCGCAGCCGTTGTCTCGTATTCCCCCTTTGTGGTTATCCGATCCCTTCCCTGCACTCCGTTTGACTTGCCGTAGAAACACTACTCCTTGATGCCAGGCCGGGACGGACGAACGAGTACAAAGCCTCTACAGGGCGCGCCTCCTTGCAGCCAACCTGGATGTGAAAGGAGCGATCTATGTTTACAGCCGACGATGCCGCCCAAGCGGTGGCTAGTGCCGATATCGATATCTCGGACGAGCGTTATGGCCTCGATGATGTACGGGACGGTATGAACGTGGAGTTGGAGCACGGGACGAGGTACCCGGATCTGGATGTAACAGGAGACGATCCCGTCCTCACGGCGAAGATTGCCCTTGCTCACCTGAGAGAGTTCCCCGACTACTACCAACGGCTCGAGGTTATGGAACGGGAAGCCGACGCTGCATGGGCGTTGGAACTAGAAGCCGACACCGGAATCGTTTGAGTCCCTCTCCATTCGAGCTCATTCAACAGCCCATCGGAAAATGGCCATCCCTGAGTGAGGAAAGCTCGTAGGAAGCGAAAACAGGCATGTCATCAAGTGCGATTCTTCTCGGCCTCCTGGTACTGATGGCGACATTCGCCATCGGGCTCCTGATTGGCAAGTCGTCCGCGTCGTGGGCCGGGGCCTCCGGAAGGGTCCTCGTGTGGCGAATCCTGAAGCCCACGCTGGTTGTGTCTGGCTTGTTCCTGCTCGCCATCCAGTTGATCCCGTACGGGCGTGCACACGACAACCCTCCGGTCTTGGCGGAACCATCGTGGGACTCGCCTTCGACGCGTGAGTTGGCTGTCAGAGCTTGTTTCGACTGTCACTCCAACGAGACCGCCTGGCCCTGGTACTCGAATATCGCTCCAGTGTCGTGGTTGGTCCAGCGAGACGTCGATGGTGGACGGAACAAGGCAAACTGGTCGGAGTGGGGCAGCTATCCCGGGGATGAAAGCAGCGAGAGCGCTGAGACTGTCCGCGAGGGTTCGATGCCTCCCCGCGCCTTCACGGTCCTTCATTCCGAAGCCAGACTCACCGATCAGGAGATGGAGACCTTGGTCGCCGGGTTGGTGAGCACTTTCGGCTCGGGGTGAGGCGAATCGGATTTCTGATGCAGGGGCAGCCTCGGGCTGACGAGAGATCTTGTAATCGGGCCCACGGTCGGAGTTGAGCTCCTGACGCGCCTGCTGTTCAGCTCTGCGCCGTCTCCCCAGGTGCCAGTACGCAGAGCCGGCCTCCCACCTCGACGGCAACCGGGGAGTCCCCGTCGGATTCGGCGGTGACCACCACGTTCCCCCCCTTGATTCGGACGTCGAGCCACTGGCCCTGGTAGATGAGCCGGAACTCGATCGACTCGAGCTGGTCGGGCAGGTCGGGGTTCAAGCAGAGAACGTCCCCCTTGGGTTCGAGACCCGCATAACAGCGCTGGATCAGATCGATGGTTCCGGCCATGGCCCCGAGATGAATGCCTTCCGGTGTGGTCCCGCCTTGGATATCGCCCACGTCGGATTCCAAGGCCGCGCGGAAAAGTTCCCATGAGTCGGGACGGTTGGACCGTGACAGCACCCAGGCGTGGACCACCCACGACAGGGTCGAACCATGAGATGTCCGGGCCTGGTAGTAGGCCACATTCCGTCGGATCGTGTCCCGGTCCCAGGGGTAGCCGAGTCGGGTGAAGATCTCCTCCAGCTCATCGGCCCGGAGCAGGTAGAACAACATCAGGACGTCGGCTTGTTTAGACGCCTTGTAACGGTTCGGGGTGTCGCCCTCAGCCTCGAGTACCCGGTCCAGTCGCTGAATGTCGTGGTAGCGCTCGCGGTACCCTTCCCAGTCGAATTCCTCCAATTGCTCGTAGCCATCGAACTGGCTGATGATCCCCTGGTCGTGGAAGGGGACTCGCATCTTGCGTGTGATGCTCTCCCACTCCTCCAACTCCTCCTCTTGGAGTCCCACTCGGTCCCGCAGTCGACGGCTGCGGTCCTCGCCAAGGAGTTCGAGCGCATCCCGCGCCCTGAGGAGGGTCCAGACCGCCATCACATTGGTGTAGGCGTTGTCGTCGAGACCCGGCTGTTCGGCACCCGGGTAGGCGTCGTGATACTCGTCAGGCCCCATCACTCCCAGGATGCGGTAGCGGCCGCTCTGATGGTCGTAGCCGGCCATGCTCGCCCAGAAGCGGGCGATCTCGACCAGCATCTCCGCTCCGTAGACGACGAGAAAATCGAGGTCGGCGGTGGCTTGGAAGTAATGCCACACGTTGTAGGCGACTGCGATCCCGATGTGTCGCTGCAGTCGAGAGTTGTCCGGGTTCCACCTTCCCGATTTCGGGTTGAGATGGACCAACTGGCTCTCCTCTCGACCGTTGCTGCCGCTCTGCCAGGGATACATCGCTCCCCGGTTTCCCCGCTCGCGGGCGGCCCAGCGCGCCTCCGGCAGACGGCGATACCGGTAGAGGAGCAGCGCCCGAGTCAGCTCCGGATAGCGGTAGTTGAGGAAGGGGAAGATGAACAGTTCGTCCCAGAAGATGTGACCTCGGTACGCCTCTCCGTGGAGGCCACGGGCCGGCACCCCAACGTCGAGAGCACTGCTGTGCTCCGACACCGTCTGCAGGAGGTGGAAGACGTGCAGGTTGAGGATCTGTCCTGCCCGCTCCGAACCCTCGACCCGCAGCTCGCATCGCTGCCAGATGCGATCCCAAGCCTGCACATGTGCCCGGAGCAGCTCCTCGAAGTCGCCTGCCCGCGACGCCCAGATTCGGGCTTCGATGCCGGCTTCGGAGACGGCCGGGAGACGGGAAGTGACGAGGGCGACCACCTTCTCCACCCGCACCGTCTCCCCGTCCCCGACCGGCACGGTCAGAATCTGCCCTGTATATCCGGGCTCTCCCACCACCTGGCGGGCTACTAGAAAGGATGAGTCGTCTCGGAAGACCCGGGTCCGGGCCGCCTCGGCTACACGGACGTGTGATTGGGTGGTTTCGACCGTGACATGCATCGAGTCGTCCTCCCCGGATCCGTGGTCGACTGGAGCTAGATGACGCGAAGCGAAGCCCCGGTAGCGGGCAACGCCGCCATTCTGGACCCGGCCATCGATCGCGGAGAGCACCTCCAGCTCGCCTGACCAGCCGTGTGGCGTGATCGTGGTCTCCAAAGCGGCGAGTCGCGGGTCGGCCATCGAGACCAGCCGACGCTGCGACACCGTCGTGCTCCTGCCTAGTTGGTCCCCGAACCGGAGCAATCGGGTCAGCACACCACGCCTGATATCCAGTTCCAGCGTGTATTCGGCGAGCTCGACCTGGTCGATGTGGAACCAGGGCCCACTGTCGACACGGAAGGTGAGGGGCAACCAGTTGGGAAGGTTGACCAGGTCCTCGTTCTCGACATCCCTCCCTGCCACCTCCGTGATCAGCCGGTTGTAGACGCCGCCGGCGTAGGTGCCCGGATAGTGGGTACCGTCGGCTTCGACCTCAGGGCAGGCACCTCTGGTGGTAAACACGCCGTTGCCCAGGGCGCACAAAGCCTCGCGCAGCCCCTCCTGGTCCGGTTCGTAACCCTGGTAGACCAGGGACCAGACACTCATCCTCCTTCCCTGTCCGCCAGAAGCCCCAAGAACTCCATGACCTGGTCGGGGTCCTCCAGGGCGAAATCGGCCATCGTTTCACGATGCTCGGTGCCGACAACGATGCCGATGCCCCGACCCTCCGCCAAGATCCGGAACACGTCCTCGTCGGTTTCGTCGTCACCGATGTACAACGCCGTCACATCGTCCCCATCCAGGCCCATGACCCCGAGCAGGTGGAGCACTGCTAATCCCTTGTCCCACTCGATGTCGGGGCGCAGTTCGAAGATCTTCTTGCCGCCCGCCAGCCGGAGCTCGGGTTGGGCCGCTGCCACTACCTCTGTCGCGGTGCGGATCATCGTTTCGGCCTCCTCGGGGGCCTGCCTGAAGTGGACGGCAACGGCGTACCGTTTCCGCTCCACCCAGCTCCCGTCAATGGTCGAGATCCGCTGCTCCAGCTCATCGGCCGCCGCCTGCAACGCCGGCCTGAACTCGGCTCCATGCTCCTCGCGGCCACCATCAGGGCGGGAGATGTCGAAACCGTGGCTTCCGGCGTAACTGATGCCGGCCAGCCCGACCATGGATTCGACATCGGCTCGATCGCGACCACTGATCACGGCCACCGGGCATACGGCGGCGAGTCGGGCAAGCTGACCCCGGGTGGCGTCCGACAGCATCGCCTGGGAAGGATGAGCCACTATCGGTGTCAGCGTCCCGTCGTAATCGAGGAACACCGCCAATCGACGCCCCTCCGGGATCTCCAATCCCTCCATGGCGTCAGGAAGCTGGTCGACATAGGACGGGGCGGGCAAGAGCTCGCCTAGATCGGAGACCACGAGATCGGCCCCCTTGGCCTTAAGCCCCGCGGCCTGACCGGCCCTATCCACCCCGATGACAAGGGCGAAGCCCCCGCTACGGCCGGCCTCTACACCGGAAAGTGCGTCTTCTACGACCGCGGCCCGATCCGGATCCACACCGAGGCGCCGCGCTGCCTCGAGGAAGATGTCGGGCATCGGTTTTCCGGCGAGGCCTCAGCTCGTCTAAATCGACACCATCCACCTTCACCGGGAACAGGTGGCGCACTCCTGCTCCACGCAGCACCTCCTCCGAGTTACGGCTCGAAGTGATGACCGCAGTGGCAATCCCTCGGTCGTGGAGGGCCTCAACCAGCGCTGACGCTGGTGGGATAGGGGTCGGCCCCATCTTCCTGGAGGAACCGTGAGGAAGTGGGCGTTCTTGCGGTTCCCGATCCCACACACGGTCTCGGCATCAAGAGAGTCGTTCGGTGCGCCTTCAGGAAGGACAATTCCCCGTGACTCGAGGAAGCTGCGCACACCGTCGTAGCGCGGCTTGCCGTCCACGTATTTCAGGTAGTCGTCCTCGCTGAATGGCTCGAACGGCTCGCCATTGCGAGCGGTTCGCTCCTCCAGGTACTCGTCGAAAGTCTGGGCCCAGCAGGTGGCATGAGCGCGAGCCGTGTCGGTTATCACCCCGTCCATGTCGAACACAACCGCGTCGAGGTCCCAGATACGGGGAGCGGGCGTGGACCGATCGGAGCTCACAGGAGGACCCAAAGTACTCAAAGCGTGTCGCTTCGTACTTGGTCAGGGTTCCGTTGAGTCTTCCGGCCCTTTCGACGTGGGCGTGTCGGGCCAGGGTTCACCATTGGTCGGTGGCTCGCGAGTCTCATCTCGGCACACACTGAGCGACAACGGCTCGGCTTGGCGGGCCGCGACGCGGGTAGCCTGGCGATGTATGGCGCAAGGAGGCACCATGCGAGGCTTCGTGGTGTACGAGTCCCTATTCGGCAATACCGCCCGGATTGCCCAAGCCGTCGTCGACGGGTTGAAGGACCACCTCGATGTCGAGCAGCGCAGCGTCGCCGAAGGGCAGCTGCCCGGAGGCGTGGATCTGCTCGTGATTGGAGGGCCGACGCACGCCTTTTCGATGTCGCGGGCCACGACGCGCCAGGATGCTGTGAACCAGGGCGCCAACGCAGATCCCACCACCGGCCTGCGCGAATGGCTGGAGGAGCTGCCTGAGGGAAACGACACCCCGTTTGCGGCGTTCGATACGCGTGTGTCGACATGGTGCGCCGGCTGCCTGGGTCGGCCGCGAGGGCAGCCGCGAAGATGGCTCGCAAGCGCGGCTATCAGCTACTCACGCGGCCCGAGAGCTTCTATGTCCAGGATGTGCCGGGCCCGCTCCTCGACGGGGAGGTGCAGCGCGCCCAGGTGTGGGGTGCGCAGCTCGCCGAGTCGCTGGTTGGAGAGCCGAGGGACTGGGGCTGACGAAAAGGTCATGGGCACGCGAGGTCATAGGCCTAGAGCCCTGCGTTCGCCCTCGCCTGTCTTGCATCTTCGGCGTGACCGGGCACTCGCCCGGTCTACTTCGCCGGCGTAAAGCACCACGTCAAGGTCGTGTTCGGGACCGGTCTCGCAGTTCCTAGAAGGTCCCTGGTCGGGTCGCCAGTCATGTGCCAGTCGCCGCGACCACGGCCTTGCGCTGGGTCCACCGCGGTGTTGGAAGCTGTTATCTCAGCGTTCAGTTCGAAAGCAGCGAGAGACACGAACTCGAGGAGTTCCAGGGGAGTAGGAGCTCTTCGGGACGACAAATAACACTCAACCTTCAATATGCGCATGGAGAAGGACGCCAACGCCGAACTCCGTAAGGCGTCAACGCTCCAAACAGAAGTAATTGGGGAGCCTGCAGTCACGCCGCCACGTCTCACGACGTCTCACGTCGCTCGTCCCACAGCCGCCCCACAAGCCCTTCGATCAGCCTGAATCGCCTGGTCAGAGGGTTTCGACCGCATGTTTCGCAACGAGGGGGTCACGGGTTCAAATCCCGTCAGCTCCACAAGTCTCTGATGGTGAAGCGGCCAGAAGGTGCCTTTCACCACCGTGTTGAATACCGATCTTCCATGTCGCCCGCCAGGTGGGAGAGGGGGCGATTCGGCGCGATTGAGTCG
This sequence comes from uncultured Acidobacteriota bacterium, assembly GCA_963848695.1. Taxonomy (GTDB): domain Bacteria; phylum Actinomycetota; class Acidimicrobiia; order Spongiisociales; family ZC4RG35; genus JARDZU01. The sequence goes on from CAWKEI010000014.1 coordinate 19,042, forward strand.
TCGGGCGTTTCCCCTTGTACCCATTGAGGCTTTCGGGCGCTGACCTTTGTCCACTTTTGGTAGAGCGCGCGATTCAGCACCCTGAATCTTCCCCCCCGAGTACGCCCTGCGTAGCGTGTAGCCAACAATCATCGGACGAAGGCGCCTGGACCCGGGAGGATGTGATGAGGCCGCTCGCAGTCCCCCGGACCTCTTACTTCGTGGCTACGGCAGGCCAACCACGGGTGCGCAGACCAAGGGACATTTTCACCGCAACCATTGGGCTGCTTTTGGTGCTGTGGGCAGTGCTCACGATCGACCAGCCGCCGAGCTGGGAGCAATCGCTTACGGGTCTCGTGCAATCGAGCCCGCCATGGCTGCAAACACTGCTGGAGAGCGGCTACTCGTTGAGCATGATCTATTGCCTGGTACTCCTCGGGGCATTGTTGTTCGGAGGACTCGAACGCCGCACAGCCCTCAGGGATGTGACCATCGTGGCGGTCGGGACAGCCGCCCTCGTGATCGTCCTCTCGTTCTGGATCAATGGCGCATGGCCTTATGTCCTGCCCGAAATCGATCTCGAAAATCCCGTGCCCCGATTTCCCGTAATGAGGGTGGCATTGGTCACCGCGATCCTCATCGTCGCCAGCCCATATGTCACTCGGCCCCTACGCCGCTTCGGCTGGCTGGCGATGGTCATCACGGCCTTCGCCTCCATCAGCCTCAGCTATGCAACCCCGTCGCACACGATTGGCTCGTTTGGAATCGGGCTGTTCGCGGCAGGGCTCCTGTTGGCGTTGGCCGGCTCACCGCGTGGCTACCCAAACCCAGAGATGGTGGCCGCGGCCCTGACAAATCTAGGTGTCCCGAATCGAGATATCGAGGCCGCCCCATACCAAACCTGGGGCGTTGTCCGCTTCGTGGCGACCGACAACGGCGGCGAGAGCGTGGAAGTCAAGGTCCATGGTCGCGATGCCTTCGACTCCCAACTCGCCGCAAAAGTGTGGCATACCCTCTGGTACCGGGAGACCGGGCCGGCAGTCAGCTATTCCCGCCTGCAGGCGGTCGAGCACGAGGCACTCATGACCGTCATGGCCAACGCCGCCGGCGTGAGCGTGCCCCGGCTCGCTGCCGTGGGTGCGGCCTCATCCGAGATTTCGTTGATCTCATTCCGAGACTCGGGAGTCGCCATCCCCGACCTCGACCTGGACAGTCTCACCGACGATCATCTCGTCGAGGCTTGGTCACAGGTCAGACTGCTGCACGACCGGTCCATGAGTCATGGCTCGCTACGCGTGTCGGCCGTACGCGTGGGCCGGGACGGTCCGATCATCACCGATCTGGCACTGGGCTCCCTCACCGCCGATGAAGCCGATCAGGGCGGCGACATCGTCGAGCTGCTCTTCAGCCTGACCGCCTCGGTCGGGGAGGAAAGGGCAGTTCGCACCGCCCTCCAGGGACTCGGAGCCGAGCGGTTAGTGGCTGCGCTGCCTTACCTCCAATTGGCGGCAGTGAGCCCGTCAAGCCGTCGCCTGTCAGAGAGGCCAAAGGATGTGATGAAGGCCCTCCGCACCAAGGTTGCAGACGTCACGGGGACCCAATTGCCGGAGCCGGTCAAATTACGCCGCGTGACCGCCCGAAGCCTGATCACATCAGTGCTGCTGCTCCTGATCATCTCGGCGCTGATCTCGGCATTCACCAGCGTTGACTATGACGCCATCTGGGCTGTTCTTCAGACAGCCAATTGGGCCGTGATCGCACTGGCTCTCGTCGTGGGTCACACCCAGTTCTTCCCCCAAGCAACAGCGACCATGTTTGCGGTGCCCACGAGGCTCCCTTTCTGGCCATTGTTGACCCTGCAGACTGCAAGCCAGTTCATCAGTCTGGCCATCCCCAGCGTGGCGGGCCGGGTGGCGATGAACGCCGCTTTTCTCCGTAAGTTCGGGGTGGCGGCCACCGAGGCGGTGGCGCAGGGCGCCATAGACGGATTCTCCGGGTTCCTGGTCCAGGTGGCGATCATGATCATCGTGCTGATCGGCGGAGATGTCGACTTCAACCTCGACATCGACACCGCCGATGTCCAGTGGCTCCTGATCCTCGCGGTGGTCGTGCTCGTGGCGTTGGGGGTCGTCGTCGCTGTTCTGCGGATCGAGGCGCTGCGAAAGCGCGTGGTTCCCGTGGTGAGCCAGGCCTGGGGAGCCCTGATGGTGGTGTTCAAGCAACCGATGCGGGCGTTTGGCCTCCTGGGCAGCAACTTCGTCTATTGGAACGTGCTCGGGATCACCCTCTGGCTGGTTCTGCAGTCTGTCGGCTCGGATCTGAGTTACGGCTCGGCCCTATTTGCCGCGGCCGGCACCAGCCTTCTCGCAGGGTTCGTGCCGATTCCGGGTGGTGTGGGTGTGGCCGAGGCGACGATGACCGCCCTCTTGGTCACCTTTGGTGTGGACGAGTCGACCGCCTTCGCCGTCACGGCGGTCTACCGAGTCATCACTTTCTATCTGCCTGCCCTAGAGGGGTTCTTCGGGGCGCGCTGGCTGGAGCGGAACGAGTACATCTAGATAGGAGATCGAGAACATGTCCTACCCACCTGAAAGGACCGGCCGATGACTGCCTTGGCAATCCTCGCCGCGGTGTTCATCTGCTACTCCCTTGTTGCCGCTCGTCTCGACAAGTTGTCGATCACGGCTCCCATGGTCTTCGTCCTCGTCGGTGCCCTCATTGGGCTAGCGGCTCCCGAGTGGCTCGGACCGTTGGGCGACCCGGAAACGGTGAAGCACATTGCGGAACTGACCCTGGCACTGCTGCTCTTCGCGGACGCCTCCACGCTCCGGTGGCGTGAGTTCGCGAGGACGGTGGTCTTCCCATCCGCTTGCTTCTGATCGGGTTCCCGCTCACTGTGCTCGCTGGCTTTGGAGCGGGCGTATGGCTGTTCCCTGCCGCCGGATGGGCGGCGGCTGCCCTAGCCGCCAGCATCCTCGCCCCTACTGACGCGGCCCTCGGGTTGGGCGTGTTCACCAACCGGTCGGTGCCGGGGCGGATCCGCCGCGCCCTCAATGTCGAGAGCGGCCTCAACGATGGGATGGCCACCCCGTTGGTGACCCTATTTCTCGCCGTTCTCG
>CAWKEI010000015.1:0-24667 GCA_963848695.1 uncultured Acidobacteriota bacterium
GACGCCCACGACCATCGAGTTGAACTCGACAATCCCACCCCGCCGACGGGTCGCCTCGATGAGATCCTGATTGGCCCCGACCGGCTCCGCATAACCCCCAAGGCTCTCGTAGAGGAAGGCTTCGCCGGGAGAGCAAACGTGCTCGATCTCCCCGGTCAGATCGAAGGGGACGCCGCACGTGGACAGAGAGGGGAAGAGCTCGGTGACATCATCCGGCCCGAGAGCCTCGGCCTTGACTCCCTCTCCCATCAGCTTGCCGGCATCGGTTTCGACCTTCTCTCGGGTCTCTCCCATCATCCAGAGAACGCCGACACGTTGTAGGCCGGAACGTGGCGCGTCCAACCCGGTGAACTCGGCCCAGTTGGCGTAGGCCTCCTGCCCGTGAAAGGCGAGCCGCACCACTTCGGGATGGGTATATCGACAACGACAGATCGACGATGACGCCCCGGTCGACCCCTCGGCCGGACCTAGCCCCTTGTCGAGGGCGATGACTTCAGCCACCCCATGCCGGGCGAGCTGATAAGCGATCGAGGCTCCGATGATCCCCGCTCCCACTACGACCACGTGGGCGGTGCGGTTCATCCAGCAGCGACCCGGTAGTCGCCCGCCTCCTCATCCCAGGTCAGCTCGATCTGGCCTTTCGTCGCGGCCGCCTTGCAGAACTGGAGAAACCCGGAGTAGCCGAACTTCTTCTCCGAGAACGACTGGTCCTTCTTGCGGAGTTGGTTCTTCAGACCCGACAGGAGCACTGGCGAGCCCTTCTTGGAGAGGTCGTTCACCACTTCGACGAGCAGATCGAACGCTGCCCCCTCGCCAGACCCGGCCGAAGGGAACTGGACGACGGGGTCTCCCCTTCCCGGGCCCTCTGAAGTCTCGATCACCCCTTGGGACTCGAGGTGGTTGAGCAGCTCGCCGAAGGCACGGAACCCGTAATCCGCCTCGCTGAAGGTCGAATCTTTGCGGAGCAAGGCCCGCTTGAGAGAGGACGCCAGAACCTCGCCACCGCTGCTCCTGAGCAGACCGGAGAGAGTGGTGGTGATCAGGGCAGCCAGCTCCGGGGTAGTGGTGTCGTCGACCTGCTCTTGCTCTTCCGGTGGCTCACTGGCGCGAGTCGGCTCCACCCCGTCCAGGTTCTCGTAGAAGAGAAACTCGTCACAGGCCGGGGGAAGCAGCGCTGAGGTGGATGCCTTGACCCCCACCCCGATCACCTGTTTGTTGAGCTCGCGCAGCTTGTGGACCAGAGGAGTGAAATCCGAATCTCCGGTGCAGATGACGAAGGTGGTGATGTAGTCGCGCTCGAAGGCGACCTCGATGGCATCGACAGCCATCTTGATGTCGGCGGCGTTCTTTCGGCTCGCCCCCATCCGTTGCGGGATCTCGATCAGCTCGATGTGGCTTCGGGTGAGCTTTTGCCGGGCGTCAGCGAACATCCCCCAGTCGGCATACGCCTTCCGGCTCACGACCCTCCCCCGCTCGGCCAAGGCGTTACCGATGGGCTCGAAGTCGAACTCCATCCCGCCCAGTGCTTCTCTGACTCCGATTGCCAGGTTCTCGAAGTCGACGAACAGGGCGATGCGCTCTTCTTCCATGAGGGTCAAGCGTAGGCGAGCCCCGTCAAGCCTCCGGCGCCGAGTGCATCCCGAGAACGGACCTGGGACGTCATAAACTCCCGAGCTGATCCGGCTCGAGCCACCCTGACCAGGACGTTTACAAGGTCCATGCCCTCGTAGCTCAGGGGATAGAGCACCGGTTTCCTAAACCGGGTGTCGCAGGTTCGAATCCTGCCGAGGGCGCTGATCCCGATTTTCCTTGTAATCGTTGACTGGGACGGGGATCCAGCTCATGAGGCGAGCAGTCCAAGGACTAATGCGAACAACCAAGACGTGCCCCCTTGTGTGGGTTTAGTGGACGAGCGTTTCGGGTGGTTGTGCCTTGGTCAGATCAACCTGTGGTGGCCTAGGCTCCCGCCGTAACGGAGCGGTAATCGGATGCCCTCAGACTCGTCGCGATGACCGAAGACCAGGCCAGACGTCCCTGGTCGACTTTGGCGGCCGTAGTGGTGGTGTTGTTGATGGTGGCCGGGGTATACGGTTTCGCCACGTCGTCCGATCTTGACGAGGACATTACGACCCTGGTCCTGGTTGGGACCTCGATCATTTGTTTCGGGCTGCTCGGGGCGCTGGTGCTGTGGCGAAAGCCGGGCAACAAGATGGGCTGGGTGTTCTCGGCCATCGGGTTAGCCGGAGTGGTCGTGGGGGTTGAGATCGACAATCCGGTCGGGTTGGCCCTGAGGACCGGGTCCTGGCTGCCTTTCCTCGCCTTGGCGGCGGGCGTGCTCCCGCTTCTCTTCCCCACCGGCGAGCCGCTGGCTCCTCGGTGGCGCTGGGTCCTGAATGGTCTGGTGGTCTTCATCATCTCGTACCCCCTCTTGGCCCTGCTGCAGGAGCAAGTGTGTGTCGGCTGGGCCGGACCGGAGGGGGAGACCTGCGTGGAATGGGCCGACAACCCGATCGGAGTAACCGGCGTCGAGAACCCGGAGTATTCAACCCTCGGCACGATCCTTTCGACGGCGCTGATCCTGATGGTCGTGGCTTCGGTTGTATCGCTGATCATCCGGTATCGCAGGTCGGATGGGATGGAGCGCCAGCAGATCAAATGGTTGATGCTGTCCATCGGCGTCTTTGTCAGTCTTCTCCTCTTCGTGGACATCCTCCTCGGAGATCTGCTCGATTGGCGTCTCCCCGACCCCATCATCGGTGTGATCGACGGGCTGGCCTGGCTTTCGCTTCCGGTGTCGTGCGGGTTGGCCATCTTTCGCTACGGACTCTATGACATCGACCGGGTCATCAGTCGTACCCTGGCCTATGGACTGGTGGTGGCCACTCTCACCATCGCCTATGTCGCGATGGTTACGGGTATCGGCGCCGTCGTTAGCGAGTTCAGCCCATCCAATATCGACCTGCCCGTGCCCGTCATCGCCACGGCCCTCGTCGCGATCGCCTTTCTTCCGGTGCGGCAGAAAGCGATCAGGTTGGCCGACCGCATCGTGTTCGGAAGACGCCGGACTCCATATGAGGCCCTGGCCGGTGTCGGCGGTACACAATTGGACGAGCTGCTCCCGCAGATCGCACAACTCGCCACTGAGTCGACGGCAGCACGCGCCGCCATTGTCTGGCTCTCAGACGGCACGGAGTTGCAGCCTGCCGCCATCTTCCCCCAGAACGGCTCGCCACCCGAACCGATCGCACTCGATGACGGTCGACTCCCGGCCGCGCTGGATCTGGGCGAGACTCTCCCCCTCACCCACCAGGAGAGTCTTCTGGGCGCCATCACCATCGTCACCGGCGCTGGTGAGGACCTGCCCGCCGACGACCGCCGGCTCTTGACCGACCTAGCAGCGCATGCCGCGCTCACCCTGCACGGGGTGTTGGAATCCACCCCCCTACCCACAGGGATCGTCACATTCCTGATGACCGACATCGAAGGGTCAACCAGTCTCTGGGAGGATGATTCGGAAACCATGGCTGTGGCCCTTCGCACCCACGATGCGATGGCGCGCCGCGTAGTCGGTGACGGAGGTGGGGTCCTGGTCAAGTGGCGGGGAGAGGGTGACAGCACGTTTTCGGTGTTCACCAACGCGGGCCAGGCGGTCCTGACCGCCATGACCCTGCAGGAGGCGATCCGCGGCCATGACTGGGGGACTGTCCGGCCAATCTCGATTCGCGCCGCCCTCCACACCGGGGAAGCCGAGTTACGAGAGCGCGACTACTTCGGTCAGACGGTCAACCGATGCGCACGCCTCCGCTCGCTAGCCAAGGGCGGCCAGACCCTGATTTCAGCCGCCACGCGAGAGCTCGCCCGAGAGGGGCTTTCCCCGGAATTGCGATTCGCCGATCTCGGCCAGCATCAACTCAAGGACATGAGCGAGCCAGAACAGGTCTACGAAGTAGTCGCAACAACCGCGACTGACATGTCGACCAAGATGCCGGCAAAGCCCGCGGTCTAACCCCGTCCCACTCCACTCCTTGTCGTCGCCATTTGTCCGGGCGTATCGCAAATTACTCAACCCCCAGACCGTGGATGTTGGGTATGGCGCGCCGCCGTCCGGGCACCGGACAAACGAAAACGACTAGGGCGGCACGGCTCGAGCTACAAGTCGTCGGTTCGCTCCATGTACCTTTGTCTCGGTCTGTCTCGTTTCCCGCCTGATCCGTGGCTGGTTTCCTCCGGATTCCCCGATGCGGCAGGCAGGCGAAATACCGGCTGCCCGCCGGACCCGGACTGGGTCCGTTGCCGCTCCTGTCGACCGGGCAGCTTCACGCTCGCCCGAGCCGCGACGCCTAGTCGCAGCAGGGAAAGGGCGAAGAGGCCCAACCCGAGGTAGAACCCGAATCCAGCGAAGAAGAACAGCTCGCCAAAGGGGAAAAGGTTCGTGGCCGCGTCCAACCCGAGACCCAGGGGCAGACTCACCGCGAACACGACCGCGGCCCACCGAGGCCCGGTTCGGGCCCGCCACATGGCCGCGCCCCAAAGCGCCGCACCGACGAGGAAGGCGTATCCCGCCACCTCTAAAGGGAAGGCAAGCCAGGCTGGCTCCAGGCCCAGGGTGGCCGATGCGGCGATGCCGACGACCATCAGCGCCAACAGGGCCCCGACGCCCGCCGCGAGGACGAAGGCGCCCACCGCGCCCAGGCGACCGTCGCGAGGGCGCCAGGCGGCATGGAGCTCTAGGACGGCCAGTATCAACAGCGCCGCAGCCGGCGCCAGGGCTAGCCATAGTCCGTCCCAGGCGATCGGGCCGATCAGGGCCACGGCCACCAGCCCTCCGGCCGCGATGGCGGCGATTCCGCCCCTTTCAGCGTTCTGGTTCATCGCCATCCTTCTCACGTCCCCGGGACTGGCGCTTCCAGGGGGTCGCTCCACTGGCTTGTTGGTTCGTCGAACACCGCGCCCAGGACCCGATTCGCCAGCTGGGCCCCCGACTCCAGGGTGAGCAGCCGGGTGTTGACGAGCATCGCCACCGTCAGGTCGTCCTCCGGGAAGTCGGCCAGCACGCTGACGAATCCGTTGACCACTCCGCCATGGGACAGGGCGGGGTGTGCCCCGAACTCGCGGATCTGGAGCCCCAGCCCATACGGCAACTGGGTGCCGTCGGCCAGCACCGTGGGCTCGGACATCTCGCGGTATGAGACCGGGTCCAGGAACGACCGGAGCAGCCCCGGCCACCGGGCCAGGTCCGCCGCCGTCGAACAGAGCCCCCCTGCCGACGACACCATCTCCATGTTGATGGGGGCGGGGTCGACGAACGCCGGTGCCCGGCCGAGGCGGAGGGCCCGGAGCCAGTTGCCATGCTGAAGGTCGTACCCGTGGGCCCACCGATCGGCTCGTGGCTGCTCATCGGGGCAGAACGAGGTCTGGTCGAGCCTGAGCGGCCGGAGGATCTCGTTCGTCATGTAATCGCTGTAGGTGGTCCCGGTGACCTGCTCGATCACCACCCCGGCGAGCATGAATCCTACGTTGCTATAGGAATGCCCCGTCCCCGGCTCGAAATCGAGCGGCTGCGAAGCGACCAGGTCTATGACCTGGTCCCGGGTGTATCCCACGCCACCGACCTCCTCGAGGATGGGGAAGACCGCCACATCAGACAGACCCGAGGTGTGGGACAGGAGGTGGCGGATCGTGATCCGCCGGCCAGATGCCGGGTAGTCGGGCAGGTAGTCGTTGATCCGATCTTCGAGCGAGAGTTTCCCCTCCTCGGCAAGGTGGAGGATCGCGGCGGCCGTGAACTGCTTGGTGATTGAGGCCAGCCGGTAAATGGTGTTCGCGGAGGCCGGGACCTCGTCGGCCAGGTCCGCGTACCCGTAGCCCTTGGCCAGAACCGGCTGCCCGCCGCGGATCACAGCGACGGAGAATCCGGCGGCGGGGATCTCGCCCAGGGCGTCCGCGGCTGCTCGCGTCCATCCGGGCCCCCAGGGCGGCGTCGGCCTCGACGGCAGTAGTTGAGGCCTCGCTGGGACGAGGCCCGGCGCAGCCGGAGAGGACCAGAACGAGGATCACCGAGAACTGCCACCCGCCGCGCCGCAAAGTGGTCAGAGCGGCTGCGGTCGTTGATCGCAACGTCGTGCTCATCGGTCTTCCGCCCGCGGCTTGTTCGAGTCCGCCGCCTCCGGGGCAGCCACCCTGAGCCGCTCGAGTGTCCACCGCTCGCCAGGCGCTTTGTCGGCGGCTCGCCGCGGTGCTGATTCTTCAGTCGTGACGAACAGTACTCCTTCAAAACTGAGCACCAGAACGCGCCAAACCTAGAGCACGCGAAGACCCCATGGCGTTAACGTTTTCGGTCTTCGATGACCCGAAACAGAGCAGGTTTCCTAACCGGGTGCGCAGGTTCGAAACCTGCCGGGAGCGCTCTGCTCCGTAATCGCCTCCCCCACCGTCACGACCCCGGAGAAGTTCGCAGACCGGATGGCGAAAGGTACAGCACTCCATCTACTGCCCCAAGCGTTCACCGGTGTCGATCAGGGTCGCGAAAGAAGTCTTGGATCAGTTCGTTGAACGGCGCTCCAGTCATTTGTACCTCGTGACCCGCTCCTTCAACGACCGTTCGACGCGCTCCAATCGCTTCTGCAATACGGTCGTTCAGTAGCTCGAAGGCCGGATGGTGCCCACCGGATATAACGAGGGACGGGATGCCAGCGCTCTTGATCATGTCGACCGGCAGATGAATCTCCCACGGACGCGTGACGAAACGCCGAAAGGGCGGGACATGCGGCTGGAGGAGGTTGATGAGCTCGTGTGAAGGAGGCTCTTCTCCGAAGGCGTCGAAGAACTCGAGCAGCCAGTCACCGTCTGACAGCTCTACATCGTTCCACAGATCGTCGCCGAGATCAGCCAGGTGCGTGATGCCCGGATCATCGACGAACCGGTACGAGGGGGGCTCGACCACGGTGAGCGAGCGCACGCTGAGCGGCGAGGCCGCAGCGACCAGGAGGGCGACGATCGCACCAGAGGAGTGGCCGACGAGATGGACAGGCTCGTCAAGCGCGGCCTCGACGAGTCGCGCGTCGAGCTGGATGTCCTCGCCGGTGGAGAGGTGTGCGCTGCTGCCATACCCGGCCCGGTCGACAACGCGCAGGCTCCACCGTTCGACCAATGGCTCCTGAGCGACCCACGCCAACTCACCGTCGGTCATCCCGCCATGTATGAGCACCACCTCGGGGCCGTGACCACGGACGGTCGAGGCGAGACTTTCCATCGGCTTGCTCCTGTCGGGTTTCCAGCCGATGGCCATGATGCCACCACCGCCCAACCGTGGCGGAGGAGGACGGTCGCGGCGAGCGCGTTTCCGCCTCGAACCCAGACCGCTCCAGCCCGGTGACAAAGACAGTCGAGTCGGAGTCTCCCCTGCTGCGTTCGCGGGACAATCCAGGTTCCCCCTGAAACTGAGCACCGGAACGCGCAAAACCTAGAGAACGCGAAAACCCCATGTTCACTGGCGTTTTCGGGTGTTGAGAGGCCCAAATACAGAGCAGGTTTCCTAAACCGGGTGTCGCAGGTTCGAATCCTGCCGAGGGCGCCGCCCGGCAGTGACAGCCGCCGCGTGTGTGAACGTTCCAATCCCGTTCCCGAGCAGCCACCCTGCGATGACATCGGTGGGGTGGTGCACTCCGGTGTATACCCGGGAGAATCCGATCGCGGCGGCAAGGGCATTGAGTGGGATCCGCAGACCGGGATATGCCGCGCCTACGACGCGTGCGAACGCAGCGGCAGATGCGGTGTGGCCAGAGGGCATCGAGGAGGAACCCGGCGTCGGCAGACGTCGTTCCTCGGGAACCTGATCGGTCGGTCGCCGTCTCCGGAAGATGCCTTTGGCTACCAGGTTGGCGAGAAACGAGGTGATCGCCACTGCTGCGAGGGCCTCCACTGCGGTCTTGCGGCCTTTCTTGTCGCCGGCGAGGGACATCGCAGCGGCCATTGCGATCCAGATCTTGGAGTGTGATGCTGCTTGGGACAGCGCAGGCATGAGACGGTCCATCGCGGGCGATTCCCATCCCGCGATCCGCTCGAACACCTCCTCGTCGAACTCGTGCAGCTGGCTGAGCAGAGGCGATCTAGCGGTCACTTCATCGCGGCTGGGCAGGGTAGGCAGGCCGCTCAAATGGACGATGGCACGTTCGTTGAGTTGCTCGATCGACTCTTTGAGACTCCTCGATTGGGTCTGTCTCGGAACGAGGACGCGGAGCGACTTCGGCGCGATCGCGACCTCGATAGGGGCCTGTAACAGCCTCAGCTCTCCATCGACGCCGACATAGATGCTGACAGGTTCGGCCTGAACGGTGAGCTTCTGAGTCTCCCACCGGGTGAATGCAGCGGGCCCGCGTTTCTGCCTCGATCGACGGTCGGCGAGAATCATGCCCAGCGAGCCGGTGTCGAGAGCGGGGCGTCGGGCGAAGTCAGGGGGTCCGATGAAGCGGTAGGGGTTGTTCGAGGTGAGCAGCACCTCGATGTCTGAGACGACGCGGCCGTCGGGCAAGGTGACAGTGATCTGGGTTTCGACACGACTGACCGTGTCGACTACGGCATCGGCCATGCTCCGGGCCCTGTGACTGCGGTACTCGGGGTCGGCAATGGCTCGAGGGTAAAGGCCGAAAGACACGTTGTTGAGGAAGACCTGCCCGGCCACGATGCCGACGTCGATCAGCCTCTCAGAACCGTCGAGAGCGGCGTCGAGGGACTGCAGAGGATGACCCCGGGAAAGCCCGACGTCCATGGCAAAGTGGTTGCGGGTCCCCACCGGTACACAGGAAAAGGGAACGTTCCGACCCATTGCAACCTCGGCGACGATCGCCAGGGATCCGTCACCTCCAGCCATCATGAGGTGGTCGCACCCTCCATCCACCATGCGGACTGCCAGTTCGGCGAGGTCATCGCCTGGCTGCATGGTCACGGTCTCGAGACCCAGCCGTTGCGCTGTGCCCACAAGGTCGATGGCGGCGGCGCGGCCATTGCCACTCTTAAGGTTCACGATCAATACTGGATGGCTTGGCACGCCACTCTCCCTAAACCGCGGACCGACGATGGGGCTGCGGCTGCGGTTGGTGAGTCACGGTTCATGACCCCCAAGAGTCTGACACCTCTCGTCGACCGCTGTCGATGACGGAGTGGGTCCTCTCCGTTGGCCGGGCGCTGCTGGTCCTATCCCGAGTGGGGTTGGGAGATCTCGTGCGAGATCAGTCCGAGTGTGATGGCCGCTCGCGATCGTCGCTGTGATCCGTTTGGGAGCGTGTGAGGAAGTGCACTTCTTTGGTCAGTTTCAGTATCTGCCTCGAGAGGTCGAGCAGCTCGATGTTCTGTGTCTCCTCCTCCTGAACCGTGGTCCACTGCTGATCGGCGACCACCTGGCGTCGGGCGTCGGCGCGGTTCTGTGAGATCAGGACGAAGGTGGAGAGGAAGATCGCTTCGAGCGAGACGATCATGGTCAACAGACCGTACGGGTATTGCTCTAGGCCGAAGCCGATCCAGCAGCCGAACCAGATGATGTGGATGTAGACGAAGCGCATCGAACCCGAGAAGGCAGTGACTCGGTCCGCGAACCTGTTCTCCCTTGACTTGGCGCGCTCCCGGGCGTGCTCGAGAAGAGCCGGGTTCGGTTTGCGGATGGTCCTGTAGCTGGGTGCGGGGTCGGCTGCGGTTTGTGATCCGTCTTGGATTGACATCGAGTCTCCTTTCGCCAGGGCGTGCGGACCATATGCACTGCAAGGGTTTCTCGCTTGTTGGGAACTCTCAGCGCGCTTGGACAGGCCTTCTCGGCGAGCCTCTCGTCACTGTGTTGGCTGAATAGTCGAAGTACCCATCACCACGGTCGATCCGAGCGAACCCAGAGTCAGCACGGGAAATCCGCGAGCAGAAACTGAGCACCGGAACGCGCGAACCCTAGAGAACGCGAAAACCCCATGTTCATTGGCGTTTTCGGGCATTCGAAGGCCCAAATACAGAGCAGGTTTCCTAAACCGGGTGTCGCAGGTTCGAATCCTGCCGAGGGCGCCGACGCAAGTTTCTGCTTGTCTTGCTCACTGCCGGCCCTGTCGTGTCAATCCGTTGCCGTTTGCACGAGTGCGTTGTCCCGACTGTCCATCATCCGCCGCACTGATGCTTCCGTGGTCGCGACGTGGACGATGGCAGCGGCCTCGCCTAGGACGGGATCTCTCTCTCGGAGAGCCCGCAGGATCTGAGCATGCTGAGCGATAGTCTGTGTCTTGGCGTCGTCCTCGATGATGCCTCGCCAGATACGAGATCGGGTGGTCCGGATAGACACACCCCCCAGCATCGACGCGAGGGTTGAATTCCCCGATGCCGCGGCGACCACCGCGTGGAAGTCGCTGTCCATCTGAACCAGGACCTCCTGGCTCTCAGCCGACCGCATCTTCCCGAGGAGTGTCTCGAGCTCGGCGAGACGGTCGTCATCTATCCGCAGCGCGGCCATCGCTGTCGCCGCCGGTTCGAGGATGCGGCGTACCTGGACCAACTCCAGCGAGAAGTCATTGGCCATGAGCTCCGCGGCAGCTCCGATCCCGTCGAGTAGCTGTTCGGGGCGCAGACTTGTCACGTAGGTTCCGTCGCCCCGCCGAACGTCGAGGACGCCGGCCGTGACCAATGCCCGTACTGCCTCTCGGACGGTGTTCCTGGAAGCTCCTAGGTCGCTGGCCAGCTCCGCCTCAGGGGGGAGTTTGGCCGCAGGAGCCAAAGCCCCCTCTGCGATCATTTCCCGGATCTGACGTATCGCTGCTTCAGTCAGCGGCGCTGACATTCAAACTCCCTACATCGGCTAGACATCCGATGTTTAGGCCCCTATGGTAGCCAATCGACGGGCTGATCGGTCAAATCCGGGGTGATACACCCGATCAATCTAGCACGGGAGGACAGTGGTGAGTGAGCGGGTGAGTGGACCCGAGAACGCCGAACTCATCGGACCGCGGCCGTCCCCAGCGCCCTTTGCCGACAGGAGCGGGGACGGCGCAAGACGCAAACGCTTCATCCCCCGACTCTCCCACCCGACTCGACGGCCCGTTACGACTCGCTTTGTTCCTGCTTCGGGCAGGGCCGGTTCTGATACTCGTCCTTCTGATAGCCGTCATCGCGATCACCACTCCGCTCTTCCTCACGCCGCGGAACATCGGCAACGTTCTGGCGCAGACCGCCGTGATTGCCGTCCTGTCGCTAGGGATGCTCCTGGTGATCGTGACACGGGGAATCGACCTCTCCGTGGGATCCACGTCTGGCCCTCGCCACCGTTACCGGCGCTCTCGTCTTTCAAGCCGGCAACTCGAGCTTTCTGGTCATCGCCGCCATGATCGGCGCAGGGCTGTCTGGTGGGTCTGGTCAATGGCGTCCTATTCGTGAAGGGCCGGATACCGCACCCATTCATCGTCACTCTCGCCACCTTCACGCTGGTGCGCGGAGTGGCGTTGTGGCTCTCGGACGGTCGGCCCATCCAGGATATGCCATCGATCGTCCAGGTTGTCGGTGGGGACTCGATCTTCGGCTGGCTCCCGATCTCGTTCTTTGTCGTCGTCGGTGTCGCAATCGCGGTGTGGCTGCTGACGACTCGCGTTGTATGGGGTCGCTGGATCTACGCGGTCGGGGGCAATCCGGAGGCAGCGCACCGGACTGCGATCCCGGCATCGAAGATTCTCATCTCGGTCTACGTCTTCAGCGGGCTGACCGCAGGGATCGCCGGCTTTCTCACCGCGGGAAGGACCAACGCCGGTGCGCCAACATTTGGCGCCCTGGCGGAGCTCGACGCCATTGCTGCAGTGATCATCGGCGGCGCCAGCTTTCTCGGGGGACGGGGAGGGGTGAGTCACGCCCTCGTTGGGGCGCTGATGATTGGCGTGATCAGAAACGCCATGAACCTGGCCAATCTGGACTCGTTCTTTCAGCTGATCGTCCTCGGGATCGTGATCATCGTGGCGGTCGAGTCCGACGTGTTGCGCGGGCACCTGGAAAACAAGCTTCGTCTGGCACAGGCGACCCGAACATGAGGCCCGATTCTTCGATCCCGTTTCTCTCCGTGAGGAGCGGCACCAAGCGCTTTGGCGGAGTCCTCGCCCTGGACGAGGTGGACATCGACGTTTTCGCAGGGGAGGTGTTGGCGGTCCTCGGGGACAACGGAGCCGGAAAGTCGACCTTGATCAAGTGCATGAGCGGCGTACACCGCCTCGACTCAGGAGTGATCGAGGTCGACGGCGACCCAGTGCAAATGCACAGTCCTACCGACGCCCGAGCCCTCGGCATCGAGACGGTGTATCAGGACCTGGCCCTCTTCGACAACCTGAGCCCGTCGGCCAACTTCTACGCGGGGCGAGAGTTGGCCGGTCCGCGGTGGCTGCCGATGGGGATGCGACTGCTGGAGAGGAAGACCATGAAGCAGAGACACGCAGGACGTACTCAATCGCCTCCAGGTCACACTCCCGGACCTCGACACACCCGTTGGGCTGATGTCAGGCGGCCAGCGCCAAGCCGTGGCGGTGGCGAGAGCGACCGCATTCACCTCTCGACTGGTCATCCTGGACGAACCGACCGCAGCCCTCGGGCTACGCGAAGCGGCACGAGTCCTCGACCTCATCAAGCGCCTGCGAAGCGAGCAAAAGGCAGTCGTGGTCATCTCCCATGCGATGGACCACGTGATGGAGGTAGCCGATCGGGCGATAGTGATGCGGCGTGGTCGCAAGGTGGGCGAACTGATCCCATCGGAAGAGTCTCGGGAGCGAGATCGTTTCGCTGATCGTTGGAGGTGACGGTTGACAACCTGATCGCTACATCCAGACCGGGCCGACCTGGGTGGCGGCATCGGTGCTGAGGGAACGAACCACCCAAGGACAATGGAGGAGAATCAAGTTGAGAGCAAAGAACGGCAAGTCGCATGGCTCTTGGCCTTGGTGATTGCGTTGCTTGTAGCCGCCTGCGGAGGCGGTGAAGGCGAAAGTGCCACCACAACTGGAGCTGCTGAGCCCACAACGACCGACGCGCCGGCTACCACCGCCGCGCCGGACACGACCACCGCAGGCGAGAGCTACAAGCTCGGGCTGATCACTAAATTCCCCGTCGACTTTTTCTTCGTCATCGAAGACGCAGCAAAAGCCTGGGCAGAAGGCCAACCCGATGTCGAGCTTATCACCGGCATGGGCGAGTCCGGATCGGACGACGAGGGAGTGATCGCCCTCATCGAGTCGATGGTTGCCCAGGGCGTCGACGGCATCGCACTGACGCCCACCGGACCAGCGGTGACCCCCGCTCTCGATGCGGCAGTCGAGGCTGGAGTCGAAATCGTCCTCATCGACAACGACCTGCCCGAACTGGGATGGCAAGTCAGCCGTGGTAGCCACCGACAACTATCAGGGAGGCGTGCTCGCCGGAGAGTGGCTTGCCGAGAATCTCGAACCCGGATCCACCCTCGGCGTGCTCGAAGGTGTCGCCGGAGTGCCCGCCCTCGACGACCGAGTCCTGGGAATGGTCGAAGGCCTCGGTGACGCCGATGTCACGATCGTCTCACAGACGCCAACGGACTGTGATCAGGTGAAAGGTGTGGCCGCTGCTGAGGACCTGCTGACGGCAAACCCGGATGTGACGGCGATCTACGGCGCTTGCGGACCACCCATCATCGGGGCGCTGGAGGCAATCGAGAACGCCGGTATCGCTCCTGAGAACATAGTGGTCGTCGGGTTCGACGCCTCGCCCGACGAGGTCGCAGCAATCCTGGACGGGAGGCAGGACGCCTCAGTCGCCCAGTTCCCGGCGAAGATGGGCGAGCTCGGCATGGCGACTCTGTACCAGGTAGTCACCGGCGGCGTTGCCGAGGCGCTCGTCGACACCGGAACCGCCATCGTCACCATCGACAACGCGGCGGACTTCGAATAGGCCGCGCATCGACGGCGGTCTTGGGGGCTCGCCCCGGCGAGCCCCCAAGCGGCCACGTCTGCGCTGATGACCGTCTTATCGAAGGAACTCTGATGGGTACAACGATCGTAGGTCTCACGACGAGAGATATTCGTTTCCCCACCTCGCGCGCGCTGGATGGATCAGACGCAATGAATGAGGCGCCCGATTACTCGGCGGCCTATGTGATCCTCGAGACGGACACTCCCGGGCTTACCGGCCACGGAATGACCTTCACCACTGGTCGGGGCAACGAGCTGTGCGTAGCCGCCATCGAGGCGCTGGCACCGCGCGTCGTAGGGCGCAGTCTCGAAACGCTCACGGCTGACTTGGGTGCTTTCTGGACATCGCTGGTGGATGACGGACAGCTGCGTTGGGTCGGACCCGAGAAGGGCGTTATCCATCTGGCTACGGCCGCGGTCGTGAATGCGGTGTGGGACCTCGTTGCCAAAATGGAAGGCAAGCCACTCTGGGGGCTGCTCGCAGACATGTCGCCCGAGGAGTTGGTCAGATGCATTCCGTTTCGCTACATCAGCGACGCCCTATCCCCCGATGATGCTCTTGTGATCCTGAAGGATGGACTTCAGGGGAGAGACGAGCGCGTCGAGAGCATCCGCACTCGTGGCTACCCGGCCTACACGACGTCCGCTGGGTGGCTCGGGTATTCCGATCTCAAGGTCCGAGAGCTCTGCGAAGAAGGAATGGCCCGTGGCTGGCGCCACTTCAAGCTGAAGGTCGGTCGTGACCTGGAGGAGGACATTCGGAGGGCCGCGTTGGTTCGCGAGGTCATCGGCACCGAGCATGCGCTCATGTTGGACGCCAATCAGGTGTGGGGCGTGGACGAGGCGATCGATTGGATGAGTGAGCTGGCTGAATTTCGACCACTGTGGATCGAGGAGCCGACCAGCCCTGACGACATCCTCGGCCACGCCCGGATCGCACGGGCTCTGGAGCCCATGGGCATTGGGGTTGCCACAGGCGAGCACTGTCACAACCGCGTGATGTTCAAGCAGCTCTTTCAGAGCAACGCGATCCGGTTTGCGCAGATCGATCCGTGCCGCCTTGGGGGGGTCAATGAGGCGCTCGCCGTGATGCTGATGGCCGCAAAGTTCGGCGTCGCCGTGTGTCCGCATGCTGGAGGTGTGGGATTGTGCGAGTACGTCCAGCATCTTTCGATCTTCGACTACCTAGCCGTCAGCACGACCACTGAGGGACGCGTGGCGGAGTACGTCGACCACCTGCACGAACATTTCGTGGACCCGGCTGTCGTGCGAGATGGCCACTATGTGGCCCCCACGGCTCCGGGCACGAGCATCACCATGCACCCGTCCACGATCGACGCCTACACGTATCCGTCGGGCAAGGAGTGGACCAGGCCTCTGGTCGAGGAAGGGCGCTGAGCGTGAGCTCGGGCGACACGACGAGGGCGCCAATATCGTGACGACCGTCGTCGACGCCCACCAGCACTTCTGGGATCCCGGGGTGGCCGACTATCCCTGGATGACTGGGAACTACGAACGGCTGCGAAGGCCGTTCGGCCCCACCGATCTCGCCCCCCTCCTCGAAGCGACGGGCGTGAGTGGAACCGTCGTCGTCCAAGCCCGCCAGGTAGTCGACGAGACGGTCTCGTTGCTCGAGACGGCAGCCGACACCGAGTGGGTCTTGGGAGTCGTGGGATGGGTGGATCTCACCACCCCGGATGTCCCCGAGACCATCGATGAGATCCTCGACGGGCCGGGCGGGAGGAGGCTCGTGGGGATTCGCCATCTGGTCCACGATGAGCCTGACCCCGATTGGCTGTTACGTGACGACGTCATGCGGGGCCTGGCCGCCGTTGCGAGGGCGGGCCTGACCTATGACTTGCTCGTAAGGACCCGGGAGTTGCCGGCCGCGATCGAGGTGGCCGAGCAACTCCCTGAGCTTCGCCTGGTGGTGGACCACCTCGCCAAGCCGCCCGTCTCAACGAGGCAAGTCGAACCCTGGGCCGTAGCAATAGGACAAATCGCGCGTTTTCCCAATGTCACATGCAAGGTGTCTGGCCTCGTTACCGAGGCGGACTGGTCGTCATGGACCGCAGCGGACCTGACGCCTTACATAGCGGGAGCCGTGGACTTGTTCGGAGTAGATCGACTGATGTGGGGATCGGACTGGCCGGTCTGCACCCTTGCCGCCTCGTACTCAGATGTCCGTGACGTCTCCGTCCGGATTCTTTCCGATCTGGTCGGGGATGATCTCGACCGGGTTCTCGGGGGATGCGCCATCGAGACCTACCGGCTCGACCTATAGAGGCCGTCAACGCACAACACGAGCGCTTCGAGCAGCGACTGCGCCCAGCACCTCACGGCTCGTCACCATCGATGTGTCGCCTGGCGTTGTCATGGTCAACGCACCGTGAGCGGCACCTACTTCCACAGCCTCCTCCGGCGGCCTGCCATCGAGAAAGGCCCAGATCATCCCGCTGGCGAAACCGTCGCCTCCACCAACCCGGTCATAGATCTCGAGATCCGGGCGCACCCGCGCCTCGTGAAATGCGCCATCGGCGTGCAGAATCGCACCCCAATCGTTGAATCCAGCCGTCCTGGCGTTCCGAAGGGTGGTAGCGACCACCCTGAGATCGGGAAACTCATCGATTACCTGCCCGATCATTGCCTTGAAGGCCGATGGGTCGAGATTGGTGATCTCCTCATCGAGGTCGGGCACCGCGAAACCGAATGCGGCGGTGAAATCCTCCTCATTGCCGATCATCACGTCGACATGGGGTGCCAGCGCACGGTTCACCTCCATAGCCCGCCCCTGCCCGCCCCGGGCCTTCCACAACGAGGGGCGGTAATTGAGGTCGTAGGAGACGATGGTGTCCGCCCGGCGGGCGGCCTGCATGGCCTCCAACGCGACTTCTGCAGTCGTCTCGGAAAGAGCGGCGAAGATGCCGCCGGTGTGCAGCCATCGGACCCCGTCCTCCTCGAAAATCCGGGCCCAGTCGACGTCTCCTGGCTTCAACTGAGAGGCGGCGCTGTTCGCCCGGTCGGACACACCCAGTGCGGGCCGAATCCCGAATCCCTTCTCTGTGAAGTTGAGCCCCACTCGTGCATCGAGTCCGATTCCGTCGTGGGGCACCCATTTGACTTGGGAGAGATCGACCCCTCCGGTCATCATGAGGTCCTCGATCAGGTGACCCACCTCATTGTCGACCAGGGCGGTGACCACCGAGGTACGCATTCCGAAGACCTTGCTCAGGGCTCGGGCCACGTTGTACTCGCCGCCACCTTCACTCACCCTGAAGTGTCTCGTCGTCCGGATTCGACCCCATTCTGGGTCGAAGCGAAGCATGACCTCGCCTAGAGCGAGACAGTCCCAGCGGCACGAGTCGGCTGGCTTCGGCCGCAAATCCATTACGTCAGCGCCTCGCCTCAGCTACGGCCGCCACGGTCGTCTCGATAAGTGAACGAAGGCCGTCCATATCCTGTGCCTCGACGAGTCGCTTGGGGAGCAGCTTCGACCCCATCCCCACGGCAGGAGCACCGGCCTGGTACCACGACCGCAGTGACTCCACCGTTGGCTCCACCCCGCCGGTTGGTATCGCCTGCACCCACGGACACGGAGCGCGCACTGCCTCGAGGAAGCCCGGTCCGCCGATCGAGCTTGCTGGAAAAAGCTTGACGAAATCGCAACCGACAGCGGTACGCGTCGAGTATCTCGGTCATCGTCGCGCACCCGGGCACGTAGGGGATGTTGCGAAGGTGACATGCGCCGGCGACCTCCCGAGAGAAGCTCGGCGCGAAGACGAAGTTGACCCCGAGATCGATCACGTGGGCCGCCGTCGCCGCGTCGACGATCGATCCGGCGCCGACGATGAGCTCTGGAAGGCTGTCCCGGCTCTGTGCGATCAACGCGGCCAGGACGTCGACCGCTCCATCCCCGCGGTTGGTGAACTCGAGCGTGCTTAGCCCACCCGCCACCAAGGTGGTTGCCACCTCGCGTGTCACATCGACATCAGGGTCGTAGAACACCGGGACGACACCGTCGTGGACGATGGCGTCGAGGATTTCGATCCTTGTTCGACGGGCCACCTGGGCGCTCTTTCCGAGAAACGGCGGCGACATGCGGATCACAGTATACTGAAGCTTTCACAGCATGCTGTTGCACTGACATGACATACCTTGCCATCGACTACCACGGAGACGGCGTCTTCAAGCCTCGCTCCTACGAGCCTGTCGGCCCCGGGCCGGACGAGGTCGGCATCGCAGTGGCCTTCACCGGAATATGCGGCACCGACCTCAAGATCGCCCACGGAGAGATGGATCACCGAGTCACCGCGCCATGGCCCATCGGCCACGAGATGTCCGGCACTATCGGATCACTCGGCCGGGACGTGACGGGCTGGCAGCTGGGGGACAAGGTCACCGTCATGCCGCTCGAGTGGTGCGGCCACTGCTCGGCATGCAGGCGAGGCCACAATCACGTGTGCCAGAACCTCGTCTTCATAGGAATCGACTCCCCGGGCTCCCTACAACAGCGTTGGAATGTCCCCGCCCGGCTGCTTGTCCCGGTCCCAGATGATCTCTCGCTGGAGCAGGCCGCCCTGGCCGAGCCCACCGCCGTGGCAGTCCACGACGTTCGACGCGCTGGAGTGAAAACTGGCGACCAGGTGGTCGTCATCGGCGGCGGTCCCATCGGGATGCTGATCGGGCTCGTGGCGCTCCACGAGGGGGCTGAAGTGCTGTTATCCGAGGTCTCACCGTTTCGACGGGAGATCGCCTCCGCCCTCGGCCTTCGAACCATCGATCCGGTCAACGAGGACCTGCACGCAACTGTGTCGACCTGGTCTGAAGGAAAGGGAGCCGATGTGGCTTTCGAGGTCTCAGGCTCGGCGCCTGGTGTGCGCGCCCTCACCGATGTGCTCTGCGTTCGCGGGCGAGGGGTAGTGGTGGCCATCCACACCCAGCCGACCCCAGTAGACCTGATGGCAGCATTCTGGAAAGAGCTCGACATCCGAGGTGCCCGGGTTTATCAACGGCAGGACTTCGAGTCGGGAGTGGCACTCCTCGCCCAGGGAGTCATTCCGGCCGAGTCATTCATCACTCAGATCGTGGCCCTCTCGAATCTCGAAGGTGCGATCGAACAGCTCGCCTCTGGTGGAGAGACCGTCAAAGTATTGATCGACTCACGATGACATCCCAAGGCCCAGGCACTCCAGCTCCGGCGGTCCTTCGGGCGGCGGCCGTCCTCGACACGATCTCCCGCCACCCGGAGGGGCCGGTCCGTGCCTCCGACCTCGCACGTGAAACGGGGATCCCCAACTCGTCAGTGACCAACATTCTCGCCGCTCTCGTGGAGACCAACTTCGTCCGACGCATCGGGCCCGGATACCTGATTGGTCCGGCCGTCGTCGAGTTCGCGGCTTCGTTTCTCCGAAGCGAAGACCCAGTGCAACGTTTTCGAGGCTTCGTCCCTTCGATGGAGTTCCTCTCAGCAGAGACCGCGCAGCTGGCAACGCTCGTCAACGGTGATGTCCTTTTCCTTGCCCGTCACGACGGAACCCAGCCGATCGCCCTCACGTCGGCTATCGGCAAACGCCTCCCGCCTCGTGTACTGCAATCGGGAAGGCATTGCTATCGCAATTCGCAAGCGACGAGATCGAGACGATGTTGACCGATCCCCTGCCTCAGCTGACTAAGCGCTCACATCACTCGTTGAAATCCCTATTGGGAGATCTCGATGAGATCCGTGAGCGTGGCTACGCCATCGATGACGAGGAGGCGGCACCCAACGTCGTCTGTCTTGGCATTGCCGTCGATGGGCCTAATGGTGAACCTCGGTACGCAATCAGTACGACTCTGTTCAAGGAGCGTCTGACACCCGAGTTCCGTGAGCGACTCGTTGCCGACCTGACGTCCGTTGCCTCGTACCTGGCCAAATAGCGGAGCAGCGCCAATGGCCTACACCATTGACCTGAGTGGCAAGACCGCACTGGTGACTGGTGCAAGAAGGGGGCTTGGCAAGGCAATGGCCGTTGGGCTCGCCGAGGCCGGTGCCGATGTGATCGGAGTATCAGCCTCACAGGAGGATGCCGGCTCTGACGTCCAGCAGCTCGTCGAGAGAGCTGGACGGAGGTTCATCGGTCATGGGTGTGATCTCTCGGACCGCGAATCGGTCTACGAGCTCCTGGTTCGGCTGGCTGAGGAGCAGCGGCAAGTGGACATCCTGGTCAACAATGCAGGCACCATTCGCCGACACCCAGCAGCCGACCACAGCGACCAAGACTGGGACCACGTCATCGAGGTCAATTTGAACGCTCCGTTCATCCTCGCCCGCGAGCTCGGGAGGCGGATGATCGAACGGCAATCAGGGAAGATCATCTTCACCGCGTCCCTCCTCAGCTTCCAAGGCGGCATCACAGTTCCCGGCTACACCGCCTCGAAAAGCGCCATCGCTGGTCTGACTCGGGCCCTGGCCAACGAGTGGGCCAGTCTCGGCGTGAACGTCAATGCGATCGCCCCCGGCTATATGGACACCGACAACACGGAAGCCCTCCGTAACGACCCAATCCGGTCCCGGACCATCCTGGAGAGGATCCCTGCAGGTCGTTGGGGCAAAGCCGAAGACGTGGCGGGCGCCGTCGTCTTCCTTGCGTCGAGTTCGGCCGACTACATCCATGGGACCGTTCTGACAGTCGACGGAGGATGGATGGGCCGTTGAGCACGACGCGATATGGGTCAGCGCAACCGAAACTGAGCACCGGAACGCGCCGAACCCTAAGAGAACGCGAAAACCTCATGTTTATTGGCGTTTTCGGGCGTCGAGACCCCAAATACAGAGCAGGTTTCCTAAACCGGGTGTCGCAGGTTCGAATCCTGCCGAGGGCGCCAACCTGCGTTTTCCCCTTGTAATCGTTGCCTTTCTGTCGCCGTCCGTGGTCGAGTCAAATTTGAGCAAGGGGATTGAGCACACATCGGACGGGCGTCGAGCGGGCCGACGAGCTCAAGGGTGAGTCGTCAGTGCGGACGGATAGCTCCGGAATTACAACTGGTGTTGCCGGTGGCCTCGTCAGCATGATCACGGCGGCGGGAGGGTGATGGTCCCAGGGTCCCTGAGCTGCCGGTGTTTTGCTGGGCAGGATACTTGGGTCGACGGGACGCGGCTCTGCTCTGGCTTGTCCCTCGAGACTGAGCAGTCACCGGTGGGGTGGGGGCGGCATGCCGTAGCCTTCGAGCATGGGTGACTTTCTCCTTTCGGTGGGTGTTGTGTTCCTCTTCGCCTGGGTGGCTCGGGGTTTGGTCGGTGCGCCGCGAGCTGACCTGGCGGCGAACTCTCCTCGCTGTCTTGGTCGGAGTCGTGTTCGGCATGACGGTGGCCATCCTGATCCTGGTAAGGGACTTCACCGAGGAGCCGCAGATCGACGGCGGGCAGATCCTGGCACTGTCCTTGCCCTTCTCCCTGATCGGCACGATGGGCGCGATCGTGGTGCTCGAGATTCTCGTCTCCCGAAAGCCGGTGCACCGGGGCATGCGGCTGGCCCACCCATTCCGAGCCCTTCGCCGCCGGGCAGGGATCATCCTGCGGGGATGGCGGGTGTCCCGGATTGCTGTCCGTAACGGTCTCGCGCCCCTGCTCGGGTTGCGCCGTGGGGAAGTCTCCACACGCAGCCCCGAAGAGCTCGCCCGACGGGTTCGAATCGCACTGGAAGAAGCCGGAGGGATGTTCATCAAATTGGGACAGCTGCTGGCGACGAGGCCCGATCTTCTCCCTCCGGAGGCGATGGCCGAGCTGGGTCGTCTTCACGCCTCGGCCTCCCCATTGGCGCGAGAACAGGTCGAAGGCGTTCTGCGTGAGGAAACGGGTCGGCCTCTCGTGGAGGTTTTCGATGTCATCGAGTGGCAACCCCTCGGGTCGGCCTCGATCGCCCAGGCACATGCCGCCACGCTGTCCGGGGGCCAAGAGGTCGTCGTCAAGGTTCGCCGTCCGGGTTTGGAGGAGCAGGTGAATCGCGATCTAGCGATCGCTCGATGGCTGGCCGGTACGGCCGAGCGTCGCACTACGTGGGGGCGGTTCTACGAGGTGACCGGTCTGGTCGATGAGTTCTCCGATGTCCTCCGTGGGGAGCTCGATTTCCACATCGAGGCCCGTCACGCTATCGAAGCGGGTGCGACTATCGCACGGCACTCCGAGATCGTGGCTCCCGAGATCGTCCAGTCCCTGACTACCGAGCGGATGCTGGTGATGCAGCGTCTGTCGGGCGTCCCACTCGCATCCCTGACATCTGGCATCGATCCGGCCCGAGCGCGTCAACTGGCCGATGCCCTCTGCACGTCTCAGGTCGAGGCCATGCTGAAGGGGGAGCGGTTTCACGGAGATCCTCACCCCGGCAATGTCCTGATCCTCGAAGACGGGAATCTCGGTCTTATCGACTTCGGGATCGCTGGGCGTCTCGACAGCTTCGAACGAGCGTCGGTGTTTCAGATGTTGGTCGCCATCAAACTCGAACAGCCTTCCTTGCTCCATGAGGCGATGGTTTCGATCGGAGCCGTAAGCCCGACCAGGGATCCTGACGAGATCGAGCGGGCGCTTGCCCAATTCCTCACCGCTCACCTTGGTACCGGCCTGCCCTCCCCCGAGGCCCTGACCGACCTACTAGCCCTGACTCACAAGCTGAGGATGAAGTTGCCCCGGTCGACCACAACCATGTTCCGGGCTCTCGCCACCCTCGCCGGCACGCTGGAACAGCTCTCGCCCGGGTACCCGCTCATGGACGTCATCGCGGGCGTGGGTGGGGCGGAGTTTCGAAATCGGATGTTGCCGGGATCGATGAGTGAGTTCGTTCAGCAGGAGTGGGCCCAGCTGGGGCCCCTTCTCAGTCGTGCCCCGCGTCATATGGACCGGATTGCCACGCTGATCGAGCACGGGCGTCTGACCACTCGGCTGAGGTTGTTCACGGATCCCGAGGAGATCGGGGTCATGGAGCGATTGCTCAACCGCGTTGTCCTGGCTCTCCTGAGCATCGGCGTGGGGTTGGTTTCGGTGCTATTGCTTGGAACCGCAGGCGGTCCCATCCTCACCACGATCGGGGTGAGCCTCTACGAGGTCCTTGGTTGGATCGGTCTCTCCATGGCTGTGATCCTTCTACTGCGGGTGCTTCTCGCGGTGCTTCGCAACGAGAGAGACAACCAGCTGAGACGAATCTGGGGCTGGCCACCGGGGAACCCTGGATCGTCGTAGCCACATGAGCAGCATGACCTCGCCGTCGACGCCCGACGCTCCGTCGGCGTCGTGGGTGCTAGTCGGTGTCATGGCGGCTGGCGTAGCTTCCGAACGTGTCGTCATTGGCGTTGTTGGAGGAGATCGCGATCCCGAAGGTCTTCTCGAGGCCGGTCTCGAGGCCGGGCGTGGTCACCGGCGTCCTGATGTTTGCGTCCTCGCTGCAACCCTCTCTGTTGCCGAAGCTCGCCGTCACTCAAGGAATCGTGTCCGGGATCTCGTTCATGGTGGGGTATGGGTTGGGGGCCGGTTGGCAATGGGTTTGGAACTTCCTGGGCATGCCGAAGCCGCGTGGGAACTGGTGGACTGCGCTCCGCTGGCTAGCGCTCGCCATCGTCGCATTTGTTCTCCTGACAGGGATCTGGGGTTTCGTCGGCTGGCAGAACGATGTACGACAAACCTTCGGTATGGAGCCGATCTCTCCGGTGTTCTGGCTAACGCTTACGCCGGTGGCCTTTGTTGTAGCTGCCCTGATCCTGATCATCACTAGGTCCCTATGGAGGCTCTTTCTGGCCCTTATCAGATGGCTTGACAAGGTCTTCCCCCTACGCCTTGCAGTGTTGCTCAGTGGAATCGGTCTCTTGCTCACGATCTGGGGCGGCTGGAGCGGTGTTCTGGTCAACTCGTTCTTTGCCGTGGCCAATCAGGTATTCGCGCCGCGTGATGCGTCAACCGCCGAGGGGATCACCCAGCCCGCATCCGAACTCCGATCGGGCAGTCCTTCGTCGCTAGTCGCGTGGGAGACACTCGGCGAGAAAGGGCGAACGTTCGTTGCTACCGGCCCATCAGTTGATGAACTGAATGCGTTCCACGGCCACGGGGCGATGGAGCCGATTCGGGTGTATGTCGGACTCAAATCGGCTGATACTCCAAAGGCGCGGGCCCAGCTTGTTCTCGACGAGCTGATCAGGACCGGCGCGTTCGACAGGGAAGTCCTCGTTGTCGCCAGCACCACCGGGACCGGGTTCCTCGAGCCGAACGCAATGACAGCTTTGGAGTACGTCCACAACGGAAACGTCGCCGTCGCCGGGGCCCAATACTCCTATCTGCCCAGTTGGATCTCGCTACTCGCCGACCAAGACGAGGTGACGGATACATCACAGGAAGTGTTCGCCACCGTCCATGCCTACTTGTCACGCTTCCAGAGGACGACCGGCCCGAGGTCTACCTGTACGGCCTATCGCTCGGTGCGTATGGCGTCGAAGCGATTCTTACTTCGATCAACATCGTCAACGAACAAATGGACGGTGCACTCATGGTTCGTCACCCCATTAGTGAACGAGATGTGGAACGAGCTGGTAGCAAATCGAGATGAGGGGGGCTCTCCGCCGACTCCATCTACCAGGGAGGACGGACGGTTCGGTTTACCAACGAAGAGAGTGGGCTCGACGACCCTGGTGACGAATGGGGAGGCACCAGAGTCGTGTACCTGCAACACGCCTCTGACCCCGTGGTCTTCTTCTCGCCATCGCTTTCCTCAACC
>CAWKEI010000016.1:0-200518 GCA_963848695.1 uncultured Acidobacteriota bacterium
GGCAGACGGGTTCCACCCGGATCATCGCCGATCCGCAGGTGGTTGCCGTGATCGGCACCAGCTGCTCGGGCGCAGGCGTCCCGGCATCGAACGTCATCACCTCGGCGGGAAGGGTCCTGATCTCAGGGTCCAACACTTCGCCGGCGCTGACCTCGGACCTGGCAGGCAATGAGGCCCCCGAGTACCACGAGGGCTACTTCCGGACGGCGCACAACGACGCCATCCAGGGAGCCGCCGCCGCCAAGTTCGTGTTCGAGGAGCTCGGGCTGACCCAGGTCGCGACCATCAACGATGGTGACCCCTACACCCAGGGCCTCACCGGCGCTTTCGAAGGCCCCTTCGAGGAGCTCGGCGGGACGATCGTCCTCAGCACGGCGGTGACGCCCGACCAGACCGACATGCGCTCGGTCTTGACCGAAGTCGCAGCCGCAGGTGCGGAGCTGATCTTCTTCCCGATCTTCCAGCCCGCGGGCGACTTCATCGCCGAGCAGGCCCTGGAAGTGGCCGGCCTGGAAGAGACGATCCTGATGGGCGCCGATGGTCTGCTGTCGGACACCTACGTGGTGTTGCCGCAGACGGAGAACATGTACTTCTCCGGTCCGCAGACTCCGACCACTGATGCCTATGCCGAGTTCGTCACCAAGTACACCGAGGCATATGGTGAGGCTCCGATCCAGTCGTTCCACGCTCACTCCTACGACGCGACCAATATGGTGTTCGCTGCCATCGAGGCCGCATCGACGGACGACGGTGGGACACTGACCATCGACCTGCAGGCGTTCCGGGATGCCTTGAACGAAATGACCTACGAGGGTCTGACCGGCACGCTGAGCTGCGATGACTTTGGCGACTGTGCCTCCCCGAACATCGACATAGTTCAGAACACCGCCGATACCGCTGACATCGAAAGCGTTCGCGGCAACGTTCTCATCAGCTACTCGAGGGAGGACCTGGGTCTCTGACCTGGGGCTCGCCCTATTGCCTGGCGCCGTGCACTCGCACGGCGCCGGGCGTCCAACACAACGGGGAGGCCGCCCGCTAGATGACAGAAGCCGCCACTGTCGAAGCTCGCCCGGCACGGCGCGCCTCACGGATCACGTTTGTAGGTGTCTTTCTCTGGGCTGCCCGGATCGCAATCCTGGCGATAATCCTCTACGGGTCGTATCTCAGCATCTCCTCGGGGAGACTCAGCGCAGCACAGTGGCGCGACCTCTTCGTTTTCGGTATCTCCACCGGCTCGATGTATGCCCTGATCGCGCTGGGCTACACGATGGTCTACGGCGTGCTCCGCTTCATCAACTTCGCCCATGGCGAGGTCTTCATGGTGGGGGCGATGATGGCTTTCTACGTCGCAAACGCATTGGCCCTCACCCCACTCTGGACCTCGAGCCCCGCCGTCTCACTTCTGATCGTCCTGGTAGCGGCCATGTTCACCTCGACCGCAATTGCCGTGATCATCGAGCGGATCGCCTATCGGCCCCTGCGCGGAGCGCCACGTCTGATCCCCTTGATCACTTCCATCGGCGCCTCATTCACGATTCAGTATCTGGTCAGGGGTCTGGTTGGGCCTGCCACCAAGTCCTTCCCCCGGATGGAGCCATTGCGGGGCACCTTCGAGTTCGGCGGATTCGTCATCCTCAAGACCCAGCTGATCGTGATCGTCGCCGCCCTGGTGATGATGGGCGGTCTCTACCTTTTCGTTGAGAAGACCCGAACTGGCAAATCGATGCGAGCCGTTTCCGAGGATCCGGAGACCGCAGCCCTCATGGGCATCAACGTCGATCGCACCATCGTCAATGTCTTCGCCATCGGCGGCGCCATGGCCGGTGTCGCCGGGGCGTTGTGGGGTCTGGTCTTCCCAAGCATCAACTTCTTCTCCGGGTTCCTCCCCGGGATCAAGGCCTTCACCTCGGCCGTCCTCGGCGGAATCGGCAACATCGTCGGCGCCATGCTCGGCGGCGTCAGTCTCGGAATCTTCGAGTCGGTGGGCCCCAGCCTGGTCCTCGCCGGTTATGAGATCCCCGCCTTCAGCCAACTCAAGGACGTGGTGGCCTACGCCGCGCTAGTCCTGGTGCTCATCTTCCGACCAACCGGCATCCTCGGCGAGCGTCTCGCCCAGGAAAGGACCTAGCCGATGTCACAGGTCATGGATCCCCCGGCACCGGTCGAAGTCGAACTACGGCCCGCCCCTCCTCTCGACATGCGAAGGGCAGTGAAGCTGGGATTGGCGGGAGGTGCGGCCTTGGTGCTCGTCGCCGCCACCGGGATCGTGGCCACGTTCCAGCCCCGCATGGTGATCGACCCGATCGTGCCGCTCGGGATCCTGTTCCTCTATCTGCTCGCTTTTGGCTTCGGCTGGATGGCAGGCCAGCCACCGGCGACCCTGGAAGGGTACGAACCGGCCACGGCAGGGTCGCAAAACGTCCTCGCCGGTGCACTTGCCGGGCTGCTGGCGGGATTGAGCCTGGGTGTGCTCTTGATCCTGATCACCGTCTTCGACTTGCGAGGCGTGTTCATCAACATGTCGCCGGAGCTAGCCGAGATCCTCGGTTTCGGATTGCCGGTGGCTGCGGCAGTGCTCGTGATAGCACTGGCCTCGTCGGCTATGGGCGCCCTGGGAGGAGCGGTCCATCTCCTCAGTAGACGTGCCCGCCGGGCTCTGCTGGGGGCGCTCACCGCCGTGATCGTGTTCTCCCTTCTCACCGACTTGTTCGGTCAGCTCTTCGCCGGACTGAGTCTCGAGTCGGTCATCGACTTCCTCTACACGGGGCGCGGCGGCGCCCTCACCATCATCGGGGCGGTGCTCGTCTTCGGCGCATTCATCGTCCTGTTCTGGTGGATGGAGGGTCGGGACAGCACGCTCCGGCAGCGGGTTCAGGCGATGCCGAAGGGCCAGCGAGCGAGATGGCAAATCGGGGCCGCAGCGATCATCCTGGTGATCCTGTATTTCGTGCCCAGGATCATGGGCCCATTCGTCAGCCAGATTCTGGTCACAGCGGGCATCTATCTCCTGATGGCCCTCGGCCTCAACATCGTCGTCGGCTACGCCGGGTTGCTCGATCTGGGCTATGTGGCCTTCTTCGCCGTCGGCGCCTACACCACGGCGATTCTCACCTCTCCGCAGTCACCTGCGTTCACTCCCGAGATCTCGGTGCTCGCTTCCCTGCCCTTCGTGATGATTGCGGCGGCCGTGGCGGGGATCCTGGTCGCCACCCCGGTGATTCGAATGCGAGGCGACTATCTGGCCATCGTGACCCTGGGCTTTGGTGAGATCGCCCGGATCCTGCTCAACTCCGAATGGCTGGCCCCGTATTTCGGAGGAGCTCAGGGCATCACCAACATCCCCGACCTCCAGATAGGCCCGCTCACCTTCAGCACACCACAGGACTACTTCTACCCGGTCTTCTTGTTCGTGCTGCTCGCCGCATATGTGACGTTCGCCGTGCAGAACTCCCGCTGGGGGCGGGCCTGGATGGCGATGCGAGAGGACGAGTCGGTTGCCGAGGCGATGGGGGTCAACATCGTGACCGCCAAGCTCTCGGCCTTCGTGGTCGGGGCGGTTCTGGCCAGCTTCGGCGGCTCGCTCTTCGCATCACAGATCGGCTCGGTGTTCCCCCACACCTTCGACATCGTGGTCTCGATCACCGTCCTCGTGATCATCATCGTGGGTGGCATGGGAAGCGTCCCTGGCGTGACTCTGGGCGCTCTGGTCCTGATCGTCCTCCCCAACCTGCTCCGGGAGTTCTCCGAGTACCAGTTCCTGTTCTACGGCGTCCTCCTGATCGTGATGATGCTGAAGCGGCCGGAGGGCTTCATCCCCAGCAAACGGCGGGCGCAGGAGCTGCACACTGAGGAGCTATCGCAGGACGCCTGGCTGGAGATCTACGGAGAGAAGGGTCAGGCGGAGCAGGTGCCGGAGGGGGGAACGGTCTGATGCCGCTGCTCGAGATAAAAGGCCTGACCAAGGCATTCGGTGGCCTCCGCGCCATCAACGGCTTGGAGCTGCACGTCGACGAGGGCGAGGTAGTCAGCGTGATCGGGCCCAATGGGGCCGGGAAGACAACCTTCTTCAATCTGGTCACCGGGATGGAGACGCCTGACGAGGGCTCGATTGTCTTCGACGGGCAGGACGTCGTGGGACTCCGTCCCAACCAGATCCTGAAGCTGGGCATGGCCCGGACCTTCCAGAACGTCCGTCTCTTCCCCGCCATGACCGTCCTCGAGAACGTCATGGTCGGCCAGCACTCCCGCACCAAGGCCGGTCTGTTCGGCGCCATTTTCAAAACGCGCTTCCAGCGAAGGGAAGAGGCCGAGATCGAGGAAAGAGCGAAAGAGGTTCTCTCTTTCTTCGGTACCCGACTGGCCGGGTACCGGCACGACCAGCTCTCGATGGTCCTCTCCTACGCCAACCGCCGTCGCCTCGAGATCGCCCGAGCCATGGCCACCAGCCCGCGTCTTCTGCTCCTCGACGAGCCGACAGCGGGCATGAACCCTCGGGAGACGATCGAGCTGACCGAGCTGATCGGACGTCTCCGCAGCGAGCGCGGGTACACGATCGTCCTCATCGAGCACGACATGCAGGTGGTGCGGAACGTGTCCGATCGGGTCGTCGTGCTCGACCACGGGGTCAAGCTGACCGAGGGCTCCTACGACGAGGTCTCCACCAACGAAAAGGTGATCGAGGCCTATCTCGGTCGGCCGGCGGAGTTGGGCGCATGACCACGAACGGCGCAGACCCCGATCCTCTCCCTCAAGGGGGTGAACACCCACTACGGCGCCGCTCACATCCTCAAGGACGTCGACATCGACATCTACACCGGCGAGATGGTCTGCCTCCTCGGCGGCAACGCGTCGGGGAAGACGACGACGTTGAAGACGATGCTCGGTTACCTCAAGCCGTCCTCCGGAGGGGTCTTCATGGACGGGGAGAACGTGAACGGGTGGAGCACGGCTCAGCGAGTCGGCCACGGGCTGACGATGGTCCCCGAGAACCGACGTCTGTTCAAGCGGATGACCGTCAGGGAGAACCTCGAGATTGGGGCGTATCTGCGCGAGGGCGTCGACCTCGAGGCCGATTACGAGCGGGTGTTCGACCTGTTCCCCAGGGTCAAAGAGCGCCTCACCCAGAAGGCAGGCACGCTTTCGGGAGGGGAGCAGCAGATGGTGGCCATGGGGAGGGCCCTCATGGCACAACCAAAAGTCCTCCTGATGGACGAGCCCTCGATGGGTCTGGCCCCTGTGCTGGTCGCGCAGAACTTCGAGATCATCGAGCAAATCAACAAGGCGGGGGTCACGGTGTTCGTGGTCGAGCAGAACGCAAACATGGCGCTGTCCATCGCCGATCGCGGCTATGTGCTCCAGACCGGGAAGATCGTGCTCAACGACACCTCGGAGGCATTGCTGGCCAACCCCCAGATGAGGGCGGCTTATCTAGGCGACGTCTGATCTGACGGATCGAGCGTCGCCGGCTCCTCGTCGACGACTGACGGCATCTCCTGCGTGTCGAACAAACGGCTCTGATTGGGCTGACGGCGTCTGATTCCGGCGATGCGGTCGGGCGGCTCGGTGTACTCGATCATGTGCTGGCTCGCCTCGCCCCAGGTCTCTCCAAGCACCCTGGTTCGCCACAGATGGCCCACGATGATCCGGATCGCCGCAGTCATCGGCACCGCGACCAGGACACCGAGGAGACCGGCCACCGTGCCGCCGATGATCAGGGCGAGCACGATGACAAGGGGGGACAAATTGACCCGCGTTCGCTGCACTAGGGGGGTGATCACGTGATTGTCGAGCTGCTGGATCGCGATCATGATGAGCACCGCCCAGAACGCCTGGGTCGGGTCGCCGTTGAGCAAGGCGACGAGTGCGGCCAGCGCGCCTCCGACCACTGGGCCAAGGAACGGGATCAGGTTGAGGAACCCGGCGATGATCCCGATCAGAAGCCAGAAGGGGAGGTCGATGAGCCACATCCCGAGGCTCGAGGCAAAACCGACGATGAATGCCACCAGCAGCTGGCCACGAACGAACGAACTGAGTGCCGTCCCCACCTCGCCCGAGACGAAGGCGAACTCCTCCCGGTGCTTGGGCGGAGTCATCTCCAGTGAGCTCGCCTTGAACCGCTCCAAGTCGATCAGGATGTAGAGCGCCAGGATGGGGGCGAGACCGAGCACGGCGACAGCCTCGGCCACTCCCCGGATCACCAGACCGGCCCCGGCTCCGAACCCGAGGAGAAGGTTCTGCACCGTCTCCTGATTGGCCGGGTCGTTGAGCCAAGCCTCGATGGCCTCCTGGCTGAGCAATTCGTCGACGTCCAGTCCGAGATTGGCGCCGACATCCCGGACCCAGTTGATCCCGGCCAGGTAGAGATCCGGAAGCTGTTGGCCGAACTCGGCCGCCTGCTCCCTGATTGTGGGGAAAACAAGGACTCCAACCGCGATGAACACCCCGATGAGCCCGAGCAGAGCCAGCACGGCGGCCACCGGCCGGGGCAGTTTCATCCGCTCGAGGGCGCGGACGAGTGGCTCGAGAAGAAAGACGATCCCGGCTCCAAAAGCGATGGGAAGCCAGACAACGCGAATCGACCCGGCGACAAAGAGCAGGACATAGCCGAGTGCGAAAGCCCCCACCGCAGTCCAGACGATCAAAGCGGCGCGTCTCAGCCGTTCAGAGGGCACGGTTTGAGTGTAACTAGTGGGTCACTGACGCTCGATGACAGTGAGGGTCGACCCCTCGCCCACCGAGATCACCCACCCCGGGCCCGGCGTGGGGCTCTCGAACCCGTCGTCGCTCGCCACCCAGCCATCGGGAACGGACGCCTGGCCCACCACCCGGACCGGAATCCCGGCGGGAACGCTTATCTCGAAGACCCCAGAGACCGTCACCACCACGTCTTCCGTGGATGCGCCCAACGACGCGAGGCCCTCGCCATCCAGCTGCAGGGAGGAAAGTCGAAGCCGGCTGAGATCGGCCTCCACCTCGCCCCCGAGGGAGAGACTCCATAGAGGAGCCTCATCGAGATCCAGCTCCCACCCGTCGAACGTGTAAAGGCCAGGATCGGCGGCGGGCTCGAGGGCGACTGCGATGTTGGGGCCCTGCAGTTGTTCGACCGCCACCGGAGGCCCGATGTCACCGCCGCGTCGCACCGGCTCGACTGAGTACAAGAAACCCGATTGGCCGGTGCTCACCTCGACCGGGCCCTCGATATGGGCGGACAGGGCACCAGTTGACACGGAACCGGCCTGGGGCCCGTTGAGACCGACGGAGGCCGATGGCATGACCGCCCAACCGCGGAGATGCCCGGCGATGAAGACACCCAGGACCACCACGGAGAGAATCGCCACCAGACCGGTGAGACGGACTCTTCCCCACCGGCGCCCCCTGGCGAGGAAACCGATGACCAGCAGGGCGAGCCACACCGGCCACCAGGCAAGGAGATCGACCAGCACCGACTTGCTCAGGTACTCGAGCGCTATCGCACCGAGGACGAGAACGAGGGCCAACACCGGGAAGACCCACGCCTTGGGAACCCCCCGGCGTGAGCCACCGGCGCGATGGGTCATTCCGCGTAGCCGGCGCCCAGCACGAGCACTACATCTGCGCCCGTCTCCAGAGCGGGGTCCGGGAGGGGCTCGACCAGTGCCCCGGGCAGAAATGCCAGGAGGGCATTGGCCTCTGCCGCGAAGCCCTCCCGGTACCAGACCCGAGAGGGATCTTGTGCGGGCTCGAGGTCGTCGGCCTGCTGAGTCTGATATCCGCCGTCTGCCAGCTGCTGGGTCAGCCGACCGGCAGCGCCGGCTAGGCCGATCGAGTTGAGGACCACGACCCGCACCTCGTCGGGCGGCCGCACCGGGACCGCGGTCGTGTCCGCGGCCGCAGAAGTCGTCGTCGAGCCTGGCGTGGTGGTCGTGGTCGTCGACGGATCGCTCGTGGCAAGGACGCTGGTGGAAGTCGACGCAGCGAGTGTGGTGTCGGCAGCCACAGGATCGTCGTTGCCGGCAAGCAAGAAGAGGATGAGGAAAACGGCAGCTCCGACCAAGACGATGCCGGCGATCATCATCGCCAGATCGCGATTGAACGAGTCGGTTTCCTCGGAGGCGTGGCGACCACGACTCAAGACGCTGCCTCCTCTTCGCCGTGGTCGGCCTCGATCACTGCCCTGACCCGGGCAACGGTCAGCGGATCGAAACGGGATGCGCCGGGCAGACCCACGATCCTTATCAGTCGTTGGTAGTAGTCGGAGGCGGTGAGGCCCAGCACATGCTCGATCACCAGATCCTTCGGACCGGGTTGAAGCCACCAATTGCTCTCGAACTCGAGGATGGACCGATCCTCGTCACTCAACATGACGATGAGGGTATTTGTGGACCATGTGTTTGTTGAGGATTTGAGAGACCGATCTCTCTGCGAACGCAACCGGCTTGGATCGGTAGCCTCGATGGGATGGATGACAAACAGAAGATGCCCACCGTGATGAGGGACATCTGGAGACTGGTTCTGGCGGTCATCGGCGTGGTCGCGATCGTCCAGGAACTTCGCAAGCCGCCAGACGAGAGAACCTGGCACGGGAAAGTCGCTGACTTCGTGCCCTACGACTTCCGGGTCCCGACCGTCGAGCGAGTTCGGAACACCTACTGGAATCCGGAAGGTCCCATCCTTTCAGGGAAGGTGTTCGGCGTCGGCTGGGCGCCCAACTTCGGCGCCCTGACGTCATTGTTTGGGAAGCGGACAGAAGTTGAGCCAAGTCCTGCTGATTCGTGACCAGCCAGGCGAGGTTTGGAGCCGGGTACCGGAATCGAACCGATGACCTGCTGTTTACAAGACAGCTGCTCTACCGACTGAGCTAACCCGGCGAGAGGTCAGATTGTAGGGAGAGGCCGCCGTCACCCCTGACCCGCATGATCTCGAAACAGGCCAGCGCAGCCGACACCGAGGCGTTGAGACTCTCGAAGCTGGCGGCCATGGGAATCGAGGCCAGCAGGTCACACCGCTTGGCGGTGAGGACGCTGAGCCCAGCCCCCTCGGCGCCAACTACCACCGCAACCGGCTCGGTGAGCAGCTCCAAGCCAAACAACGATTTCGGGGCTCCAGCTTCCAGCCCAACGATCCACATGCCGCGCTCCTTGAGCCGGCTCAACGCTTCGGGGATGGAACCCACGACTGACACCCTCAGTTTCTCCAGTGCACCTGCAGCCGCCTTGAAAGCTGCAGCCGATAGCGGCGCGGCCCGTCTCGACGACACCACCATCCCCGTCATCCCCGAAGCAAGGGCGCTGCGGGCGATCGCGCCGACGTTGTGGGGGTCTTCGATGTGGTCGAGCACGACGACAGCCGCGGCGGGCTGACCGAGGTCGTCGAGCGTGGCCGGTGTGATCGGGGCGCAGTCGGCGATGACACCCTGAGGGGTTTCGGTCTCAGCCATCGACCGCACGTCCCGAACCACGACGGTCCTTTGCCGGCCAACGATGCCGACGATCTCGCTGACCTCGGACCGGCCCATCCGTCTTTCCTCGACCCAGAGCTTGCGGACCCGGCCCGCGGCGGCCGCCGCGGCAACCGAATGAACCCCCTCGACCCTATTTCCGTAGCCAGCGAGTGCCATCCGGGCCATCCTCCAGCATCACCCCGGCGGCCTCCAGCCCATCCCGAATGGCATCGGCATCCTCGAATCGCCGCTCATCCCGGGCCTGAGCACGAAGCTCGACCAGTCGATCGACCACCTCGTGGCCATCTCCCTCTACGCCGAACCGGGCGGGGAGATCGCCTAGGTCCAACGAGGTCTCGATGGGCATCGAAGCATCGTCGAGACCCAGCACCTCCACGATCACCTCCACCGCGCCTGCAATGGCGCCCGCATCGCCCCCCGCGTCGAGGAGCCGATTTCCCTCCCTCACCAAGTCGAAGAGCTGGGACACAGCGAGGGGGGTGCCGAAGTCATCGTCCATCGCCTCCCGGAAGCGGGTGACGGCCTCCATGTCGGGATCTCCCGCGATCGCCCGGTCACGGAAACGCTGGAGACGGTCGAGCGCGTCCTCTGACTCGGCCAGCAGCTCGTCGGAATACTCGATCGGGGACCGGTAGTGCGCTCGAGTCAGGAGGAGGCGCAGGGCGCGGCCACCGTGCTTCTCCGTGATCGAGGCGAGATCGACGAGGACACCGGTGGACTTGGCCATTTTCTCGCCGCCGAGGTTCACCATCCCGTTGTGCAGCCAATACCTGGCGAAGGTGGAGCCCGAGGCACCCTCACTTTGGGCAATCTCGTTCTCGTGATGGGGGAAAACGAGGTCGCTGCCGCCGCCGTGGATGTCAAAGCCCTCGCCGAGATACTTGGTCGCCATCGCCGAGCACTCGATGTGCCAACCAGGTCTTCCCGCACCCCAAGGCGAGTCCCACCACGGCTCTCCCGGCTTGGCCGCCTTCCACAACGCGAAATCGAGGGGGTCGTGCTTCGACTCCCCAACCTCGATCCGGTAGCCCGATCGGAGCTCGTCTGGGTTCCGACCCGACAGTTTGCCGTAGCTCTCGTCGGACCTGACTGAGAAGTAGACGTCCCCGTCCGATGCGTAGGCGAGACCGCGGTCGACCAGCACCTGGATCAGATCGATGATCTCCGGGATGTGCTCGGTGGCTTTCGGCTCGAGGTCAGGGGAAAGAACGCCGAGAGCCTCGTAGCCGGCGGCAAATCGGGCCGCCATCCGCACCGCCAGCACTTCGACGTCTTCCCCACTCTCGGCCGCGGCAGCGATGATCTTGTCCTCGATGTCAGTGACGTTGCGGACGTAGGTCAACTCGTAACCGCTCCAGGCCAGATACCGCCGAATCACGTCGAAAGCGACCGCCGAGCGCCCATGACCGACGTGGGGCTCGCTCTGGACGGTTGGTCCGCACACGTATATCGCAGCCTTTTCCTGGTCCCTCGGTTCGAAGGGGACCACGGCGCGGTGAATCGTGCTGTAGAGGCGGAGCATCGCCGAAATCCTACGGCAGGGCGTTGACCGTGACCACAGCGACGGCAGCCAGCCCTTCGCCGCGCCCGATGAATCCCAACCCGTCGGTCGTGGTCGCCTTCACCGAGACCAGGTCGACGGCGATGCCAAGCGCTCGCGCCAGATTGGCCCGGATCTCGGCCCGGTGTGGGGCGATGCGAACACCCTCGACGACGACGGTTGCGTCGACGTGCCAGACCTGCCATCCGGCGGCGACGGTCATCACGGCGGCCTGCCCGAGCAGATCGAGGGATGGAGCGCCGATCATCGCCGGGTCATCTGACGGAAAATGCTCTCCGATATCGGAGAAGACGCCTGCCCCAAGGACGGCGTCCGTCACCGCGTGCGCCAGGACGTCGCCGTCAGAGGTGGCCGTGACCCCGAGAGTGTCCGAGACGTTGACGCCGCCGATGATCAGCGGAGGCTCCCCGTCGAGGGGATGGGCATCGAAACCCCAGCCGACCCGGGTGCCGACGACCGGCATTTAGCGGCCCGTCGGCCAAAGACTGATGGCGCCTCTCCGGCCCTCGAGGCCCCTGACTGCGTCGAAGTGCTCGCCGCAGCGCCCCGGCTGCGACTGCGCTCTTCTCCTTGCCAGATGACCCCGATGACTCGGAGATACGCGCACCCTATTTGACCGACAGACCACTAACTCATTCCTCGTCCGCTTCGACCTTGGGCAGGGCCCGGTCCAGCCGCTTGATCGCCTCCTCCTCGTCGATCTCGAGACTGAAGGCCAACTCCGAGCTGAGGGTGAGACGCGCCTTGGACAGCATCCGCTTGAGAGCGGGGCTGATCCCCTTGGTCTGCTGGGCATACGACAGATCACGGACGACCTCGGCGACCTGAAAGATGTCCCCCGAGGTCATCTTCTCGTTGAGGACCTTGTACCAGCGGCTCCAGTTCGAGCCCGCCTCCTCCGGCTCCCCTTTGAGCGATTTGAGGACGTCGCGAGACTTGGTCTTGGAGATCACCGGGCGGATCAGGTCCTCGACCTTGTCGAGGGGGACCATCACCGTGAGCTGCTCGGTGGCGATATCGAGGACGAAGTAGTCCTGCTTCTTGCCTCCGAAAGACTGTCTGACCTTTTTCTGGATGGTGGCCGCCCCGTGTTGGGGATGCACCACTTTGTCGCCTACCGAGTATTTGGACGCTGTTGATGCCATTTGCGGGGGCGGAGTGTACCGGTGCCGGTACTCAATCCAGCACTGGCTCCCATTCGTCCACGTTGTCCCGCAAACGGTCGAAGAAGGCCCGCAGCTGTCCGGCCCGGGTCTCACCGACCCCCTCCACCGACAGCAATTCGTCGACGCGGGCTCCGAGAAGAGAGGCGGCGGAACCGAAGTGCCGGATGATGTCGTCCCGGACCGGGTCAGGGAGCCGGCCGACTTGTGAGAGCAATCGATAGCCGCGGGGGTCGGCAGGGTCGTCGAGGTCGGGGAAACCCATCTCCTTGCCAATGCGACTCGGATCCTCCAAATCGGTGCCAGCCATCGCGCTGAGATCTTCCATCGCCTGGCGGATGTTGCTGTTGCGGAGAGGTTTGATGTAGTCCCTGAGCACGGCTCTCTTGGTGAAGTCCACCCCGGAAAGGAGATCGTGCAGCTGGAGATAGACGATTCGCCCTTCCTCACCGAGGGTCAAGGTGCGTGCCTCGACGACGCGGCCCAACCGCTCCACCAGCTCGGCGCGCTGGAGCACGGTGACCGCCGACCGGTAGGTGGCCAATCCGGCGACCTCGAGACGGGTCAATTTGCTCTCGGCATCATCGAGACGACTGCGCAGACGATCGAGGCTCTGCAGCTCCTGGTTGACATGGGCTGCGACCTCGGTGGGAGAGGCGAGCTCGATCTTCTGCCCCCCATAGAACAGCGTGGCCACCTTGCGCCCTTCGCTCACCGCGACCACCGGCTTCCCGGTCTGGACCGCCATCCTCTCTGCTGTGCGGTGGCGGGCCCCGGTCTCGTCGGTCGGGATCGAGCCGTCCGGTATGAAGTGGACGCCTGCTTCGAGGATATTCGACCACGAGTCGTCGAGAACGATCCCCCCGTCCATCTTGGACAGCTCGGCAAGACGGGCCGGGCTGAAAATGGCGCCCTTCAAGGCAAAGCCGCCGGAGCTGGCCTCATTCACCTGAGCGCCATCGCCCAGCACGACCAGGCCTCCCTTGCCCTGCTGGATGATCCGCTCGAGGGCTCGACGCATTGGCGTCCCCGGAGCCAATCGTTCGAGTGTCTCGGTTATCGACGGTCCACCCACAGATGTCACAGTAGTTGATCGGCAACTTGCGCCGTCCGGGTGAGTGGCATCTAAACCGCGGCGGAAACCTCGTTCGGCCGGCCAATCAAGTAAGACCTGCGTCGGTCAGCGCCTCCCTCAGACGAAGCGGCTTGCCACCGATCGGGGCGATCCGATTCTCCAGCCCCATTCGGTCCAGCTCCTCGATCCGGCGCACCTCCATCGGTATCGAACGGACCTCCCCGGCGAGGCCGATCTCGCCCCAGGCGGCCATACGTCCCAAGGGCCGGTCCGAGTAGGACGAAGCGACCGCCAAGGCTATGGGTAGGTCGCAACCCGGTTCGTCGAGCCGCCAACCGCCGACCACGTTCACATAGACCTCTTTGTCGTGGAGGACGAGCGAGCTGTGGCGATCCAGCACCGCCAGGACCTGATTGACCCTCGTCGGATCCAGGCCACGAATCGACCGGCGAGGCTGCGCCTGATTGGTGGGTGAGACCAAAGCCTGGATCTCCACCAGGATCGACCGCCTCCCCTCCACCGCCGGATAGATGACCGTGCCGGGCACATCCGACTCCCATCCGTCGAGAAAGAGCTTGGAGGGATCGTCCACCTCGGTCAGGCCCTCGCTTCTCATGTCGAACATGCCGGAGACGTGGGTGGCGCCGAAGCGGTTCTTGATGCTCCGCAACACCCTGAACCCACGATCGGGATCACCTTCGAGGTAGAGAACGACGTCGACCATGTGCTCGAGCATCTTCGGGCCGGCCAGGCCACCCTCCTTGGTGACGTGGCCAACCAGGACCACCCCCACCCCGGTGGTCTTGGCCAGGCGGACGAGCCTGGCCGCGCTCTCCCGAACCTGGGCCACCCCGCCCGGGGCAGCTCCGATTTCGGGGACGCCAACCGTCTGGATCGAATCCACGATGAGCAGACTGGGGCGATCCCGCTCGGCGACGGCGACGATGGCATCGACGTCGTCATCACTCACCAGACTGATCCCCTCCTCGACAATGCCCAGGCGGCCCGCGCGCATCGCCACCTGGTCGGCCGACTCCTCGGCGCTGGCCACGATCACCGAATCGCCCCTGCCGGCCATGGACCCCGCCAATTGGAGCAAGAGCGTCGACTTGCCAACTCCGGGCTCACCGCCGAGGAGCAGCACCGACCCGCTCACCAGCCCGCCACCGAGCACCCGGTCGATCTCCCCCCACCCGGTCGCCCGCCGTTCGTTGGCGACCTGTGAGGCGGACCTCAGCCCGACCGCTTCGGCCGCCCTCGCCTTGCCGCGCACCTCGCCCCCGACCTCGGCCAGCGGCTCATCCGAACCGCATTGGGGGCAGAATCCCATCCATTTGGCGGACCGATGGCCGCAATTCTCACATCGAAATGCCATGCTTTTCCCTCGTCCCGGTTAACGATTGCGCCGCTGAACGACGAAAATCAAGGCAGCCACAAGTGCCATGAACACGATCGTCGAGGTCAGGATTGAGGCGATCGTCCAGGGCTCATGAGTTCTAATCGCCCACAGAAACATC
Organism: uncultured Acidobacteriota bacterium; assembly: GCA_963848695.1. Classification (GTDB taxonomy): domain Bacteria; phylum Actinomycetota; class Acidimicrobiia; order Spongiisociales; family ZC4RG35; genus JARDZU01. The sequence continues at coordinate 14,759 of CAWKEI010000016.1, forward strand.
CCATGGCACAATAACTACGAAGGAGGGATGTGGCCTCTCGCAAATGTGATCACTGCGGCGCGAGTGTCGCGGCCGACGAACAGTTCTGCCCGAACTGCGGCTCGTTCCTCGATCCGTTGGAGCCAAAACCTGCCCGGGGCAGGGAAAATGTGATCTCGGTCAGCTCTGACGGCAACTACGAAGAGTTCGAATTGGGGGCGCCACCCCCTTCGGCCGAGCGATCGAGCTCGGGCGAGGGCGGAGCCGAGGTCAACTGTCCCTCTTGCGGCGCGGGCAACCCTCCCAACAACCGTCATTGTCAGGAGTGCGGGGCGCGCTTGAGCCAGGGACCGTTGCCCACCGCTCCCCGTCCTGCCGTGCAGGCGACCGCAGGCGTGCGCGCCGCCCTCGCCATCAGCGCCTTGCTCTTCGGCGTGGTGATCATCGCCCTCCTGTTCAACATCTTCAACGGCGATCCCGAGGCGAGCTCGACCAGCACCACCGCAGCCACCGCCACCAGCACGACGATCGCAGAATTGGCCCCCGTCGACGTCCTGGACGTCGAATGCAGCCAGGAAGGGGTCGGCTCCTTCGTCTGCGACAACCTGATCGACGGCACCGAGGCCGAATACCAGTTCGACTACGAAGCGGTGCCCGAAGGGCAGCCGATCACCATCCGGCTCATCTTCGACCGGCCGACCGTCGTCCAGCGCATCGACTGGATCAATCTGGAGGATGCCACGAGGTTCAAGCGGAACTACCGGGCCCGGGGCATCCAGGTGGAGGCCGACAATTCGCTGCAGCCGGTGCTGGTCCAGCTCGAGGACTTGGCCGGGAGTCAGCCGATCGCCTTCGCTGCCCTGGATGCCACCTCCATCGTCATCACCATCGAGAGCGACTACCCGGCCGAGGTGGTGGAGGAGGAGCGATTCACCGAGATGGCGATCCAGGAGATCAGGGTCATTGGGCGCCCCGGCACCATCAGCAATGGGACCGCAGGTACGACGCCGACCACGGTGCCCGGCGCGACCACGGTGCCCGGCGCGACCACGGTGCCCCCGACCACCGTCGCCTCCTAGCCCTTCTTCACGAGCATCTCAGGCAGCTTCGATCTCGACCGTCAGGTTCTCCAGCCCGCGGAAGACCAATGAGCGGATCCGCCCCGAGGCTTCGCTGAGCTCGATCGCGGCGACTCGTGAAGCGAAAATGCCAATCGCAGCCTCCAATTCCACCCTCGCCAGGGGTGCCCCGACGCAGTAGTGGAGGCCCGCACCAAAAGAGACGTGTGGGTTTGGACTTCGGGCCAGATCCAGCCGCTCCGGCTCATTCTCGAAGACATCCGGATCGTGGTTGGCCGAACCGAAGAGGAGGCCGACCTTTGATCCCTTTGCCAGCGAAACACCGGAGACGTCGGTGTCGACGAGGACCCATCGCTCGAACATCTGAAGTGGCGAGTCGAACCGAAGCAACTCGTCGACTGCGGTCTCGATCGTCATCTCTCCTCGGTGGAGTCGCCGATACTGGTCAGGGTCACGGGCCAACGCCAGCAGGCCGTTGCCGATCGCGTGCACCGTCGCCTCATGACCGGCGTTGAGGGTGAGGATCGACGTTCCGACGATCTCCTCGTCAGTCAAGGTGTCTCCGGAATCCTCCACATCGACCATCGAAGAGATCAGGTCGTCTCCACGGTGACGTCTCCGCTCCTCAACCGCTGCCGCTAGGTAGGCGACGAAATCGGTGGTGGCCGATTCGGCGGCATCCCCGTCCTCGGCGCTCACGTTCTGGTCGAACACTTTGACGATGGCGTGACTCCAGTCCAAGACCTGTTGATGATCCTCCGCAGGCAGGCCCATGAGCTGTGCGATCATCGCTACCGGGATCGGGGTGGCGAAGTCCCGGATCACATCGAGGGTGCCCGTATCGAGGACCCGGTCGATCACCAGGGTGGCGGCGTCCTCCAAGCGAGGGCGGAAGGCCTCCGACGACCTCCTGGTGAATGCCTTCGACACCAGACGGCGAAGTCGGGTGTGCCGGGGTGGTTCGAGGTCGATGAACGACTCCCGGATGTACCGGGTCCAGGTCGGCCACTGCGGCGGGTAGATCCGCTCATATAGACCCGGGTCCACGTCGGTGATATCGAGCCGGTGACGGAAGTCGCGGCCGAAACGGTCCCGATCCTTCAGGATCGTCGACACGTCATCGTGTCGGGCAAAGAAGGTCAGCTCCCAGGCCTTGTCGTAGAACACCGGAGACTCCTCACGCAACCGGGCGTAGGTCGGATATGGGTTATCGAGGAAGCCCGGGTCATACGGATCAAAGCTCACGCCCGCCTGAACGTAGAACCTAGAACGTAGAACGTAAAACGGGCGATGCCCCCTAGCGGGCCTCGCCCTTGGCGTATCGGGCGCCATCCGCTGCCGGCATTCGGAGATGTTGGGAGGCCGCTGCCAATACCAGCAGCGTGATCACGTAGGGAAGGGCGGCGAGGAGCTGGTTGGAGACTTCCACCACCTGCAGGTAGTAGACGAGGAAGGCGGCCCCGATGACGATCTGAATCGAGGCGGCCCGCATCCTCGATCGGGCGGCCGAGTAGATGCCGTAGGCGATGAGGCCGATGGCAACGGCGAGGATGAATGATTTGACCACCTCCGGCCCGCGGAACCGCAGCGAGTCGCCGAACCCAAAGACCAGTGACCCACCCAGGACCCCGACCGGCAACCAATTCCCGAAGATCAGTGCGCCAAGCCCGATGAAGCCCCGGCCCCCCGTCATCCCTTCCCGATAGATCCCGGCCTGGACGAGCACGAGGAAGGCACCGGCGAGCCCGGACAGGATGCCGGAGATGACGACCCCGTAGTACTTCATGCGCAGGACCCGGACGCCAAGGGACTCCGCAGCCCACGGGTCCTCACCACATGATCGGAGTCGGAGACCCCAGGGAGTCCGCCACAAGAGCCAGGCGGTGATGGGCACCAGCGCCAGCCCGATCAACGTGAGCCAGTTGATACCGCCGGTGAAGCCCCGGATTATCCCGGCCACGTCCGAGAGGAAGAACAGTTCGAGGTTTTCCAGCCAGCCGAAGAAATCGGGGGTTTGCCAACCGAAGAGAGCGCCGCCGGCCAGAAACGGCATATCTATGTTGGCGAGGCCATCGATCGGTGGCGATTGGATGACAGAGCCACCGGTCTCCTGGGTGTAGACGATTGACGAGAGGAATCGCATCGCCCCTAACCCGAGGATGTTGATGGCGACGCCCGAGACGATGTGGTCGACGTTGAAGGTGACCGTGGCCATGGCGTGGAGCAAGCCGAACACGGCGCCGCCGGCCATCCCGAGGAACACGCCCTCCCAAGGCCCGTACATCCATGCCCCCCAGGCAGCGAACCAGGTCCCGGCGATCATCATGCCCTCGAGGCCGATGTTGACCACTCCGGAGCGCTCCGAATAGAGACCGCCCAGGCCGGCGAGCAGAATCGGGATGGCCAAGCGAAGGGCGGCGCTGGCGGTGCTTCGGGAGGTCAGATCGGAGGTCCCCGTGACCACTTCGGCGATGGTCATCACCAGGATCGCGGCGAGGACGATGACAACGATCCTGGTGCGACGGCCGGCCTTCCGGTAGCTGTCGACCAGGGCAGTCATGGCGTGACCCCCGCGGTGATCGGGTCGAAGTCGGTCGCAGCCGCCGCCGTCGCGATGACCCGACGTTGGACGTATTTCGAGATCACCTCGTAGACGATGACGACGGCAAGGACCACGATGCCCTGGATGATGGTGACGATCTCCTTGGGCACATCCCGGAGGTCGAGGATCAACGCCGACCTCTGCATGAAGCCGAAGAGGAGGGCGCCGAACGCCATCCCGATCGGGTTGTTTCGTCCAAGGAGAGCCACAGCGATACCGGTGAAGCCGAGATTGCGGGGGAAGTCCTGCGGGTACTGGTGATAGAAGCCGAGGAGCGGGGCGATCCCGACGAGACCGGCCAGACCCCCCGAGATGAGCATCGTCTTGATGATCATCCGCTTGGGGTCGACCCCGCTCGCGTTGGCGGCGGCCGGGTTGACGCCACTGGATCTCAGGTCATAGCCAAACCGGCTCTTGGTGACCAAATAGTGGTATCCGACGCCGAGCGCAATCGCAATGAGCAGGAAACCGTGGAGATTGGCACCGGCACGAACCTCCACTCCGAACCAGCCGAGGATCGGGTTGAGTGAGGGGATCCAGCCCGTTTCTGGGATCAGATCCGTGGCGATGGTGAGCCCGGATGTCTCGGCCTTGAAGACGTTGAGGAACAGGTAGGCGCTCAGGGCGAAGGCGATGTAGTTGAGCATGATGGTGGAGATGACCTCGTGAACGCCACGCTTCACCTTGAGGATCGCCGGGATCCAGGCCCAGGCGGCACCCACCCCCACAGCGACGGCCAGGATCAAGGTGACGTGGAGGATCGGAGTCACCGAGAACTGGGCGCCGACATAGGCAGCGAACAATGCTGCCAGTAGGTAGGTCCCCTCGACGCCGATGTTGAACAGACCCATCTTGAATCCGACCGCGACCGCCAGCGCGGAGACGAACAGGGGCACGGCGTTGTTGACCGTGATGATCAGCGATTCCGGGGTGGTCCCGAACACCCACATCTCCTTGTAGGCCTCCAGCGGGTTGATGTCGACCATGAGCAGTGCGAGTGCGGCGATCCCGAAGGCAATCACCAACGCGATGAGGGGCGCCACCACCGAGGTGAGCAATCGGCCGCTCTTCACGAGGCCTTCTTCTCCCCAGCACCGGTCATGTAGGAGCCCAGGATCTCGGGCGTTATCTCGGCCGGGTTGAGCCTGGCCACGAATCTGCCCTCGAACAGGACATGGATCGCATCGGAGAGACCTATCAACTCGTCGAGGTCGGCCGAGATGAGGAGGATCCCCATGCCGGCGGCCCGGGCGGCCTTCAATTCCTCCCAAACAGCCGCCTGAGCGCCGATGTCGATGCCCCGGGTCGGTTGGGCGGCAATCAGAACCGCGGGATTGGCCATGATCTCCCGGCCCACCACCAGCTTTTGCTGATTCCCACCGGAGAGAGCCGCCGCGGGGACGTCGACGCTCGGAGTGGCCACGTCGAAGCGGCGGACGATCTCCTCGGTCTGCTCCCTGGCGCCCTTCTTGTCGATCCAGATCCCATTGGCGTAGGGCTCCTTGCTCTGATGACCCAACGCCGCGTTCTCCCAGAGCGGGGAGGGCAATAGCAGGCCCTGACGATGCCGATCCTCGGGGATCAGGCCGATCCCGGCGCTCCTGCGCTCTCTGGTGTTCAGCTCTGCGACCGAGTCACCGGCGAGGTTGATCTCTCCAGTCGCGTCCGGTGTGAGACCGATCAGCGCGTCGACCAGCTGTGACTGGCCGTTTCCTTCCACCCCGGCAACGCCGACGATCTCGCCGGCATGCACGTCGAACGTGATGTGATCGAGCACGGGACGACCGGTCTCGGAGAGGAGGCAGAGGTCGTTGACGCTCAGCATGACCTTCTCCTGGACCGTCGATTCCCGGGTCTCCGGGGAAGGCAGCTCGGATCCGATCATCATCTCGGCCAGCTCACGGGCGTCCACTTCGGCCGGCGTCGTGTTGCCAACGGTCTGACCATCCCGCATGACGGTGATTCGGTCGGCGACCGACAGCACCTCATCGAGTTTGTGAGAGATGAAGATGATCGTGTGGCCCTCACCCTTGAGCTCGCGCATCGACTCGAAGAGCTCGTTCACCTCTTGGGGGACAAGCACGGCCGTGGGCTCGTCCAGAATCAGGATCTTCGCCCCGCGGAAGAGGACCTTGATGATCTCGACCCGCTGCCGCTCACCGACCGACAGTCTCTCCACCTTCCTGTCGGGATCGAGTTTGAGCCCGTAATCGGCTCCGAGCTGGCGGATCCTCTCCGCGGCACCGTCGAAGTCGATCATGATCCCGGACCGGGGCTCAGAGCCGAGGATGACGTTCTCCAGGACGGTGAGATTGTCCGCCAGCATGAAATGCTGGTGGACCATCCCGATCCCGGCATCGATGGCGTCCTTGGGAGTCTTGAAGTTGGCCGGCTGACCGTTGATGGTGACGGTGCCCTCGTCGGGACGGACCATCCCGTAGATGATCTTCATCAGGGTCGACTTGCCGGCCCCGTTCTCGCCGACGACAGCATGGACGTCACCGAAAGCGACGGTCAGCTCGACGTCCTTGTTGGCCACTACTCCCGGATACCGCTTGGTGACGCCCTCGAGCTGTATTGCGGGTGCCTCAGCCATCTCCCCATCCAATTAGACGCCGCCCAAATAGAACGCCGGGCCCAGCAACCTGGGCCCGGCGCAAGTTAGCAGGACTGCCTTCGGTCAGGCCCCTGGCTCTGTGGGGACGGTGATGTCCCCGGCGATGATCTGCTCGGCGTAACCGTCGAGGTCAGCGGCGATGTCATCAACGAAGCCGCCCGAGGTCGCGTAGCCGATGCCGCCCTCGGCAAGACCGAGACGGACCGAGCCCGGGGTGAACTCGTCGTTGAGGAAATCGACGATGGCCTTGTCCACGGCCACGTCGACCCGCTTCAACATCGAGGTCAGGATGTGCTCCTGCAGAGCCGGGTCGGTGACTGCCTGGTACTGGTCCGAGTCGACACCGATCGCCCATAGGAAGCTGTCGTCGGTCGACAGCTCAGCGGCCGCCTCGAACAGACCGAGACCGGAGCCACCGGCGGCATGGAAGATCACGTCCGCCCCCTGGCCATAGAGCGCCAGAGCGGCTTCCTTGCCCTTCACGGGGTCATTGAACCCGGTGAAGTCGGGCACCTGGGTCAGGTACACGGCAGGCAGGATGGTGATGTCGGGGTTCGCCGCCACTGCTCCAGCTTCGAAACCAGCCTGGAACTTGAGGATGAGCGGAACCTCGACGCCCCCGATGAAGCCGACGGTGCCGGTGGTGCTCTTCATAGCCGCAGCGACGCCCATCAGGAACGCTCCCTGCTCCTCAGAGAACTGCATGCAACGGACATTTGGCATCTCCACCACTGTGAAGGTGTCGTCCTGCGGGCAATCGTCGGTGATGGCGAACAAGGTGTCCGGGAACTCGGTGCCGACCCGCCACACGTTCTGGGCGAAGGCGAAGCCGTTGGCGATGATCAATTCCATGCCGGACTCCGCCAGGAGACGGAGGTTCTCTTCCCGGTTCTCGCCACCTGCGTCAGGGGCCAGCTCCTCACCGGTGACCCCGTAATTCGCGATGGCGTCGTCCCAGGCGAGGGCGGCAAGGTCGTTGAACGACAGGTCGCCGCGCCCACCGACATCGAAGGCCATGCCCACGGTACGGCCGGTGCCGTCCGGGGCAGCCGCCGCTGATGTGGTCGTGTCGCCGGCAGCAGTTGTAGTGGCCGCCTCACCTGCCGTAGTGCTCGTGTCACCGGCGGTCGTCGAAGCCTCGCCCGCCGTAGTGGTGGTGTCACCGCCCTCGCCGTCCCCACAGGCCACGAGGACCAGGGTGAGGACAGAGAACAGGGCGAGATACCGCAAATAGCGTTTCACGCTGATATTCCTCCGTGTATATGAAATGACAGGGAACCCCCTGCCCAACCAGGGACATTAACGGCCATTTTGGGTCAAGGTCGCCGCCAGGGGCTCGGGGCGGACCCAGTAGATCGACGGGATCGAGATCACCGTGACCAGCGCCTTGAGCACCACATTCACCCAGAAGATCGACCACGCCACCTCGGGGGGAAAGACCCCGAAAACGGTGACCAGGCCGACGAAGATCGCCGAATCGATCGGAATCGCGATCGCGTTGCTGAAGAGGACACGGCCCCATTGTTGGCGCTCACCGTGTCGCCGGACCCACCACTGATAAGCCTCGGTGTCGATCAACTCCGAGACGACCTCGGCAATGATGGAGGCGGCCACGATCCCCCAGACGGGGGCGAGCACGGTCCCGAACTCGAGCTGAGGGCCAGTGACCGCATCCGCCGGGAGCCTTGCAACCAGCCAGAAGAACGCCGCCATGAACACGTTGATCCCGGCGGCGAGGAAGATCAGCGTGCGGGCCGCCGGCTTCCCGGCGATCTTGTGCACCAGGTCGCGCAGGGTGAACGTGAAGGGGTAGATCAGGGTGCCGGCGTCGACGGCGAACCCACCGACCTCGATGATCCGGAGACTGGCGACGTCCGCCAACATCTGCGCCGCGACATAGGCGCCGCCAACGATCAACAGTGATCGAACACCTCGGTTCATGGGACCTCTTCCATCCCGAGCGTGAAGTTAGAGCGAGAATGCCCGCCATGGGTTTCGCGGCTTCGATCCGACGCACCGCCGACAGCACGCCATCGGATCGCAATCGAGTCGTCGACCTGCTCCGAGCCCTCTCGATCCTCGTGGTCGTGTTCGGTCATTGGCTGATGGCAGCGGTGACCATCGAGAACGACGAGCTCGTAGCGGGACATCTCCTGATCCTGGCCGACTGGACTCATCCCCTCACCTGGCTCTTCCAGGTGATGCCAGTCTTCTTTCTGGTCGGCGGTTACGCCAATGGGCTCTCTTGGAGGTCGGCCCGGCGCCGCGAGGAGACCTACGGGGGATGGCTGCGGGCGCGCCTCCGCCGGCTGACCTTGCCAGTGGTGCCACTGCTTCTCTTTTGGACGGTTGGTGGATGGCTCGCCCTGAGGTTGGGCTTCGATTGGGAGGTGCTCCAGCTTGCCTCCCAGGTGGCACTGGTTCCAACCTGGTTCCTGGCGGCCTACGTTGTGATCGTCACCATCGCCCCTCTGGGTTTATGGATTTGGGAGCGCTGGGGGTGGTGGTCGATCATCGCCGGGCTCGTCCTATCCGGTCTCTGCGATTGGCTGTCGATCTCCGTCGGGATCGTGGCGGTCGGGTTCCTCAACTACATCTTCGTCTGGGGGACGGTCCATCAGATCGGATTTGCCTGGCTCGACGGGACCCTGGTTGAGACCTGGAAACGCGCTCTCATGGCCGTTGCCGGCCTGGCTGGAACATTGCTTCTCGTTGGCCTCGGACCGTATCCGGTGGCCATGGTGGGCCTCGACACGACGGAGATCACAAACTCCTATCCGCCACGCGTGACCCTGGCCTTTCTCGGCATGTTCCAGTCGGGTCTGGCGCTGGTCTTCGAGAAACCACTCAAACGACTGACCCAGCGAAGCGGGGTTTGGATCTTTGTCGTGGGGGTCAGCGCCCGGATCATGACCCTCTATCTGTGGCACCTCACGGCCATGGTGATCGTCATCGGTCTGTCGATCGCCGTCGGCGGATGGGGCCTCGGCATCGAGCCGTTGAGTGCCCCGTGGTGGCTGACCCGCCCGATTTGGTTCTTGGTCCTCGGCCTCGTGACGATCGGCATGATCGCGCTGTTCGGGCGCTTCGAAAGCCCGGTCGAGGACCTCCGGCCCGCGCCGGTTTGGTGGCGGCCGCTGTTCGCGGTCTTCGGGATCTGCGCCGGGCTGGGCCTGCTCGCCGCTATTGGGATCGCCGACGCCGATGGCCTCAACGGTCTGGTTCTCAGCCTCCCCATCATCGGTGTGATCCTGGGAGGGGTCGCCCGACTCCCCAACGCCGGCCGGCCTTGAGGCCCAAGCCCCCCTACTGGACGACTTCGAGCACCTTCGGGTCGAGTTGGCCGCCGCCGAAACCGGGGAGGATGGGGTCGGTGACCCCGGCATACTCCCAATGCCAGGGCTCCTGAGTGCTCATGCCACAGTGGGCCCAGTCCGGGTTGACCCATCCGAAGCGGTGGGCGTTGCCCTGCATCCACCGAAACGTCGCATCACCACAGCCCAGAACACCATTGCCGTCGGTGAAGTCGACCGCCCGGCCCCAGCCGTGATTGGAGTAGCCCGGTCTGGCGGTCGGCGGTCCCGAGCAGACCCTGGCCGACTTGGCCCCCGCCTGCACAGTCGCCCCAGTGAGGGGATCGACTGCGTAGATCGGGGTCTCGATCACGGGACATCGTGAGTTGTATGAGGCAGCCTGGGTCTGATAGGACCGGTAGCAGTCCTCGTAGCTGAGTGGCACGCCATCCTCTTCGGCAGCTTCGATGAGGAGGGCATACATATAGGCGGCGTCACGCTCGAGCGTGCATCCGGCGAATGTCATCAGCCGGTCCGAGTCCATCGCCCCGTTGACATAGCCGTCGACCTCGAGGTCGAGGGTGTAGGCCTCATCGTTCGCCGGGACATACTCGGGCGTCGACAAGGGGGCCAGCGCGGCTGTTATCGAGAAAAGTAGAGCGGCTATGGGCATGCGAGCACTTCGATGGCCCAAAGAACATCGGCTTCAGCAGCCGAAAGCTTTAACGGTCAGTCTGTGCCGGCCATCTCCGGCTGTGGCGTCGCGTTGGGGTCCGCCGGGTCGGGCGGGGCAACGGCCTCGAACGTCAGCTCGTCGTTCTCGGCGTCCAATCCAACCAGTATGGTCGTGCCGGCCTTGAACTCCCCGAGCAGCACCCGCTCGCTCATCGGGTCCTCCAAGAGGCGTTGGATCGCTCGACGGAGGGGTCGTGCCCCGAGCTCGGGGTCGTAACCCCTCGTGCCCAGGAATACCTTGGCATCATCGGTGAGGACCAGGTCGAGATGCTGCGACTCCAACTGCTCTCGCACCCGCTCCAGCATCAGATCGACGATCAGCTTGAGCTCGTCCATCGTCAGCTCGTGGAACACGATTATCTCGTCGAGACGGTTGATGAACTCGGGGCGGAAGCTCTTCTTGAGCTCTTCGGTCACCCGCTCCTTCATGTGCTCGTAGTCCATCTCCCGGTCGCCGGCATGGAAGCCGACGGCCTTCTTGTGGAGATCGCGTGTCCCGAGGTTGGAGGTCATGATGATGACGGTGTTCTTGAAGTCGACGGTGCGTCCCTGGGCGTCGGTGAGGCGCCCTTCCTCGAGGATCTGGAGGAGCGTGTTGAACACGTCAGGGTGGGCCTTCTCGATCTCGTCGAACAGCACGACGGAGAACGGCTTGCGTCTCACCGCCTCGGTGAGCTGACCACCTTCGTCGTAGCCGACGTAGCCAGGGGGCGAGCCAACGAGACGGCTGACCGTGTGCTTTTCCATGTACTCGGACATGTCCAGCTGGATCAGGGCGTCCTCCTGCCCGAACAGGAACTGGGCCAGGGCCTTGGCGGTCTCGGTCTTCCCCACGCCGGACGGACCGAGGAAGATGAACGACCCGGACGGCCGGCGGGGGTCCTTGAGCCCGGCCCGGGTGCGTCGTATCGCCTTGGACACGGCGGTGATTGCATCGTGCTGGCCGATGATCCGCTTGTGCAGCTCATCCTCCATGTGGACCAGGCGGGCAGTCTCCTCTTCGGTGAGGCGGTGTACCGGGATGCCGGTCCACTGGGCCAGGACCTCGGCGATCTCCTCCTCGTCGATGACCCAGCCGGTGTCCCCTTCGCTGGCTTCCTTGAGGGCGCGGTCGCTCAAAAGGACCCGCTCCTCGTCCCGCAGGTTGGCGGCCCGCTCGTAGTTCTCACGGGAGACGGCATCCTGCTTGTCCTGGCGAAGATTGGAGAGCTTCTCATCGATGGCGGTTATCTCGGGCACCTCGCTGGTGCGATGGATGCGCTGGCGGCTACCTGCTTCGTCGATCAGGTCGATGGCCTTGTCGGGCAGGAAGCGATCGGAGAGGTAGCGATCGGCCAGGTTTGCCGCCGACACGATTGCCTGGTCGGTGAACCGGACCGAATGGTGGGCCTCGTAACGGTCCTTCAACCCCATCAGGATCTGGATGGTCTCGCTCACCGACGGCTCGTCGACCTGGATCGGCTGGAACCGGCGCTCTAGTGCGGAGTCCTTCTCGAGATACTTCCGATATTCCTCGAGGGTCGTGGCGCCCACGGTCTGCAGCTCGCCACGGGCGAGCATCGGCTTGAGGATCGAAGCGGCATCGATGGCACCTTCGGCCGCGCCCGCCCCGACCAGGGTGTGGATCTCGTCGATGAAGAGGATGATGTCGCCGCGGCTCTTGATCTCTTTGAGCACCTTCTTGAGACGCTCTTCGAAGTCACCCCTGTAGCGGGAGCCGGCGACGAGAGCACCGAGGTCGAGCGAATAGAGGTTTTTGCCCTGGAGGTTGTCGGGGACCTCCTTGGCGATGATGCGCTGGGCCAGACCCTCCACGATGGCGGTCTTGCCCACGCCGGGCTCGCCGATGAGGACCGGGTTGTTCTTGGTGCGACGGGACAGGATCTGCATCACCCGCTCGATCTCGCGGATGCGCCCGATCACAGGATCGAGCTTGCGCTCCCGGGCCAGCTGGGTGTAGTTCCTACCGAACTGGTCGAGGACGGTCGAGCCACCGGCCGCGGATTCGCGTCCCCCGCTCCCCGACGGCTCCGAGGACTGCTGCTCGCTCCCGGCGGGACCGGACAGGAGCTGGATCACGGTCTGGCGAACCTTCTGTAGCTCCGCCCCGAGCTGTTGGAGGACCTGTGCGGCGACGCCCTCTCCCTCCCGGATCAGACCGAGGAGGATGTGCTCGGTGCCGATGTAATTGTGGCCGAGCTGGAGGGCCTCTCGAAGACTGAGCTCGAGGACCTTCTTCGCCCTCGGTGTGAACGGGATATGACCCGACGGCGACTGCTGCCCCTGACCGATGATCTTGACCACCTCTTCACGGACCGAGGCGAGGTCGATGTCGAGACTCTCCAGCGCTTGGGCTGCGATGCCCTCGCCTTCGTTGAGAAGGCCGAGGAGGATGTGCTCGGTGCCGATGTAGTTGTGGTTGAGGAGGCGCGCCTCTTCCTGGGCCAAAACAACGACCCGGCGGGCCCGATCTGTGAAGCGCTCAAACACTCTTGACTCCCAAGCCTGGCATATGCAACTTTACCACCGGGCGATCTTTGATCTTCGAGCATGATCGCCGGGGCGTCGACACGTAATACCATCGTCACGAATGGACGACCTCCAAAGTCTCATTCGCATCCCCCGAGTATGGGATTCCCTGACCCGAGTCGAGGAGCGCCTGCTCGAGGCGGCAACAGCGGATGACGCTTATCTGACCAAGATCGCCCAGCATCTCCTCCTGGCCGGCGGGAAGCGGTTCCGGCCATTGCTGGCGCTGCTCGCGGCGGAGTTCGGTAGTGGGCGCGACCGTCGACCGGTGGAGGCGGGAGTGTCGGTCGAGCTGATCCATGTCGGCTCGCTCTACCACGACGACGTGATCGACGAAGCCGACGTTCGGCGGGGCGCGGCGTCGGTCAACGCCAACTGGAGCAACACCGTCGCCATCCTCGCCGGTGATTTCCTAATGGCTCGGGCCTCGGAGGTCGCCGCGACGCACCTGAGCCAGGAGTCCGTCCGACTCCTCGCCGCCACTTACGCCGAGCTGGTCGAAGGACAGACCCGAGAGTTGCAGCTGGACTTCAACCTCGACCATGGGGTCTCCGAGTACGAACAGGTCATCGCAGGCAAGACGGCCTCCCTGATTCGCACCTCGGCACGTCTCGGTGCGATGGCCGCCGACGCCGACACAGGTGTCGTCGAGGCCCTCTCCGACTGGGCCTGGGAGCTGGGAATGGTGTTCCAGATCGCCGACGACGCCCTCGACCTCGTCGCCGACGAGGAGACCATCGGCAAGCCGGCAGGGTCGGACATCCGCGAGGGCAAGTTCACCATGCCCGTCCTCGAGGCGCTGGCAGGAGCGGAGGGCCAGCGGGTTCGGACACTGCTCGACAGCACCCACCCTTACGCGGACGAGGTGGTCAATGACGTGATCGACATCGTGCGTGAGGGCGGTCACGTCGAGTCCTCTCTCTCCGAAGCGACCCGACGTCTCGATTTGGCCTCGAAAGCGCTGGGCGGGGTGCCGGACGGCGAGCCGAAGCGGATCCTGGAAGGGCTGGGCGACTACCTGCTGGGCAGGGTCGAGGCCGCCAAACTGGTTTGAAGAACCCGCGAAGTCGGCCGGCAATTATTCAGGCCGCAAGGTCGGGAACAGGATCACTTCCCGGATGTGCGCCTGGTCGGTGAGCAGCATCACCAGGCGATCGACCCCCAGGCCCAAACCTCCGGTTGGGGGCAGCCCGTATTCCAGAGCCAGCAGATAGTCCTCGTCGACCGGATGTGCCTCGTCGTCGCCGGCGGCGCGGGCGACCGCCTGCTCCTCGAACCGCAGTCTCTGATCATCGGCGTCGTTCAGCTCGCTGAAGGCGTTGGCGTATTCGGAGCCGGCAATGACCAACTCGAACCGATCCGCCAGCCGTGGATCGTCTGGATTGCGCCGGGCCAGGGGTGAGATCTCGACAGGCTGGTGAGTCACGAAGGTTGGCTCCCAGATCTCGGGCTCGACGACCTCCTCGTAGATCTCCGAGATCACCAGTGCCTGACTCCACCCTTCCTCCACCTCGACACCGGCTTTCGTGGCTAGTGCGAGCAATTCCTCTTGCCCGCTGTCGAGGGTGACCTGGTGGCCAAGACGCTCCGAGACCAGATCGGTCATTGTCCCTCTCCGGAAGGGAGGAGAAAGATCGAGAGCACGTCCCTGATACGACAGGGTGGTGGCCCCGGTCACCGTCCGGGCCACTTCGGGGACGATCTCCTCGATGAGAGTCATCATGTCGGTGTAGTCCGCGAGGGCCTGATAGGCCTCGAGCATCGTGAACTCGGGATTGTGGGTCGAATCGATCCCTTCGTTGCGGAAGATGCGCCCGATCTCGAACACCTTCTCCATCCCGCCTACGACGAGGCGCTTCAAGTAGAGCTCTGTGGCGATGCGGAGGAACATCTCCAAGTCCAGCGCGTGGTGGGTGGTGGCGAAAGGCCGCGCGGTGGCGCCGGTCGCCTGGCGGAGGAGGACTGGAGTCTCCACCTCGACGAAACCGCGGGCTTCGAATTGCCTGCGCAACTCGCCGACCACCATGGAGCGGGCTCGAGCGACATGTCGGGACTCCTCGTTGACCATCAGGTCGAGATAGCGCCTCCGGCTGCGCGTCTCGATGTCCTGGAGGCCGTGCCACTTCTCGGGAAGGGGCCGGAGACTCTTCTGGAGGATGACGAAATCGTCGACCCTCACACTCAGCTCCCCCTTTCGGGTCGTCATCACCTGTCCGGTGGCTCCCAGCCAGTCCCCGAGGTCGACCCTGGCAAAGACATCGGCCTGCTCGTCTCCAAGGACGGCCCGATCGACGAAGAGCTGGATCGTCCCCGAATCGTCTTGGAGAGTGCCGAACTGCAGCTTTCCAAAAGAGCGGTGCAACATCAGACGACCGGCCACTGTGACCCTGGTCTCGGTGTCGGAGCCCGGCTCCAGGTCGGCGAAGGTCTCGTGGAGCTCACCGGCTCGATGAGTCCGGTCGAAGCGATGCGGATAGCCACCGGAGTCGAGGATCTCCAGGTGGTGCTCCCGCCGCCCGGCGACGAGGGCGTCGCCTTGCTCGGATGGATCGGTCATGTCGCTCGGTGGCAGGGTCACGGCAGAGTAGTGAGACGACTCGGCTCGCTGAGGAGCAGACCGCGATCGGGGACGGGCTTGCCGTCGACCCAGTCGAACGTGACGTTGTCGATCAGGCGAACCCCGCCGACGTGAGCGGCGACGGCCAGGACCGAGGGTTGGTCGAGCTCGGGAATCGGGACCATCGTGTCCTGAGAAGCGAGGGTGGCGTAGTCGACCTCGAAGCCTTTGAGGGAGCGTCTCACAGTGCCTTCCAGCCGATCGCCGCGGCGCTCCCCAGCATCCACCTGCTCGGCTGCCTGAAACAGACCCCGGCTGATGGCCAGTGCTCGCTCCCGGTCCATCCGGGAGAGCCTCACATTGCGGCTGGACAAGGCGAGCCCGTCAGGCTCTCGCACCAGAGGAGCGTCGATGACCGAAACCGGGAACCTGAGGTCCCGCACCATCGACTTGAGCACCGCCAGCTGCTGAGCGTCCTTTCTTCCGAACATGGCGATGTCCGGCTGTAGCCCTGCGAAGAGCTTGGCCACCACCGTCGCCACGCCGGTGAAATGGCCGGCCCGATAGCGGCCCTCCATCTCCTGGGAGACGCCGCCCACTTCGACGATCGTGGTTTCGCCGACCGGGTAGACCTCGTCCATCTCGGGGACGAAGAGGAGGTCGGCGCCATGTTGCTCGGCGAGCCCGGCATCACGCTCGGTATCCCGGGGGTACGCGGCGAAGTCCGCCTTGTCGTCGAATTGGGTCGGGTTCACGAAAAGGGAGACAACGAGGGTGTCGCACTGGGCGCGGAGAAGATCCATCAGAGCCAGGTGGCCCTCGTGGAGAAAGCCCAGGGTCGGCAGCAGGCCCACCGAGCCGCTGTAGAGCTCTCTGGTCCCGACAAACGTCTTGGTCAGCTCCATCGGTCGACATCGCCCTTCCGATTGGCTCGGATGGCGGTCGCCTCGGCCATGAGCAGGTATTGGTCTCCCACCGCTTCCGAGACTCGACGCGCCGCAGCGAGCTGGCCGGCCACGGTAGAGATGTCGCCCCTTGCAATCGGCCCGGTGAGAGGAGTTACGGATTCGATCTCGTAGACGTTCGCCACCGCCTGTTCTACGAGGGGCCGGGCGACGACGGGGTCGATCCGAGCGTCCTCCATCAGGTCTCCTGCCGTGGCCAGGGCGGTGATGACGAAATTCGATGCAGCGGAGGCGGCAGCGTGATAGGAAGGGCGCGCTTCGTCACTCAGCGGGAAAGGCTTCATGCCGAGCGATTCGGCCAACACGGAGAGGCTCGTGATGACCTCGGTGCTCCCACCAATCCCCACAAAGGCTCCAGCGAGCGCAGCCGCGCCTCGCTCCGGGTCGGGGAGGGTCTGGAGTGGGTGAAATCCACCGGTGGCCACGCCGGAGCGGGCAAGGCCATCGAGGGCGGTGACCGGGGTGAAGCCGGACGTGTGTGCCGCCATCCCAACCGAGCGCGCGTGTGGCGCCAGCCGGCTCGACACCTCCTCGATCGCATCGTCACGCACCGCGATGAGCAGGAGATCGGACGCGGGCAAGACTTGGTCCCAGTCGAGAACGGGCCCATACCGGCTGTCCCGGGAACGGGAGAGGACGCCGACTATCTCGTGACCCGAGCGGGCAGCGGCAAGGGCAATCGAACCTCCGGCCCTTCCCGGGCCGACAATCGTCAATCTCACAGGGTTACCTCGGCCGACTGGCGGCGAGGCTAGCTAGCACCCCGTGACGTCAGACCTGGTCTTCCAACTGATTGGGGGTGATGACGGGCCAGTTCGAGTCCAACTCAGACTTCATCTCGTGATAGTCGTCCCGTCGCTTCCAGAACTTGGTCTTCCAGATCTTGAATCGCCGCCGGCTCGACTCTTGCGGCTCGGCGAGCGGGGTCGCGTGGTTGTCCCCTGTGCCCCTGACCTCGGGCACGACGACCTCGTCCGGATCGTCTGTCATGTGCAAAACCTGATGGGTGGAGTGCCGCACGGCGCGGTGTTGTTGCTTGCGCTCCTGGCGGTTTGGGCGGCCGTCGTTGTATCCGGGGATTTCCTGGCGATGCTCTCGCGACCGTTTTGCCATCTAGATCGTTCCTCCTGTCTCAGACGCTGCTCGGTGTCCGGACCGGAGGAGGGCCGCGGCCGCTTCCCATGCGCCGAAGCTAGCACGGTTGGTCGGCTCCGCGCCAGGGTCATTCGACCCGGTTCGGGGCCGGCTCCGATTCGTCCTCCAGCCAGTTCGTTGCCACCAACAAGATTTCCTGATCCTGGACCAGCTCCTTGGCCATGTCCGCCGAGAGACCCTCCCCCACCATTGCTTCGGGCCAGACCTCACTCAGCGGATCGAGCACGAAGCGGCGCTCGGCGGCCCGAGGATGCGGAATCTGTAGCTCCGGCGTGTCTATCGGCCCGTCATCCATGGCGACGATGTCGAGATCGAGGGTCCGCGGCCCCCACCGCATCTCGCGGACCCGGCCATGAGCGTCCTCGATCTCGTGCAACCGACCGAGGAGCCCCGCCGGGGACAGATTGGAGTCGAGGAGAACGACCGCATTGAGGTAGGAGTCCTGGGCGGGCCCCCCGATCGGCGCCGTCTCATACAGAGCGGATACTTCCACAATCACACCCGCCTTCCGTAGATCCCCGATTGCCCCTCGAAGGTGGGCGGCCCGGGCTCCGAGGTTGGAGCCGAGGGCGATGGCGAACCGGGTCATCGGGAACGATCGACGGTCACCGCCACGTCCTCGAATACCAGTGGGATCGGAGCCTCCGGCTTGTGGACGGTCACGATCACCCGTTCGACGAGAGGCCGGGTGAGAACCATCCGGGCGATTCGGTCGGCCACGGATTCGATCAAATCGTGACTCTCACCCTCCACGAGGTCATGTGTGTCCTGGGCGAGGCTTCCGTAATCGACCGTGTCGGCGAGGTCGTCCGACGCGCCGGCTCCGGCCAGGTCCAGGAACAACTCGAGATCGATTCGGAAGATTTGAGCTACTTGCTTCTCTTCACCGAGCACCCCGTGCCGGGCCAGCACCTCTATGCCTGTGATCTCGATCCGATCGGTCACGAGGCCGCGGATGCCGGGATGAGCGAGCGACCCTCCGGCCCCAACGCCCGTCCCAGAATCTGCTGTATCACCGCCAGGGCCAGGATCGGGTCCTTCACCAGCCCCGAATCGACCAGGAAACCGCCGAGCAGCCCCCCAACCGTGTCATCGATGGCTTCTCGATGCACGAGAACCCGTGACCTTTTCTTGGCTGTCGCCTTGCTCAGGGTCAGGAAGAACTCTTCAACGTCCTGATTGCTGAGGTCGGGCCCGATGGGGACCGAGTATGTTGCGATCCCGGCCTCCCGGTAGGCGAGGAGATTCTGATTGCCAGGAAGCATCGAGACGACAGTGTTGATCCCCGCCTCCTCGACTAGCCAGGTGATCTCCTCCTCACGACGGACTCGGCGATGCTGGAATCCCGAGCCCCCGACCCGCTCGGAGACAGCGAGACGATCGGTGATGACCCAGGTGAAACCCCGGGGCTTTAGTCCTGCGACCATTCGTCCCATTGCTTGGGATTCACGATAGCGGCGGCAAGACTCAGCGCCGCTCTTGACGAACCGACGTCGTGCACCCGAAAAACCCTTGCACCACGCTCGAAACCGAGGGCCGTAGTGACCGCGGTAACGCCATCGCGCCCGGCCGGGTCATCGATGCCTGCCACCTTCCCCAGGAAGGCCTTGCGCGAGGCGCCGAGGACCACCGGGAATCCCAACTCGACGAGCTTGCCCAAGCCATCGATCAGGGCGAGGTTGTGGGTTGTCGTCTTGCCGAAGCCGATCCCCGGGTCGATCGCCACGGATGCCGGATCGACCCCGGCGTCGGTGACAAGACGTGCCCTGGAGCCGAGGAAACCCGCCACTTCGGCCACCACGTCCTTATAGACCGGGTCTCGTTGCATCGTGCGAGGCGTGCCTCTCATATGCATGAGAATCACCCCCGATTTCCACGCCGCCATCACCCCGGCCATCCCATCCATGCCTGCAGCAGTCACGTCGTTGACGATCTCGGCCCCGGAGTCGAGCGCGGCGTGGGCTACCTCGGGCTTCGACGTGTCAACCGACACCACCGCTCCTTCGGCAGATAGGGCCTCGACCACGGGGATGACCCGCCGCAGCTCTTCGTCGGCGGGGACCGAATCCGCTCCCGGACGGGTCGACTCGCCCCCGACATCGACGAGATCGGCTCCGGATCCCATCATGGCCAGCCCTGCTTCGATGGCATCTGCCTGATCCAGGTGCAGCCCACCGTCGGAGAAGGAGTCAGGCGTCACGTTGACCACCCCCATGATCAAGCCCCTGGAGACGTCCAGCTCCCTCGTGCGCAGCTTCCAGATCACGTCGTAGAAACGTATGACGAAGAACGTAAAACGTAAAACGGCGAGCGCAGCTCGCTACCGATTGGTGCCGAACAGGAGCGACATCGCCTCGGCCCGGGTGGCAGGCTGTGACTCCATCGTGCCCCTCACCGCCGAGGTCACAGTCACTGCCCCCGGCTTCCGCACCCCGCGCATCGACATGCACAGGTGTTCGGCCTCGACCACCACCATCACTCCGAGCGGCTGGAGCCGGTCCGTCAGGGCATCGGCGACCTGGGCGGTGAGACGCTCCTGCATCTGGGGCCGGCGGGCATATCCCTCGACGAGGCGGGCCAGCTTGGAGAGGCCGGTGACACGTCCCTTCGGTATGTAGGCCACGTGGGCCTGCCCGTGGAAGGGGACGAAATGGTGCTCGCACATCGAGTAGAAGGGGATCTCTCGCACCATCACGATCTCCTGATAGTGCTCCTCCCCGAAAAAGGCGTCGACCACATCGCCCGGGTCACGGTGGAGACCGTCGAAAACCTCGGCGTAGAAGGCAGCGACCCGCTCGGGGGTGTCGATCAGACCTTCACGATCGGGATTCTCACCCAAGGCCTCGATGATCTCCCGCACCGCCTTCTCGATGCGGGCTTTATCGATTTGCCCCTCTGTTTCGTGCATCTCCGAAGAAAATAGACGGGCGGTGCCCTCCTATTCCCGAAAACCCCAGCTTCTGGGATTGACAACACCGTCGCGATGACTGTATAGTGATGTCATAGTGACATCAGTGACGACATCAAATTGAGGAGGTGACCCTGATGTTCATCGAAACACCCGACACCGTGGAAACCACGCTGGAGGAGAGAGTCCGCCGTGTTCGCCGCAAGAAAATCCGCCGTGTCGTGGATGCCCCCACCCGGCACGTCGCCGAGGCATCGCGGTGGGCCCATCCTCGCTAGGGAGAAGCCGATGCAACTGACTCAAACAGCTCACATCATGGAGGCCGCGGTGCAAGCCCAGCTTCGGCTGGCCGATCCTGAGCTCAGTGCCCTCGGCTCCGAATTGCTCGAGGTCCTCCGCCCCGCCATCAGAATGGCGCTCATGGAAGTGGTGGAGATGGCCGCCCAAGAGATCAACGGGCAGCTCGTGGGACAACGGGTCGAGATCCGGCTGATCGATGGCGATCCGGAGCTCGACGTCCGATCCGACCAGTCGAACATCCCTCCTCCCCCGCCTCCGCCCCAGGGAGAAGCCGTGGACGCCGAGGCCCGGATAACACTCAGACTTCCCGGATATCTGAAAGACCTCATCGCCGAAGCTGCGGAGGGAGCTGGCGACTCGGTCAACTCCTTCGTCGTCGACGCCCTGCGGTCTAAGGCCTACGAGCGAGCACCGTCCCATTCGGTGAGAAGGACCATCGATTTGTGATCGATCGGGAGTTCACGGTCGAAGACGTCCCGGCCGTGAGGATCACCATCAGGTCGGGCCGGGTGCACGTCGAGAGCGGTGAGTCGGGCCTGGTCCGCTTCGAGGTCGACACCAGTGACCCGACGTTCGAGATTCGTCGGGCCGCCGACGCCATCGTCGCCTCCGGCGACCGGGGCGGCCGGGTGTATGTGACAGTCAGCGTGCCCCCATCGACCGACTTGGAGATCGGCACGATAAGCGGCGATGTCGACATCGATCCCCCAATCGGCCGTCTCGATGTGACCACCATCAGTGGCGAAGTCGACTTCGACGCGGCGGAGCGCCTCCACGCTCGGACCACCAGCGGCGCGATTCGGGGCAATCGGGTGCAAGGTGAGGCAACGTGCGTGACGACATCGGGGGATATCAAGGTCTTGGAGATAGTCGAGCGCGGCGAATTCTCGACTCGGTCCGGATCGGTGGTGATCGGCAGTTGCTCAGGGGTCGTCTCGTGCGCGACGTTGTCGGGCAACATCCGCATCGACGAGCTGACCGCGCCCGTCGCCAAGATCAAGTCGATGTCGGGCGGGGTGCGGGTGGGTATCCCATCGAAGACGAGGCTCGATCTCGACGCCAACACCCTTTCCGGCAAGGTGACCCTCCCCACTCCCAGTCCGAGTCAGGAGCCGCCCGAGCGTGAGATCAGCCTCAAAGTGCGTCTCGGCTCGGGCAACCTCAAGATCGAGAGGTTGTGATTCCCGGCCGAAGTCGGCCGGCAATCAAATCAGCCTGCGTCGGTGGCGGGGCGAGAGGAGCGGCGCAGCTTCCGGTTGAGTTGAAGGGACTCGGTGACCGGCTCCTCTTCCTTCTCGGCTTCCTCCGCAGCGGCGAGGTGGTCTTCTCGGGGCTGGGGAAGAACCGGGTTGTCCGGGTACTTGAGACGCATCGCCCCTTCCGAGCTGTGCTCCCATTTCGGGACATCGGCGAACACCTCGGCTACTTCTTCCCGATCGACGGTCTCCCGCTCCAGCAGAGCCTCGACCATTCGCTCCATCGACTCCCGGTGCCGCTCCAGGATGACCCGCGCCTCCTCGTGGGCGGCATTGATCATCTTGCGTACTTCGTTGTCGATGTTGGCCGCTACCTCATCGGAGTAGTCCTGCTGGCGGGAGTAGTCACGCCCGAGGAAGACCTCTCCGTTGGGCTTCCCGTACTGCATCGGGCCCAAGATGTCGCTCATGCCGTATTCCATGACCATCCGCCTCGCGATGGCCGTGGCCTTCTCGATGTCGTTGGCGGCGCCGGTGGTCGGGTCAGCGAAGATGAGCTCCTCGGCCGTCCGGCCGCCCAGCAGCATGGCGAGCTGATCGACCAGCTCGGAGCGGCGCACCAGGTACTTGTCATGGGTGGGCAGAGCCAGGGTGTGCCCGAGCGATCGTCCCCGTGCCACGATGGTCACCTTGTGCACCGGGTCGGAGTTGGGCAGGGCGTAACCGACCAGGGCATGACCGGTCTCGTGATATGCGATTAGGCGCTTCTCTTCGTCGGTCATGACTTTGGTCTTGCGTTCCGGCCCTGCGATGACCCGGTCGATGGCTTCCTCGAGCTCGAGCATGCCGATGTCCTTGCGGCGACGGCGGGTGGCGAGGAGTGCGGCCTCGTTGATGAGGTTGGCCAGGTCGGCACCGGTGAACCCAGGGGTCCGTCGGGCCAGGACCCTCAGGTTGATCTCGTCGTTGAGGGGCTTCCCCTTGGAATGCACCTCGAGGATCT
Organism: uncultured Acidobacteriota bacterium; assembly: GCA_963848695.1. Lineage (GTDB taxonomy): Bacteria > Actinomycetota > Acidimicrobiia > Spongiisociales > ZC4RG35 > JARDZU01. Next base: position 37,677 of record CAWKEI010000016.1, read on the forward strand.
CTTTGCGGCCCTCGACGTCAGGGGCGTCGACGACAATCTGGCGGTCGAAGCGGCCCGGGCGAAGTAGCGCTGGGTCGAGGATGTCGGGGCGGTTGGTCGCCGCCATCACGATGACACCACTGTTCCCCTCGAACCCATCGAGTTCGACCAGCAGCTGATTCAGCGTTTGCTCACGCTCGTCGTGCCCGCCGCCGAGACCGGCTCCGCGATGGCGGCCGACGGCATCGATCTCGTCGATGAAGACGATGGCGGGCGCGCTCTGCTTCGCCTGGTCGAAGAGGTCACGGACGCGGGAAGCGCCGACGCCAACGAACATCTCGACGAAATCGGAGCCGGAGATGGAGAGGAATGGCACGCCGGCCTCCCCGGCCACTGCCCTGGCGAGCAAGGTCTTGCCCGTCCCGGGAGGTCCGAAGAGGAGCACGCCCCGTGGGATCTTCGCCCCCATCGCACGGTACCTGTCCGGATTCTGGAGGAAGTCCTTGATCTCTTCGAGCTCTTCTTTGGCTTCGACGAGACCGGCGACGTCATCGAAGCTGATCTTGGGCTGTTCCTTGCCCACCAGCTTGGCCCGGGACTTCCCGAACTGCATGACCCGGTTCCCGCCACCCTGCATCTGCATGAAGATGAACACCATGAAGCCGAGCAGAAACAGCCAGGGGAGGAAACTGATCAGGACTTCCCAGAAGCTCGGGGGTTGCGGGTCGGAGCTGAACTCGACACCCGATTCGCGGATCAGGGTGACCAGGTCACCCTCGGCCCCTTCGGGGTAGCTGGAGAGCTGATCCCATGCCTCCTCGGGCAGGGTGGAGCCGGTGAGGCGGCCCTGAAGCTCATTGGAGCGGGCCAGCATTTCGACGGACTGGTAGTCGCCAGCTTCGACATTGTCGATGAATTGGGACAGCTCGATGACCTCGGGCCCCTGGACCTGGTCGAACCACCATTGGGCGAGGATGGCGAGCATGATGATCGACAGCCCGTAGACGACGAGCGTGCGCAGCGTTCGGTTCACTGAGACCTCAAGGCAGACTCCGGGGAAGACTCCGAGACCTCAATGCTACGTGAAACCCCCGGATAGTCGAACCCCTTCTCGGGTCCCACCGACGCATCCGGCGCCAGCCTCAAGACTCGACGCCCATCACCCCCACGTAGGGGAGGTTGCGGTATTTGCCGGCGTAATCGAGGCCATAACCGACGACGAACTCGGGGCCGATCGGAAAGCCCACGTATTTGACCTCGATGGGAACTCGCTGGATGCCCTCCTTGAGCAACAGCGCCGCGATCTCGAGCGACGCCGGCTTTCTGACGTTGAGACTCTTCATCAGGTAGTTCAGAGTGAGCCCGGAGTCGATGATGTCCTCGACGATCAGAACGTGGCGGCCGTCGATCTCCTCATCGAGGTCCTTGAGGATGCGGACGACACCCGACGTCTGTGTCGATGCGCCGTAGGAGGAGACCGCCATGAAGTCGAACTCGACCGGCAGGTCGATGTGACGGGCCAGGTCGGCCATCACCATGAAAGCCCCTCTGAGCACACCGACCAGCAGCACGTCCTTGCCGGCGTAATCCTCCGTGATCTGCCTGCCGAGCTCGGCGAGTTTGTTGTCGATCTCGTCGGCGGTGATCAGGGGCTTGATGTCCATCCGATTCCCTCTGTGGCGAACACGGAAAGGTAGCCGTTGCTCCCGGGCTGATACCAGGCCACGGGAAGCCTTCGCTCCCCGGGCACCCAGGCGCTCTCTGCATCGGCTGCCACCACCAGCCGGCCACTGTCTTCGAGCCGGGCTTCCAGCGTTACATCGTCCGGGAAGACGGCCGACCACAGGCCGATCGGGGCCACCCGACATCGCCCGTCCACTCGTTCGACGAAGATCTCGAAGTTCCCGACCTCATTGGCTCCGACCTCCAGGTCGACCCGGGCCGGAGTGGTCGGCACCTGCTCCATCGAGCGGAAGGTGAGCAGTGGCCCGTCGTGGGCAACAACGATCCCTCCTTCGAGAGTGACCGAACTGTGAGTTCGCCTCGCCACGGCCCAGACCTCTTCGATCTCTCCGCCAGACCCGCCGTATGGCGGTCTGATCCGACTGAGACAACTCCGGATGGCACGATCGGCCACCGGTCGAGAGACGGCGAGGAGGGATCCGAGCGGAACGGCCAGGGAGGCACCGTTGCCCACGACCGGCACCAAGGCGGCCTCATCCTGGAGGAATGCATCATCGGCATGGGCCAGGGCGGCGGACCGGGCCAATGCCTCCACGAGTCTCGGATTGAATCGCGCCGCCAGCTCCGGGATGATTTCGAGCCGCACGGCGTTCCGACGAAGGCCATGGTCGAGGTTCGACGGGTCGTCGAAAAAAGGGAGCCCGGCGAGAGCGGCCAACTCCCGGGTGTCGGATCGGCTCACACTGAGCATGGGTCGGGCCAAGGAGGCGGACCGGGCAGGGATCCCCGCTAGCCCGGTCGGGCCTGCTCCACGGAGCAGGTTCATCATCACGGTTTCCGCCTGATCGTCGAGGGTGTGCGCAGTGAGCAGAGTCTCGGCCGGCTGCAAAGCGCCGAGCAGCGCCTTGTATCGGGCCCCACGTGCCCGACCTTCGATCGAAGAACCCGACGGGACCTCGATCTCCAACACGTCGACCTGGACACCGACTGTCGCGGCCACTGCTCGAGCGGCTGTCTCCAGTTGGTTCGATGCAGGCAGACCGTGGTTGATGTGGATCGCCCTGATCGGGAGCTCCTGCCCGGCCAGCAGAAAAGCCAAGGTCGCCGAATCGGCGCCACCGGACAAAGCCACCACCAGATCCCCGGGAGGGAGCACGAGGAGCTCTCGAGTTCTCCTCGTCAGCTCTTTCAGGCGACGCGTCTCAACCATCGCTCGGGACTCTCGATCTCCTCGAGCGTGGGAAGGCTCGTTGCCCCACGGAAGGCATAGCCGACCGTGTCCCAACCGGCTTCGCGCTCGACGACCTCGATGAATCGCTCCCCCATCTGGTATTGGTTCATCTTCATCTCGAGCCCGGTCAGGCGGAAGAACGCCGCAGTGCGCTTGTCCGTCCGTCTCGCCTTGAGGACATTGCTCATCCGACTCTGAGTGCGTAGATGCTCGCGGCCGAGACGGTCCATCACGACATGCCCGTGACCTTCGAGAAGGGCCATGAGAGCCTGGACCTTGTCGATCACCGCGGTCTGCTCGGTCGAGGCGAAGAGGCCAAGGAGGCCGCGCTCGTCGATGACAGGCCCGCCAGAGAACCGACGCCGTGTCACCTCGTCGATGACACGGTTCAACCGGCCAGGCTCGGGCCGGGAGTGCTCGACCAGCTCGTTCACCAGGCTCATGAAATAGTCCCGGAGCCAGGGCACTCCCTGGAACTGGGCGCGATGGGTGAGTTCGTGGAGGGCGACCCAGAAGCGGAATTCCTCGGGCCGGAACTGATGGGCTCGCTCCAGCTGCATGACGTTGGGGCCGACGAATGCCACCACGTCAGCGTCCTCGCCGGTGGGCAACACGAGCTCATATTGACCAAGTACCCGGCGGGCAATCACCCCGAGAACCGCGGTGAGCTCCGCGTGCACCATCCGGTTGGCGAACACGGCCATGCCGCGGCCCCGAGGACCGGAAGCCTCCATCTTCTCCGTCAGCTGGCGCTGCACCGGCTCCATCAGATGGGTGAAGCTGGCCACGTTGCGCTCGATCCATTCCGCCCGACCGATCACGATCGTGGTCGGGTCGCCGGGAAGCTCGAGCCCGGTGGCAGCGGGGACGAGTTGGGAGACCTGGTCGGTCAATCGGATCATGTCGGCCTCCAGGGCCGAGCGGTGATAGGTCTCGGCGAGGGGGTAGGTGCCTGCGATCCTCCCGGCGAGACGGCCCGACCCGGACCGGCTGGAAGTCACTCCTTGACGATTCGGTACCGCTTCCGAACGACCCTCGTGAAGTACTGGATCGTGGTCATCACGATGACCACCACGGCCAGGACGATCCCGGTCGGGATCATGTAGCGGTAAGTCCAATCGGGCAGCGGCTCAGTCGGCTCGGGTGTAGTGGCGGGCACGGCCGGTTCGATGCCCGAAGTGGTGGCGGTCTCCTCCGCGACTGTGGTGGGGGTCCCCTCCTCCTCGGTCCCCTCAGTTGCCACCGCGACCGACATGAAGAAAGCGGCGTGTGCGGCGATGAGAAGGAGCAGGGTCGCGATACGACTGAATCGCTTCATCTGACGCGGAGATTAGTGGGGAGTTAGGAGGATGCCGCTTCGCGGGCGATTGCGTCGCGGAGCCGCTCGAGGAACTCGGGCGGCACGTCCTCGGCGAGACGCTCCTTCACCACGATCTGCAGTCTGGCTTCGAAATCGAAGCTGCGGAGACACCCGGAACAATCTTCGAGATGAGCGCGGATCACCTCTGTTGTGGTGGCCTCGATCTCACGGTCCAGATATTGATAAAGGTTGGTCAGTGCGTCATCGCACTCGTGGCCACTCATGGTCGCTCCGCGCCCTCAGGCACCAGGCCTCTCTTGACTGCGTATTCCCATAACGATTTCTGCATCGCCTTTCTTCCCCGGTGCAGCCGCGACATGACGGTACCGATCGGGATGTCAAGGATGTCGGAGATCTCCTTGTATGAGAAACCTTCGAGGTCGGCGAGGAGAACCGGAAGCCGGAAGTTCTCTGGGAGGTCCTCGACCGCCTTCTTGATGTCGGCTTCGACCAGCCCGTCGAGCACCCTGTCCTCGGTGGTTCGGGCCGCCTCGGCGGATTCTTCGGAACCGATGTTGCGATATAGGTAGAGGTCTTCGACCGTGCCCAGGTCGACCTCGGAGGGGCGTCGTGACTCTTTCCGGTACTTGTTGATATAGGTGTTGGTCAGAATGCGATAGAGCCAGGCCTTGAGGTTGGTGCCTTCCTCGTACGTGTGATACGCCCGGTAGGCCTTGAGAAATGTCTCCTGGACCAGGTCTTCGGCATCTGCCGGGTTGCGGGTCATGCGCATGGCAGCGCTGTAGAGCTGCCGCGCATACTGCATCGCATCACGCTCGAAGTCGGCCTGGTCAGCCATGAGGCGGGACGGTACAGGGTGGCGGTCGAAAAGGCCTAAGCCGACGGATAGGCGAGCAAGATCACGGCGCCCGCGATGAGCCCGATGATGGCAAGCAACAGGATCGCCCACCGATTGGCATCCCCCATCAGCTTCGAGCTGATCGAGGCAAAAAACAACACCGTCGCGAACAGGACGGTTGTCAGGACGTATTCGTTCGCCCGCTGGGCCGCTTCTTGCGCGGCCACGGTGTGCTCCTCAGCGGACACCGCCAGCTCTTCGGCGCGCAAACCCGCTGTCACGACGTATTCCTCCATGGCGAAGGGGGAAGGCGGGGCATCGGGGTCTTCGAAAGGATCGAGGGCCAGCCAGGCATCGGCCGCCACCTTCAGCCGCTCGGGAAATCGCTCGTAGATGAACTCTGCGGCGTCTTCATCCTCATCGGTCCGCTCGTCGAGCCAGGCGGTGAATACGACCAGGTCGATGGATATCGCCTCCTCGGCCGAGTTGGAGGCGCGCACCGATTCGGCCTGAGCGTCGGTGGCCTCGGAGTATCGCTCGGTCTGGATCGCGGTCCATTTGGCGCCCTGAAACCCTGACCACGCGGTGAGGACGGCGGTGATCGACATCACGATGACAGAGATCAACTCGAAGTTGTGATTGAGCCAGTGACGGGCGGCGGGGGGCACCTCATCGAGAATCGGATCGTCGCCGGCCACGGAGGCACGTTACCGATGGGTCGGAGCCGGAGAGGGGAGTCGAACCCCTGGCCTACTCGTTACGAGCGAGTTGCTCTACCACTGAGCTACTCCGGCGCTACACCCAATGGTAAAGGCGGAGAGTTCCCTGTTCCAGATGCTGTGGGTTCCCCGGTGAGGCGGATGAAGTCCCGAGCAAATCTGATCCGTTTGGCCTGACCGTTGGCGGTGGGGGCCAGACGGAGATTGAGCGTTCCTCGCCCATCCCACAACGACGAAGGGAGGTAGAAGCACTGATCCGTGGTGGCGTCATAGACCGCGATCCAGTCCACCTCGTCCTTGGTGTAGCGATGATGTACCCAGGCGGATGTGCTGGTCACCTTGGCGAAGATCACTCGGCCATTCGACGTCGTGTACTTGCACTGCACCTTCTCCAGGGCGCCGTCTTCCTTGCGGACCACGATCAGATCGAAAGGGAGATCATGACCGAAAGGGATGGCAATGCCATGGCCCTGACGCTGCAGATCGGCCAGGATCATGGCCTCGCCGATCTCCCCTTTGGCGTTGGTCTTCCCCATCGACACCCTCGATGTCGAAGGTATCGGGACCGAGGGACAGAAATCAGTTCTCAGAGCCGAGACCTGCGAAGAGGTTGGTGAGCACCAGCTCCCGGCGCAGATTGGCCTGGATATCGACCACCGCATCGAGGATCTTCTCTGCCGAGGCCACTGCCCGACGCGGGCTGACATCGGTGAACGACGCCAAGGGCAGATCGCTGTTGCGCACCGGCCCTCCCATCTGGAGCGAGGCAGAGTCGGTGTACCAAGAGGCCAGGATCTCCAGCCCATTGACCAGGAGCGACTGCTCTGCCCGCCGTCGTGCCCGCTGCTCACGCTCCTTTGACATTCCCTCGGCCACGGACTGGTCGACCAACGGGGCGATCTCGGCAAGGACGCCGGAGGCAAGACGCTGGCCGTCACCAGGGTGAGGTGTCACCTGACCGGGGATGGCCAGCCAGAGGTCCCGGAAGCGGGACACCTCCGGGCGATCCATCAACGCAAGGGCCAGACCAGGTCGTCCTCCCGACACCACTGCCACACCTTCGGCTGAGGCGTGGTCCATGCCCCGCGCCTCGAGTGCAGCCACCATCGTGGCTTGGGGCACCCGGCCCACATGGATAGTCCTGCACCTCGAGGCCACGGTCGCCGGGAAGTCGTCCTCCGATTCTGCCACCAGGAGGAAGACGACTGATGCGGTCGGCTCTTCGAGAGTCTTGAGGAGCGCGTTGGCCGCCTGCTCGGTCATAGAGCCCGCTTCCGGGAAGAGAAACACGGATCGGTCAGATTCGACCGGGCGGAGCGAGGCCCTGGTCACCACCTCCCGGGCCTGGTCGACGCCGAGACTGGTAGCCCCCTCCGGCTCGACGATGGCGACGTCGGGATGAACCCCGGCGCGGACGAGACGGCAGGACCGGCACTCGACCTCATGGTCACCGCCTGACTGGCAGAGCAACGAAGCGGCGAATCTGGAGGCGAGCGTCCCCTTCCCCACCGAATCCGGGCCGGTGAACAGATATGCCTGAGCCGGGGCGGCGACCTCCCGACGCAGCAACTCGACCACCTTCTCGTGCCCGATCACGCCATCGAAGGAATCGCCCATCAGTCGAGGACCTCCATGACCCGATCCACCAGGGCATCGATCGGCTTCGACCCATCGAGGAGGGTCACACGCTCCGGCTCGGCGACGGCGAGGTCCTGATAGGCGGCTCTCACCGACTCCTGGAATTCCAGACTCTCGCTGCCGATTCGATCGGGACGGTCTTGACGACCCAGTGCGGTGCCAGGATCGACTTCGATCACGAACACCCGGCCCGGCTCAACGCCATCGAGCCCGATCTCGTTGATCTGGCGGACACGCTCCTCACCGAGGCCTCGAGCGCGGCCCTGGTAGGCAATCGACGAGTAATAGGTGCGGTCGCTGATGACCCAGGCCCCCCGTTCCAGCGCCGGCGCCACGACTTCACTTACCAACTGGGCCCGTTGGGCCGCGAAGAGGAACACCTCGGCCCACCGATCCACGTGCTCTGAGTCGAGAACCAGGGCTCGCACCGTCTCCCCGAGGACGGTCCCGCCGGGCTCCCTCACCTCGACCACCTCGTCGCCGGAAGAGCGCAGGCGAGCGGCAAGTGCGGCCGACAACGTGGTCTTGCCGCTGCCATCGCCGCCTTCGAGCGCAATATATCGGTGGTTACCGGGCCGTTTCCCTGTCACTCAGAGTGACGGTAACGGTCACCAGAGACACGAGTCGTATTGACATCGGACAGTCAGATGAAGTCAACTCTCACCACCCATGCCTAAGAGCCTCGTCATCGTCGAGTCCCCCACGAAGGCCCGAACCATCTCCGGATTCCTCGGACCGGACGTGGCCGTCGAGTCTTCGATGGGGCACATCCGCGACCTGCCGCGCTCGGCCGCGGAGATACCGGCGAGCGTCAAAGGCGAGGGCTGGGCACGCCTCGGAGTCAACGTAGACGAGGATTTCCAACCGCTCTACGTGGTGCCCAAGGAGAGAAAGGACCGGGTCAAGAAGCTGAAGCAGATGCTGGCCGGAGTCGAGCAGCTCTACCTGGCCACTGATGAGGACCGTGAAGGTGAGTCGATCGCCTGGCATCTCACCGAAGCCCTCAAGCCCAAGGTTCCCGTCCACCGCATGGTGTTTCACGAGATCACCCAGCACGCCATCGAGGAGGCCTTCGCCAATCCTCGCGATCTGGACCTCCGTCTCGTCCAGGCCCAGGAGGCCCGCCGGATTCTCGACCGCCTGTACGGCTACGAGGTGTCGCCTGTCTTGTGGCGGAAGGTCCAACAAGGCCTCTCGGCGGGGCGGGTGCAAAGTGTGGCGGTGCGCATCGTGGTGGAACGAGAACGAGAGCGCATGGCCTTCCGGTCGGCGGGTTACTGGAGCCTCGAGGGTACGTTCGCTCCAGAAGACGACCTCGACAAGATCTTCGAGGCGACCCTCCTCCAGGTCGACCAGGCCCGGGTCGCCACAGGCAAGGACTTCGGAGCCGACGGCATGCCCAAAGCCGGGACGCTGGTACTCGACCAGGCCCAGGCGACGAAGCTCGCAGAGGACCTCCTCGACTCCCGATTCGAAGTCCAGTCGGTCGAGGAGAAGCCCTACCGACGCTCTCCGTATCCTCCGTTCCGTACTTCGACTCTGCAGCAGGATGCGGGCAGGAAGTTGCGTTTCTCGTCGTCGCGCACGATGTCCGTGGCTCAGCGTCTCTACGAGAACGGCTACATCACGTACATGCGGACCGACTCCACCTCGCTGGCCGAATCAGCGGTCGCCTCGGCACGCTCTCAGATAGCCAAGCTCTATGGCCAGGAGTACCTCTCTCCCAAGCCCCGCACCTACGCCTCCAAGGTAAAGGGAGCGCAGGAGGCCCATGAGGCGATTCGCCCTGCTGGAGACGACCACTTCCAGACGCCTGAGCAGGTGGCGACTCTCGTCGGGCCCGACGAAGCCCGCCTCTACGACCTGATCTGGAAGCGAACCATCGCCTCTCAGATGGCTGACGCAGTCGGCGTCACCGTCTCGGCGCGTCTTGGGGCCGAGGCGGCCGACGGGCGTCAGGCGGTGTTCAGCACCAGCGGCCGGACCATCACCTTTCCCGGGTTCCTCAGGGCCTACGTCCAGGGATCGGATGATCCCGAGACCGATGCCGACGACACCGAGAGGGTGCTCCCTCCGCTGGCACAGGGAGACGCCCTGGCAGTGCAGCGTCTCGAACCGACCGGGCACGAGACCCGGCCACCCGCTCGGTACACCGAGGCCTCCTTAGTGCAACGTCTCGAGGAGCTCGGGGTGGGGCGTCCATCTACCTACGCATCGATCATGACCACCATCCAGGATCGCGGCTACGTGTGGAAGAAGGGCGCGGCCTTGGTGCCAACCTTCGTTGCCTTCGGTGTGGTGGGTCTGCTCGAGCAGCATTTCCCTCAATTGGTCGACTACAGCTTCACGGCAGCGATGGAGGACGACCTCGACCGCATCGCCGCCGGCGAGGAGGAGTCCGTCCCTTGGCTCACCCATTTCTATTTCGGTGACGAGGGGCTCAAGCACAAAGTCGCCACCCGCCTGGACGAGATCGATCCACGGGCGGTCGGCTCGATTCCCATAGGTGTGGACGAGGCCGGTAACGACGTGATCGCCAGGATCGGCCGATACGGCCCGTATGTGGAGATCGGCGAGGAGAGGGCATCGATACCGGATGACCTGCCGCCGGACGAACTCACGGTGGAGAAGGCGACCGAGCTGGTCCTGCACCAGAACGCCGGCGACAAGATCTTCGGGACCGATCCCGAATCGGGGCAAACCGTTTATGGGAAGACCGGCCGATTCGGCCCCTATATCCAGCTCGGCGAAGTCGAGGAGGGCAGCAAGGAGAAACCGAGGAGGGCGTCGTTGTTCAAGTCGATGATCCTCGACGAGCTGTCTCTGGACACCGCCCTCCGCCTGCTCTCCTTGCCCAGGACCGTTGGCGCTGACCCGGAAGGCATCGACATCGTTGCCCTCAACGGGCGATACGGCCCTTACATCCAGCGCGGCACCGACCGCCGCAGTCTCGAGAGTGAGGACCAGCTGTTCACCCTCACCGTGGACGAGGCGCTGAAGCTCCTCGCCGAGCCTCCCCGGCGAAGGGGCCAGCGTGCAGCAGGACCGTTGAAAGAGCTCGGACCCGACCCGGTGAGTGGCAAGCCGGTGACGGTTCGGAATGGGCGCTACGGGCCCTATGTCACCGACGGCGAGGTGAACGCCTCACTTCGTCAAGGGGACTCCCCGGAATCGATCACGATCGAGCGGGCCGCCGAGCTGCTCGCGGCGAGGCCGGGAAAGGCTCGAGTCAACTTGATTGCCGGCCGAATTCGCCCTTCGGCCAATCCCCCTCCGGCCCTTCGGGCCACCTCCCCCAACGTCGCTCCGCTCCTGGGGGAGGAAACGGCTACAGAACAGTTGCGGCCATCTCGGCCAGTGGGGACCGCACCGTCTTCTCCAGGGTGACGTGTCCGAAGAGTGACGACCCCTTGAACTTCTCGATCAGGGCGGCCATCCCCCCGAACGGCGAGATGTAGGGATTGTCGACCTGGGTCAGGTCACCACAGAAGACGACCTTCGAGTCACGGGACATCCGGGTCAGGATGACCTTGAGGGTGGGCAACTCGAGGTTCTGCGCCTCGTCGATGATGACGAACTCGCCGGTGATGGAGCGGCCGCGGAGGTAGGTGACCGCCGCCATCTCCAGATCACCCCGGTCGACCAACTCCTCGATCGCGTGTTTGGCCCCGTCCACTCCGGCATCGGAGAACAGGGCGAAGAGGTTGTCGTGCACCGCCGCCATCCACGGAGCGAGCTTCTCGTTGAGGTCTCCCGGCAGGTAGCCGACCTCTTGTCGGCCGACCGCGACCAGGGGCCGGTACACCGACACCCTCCGGTAGCGGCCCAGCTCCAACACCTGTTCCAGCGCTGCGGCAAGGGCGAGGAATGTCTTCCCGGTGCCGGCCATGCCCATGAGCGACACAGCCGGGATGTCGGGATCCAGCAGTTGGTGCAGGGCAACCGTCTGACGCACGTTCTTGGGCTCGACCCCGAAGGCGCGGACATGGGTCGGGACCCTCTCGATCACGACGGTCGGCTCCGACTGGATGACCCGGGCCAGGGCTGATCGGGAGGCCCCGGAGCGGAGCAGGACGAATTGGTTCACCATTGCCTCGGCGTGGTCGAGGGTGATCTTCCCCTCGTCGAACAACCGGTCGATGGTCTCCCCGTCGGTGGCGTGCTCGACGAGCCCGGATTGGAGCTGCTCGACCGGCACGGTGTCGGCTCGATAGTCCTGAACCGGGACGCCGAGCTGGGCGCCCTTGATGCGGAGCGAGGCGTCTTTGGTGACCAGGACCGCCGGCGAGCGCTCGTGAAGGTTGAGGCAGGTGGCGAGGATCCGATGATCCGGGGTCAGCGGGTCGAGCACCGCCGGGAGCCGCTCGGACACGACGCCGTTCAGCTCGATCCTCAGTGTGCCTCCGCCGGGAAGTCCCACCGCGTCCCGCAAGCCACCAGAGCGCGATGCACCGAGCTCCTCGAGGAGGCGGATCGCCGCCCTCGCGTTGCTCCCGACCTCGTCCATACGGGTCTTCTTCCGGTCCAGCTCCTCCACCACTACGAGCGGCAGCACAACGTCGTGTTCATCGAATCGGAGAGGAGATTGGGGGTCGGCGAGCAGTACACAGGTGTCGAGGACGTAGGTGGCCACCTGATCGGTCTCCTTAGAGGTCGTCGCCAAGGACCACAGCTTCCTGAACCTCGAGGCGAAATACAAGGATCGCCGCTGATCAGTCGGTGGTACCCACCTTGAACACCGGGAACATCGATGCCCTGGCTGCGAAATCATCGACGGTCGGGCTCGCGGGGACGTCCATGTATTGGCGGGCGTAGCTCTCCCGCTCGTAATAGGCGGCCACGACCGGCGCTGCCTCCGCTGCAGGGGTCTCCTCCAGACGAACCCGTCTCTCCTTAGGCCCATGGCGCAGCGTCGCGGTCGGATCGGCCCGCACGTTGCGCACCCACGAGACCTCACCGTACGGCGACACGACGTATTCGGACCCGTCGATCTCGATAGGGCTGACCGGCACGTCGCGCTTCTGGCCGCTCTTCCGCCCGGTGGTGCTCAGCAGCTGGGTCTTGCCCATCCCCCTCCTGGCCATCCAAGACATGAGCCGGTTGAGGTTCTGGGGCGCCTGGTATTGCTTGGCCATGCCCGAAAGCTACCCGGTCAACGTCGCCGAGACACCCACGCCATGAACTCGTCCAACGGCTTGGCGTTGACCACGCGGTCGGTTGTCACCCACCCCCTCTGGGCATAGCTGACCCCGTATCCCATCCGGACCAGATCGCTGGTGTGATGGGAATCGGTGTCGATGGCGAAGTCGACATCGCGAGCCATTGCCCGGCGGACGACCTCGGAGGTGGCATCGAGCCGATCGAGTGCCCCGTTTATCTCGAGGGCCACCCCGGTCACTTCGAGTGCCTCGAGGACAACATCGATGTCGAGCTCCACCCCCGGTCGCCGACCCACATAGCGCCCGCTGAGATGGCCAATGGCGTTGACCGACGGGTCGTGGAGAGCACCGAGAATTCTCGCCGTCTGCCGATCCTGGGACAGATCGAAGTGGGAATGGATGGAGGCAACGCAATAGTCGAATTCGAGCCGGAAGTCGGCGTCGTAGTCGAGGTCGCCGTCGGGGCCGATGTTGAGCTCACAGCCGAAGAGGAGTCGGATGTCTTGGTACTTGTCCTGGAGCTGACGAATCTGGTCGCGGTGCTCGAGCATGACCTCCTGGGACGATCCGTTGATCGACAGGTCCTCCCCGTGGTCGGTGAAGGCGACGTACTCATATCCACGGGACAGCGCTGCCTCGATCATGTCCTCGAGACTCGACCTACCGTCGCCGGAGCGGTCGGAGTGATAGTGGAGGTCACCCCGGATCTGGGACAGCTCGATGAGCGCGGGCAATGCGCGATTTGCAGCCGCCTCCACCTCACCCGTTCCCTCCCGGAGCGGCGGCGGCACCGGGTCCATGTCCAGCGCTTTGTAGATCTCATCCTCCGTCGCCGAGACGATCACTTTCTTGTCCTCGAATAGCCCGTACTCGCTGAGCAGCCAGTCACGGTCGATGGCCCGTTGCCGCAGGGCGATGTTGTGAGCCTTGGACCCGGTGAAGTAGAGAAGCGCCGAGCCCAGCTGGTCAGGCTCGACCGTGCGAACGTCGACCTGCATCCCCTCACGGGTCAGGAACGAGGTCTTGGTGCCACCGGAGCCGATCATCTCCGCTGCCTCTGGCAGGCCGGCGACGAATGCGGAGACAGCCGCAGCATCGGTGGTGGCGACCACGATGTCGATGTCCCCCACAGTGTCCGAGAAACGACGGATGGAGCCACATGGTTCGGCCTTCACCACCGATTCGAGGTCCGCGATTCGTGCCGCCAGCGACCGGGCGAGCGGGAGAGCCTCCACCAGCGCTGTCCGCCGGTCCTTGCCGTGCAGACCGAGACGCTCGATCGACTTGGCGATCTTCTCCTCGGACGTTTTGCCCAGACCGGGCAGCTCCCGCAACTGCTCCGCAGCGATGGCTCCACGAAGCCCATCGACGTCCTCGACACCAAGCTCGGCACGGATGAGTTTGAGGGTCTTCGGGCCGAGTCCGGGGATCTTGGTGAGCTCCACAAAGGCAGGTGGGTACTTCTCTCGAAGAGAGTCGAGCTTGGCCACCGAGCCGGTGCTCATGAACTCGAGGATCTTGTCGGCAGTGGAGCCCCCCACCCCCTTGATCTCAGTCAACTCCTTCTTGCTGAGACCGGTCAGCTCGCCCTCAAATCCCTCGATGCCGTGGAGAGCAGTCTCATAGGCCCGCACCCGGAATGCCTGTGGGCTCCCCTCGTCCAGCGCAGTGAGCTTGGCCAACTCGGCAAGCATGCGGAGTACCTCAAGACGGGTGGCCATTCGTCGGAGCCTATTCCTGACCTGGGTCGTCAACCAGGGGAGCCAGAGCCCCGCCGGTCAGCTCGAGAATTGTCCGCGGAGACACCTCCAACTGCAGGCCTCTCATCCCACCGGAAACGGCGACGGTCTGATGATTGACGGCCGAGGAATCGAGGATCAGCCGGTGCCGTTTGCGTTGACCGAACGGGCTTATCCCACCGATGACGTAACCGGTCTCGCGTTCGGCCACCGCTGTTGATGCCAGTGAGCAGTGTTTGCCGCCCAGAGCCCGGGCCAGGTTTTTTGTCGACAGTCGCCGGTCGACCGGGATCACCGCAACTACTGGCTCGCCGTCGAGTTCGGCCACGAGGGTCTTGAACACTCGGGCGGGGTCCATCCCGATCGCCGCTGCCACGGCCTCTCCATACCCCTGCCCAACCTTCTCCGCCACTGCAAACCTGTGGGCCTGATAGACCGCGCCCGCCTCGTCCAGGGCGCCGGTGGCCCTCGTCGCTCCCGCGGCCATAGCTCAGTAGCGCTCTACCAGGTGTTCACGGCCGGGCGGCGGCTCGTACGGCTCGGGCCAGAAGTCCGTGACGGAATCGATCAGCCCGTCGGAGAACGTGAAGAAAGCCATACCGTCGGCAGGATCGGCCCCATCGAGCTCCCAGCCGAACCAGACGACGCCATTGACGTCATCAGCGATGGCCACCCGCAGATGGAGATGCCAGTCCCCGGGATATTCCTGATTGAAATGGAGATACCGCTCCCGGCCCCTGATCCGCTCCCTGGTCTGGGGGACCTCGTAGACGACATCGGGATCCAGGAGGTCGGCCCATGACCCCCAATCGCGGTTCTCCAGCGTCTCGATGAATCGAGTCAACAGTTCTCGGTTGTCGTCGGTCATGGCAGAACGGACGCTAACTCGATCTGATGACTCATCTCCCCAGCCACACTCGTGGCTCGAACTCCGCCCTGGCTGTGCGACCGACCAGCACCT
Organism: uncultured Acidobacteriota bacterium; assembly: GCA_963848695.1. Lineage (GTDB taxonomy): Bacteria > Actinomycetota > Acidimicrobiia > Spongiisociales > ZC4RG35 > JARDZU01. The sequence continues at coordinate 52,945 of CAWKEI010000016.1, forward strand.
CGCCGAACATCGGGATGTTCGCCTCGAGAGCAACCGTGACCGCCACAACCCGTGGCCTGAGTGTCCGATCGATCGGACACACGCAACTGACGAGACGTGCCCCATTGCGCGAAGCGAAATCGGCGGCCATGCCCTCGGGCTCATCCGACCCTGTCGGTGGGTAGGTGGCGACTGCGGCGGCCAACGCGGCCGCCTCGGCGGCCGTGGCAGCCTGCTCTCGGGCATCGAACAAGACGCCGAGAGCTGCGGTGGCGACCCCGATGGTGGCGACCAGGGCGCAGAGGGCGATCATCAAGATCGTCATGGCGCCCCGCTCGCCCGTCATCTCTCGGTTCGCATCGTCGCTCTCGCCGACAGGTCGACGCCAATACTGGACGGGAACGGCTGGCCCAAGGCGTGACGCATCGACACTGTCACGGTCGCGACCGCCCCGACCCGGGATGGTCTCTCCACGGAGACCCGGGCGTGGTCACGCATCGCTGGTGTCAACGAGGCCAGCACCGCCTCGACAGCCTTGGCCGGATCAGGCGTCGTCGCTGCCACCCGGGCCCCTTCCCGGACCGCCCCTTGCAGCTCGATCCGGGCTCTGGCGACTCCGATCAACTGGATCGAAGCCACAACGACGAGGATGGCAATGGGAAGGACGAGGAATAGTTCCACGGTCGCCGAACCGCGCTCCTCACTCAGAATCGCCCCGCCACCCAATCGATCACCTTTCCAAACAGGCTTCCCAGGAGACCGCCGCCGCTACCCGACTGCAGCCATTTCAGAGCGATCACTGCCAACGCAGTGGCCGCCAGGATCACCAGGAAGTACTCAACCGTCCCCTGTCCGCGCTCGTCGCGGCTCGCCAACCAGGCGAATATCCGTGCCATTTCCTCTCCTTCTCATCCGGTTGCCGACCGGTGCGGGGAGAAGTGCGGATCTCACGACCATGTGAATCTCATAGCAGGGGCCCCGAGAGCTCCTCGAAGAGCTTGAGCAGCGATGGTGCGTAGAGGAGCAGGACGAGACCGGGAAGCAGCAGCAGGGTGATCGGAAGCATCAAACGCACCGGCAGTGCGCGTGATCGGGCCACCCGTCTCGCCTTCTCGGCCGCGATATCCGCCTCGATCATCGACCGGACGGTCTCACCAACCGCTGCACCGGATCGCTGGGCCCGGGCCAGCTGCGAGAGGACACTCTTCACATCGCCGCTCATGAGGAGGGCTGCCTGAGTGAGGCCGGAGATGGTGGCCACGCGGGCCGCGCGAACCAGTTCGTGATCACCCGGGAACGCGGTCGCAGCGGTTTGCAGCGCCCCGAGGACTGATCGTCCCGAACGAAGCTCGATGAGTAGGACGATCAGGATCGAGCGGAGGTGGGAAGGCGGCCGGCGGAATCTGTGACGGAGGCGCCAGCCGCCGTAGAACGAGGCGGCAAGGAAGGCGCCCATCGGCCCGGCCACGACCAGCCCGATCGAGCCCGCGATCAATGCGCTCATCTGGCTCTCCGCAGGATGACGATGGAGACGCAGAGGCCTGCTCCGACCAGGGCCAGCCCGAGCATCACAGCCGCTCTCTGCGTGGGCTGTCGGACAAAAGGCTCGAGACCGCCCCGCCTCAGAGCCCACGCGATCGCGACGACGGGTGCGATGAGGAGGACTGCGCCGGTCGCTCTCGCCGGGGCTGAGGCGATCGAAACCTCGTGAGCCAGTTCCACTTGGGCGATCGCCAGCCCTCCGATCTCATCGAAGAGCGCTGCCGGGGACACACCCAAGTCGTCGGCACGGGCCAAGAGAGCTTTGAGCTCCGGGCCTATCTCACCGAACTCAGCGCCGGCCGCGAGGGCTATCTCCGCCATGGACGCTCCCTCCCGGCACCTGGTGACGATCTCGGACGCCTCCACCGATACCCCAGCTCGCTCCAGCGACGCCCGCAACGTTGCCCCGGCGCGGAGCTCGGTCGAGACCGCTTCACAGAACCTCACCGCCCGCATCGAAAGACCAGGGCGGGCCCGCCACCAATGCAGGGCGATGACGCTGATCATCGGTACTGGGGCGATGAGTGTCAGAGCGAGGATGAGGAGACGGCGCCACTCGATTCCCGCAGCCACGCCGAATGCGACGAGCACCCAGGTCACAGCCCACCCTCGACGCCCTCATCGACGACTACCGACATCTGTGAGATGAGGCGAGTGCCCTGGTCTCGGTCCATCTGGACCACGATGTCGATCGCAGCATGCAGTTGCCGCCTGACTGCGAGCTCAGAGGTATCGCCGGCGGACAGGGCGAGCGTCTCCAGCCTCCACAGGGCCTCCTGCGGACTGTTGGCATGGATGGTCGACATCGAGCCCCGATGACCGGTGTTCAAGGCCCAAATCAAATCGAGTGCTTCCGCTCCCCGCACCTCGCCGACGATCAGCCGATCGGGCCGGAGGCGGAGAGCCGAGCGGAGGAGCTGGCGAATGGTGATCTCCCCGATGCCCTCGGCGTTGGGTGGATGAGCCTCGAGCCGCACTCGGTGGCCGGGGATGCTGAGCTCGGCAGCATCCTCGATGGTCACCACCCTCTCGTCGAGTGGAATGAGGCCGGCAAGGAGGTTGAGGAGGGTCGTCTTTCCCGTTCCGGTTCCGCCGGAGACGAGCACCGTCTTTCTGTCCACCACTGCTTCGGTCAGGGTCCGGACCTGCTCCTGCGACGCCGTACCCACTGACACGAGCTCATCCAGGGAGCTCACAGCCTGAGTGAACCGACGGATTGCGATGGTCGGGTGGTCGACCGCAGCAGGCGGCACGACCACGTGGATCCGGCTGCCATCACTCAGGCGTCCGTCCACCATCGGCGAGGCACGATCCACTCTGAGGCCAAGAGGCGCGATCACCCGCTCGACGACGGCGTAGAGATCTCCATCGCCGGCAAAACGCGCTTCGACCCGGGAGAGGGCGCCACCACGGTCGACCCAGATGTCATCCGGCCCGTTGACCAGGATGTCGGTCACCAATGGGTCGGCGAGCAGCGGCTCGAGCGGGCCCAAGCCGAGCACCCGGTCGGCGATGCCACTGGCCCACGATCCGGAGTGACGGGGCGAGGCGATCGACAACAGGCGCTCGGCCTCGGAGGCGACCTCGGAGCGCCGCAGCGGTACTGGGCCGGCCGCAATGTCGCTGATGACCCGCTCGATCACCCCCATGGCATCTCCCAGATGCGCTCCCAGGCGCGTACCCAGCGGGTCTTGCCCGCAGACCTTCCCGCAAGCATTCGCCGCACCAGGGACGATCTGAGTCGGGGAAGGACGGGACCGGGTCCGGCCGGCTTCGCTCCCGCTCCCACCGGCTGCCACACGGCCGGGGTTTGCTCGACGGGCCGGAGCAGACCAGGGAGGAGCGGTCTGACCGGGACGGTGGGACCGTCCCACAAACCAAGAGGGCACCGGACGACTACGGCCGGCCAACCCTCGGCAAGGCCGTGAATGATCGATCGGGCCTCGAGATGACCGATCGGCCCGGACGAGAGAAGGGCGACTCCTGCCCGACCCGGGCTCAATTCGGCGAGAGTTGGGCCCTCCGCGGCCAGATCCGAGAGGGTACGGCCGCTCTGGAGTGCCAGGTCTCGACACATGTCGACCACCAGAGCGCTGCCCGCCGCCTGGGCGAGGCCCAGGGCGGAAAGGAGCGAAAGGACTGGCTCGGGCGATGCCACCGCGAGAACGCCGAACTTGCCTGGAGATCTCCCCATCCCCACCATCTCTCCGAACGTATCCGGCGGGGAAACGCTCTACAAGGGGGCTGACCTCCAGGTGAAGCCCGCTTCGACCACGACCTCGATGAACTGCTCGCTCGAGTAGACACCGTTGGGAAGGCCCTCGAGCACGTCCTTGTCGAGGATGAATCCCTCGATGGCCCACATCGCGTCGCGGTCGAGATCATCTAACAGCCGCCCCGCTTCCACCCGCTTCACCGCCTCGGTCAGGGCACGGACCAAAAGGCCGGGGACCGGCAGATCCTCGGGCAGCCCGTCGGTTTCCAGGGGCCGTCCGACGAGGTCCACCATCAACACTGAGGAGCCCGATGCCATCCGCAACACGGCTCCTGGGTCGATCACCCGACAAAAGTACCCTCGACCTGTGACCGATCGAGCCATGGTCGTCGTCGCTGCGGGAAGCAGCGTCAGATTCGGTGAGGACAAGATGATGCTGTCGGTGGCCGGCCGGCCGATCGTCGCTCACGCAGTCGACGCGGTGATGGAGCACGTCGACCGCTGCATCCTCGTCTGCCGCCCCGACCAGATGCCCCTCCTCACGGAGCTGAATTTGGGCGCCGACCTGGTCGCGGGCGGGCCAAGCCGGACCGCCTCGGAGATGGCCGGGCTCCATGCACTGGGGGAACCGCCCGGTCTGATCGGGATCCACGACGGGGCACGGCCTCTGGTTTCTGGCTCCCTGATCGAGATTCTCTTCGAGACCGCTGCACTGGTCGGCGGGGCGATTCCGGTGGTGGGGCCGGCCGGACCCCTGGTTCACAAGTCGGATTTGTCGGTCGTGGAAGACGCAATGGTCGCACAGACTCCTCAGGTCTTCCGGGGGCAGGCGTTGCTCGCGGCGTATGCGGCCGCTGCCCGTGCTGGTTACCAGGCGCTGGACACTGCCGAGATCGCGCGCGCCTTCGGCCAGATGGAGATCGCCGCCGTGCCCGGAGACCCCGAGAACGTGAAAGTCACGCTCCCCGGCGACATCGAGTTGGTCAAGTCAGCGCTAGAGACTTCTCGTAGCGAACCTCATTGACGTCGGTGCCGCCGATGGTCTCTATCCGTATCGGCTTCCCCAGCGTCCATCCCTGCCGCTCGTAGAAGGCGCGAGCGCGGGCATTCCGGTCGAGCACCCAGAGCAGCCCCCTCCAGTAACCATCGTCGATCAAAGCCTGCTCGCTCTCCGCGAGGAGGTCGCGGCCCAGGCCACGGCCCCACTGGTCAGGATCCAGGTAGATGGCATACACCTCGCCCCAGTCGTCGTCGGTCGCCGGGCCAACTGCACAGAAACCCACGATCACCCCATCCTGTTCGGACACCAAGACCCGGCCCCTCGTCTGGCGGAGTATCCGATTCCAGCTCTCGGTTCGGCCCTCGACGTCCAAGGCGTCGAGAAAACCCTGGTCGATCAAACCGGGATAGGCCGTCTGCCAACTGGCCACATGGACACGGGCGACACCGGTCGCATCTCCTGGCTCGGCGGTCCGGATCATCTTCCCACTTCAAGAGACCTGGTTTGACTCCTCTCCAGGCGGAGCCGTGTCGGATCGATCCGTCTCGGGTTGATCCGGCTCGGAGTGGTCCGGCTCGAGCTGATCCGGCTCGAGCTGATCCGGCTCGGGGTGATCGGGCTCGGAGTGGTCGGGCTCGAGCTCGTCTGATTCCGCGACCTCATCGGACACCGTGTCCGGCTCCCGCTCATCCCGACCACCCAGGACCCAGAACGCAAGAGCGGACAAAGAAGCCGCTCCGAGGGCAACGCCGAGCCAGAGCCATTGTTGTGTCCCCGAGCTCGACTCCTCGTCCTCGGTGGGGTCGGTGGTCCCGGGCGTCGAGCTGAGATCGGCGCCCAGATCGGTGAGCGACACCGGGTCTGACTCGGCACCGGGGTCACCAATGGCCTCGAAGACGACGAGGTAGTTGGCCGGTTTGACCTCGGTGGTGACACCGAACGTTCCATCGTCGCGGGGCAACATCGGGATGGTGATGGTGTCCTCGTCGGGAAGCGCGAGATGGGCCACGACCGAGTCCGCCGACTCGTCCACTTCGACACCCAGTTCCAGGATCACCGACTCGTCGGTCGCCGAGACGACTGACGCCGTTGCGGTGCCGAAACCCGACCCAAGGTCGACCGCGAAAAGGAGTAGGGCGGCGAACCTGATCATCGGTGCCCGATGCTACCCGTCAGCGTGTGAGCTCCTCGCTGGAGGTCATTTCCACTCACCCCGTTCTTCGAGCAATTGCTTGAGGAGGTCGGGCCGGTCAGTGATGATGCCGTCGACGCCGAGATCGAGGAGCTCGCCCATTTCGGCAAGTGTGTTGATGGTCCACACGTGAACCTGGAGACCCCGGGCATGCGCCGCCTCCATCAATTTCCGGTCAACCACACGCAGCCCTCGGGAATGGCGGGGTAGCTGAAGGGCCACAGCGTCGGAGAGGACTCCCCGGCCCACCCGCGAGGCAAGGAGCCAGGATCGAGCCTCAGCGGACCCCGTGGAGGTGGCGACCCGCCCCCGGGACACCATCCGGAACTCCTCGAGTCTGTGGTCGGAGAACGAGCCGACGATCAGCCGGTCATGCGCATCGAGGCGTTCGATCAGGTCGTTGAGTGGCTCGGCCAGCCCCTCGGACTTCAGATCGACGACAAACGACACCTCGGGAAAAGCAACGATGGCTTCTTCGAGGGTCGGGACCCGGATCTTCCTCCCTCTGAACGCAGGCCCTTCGACGCCGAAATGACGATGCCCTGCATCCAACCCCGACAAGTCCTCGAAAGTGAGGTCGCTCACCGGCCCGGAGCCGTTCGTGGTGCGGTCCAAAGTGGGGTCGTGGAAACAGACGAGCACCCCGTCTCGGGTGAGGCGCAGATCGGTTTCGAGGTGGCGATAGCCGAGGGAAACAGCGCCTGAGAAGGCCTCCATTGTGTTTTCGGGCCAGAGAAGACGGCTACCGCGGTGGGCAATCGCGACCGGAGGTCGCCAATGATCGAGAATCATGCCGGGCAAAAAGTAATGGGCCCCGTCAATCGACGGGGCCCATCAAATCCCGGTTGGAGGGCGCTTACTCGGCGACTCGGTCCTTCAGGCCCTTTGAAGCGGAGAAATGGGCATATCTCTTCGCTGCGATCGTGATGGTCTCCCCGGTGGCCGGGTTGCGGCCCTGACGTGCAGAGCGCTGCTTGGTGGCGAAATTGCCAAACCCGGTGATATTCACTTTGCGGCCCGCATCGAGCTCCACGGCGATGATGCCCTCGCCTGACTTCGTCGAGAAGATGTGGTCGATGATCTCCGCGGCCTTGCCTTTGGAGATGTCCGCCCTGTCGGCGAGCTTGTCCGCCATCTCGGATTTGTTCACGGCCCCTCCTTGTGGGTCGACGTTCGGCACCCTGTGTTTGGTGACGTTCCGAGTAACCATAGGCGAAAAACCCAGCATTGCTTGGCTTTCCCGGGCAGTTAGCCTTCGCCGGTGAGGAGGAGCATGAGCGTCGACTACGTCCTCGAGGACGATGTGGCCATAGTCACCCTCGACCGTCCCGATCGTTTCAACGCCATCGAGGCATCGCTCGGCGAGGGCCTGATCGACGCGATGGCACGGGCCGGAGGGGAGGCGAGGGCGGCGATCCTGACCGGGGCGGGTAAGGCCTTCTGCTCGGGAGCCGACCTCAACGACCTGTTGCCCGACTACGAGAGCGGCGACGGGCCCGACCTTGCCCGTCTTCTCGTGGACGTGTTCCATCCTGCCCTTCACTCGATCCTCGATTGCAGGGTGCCCGTGATCGGTGCCATCAATGGCGTGGCAGCCGGAGCCGGGCTTGGCTTCGCCCTTGCCTGTGACCTCCGCGTCATGGCCGAGGGTGCCTTTCTCACCTCGGCGTTCACGGCGATCGGGCTAGCCCCGGATTCGGGAACGACATGGTGGCTCTCGCACCATCTGGGCGTGTCCCGGGCTCTAGAGCTCGCCTTGACCAACCGCCGGGTCGATGCCGAGGAAGCCCGTCAGTTAGGGCTTTGTGTCGATGTCGCGCCCGCCGACGTGTTGATCGATCGGGCGAAGACCCTGGCCGGGCAGTTGGCAGATCTGGTCCCCGATTCACTCGTGACCACCAGACGTCTCATCAGGGAGGCGGCCGGGGCCAGCCTCGAGGAAGCGCTGGCAGCCGAGCAGACGGAACAGGGCCGTCTCGGCAAGACCCCCGAGCACCGGGAGGGAGTGATGGCCTTCATCGAGAAACGGAAACCCAACTTCCGTGTTTGATCATCTGGCCGCGCGGCGGAAGCTCCGGCCGACCAGCAGCCCTGATTGGCGGCGGACTTTGCCCTCGACGACCCTCAGCGAGGATCCGGCTCGATGCTTTTCCAGAGCCAGCAGTCTCGGGCAAACAGACGCCGGTCCGCCGCTTCGGCCGGCAATCAAGACGGTTTGACCAGGTAGACCTCGACGGTCAGCTTCCCCGCCTCGCCTTTGCCAAAGGCGACCCCGATCTCATTGTTCAACCAGGCCAGATCCTCGTTCCCGGTCTGGAAGGTGAGGAGCTCCCTGGGCTCGGCTGATTGATCCGGATTGACGATGGAGACCCCGCTCCCCCGATAGGCGACCGTCTCCCGCTTCTCACCCACGCTGGCATGGATGTCCAGCTCCATGTTCCCGTCCGAGCGAACCGTCACGTAGTCGATGCCTGAGACGGGACGCTCTCCTTCCCAATGCGGGCCGGTGGCGGTGCCTTCGAAGGGGAAATCGATGCGCATGCCGGTGGGCGTCGTTCCAATGATCTTCCTGCCCATCTCGGCCGTGATCGTGCAGAACTTCTCCAATGAAGGCATGCCGGGTCTACTCCTGGATCGGGGACGTGCAACGCTAGTTCCGGGATTGGCGGAGCAGCTCGACGACTTGATCGTCGGGTGTCGGGGTGAAGTCGCGATACCACGCCCCCACCGCCATGAACCTCTTCGGATGATCGACCACGATCACCCTGTCGGCGACTTTCTCCATGATCGGGACGGCATCAGCAGGGGCCACGGGCACGGCCAGCCACACTCCCAACGCCTCTCTGGCCCGCAGGACTCTGATGGCGGCGAGCGCAGTCGAGCCGGTGGCCAGCCCATCGTCGACAACTACCGCCGTCCGGCCACCGGGGTCGATCGCCGGCACCGTCTCGCGATAGCGAGCGAGTCTTCTCTCCAGCTCCGTTTTCTCAGCCTCGGCTCGCGCCAGGAACGTCTCCTCGTCGATCCCAACTGCATCGATGATCTCCTGGTTTCGGATCACGACGTCCCCCTCGGCGACGGCTCCCATGGCCAGCTCGGGGTGAAAGGGCACGCCGACCTTTCGGACCGCCAAGACGTCCATCTCACAATTCAGGGCTCCGGCGACCTCGAATCCGACCGGAACGCCCCCGCGGGGAAGCGCGGTCACGAGTGGCGCATCCGGGTGATGTGCCGCCACCTCGAGCCCGAGCCTCGCCCCCGCCTCGCGGCGGTCGGCGAACTTCATCGCCTCAGCCGTAGTGATCGACGTAACGCCGAAGCCACGGCGTCACCTGAGTGAGATACTCCTCGGCCTCGCCCATGGGAAGGGTGCGTGCCGCGTAGTTCATGAGCATGATCTGCCGGGCGGCGTGAAAGCCATCCAGCTGCTCTTCGTCCTCGATAGGCCAGGGTGCGATCTCCTCGAATCCCTGACGGTAGGCCGCCCGGATCTCGTTCCGCCGGTCACTCGCCCGTGACGAGTAGAGGCACACCGAGACGTCCTGGCCGGGAGTGGCGATCATCACGTCCTCGAAGTCGAAGGCGTGCAGCCGGGAACGGACGAGGTGCACATTCCACTCATGAAGATCGCCATGCACGACGTGGGGGAAGTCGGTGGCCCAAGCATCCTTGATCACTTGCTCGGACAACTCCGAGGCCTGACTGATCGTCTTTCGGCGATATGAGTCGAAGAGATGATCGAATCTCGGGCTGTCGATGATGACCGGGTCGTCCTCGGGCTCGTAGTAGAAGATCCGGTCCCAGCGTCGCATCCCGTCGGGGTTGGGTACCTGCCAGTTACGGCCGTGCTCTTGGAGCGACGCGCTGATCCGGCCGAGGAGCCGATATCCGAAGCTGCCGGCACCGTCCGCCAAGGGCGCTCCGGGAACCCAGCTGAACAGCACACATGGCCTCGTCTTGTCCGAATCGGGCTCCTTGGCGTCGACGATCAGGGTCCCGTACCCGGTCTTGATGGGCGCCACGATCTCGAGATCGGTGTCCTTGTTCAACGCCGATAGCCAGGCAACCTCGTAGTCGAGGTTCGACCGAGAGTTCCCCTGAGGGCTGCCAACCCTCAGCACGCATTGGAAGCCGTCCGAGGTGACTACCCGGTACATCACGTTGGAGTGTGTGGCTAGATGCTCGACTTCCCTCACCCGGAACGGGTAGTGCTCGAGCACCTCTTGGGCGAGCGGCAGCAACCGCGCTGCCTCGTGGCCAATTCGATGTAAATCCATCCCGCCCGGACCCTCTCCCTGCCAAGGGGGACCAGTGCCCTCCCCCAGGGTCATTCTGGTCGCTACGGGCTCCGCTGACTACTGGTTCTAACGGCCCAATTCCCGAGATGGCGCCGACGGCTCGGACTCAGCGACGACCTCGTCCAGGGCGTCCAGAAACCGCCGGTTCTCGTGATCGGTCCCAATCGTCACCCTCAACCATCGTCCCCCCATCGCCCGGACGATCACACCACGCTGCGTGAAGAGGTCTGCGGCTTCTTCGCCGGCCATACCCAGCTCGAAATAGACGAAATTGGCCTGGCTTGGGGTGTGGGGAAGCGATCGCTCGGACAGGGCCCTGAGGACCTGTTGCCGTGCGGCCGCGTTGGACTTGGCCCTGCGTTCCAGCTCACCCTGGTCCCGCAGTGACGCAGCCGCCGCCACCTGGGCCACCTGGGCGACCGTGAACGGAGGCTGCGCCTTGCGCAGCTCGGTGATCATCTCGGGCCGGCCTACTCCATATCCGATCCGATGGGCGGCGAGGGCATAGATCTTGGAGAAGGTCCGCAGGACCAGGACATTGGGCCGGCGAAGCGCCTCGGGTATCGCGCTCGGCGTAACTCTCATCGGTCACGAAGTCGTGATAGGCCTCGTCGATCACGACCAGCACCGATTCGGGTAGGGAGTCGATGAAGCCACCCATTGCCTTCGCCGAGACGATGGTCCCGGTCGGGTTGTTTGGATTGCACAGATAGACGACGGTGGTGTCGGCACGGATCGCGTCTCTCATGGCGTCGAGGTCGTGGGTGTGCGCCGCATCGAGCGGGACCTCGATCATCTCGGTCATGGCCCAACGAGAGGCGATCCGGTACATGATGAACGACGGCCAGGCATAGACAGCACTCGTGCCGGGACCGCCCATCGCCACTGCGATGTGACCGATGAGGCCGACGCTCCCATTGCCGAACCAGAGATGGTCGGCCGGAACCGATAGATGGGCCGACAGCGTGGCGCTGAGATCGCGCATGTCGTCGTCGGGATACCGGTTCGACTCGGCCAATGCCTTGGAGACTGCCTCGACCACACCCGGGAACGGGCCATCCGGGCTCTCGTTGGAGGCGAGCTTCACGATCTCGTCGGGCCTCATCCCGATCTCGGCGGCGACCTCCTCGATCGATCGGCCCGGGACATAGGGGCTGATAGCAGCTACGTCCGGCCGAAACCTGGGCATGGGGGAAAGGTAATGGGTGGCGGGTGGTGGGCAGCGGTCCGAAAGTATGGTTGGCCAGAATTGGACACCGAAAGCCCCTTCACCGAACTCCAGGTGATCGATCAGCAGGGCCGATTCGTCGGCGAGGACCCCGGCCTCGACCCTGACCTCTACCAACGGATGTATCGCAACATGGTCCTCGCCCGTGAGCTGGACCGGCGAATGCTCGCTCTACAGCGTCAGGGCCGGATCGGCACGTACGCCATGCTCGAGGGCCAGGAAGCGGTGCAGATCGGATCCGCCCTCGCCCTCGACCCCGACGACTTCGTCTTTCCCTCATATCGGGAGCACGGCGTCCAGGTCACCAGGGGGCTTCCGATCGAGGTGCTGCTCGCCTACTGGAAGGGGCTCCCCAACGCCCGTTGGGACATGGAGAAATACCGCACCGGGATCGTGGCGGTGCCGATCGCCACCCAGCTCCCACATGCGGTCGGCTATTCGTATGTGACCAAGCTGAGGGGTGAGAGGACCGTCACCGCGGTCTACTTCGGGGACGGCGCCACCTCCGAGGTCGACTTCCACTCGGGGATGAACTTCGCAGGCGTCTGGAAGACACCGACAGTTTTCATTTGCGCCAACAACCTCTATGCCATTTCGGTGCCCTACGACAAGCAGACCGCTTCCGAGACCATCGCCCAAAAGGCAGGGGCCTATGGCTTCGAAGGGATCAGAGTCGACGGGATGGACGCAATCGCCGTCTACCAGGCCACCACCGAGGCGGTGCGGCGGGCCCGCGACGGAGGGGGCCCGACCTTGATCGAGGCCATGACCTATCGCTACGGCCCGCATGCCACAGCCGACGATCCGACTCTGTATCGATCCCGGGAGGAAGAGGAGTCATGGCGTCAACGAGACCCGATCGAAAGGCTCCGTCGCTTTCTCGAAGGGCGGGGCGAGTGGGACGAGGCCGTCGAGGAGAAGGTGACGATGGAGACCTCGGACCTGGTCGCCGCGGCAATCACCGAGATCGAAGCTCAGCCCCTCCCCGGGCGTGATGACGCCATCCGGCACGGCTTTCATCGCATCCCGGCCCATGTCGTCGACCAACTCCACGAAATGCAGCGCTCTCATGGCGAGCCGCCGACGCATTTCGACCCCGCCGAGATCTGGTCTGTAGAGCGAGACGAGATGCCGGCCGGTGGCCCGGCTCGCTCGATGACGATGGCGGAGGCGATCAATGCCGCCCTGCACGAATCGATGGAGCGCGATCCGAGCGTGATCGTGCTCGGTGAGGACGTCGGCCTGTCAGGCGGTGTCTTCCGGGTGACCGAGGGCTTGCAGTCGAGCTACGGGGAGAGCCGTGTGATCGACACCCCTCTCAACGAGTCCGGCATCGTCGGCGCCTCGGTGGGGATGGCGCTCGCCGGGGCACGGCCGGTGGCCGAGATCCAATTCGACGGCTTCGTCTACCCGGCGTTCGACCAGATCGTCAGCCATCTCGGGAGGTACCGATTCCGGACGCGGGGCACCTCCGAGGTCCCGGTCGTGGTGCGTTTTCCGAGCGGGGCCGGGATCGGAGCGCACGAGCATCATTGCGACTCGCCCGAGGCCTACTTCGTCCACGCCCCCGGGCTGGTCGTGGTGTGCCCATCGACCCCGATCGAGGCGAAAGGTCTGCTTGCCTCGGCCCTCACCGGCCATGACCCGGTCATTTTCCTGGAGCCAAAGGTCCTGTATCGGGCCATCCGGGAGGATGTGCCCACCGATCACTACACCCTCCCCATCGGAAGGGCGCGGGTGAGACGGGAGGGAAGGGATCTGACCCTCGTCACCTACGGCGGGATGGTCCCGGTGGCCCTGGAGGCGGCGGACCGGGTGAGCTCGTCGGTGGAGGTCATCGATCTCCGCACCCTCTTCCCGTGGGATCGGGAAACCGTCCTCGCCTCGGTGAGGAGGACGGGCCGGTTGCTCCTGATCCAGGAGCCACAGGGATCGGCCGGCGTAGCCGCCGAGGTGGCCGCCGTCGTCGCCGAGCAGGCGCTCTACGACTTGCAGGCCCCGATCGTTCGCGTCACGGGATTCGACGTGCCCTGGCCTCAGTTCGCCATCGAGTCCCATGCTTTGATCGATGCCGAGCGTGTGGTGGCGGGGATCGAGCAGGTCATGACCGGGTGAGCGGCGATAGAGCGGTCGCGGTATTCGGCTCTTCGCAGACGGAGCCGGGATCGGACGAATGGGAGGGAGCACACGACGCCGGGACCCGCCTCGCCGCGGCCGGATACGCCGTGATCACCGGTGGCTACGGGGGCACGATGGAGGCGGTGTCGAGCGGGGCTGCCGGAGGCGGGGGTCGCGTGATCGGCGTCACTGCGCCGATCCTCTTCCCCGACCGGGTGGTGGCGAATCCTTTTGTCGATGAGGTGATCGAGGCGTCGAGCCTGGCCAACCGGATCGAAATCATGATGCAGAGGTCCACTGCCACGCTCGCCCTCCCCGGCTCGATTGGCACAGCCGCCGAGCTTCTCATCGCCTGGAACACCAACCATCTCCTCCGTCACGCCGGGGCCGCACCCCGGGTGAGTGTGGCCGTCGGACAAGGCTGGCGGGCCCTGGCCCGTGCCCTCGTCGACATGAACGGCGCCGTCGAGGACGACGTGATCTGGGCCGATTCGGTCGAGGAGGGAGTGGACCGCCTGCTGGCCGGCCTGGCTGACTAGTCATATCAGACGCGGCCGGGACGTGTCTTGACATTCGCCGCCACGGCGTGATCCTCAGGCGAGCAGATGAAGCATCTCCGCCCCCAGGGAATCTCCCTACTTCACCGCAGGTCGTCCTGCCGCCGAGGCCATCATCGATATGGCCCCCCGCAACAGGTTGGGGGTGGCATTCTCCGCCAGGTCTGCATGACCTGCGGATCGGTGACCATCGACCTCACCGGAGCGACGGACGTCGTCGATGAGCCGATGACGGCGAAACACTTGGAGACGTAGGCTCCGCCGCATCTAGAGTCCCCGCGGTGACACGACACGTTCGAGCTGCCGGGGGTGTCGTCTACCGCAAGACGCCGAAAGGCAAGATCCGGGTCCTGGTCGTCCACCGTCCGCGCTACGACGATTGGACTCTCCCCAAGGGCAAAGCAGATCCCAAAGAGACACCTGAGGGGACTGCCGTCCGGGAGGTGCTCGAGGAGACCGGGAATCACTGTCGGATCGTCGCCCCACTCGGGGCAACGCGGTACCGGGTGGTGGGTGGAGTCAAAGAAGTCAATTGGTTCGCCATGAAGCCCCTTCCCGACAGCCCAGGGTTCTCCAAGAACTCCGAGGTGGACAAGGTGAAATGGCTCTCACGTCGCAAGTTGCTCGATCGTCTCACCTACGACCAGGATCGTGAGCTGGTCGAGGGGACAGACCTCAAGAAGCTGGCTCAAACCGGCGCCCTGTACTTGATCCGGCACACCACTGCCGGGAACCGAGAGAGTTGGAAAGGCCGCGACGAGGACCGCTCGCTCACGAAGAAGGGTTGGCGTGAGGCCGATGCCATTGCCGGCTCCCTGGCTGACTCCGGGATCGAACGGATCGTCTCCAGCCCGTTCGAGCGCTGTGTGCAGACGGTCAAGCCATTGGCCAAGTTGATCAAGGCCCGAATCGAGACATCGCCGCTGCTGGCCGAAGAGCCTGACATCGATGCCGCCTACGAATTGGTCGACAGTCTGATCGGCGCCAACACCGTGATCTGCTCACATGGCGACGTGATCCCGGCACTGATCAACAGGATGATGTGGGCGGGCCTCACCCTCGAGTCCCGGTTCTACTGCTCGAAGGGCTCGATCTGGGAGGTCGGCGTGGACAGCGGGAAGTTCACCACCGCCCGTTACATGCCCCCTCCCGAGGTCTGACACCGTCCACCGAGCCTTCTACACAGGCGTACATTTCCGCCGATGGACATCGAAAAGGGCCATATGTTCATCGGCCACGAGTTGGGCGACTCCAACGAGCCACTCATCTATGACAGCGCCGACTTCACCACTCACGGCGTGATCGTTGGCATGACCGGCTCGGGCAAGACCGGTCTCGGCATCACGATCCTCGAGGAGGCCCTGCTCAACGATATCCCCTGCCTGATCATCGATCCCAAGGGCGACATGGGCAACCTCCTCCTCAGTTTTCCCGACTTCGCCCCCGCCGACTTCCGACCCTGGATCGACGAGGCAGAAGCGAATCGGCAGGGGGTGACCCCAGACCAGCTCGCCACCGACGCGGCCACCTCCTGGAAGGAAGGCTTGGCCGGATCAGGGATCACACCGGAACGGCTCACCGCCCTCCGTGATGGCACCGAGATGACGATCTACACCCCCGGCTCGGGAGCGGGTGTCGGCCTCAACGTGCTCGGCTCGATGAAGGCGCCTTCGCTCGATTGGGAGACACAGGGCGAATTGATCAACGACGAGATCGAGGCGTTCGTCTCTTCGCTCCTCTCCCTGGCCGACATCGAGGCAGACCCCGTGTCGAGCCCTGATCACATCCTCCTGTCCACCATCATCGCCACGTTCTGGCGGGAGGGCAGGGACCTCGACCTGGCCACTCTCGTGGGCCAGGTTCCCCAGCCACCATTTCGCAAGCTCGGCGTATTCGATATCGACACCTTCTTCCCGGAGAAGGACCGAATGGCGCTGGCGATGAAACTGAACGGATTGCTGGCATCGCCATCGTTCGCGGCGTGGCTGGAGGGAACCCCTCTCGACGTTGGCGAGATGCTCTCCGGCGGCGACAAGACGAAAGCCGCGATCGTGTACCTCACCCATCTGTCAGATTCGGAACGACTATTCGTGGTGACCCTGCTCCTCTCCAAGGTGGTGTCATGGTTCCGGGCCCAGCCGGGCACGGCCGACCTTCGGGCCCTGATCTACATGGACGAGGTGTTCGGTTTCGTGCCCCCGACCGCTGAGCCTCCATCGAAGAAGCCGATACTGACGATTCTCAAACAGGCGCGGGCCCACGGCGTAGGGATGATCCTCTCCACCCAGAACCCAGTCGATCTCGACTACAAGGCAATGTCCAATGCGGGGACGTGGATGGTTGGCCGGCTCCAGACCGAGAACGACAAGAAGCGGATTCTCGAAGGGCTGGCCAGCGCAACCGGAGCAGTGGACGTTGGTGCCTATGACAAGCTCATCTCCGACCTCGAGAAACGTCAATTCGTCCTGAGCGCCGCCAAGGCGTCCGAGCCCACACTGTTCGCCACGAGATGGGCGATGTCCTATATGGCCGGGCCTCTGACCCGGGATCAGGTGTCGGCCATGATGAAGGGACGGACGACCGCGGAGACATCCGAGGCCGAGCCGGCCACCCCCATCACGAAGGGACCGGAGAGCCCTGAGGCCGCCCTTCCGACCGCCGCGGGGGCAGCGCCCGCCTCCATTGGACACGAGGAGGTCCCGGTGATGCCCGCGGTCGCCGAAGGCGTAGCCACTGCCTATCTCGACCCGGCCGCGGCCTGGGCCGGCGAGGTCGGTGCGGACCCAACCGGAACCCGCCTCACCGCCGCCATCGCGGCCACGGTCAACTTGATCTATGACGACACCAAGGCCGGCGTGAACCACCAGGAAGTGTTCGAAACCGTCGTCCACCCCATCGCGCAGGTCCTCAGTCCCGATTCCATCAAGGAGGTCGATCACGACCCGAGGGACTTCCGTCCCGACCCACCTGCCGGGGCTGCATATGTCCTCCCTGAGCCCAAGATCGACACCAAGTCCTACTGGAGTGCCTTCGACACAGAACTGACCAATCATCTGGTGGGGGCGAGGAAGATGACAGTTTTAAAGAACGAGGCGTTGAAGCTCTACTCACGCCCCGGCGAGTCACGTGAAGACTTCGCCGCCCGGGCCATGGTCGCTGCCGAGACAGCAGTGGATGAGGGCATCGCCAAGCTCAAAGACAAGCATGCAGCCCGTTTGGAGAGGGCCCAGACTGCCCTCGCCAAGGCCGAGAATCGGGTTGCGGACCTGGAGGCCACCGCCGGCTCGAAACAGACAGAGGAGTTGTTGTCCGGGGCCGGGGACATCATCGGGGTCCTCTTTGGTGGTCGGGGCAGGTCGAACCCCCTCGGACAGGCGGCGCGGCGGCGGTCAGCTGCCAGTCAGGCTCGGGCCCGCGCCGAGACTGCAAAGGCAAATCTGTCCGAGGAACAAGCCGAGCTGGAGACTCTCCGGGCAGATCTGGAGGACGAAGTCGCCGACCTCGAGGACGAATTCACCGCAAGAGCGGAGGCGATCGTCGAAGTTGAGATCCCCCTCGAGAAAACGGACGTCAGGGTCGCCGAGCTGAAGCTGGTCTGGGTCCCGACCAGCTAGACGGTGTCGACGAGTGCTTTGAGCAAGTCCCGAATCGAGACCACTCCGAGCAACGATCCGTCGTCGGCCAGGACCGGGAGATGGCGATAGCCCGACTCGGCGATCCACGCAGCGGCGTCCCAAACGTCCAGGTCAGGGTCGAAAGTGTCCGGCTCGCCGCTCATGATCGAAGAGACCCGGGTCCCGAGATCGATGCCCTCGGCGACGGAGCGCCGGATGTCGCGCTCGGTGATGAGACCCATCAACTCCCGCCCCTCGACGACGGCCAATGAGCCAAGGTCAGAGCCCTCCATGGCTACCGCGGCCTCGAGCACCGTCGTATCCGGCCCGCACACATGCGGCGTGTTGCTAACCAGATCACCCAGGTTCATCGAGCAAGGTTAGGACTGCTCGCCAGGCGGTTCAGACGAGATCGGCCTCGCGGATGCCGAACGAGGGATGCCGGAGACGGCACAGGGCCAGTTTCTCCAGCTGGCGGATGCGCTCGCGGGTCAGGTTGAACTCGTCGCCGATCTCCTCGAGCGTGCGGGGCACACCGTCATAGAACCCGTAGCGGAGCGCGAGGATCCGGCCCTCACGCTCGGGTAGGCGCTCGATGGAGACTCGCAGCGAGTTCGCCACGTCCATCTCCTCGGTCATCTGCACCGGGTCGGCAGCATCTTCGTCCTCGATGAAGTCGCCCAACTGGGCGCCGTCCTCACCGATCGGCTGCTCCAACGAGACCGTGTCGGCGACGCTGAGGGCGAGCTCGACCTTGTCGGCCGTGACGCCGGCTTCCTCGGCGATCTCCTCCGGGCGGGGATCGCGACCGAGCTCGGCCTTGAGCGACGCCTGGGCGGCGCGGACGGCGGCGAGGGTGTCGTGGAGATGGACCGGAATGCGGACTGTCCGCGACTTGTCGGCGATGGCCCTGGTGATGGCCTGGCGGATCCACCAGGTGGCGTAAGTCGAGAATTTGAAACCCTTGCGCCAGTCGAACTTCTCGACAGCGCGGATCAACCCCAGATTCCCCTCCTGGATCAGGTCGAGGAAGTCGATGCCAGAAGTGTTGGCATATCGACGGGCATTGGCGACGACCAGTCGGAGGTTGGCGGTGAGGAAGTCGTCCTTGGCCTGAGCGCCACGGCGGGCAAATCGCCGAAGCTCCATCTCCTCGCGCTTCCCGTTGTACTCGCCCTTTTCCAGCTTCTCGGCGGCCTCTTCACCGGCCTCGATCTTCTGGGCCAGCTCGACCTCTTGCTCGGCGGTGAGGAGGTCGTACTCCCCAATGGCCGTCAGGTACTGGGAAACAAGATCAGTGGTCAAACGCCCGCGCTCATCCGTCAGCTTCGAATGAAGGCGGATGCGGGGTTTTTCGGTCTTCTCAGTACGCGTTTCAGCGGCTGGCATCTAGTTCAAATCCTCCTGTGCCCGTCGGGCAGAGTCTCCCGGACGCCCAACTATGACACATGCCGGGGTGTTTGTGAACCC
This sequence comes from uncultured Acidobacteriota bacterium, assembly GCA_963848695.1. Classification (GTDB taxonomy): domain Bacteria; phylum Actinomycetota; class Acidimicrobiia; order Spongiisociales; family ZC4RG35; genus JARDZU01. The sequence goes on from CAWKEI010000016.1 coordinate 72,158, forward strand.
CCCTCTTTTGCACACGGAACGAGACGCTCCAAGCGATCGGGGAGGCTCAAATTGTACCGTGGTCATGAAACTTACTTTCGGGCGACTCACGGTTGTCGTTGGTGACAACGCCTACCTCTACCCTCTTGTTCCCCCGATCTAACCCGAAGGAAGGGACATGACAGCACCACCCACAGATGTGCAGAACTTCCTGAACGGCCTGCCCGAAGACGTTCGAGCAGCTCTCGTCGGGCTTCGCGAGATGATCCGGGCCGCCGCACCCGAGGCCGAGGAGCGGATTGGCTATGCAACCCCCGCCTTCTACTACAGGAAGCGTCCCCTCGTGTCCTATGGCGCGGCGAAGAGCCACTGTGCCTTCTACGTCCAGAGCCCGGCTGTCATGGATGCGCACAAGGACGAGCTCGTCGGGTATGACACCTCGAAGGGCACGGTGCGTTTCCAGGCCGACACTCCCCTCCCAGCCTCCCTCGTCGAGACGCTGGTGAAGGCGAGGATGGCCGAGACCGACGCCGGCTGAAGCTCAGAGCGTCTTGTCGAACGACTTGGGCTCGATCAACCGAGCGAGGGAGCCGCTCGAACCCGGGAGGTCGGCCCATGAATCAATGGCCAGATCGATCACGGCCACGGTGGCGGTCTTCATCTCGGCTCGCTCCCCGGTCAACCGCGCCACCAGCATCGACCACGTCGGCTGATGTCCAACGAGCATCAATCGGCCGATCTCGGGCGGGGTTTCGGCACCGGCAGCCAGCACCCCCTGCGGACCGGATTCGTATAGCGCGCGGTCGAGCACCAGCTCCGCATCCCACTCTCCCGCCTCGATAGCCAGCTCTGACGTCGTCCGCGCTCGCACGGCGGTGGAGCTGATGACCACCTCCGGTGCCAAGCCCTCTTCGGTGAGAACCCGGCCCATCAGCCGGGCACTGCGCCGGCCACGGTCGTTGAGCGGCCTGTCGTGGTCAGTCCCGTACTCGGCATCCCAATCCGACTTGGCGTGCCGCATGAGGAGGAGCGTCGGCATCGGCCCGGCTAAGAGAGGAGGCGGCCGGCGGTGGTGAAGATCCTCGGGTCGGGGTAGTCGGCGCAGTAGTTGTACAGATACGCCACACGAATGCTCCCGTCTGGGGCCACCACGAACTCACCCGACTGCATCCAGGGATCGTCGACCAGTGGCCTTCCCGCCGCCTTCCTCGACTCCTGGAACTCGCGCCCGGTCTCTTCCTCCAGATCGCAGTATTCATCGGGTGCGTCGTAGAGGACCTGCTCCACCGACCAATGGCCCAGGCCGAAAGCCTTGTGAGCCTGATATCCCGGGTCGGCCAGCATCGTGACCGGGACCCCGTATTTCTCCTTGTAGCGAGCTACCCGCTCCGGCTCGCCCGGCGCAACGATCACGACGTTCAGGCCTGCGTCGACATATTGCTGGTATTCCTCGATGAGCCGCTCGGATCGCTCCACCCCACAGCCACAACCGAGGTGCCTCCAGAGCAGAACCAGGCTCGGTTGGCCGTCCCACATCGAGGCAAGGGAGACGAGCTCGCCCATCTCGTCGAGGAGATCCACCGCAGGGGCCAGATCACCACGACGCAGCGGGTTGCCTTCGATGGTGGGGCCGGCCAGCCAGCCCTGCATCCAGCGTTGCTCGGCGGACAGATAGAGCGCCTGGATGTCGCGATCGGTCATTCACCCTCCGAAGTCCTCGAGTCGGCGACCCTAATCGGAGCGTGTACGTTCGACACCGATGCCGAACCGTCTCAGCGACGCCACATCTCCCTACCTGCTCCAGCACAAGGACAACCCGGTGGACTGGCACGAGTGGGGCGAAGAGGCCTTCGCCGAGGCGCGTGAGCGTGATGTCCCGGTCCTTCTCAGCGTCGGATATGCGGCCTGCCATTGGTGTCACGTCATGGCCCATGAGTCATTCGAAGACCCGGAGACCGCCGCCGAGATGAACCGCCGTCATGTCAACGTCAAGGTGGACCGGGAAGAGCGCCCCGATGTCGACAGCATCTACATGGAGGCGGTGCAGACAATGACTGGTCAGGGTGGCTGGCCGATGACGGTGTGGCTGACCCCGGATGGTCGCCCGTTCTACGCCGGCACCTATTTCCCGGACACGGATCGTCACGGCATGCCCTCGTTTCGCACGGTGATGAGGGCAGTGTCGGACGCCTGGGAAACGAGGCGTGAAGAGGTGCTGGGCCAGTCGGACCGTCTCACCGAAGCGATCAGCAGGACGATCCCCCCGACCGACGATCTCCCTGCCGTCGACACCCTTGCCCAGGCGTACGAAGCGCTCGTCACCGCATTCGATCCGATCAACGGGGGGTTCGGCGGAGCCCCCAAGTTCCCTCAGGAGCCGGAGCTCGACTTCCTGCTCAGGGTGCACGCCGAGAGCTGGGCGCCGCGAGCCGATCATTTGCTGAGGGTGACCCTTGCCGAGATGGCGAACGGCGGGATCCACGACCAGCTCGGCGGTGGTTTCGCTCGATACTCAGTGGACGCTCAGTGGCTGGTCCCCCATTTCGAGAAGATGCTCTACGACAACGCCCAGCTGGCCCGCATCTACCTCTGGGCCGGCATCGAGCTGGACGAGCCGCGGTTCATCGACGTGGCTCGATCGACCATCGGCTACCTGCTCACCGACCTGAGCCACCCCGATGGCGGCTTCTACTCGGCCGAAGACGCCGACTCGGAGGGGGTGGAGGGCAAGTTCTACGTGTGGACCACCGACGAATTGGGCCAGGTCCTCGGAGACGAAGACGGCGCCGAGGCGGCCCGCTTCTTCGGGGCCTCCCCGCACGGGAACTTCGAAGGGTCGAACATCCTCTACCGGCCCACGACCGATCCCTGGACCGACCAGATCGAGTCGATTCGGGCTCGGCTCCTCGCCCAGCGGGCGACCCGGGTCAGGCCGGGGCTCGACGACAAAGTCGTTGCTTCGTGGAACGGTCTGGCCATCAGGGCGCTGGCCGAGGCCGGAGCTGCTCTGGCCGATCCCGCTTACCTCGATGCCGCCCGGAGGACGGCGCGCTTCGTCCTCGATCACATGGTGGTCGACGGGGTCTTACACCGTTCCTGGCGAGAGGGTCGCATCGGAGCCGTGGGCTTTCTCGAGGACGATGCCGCGGTCGCGATCGGCCTCTTTGCCCTGTATGGGGCCACCGGCGAGATCGAGTGGTACCGGGCCGGCCACGGGCTCGCGTCCGGGATCCCGGAGCGCTTCGCCGACCCCGCAGGGGGCTTCTACGACACCCCGATCGACGGAGAGGCGTTGATCAAACGACCCAAGAGCCAAGCGGACAATCCTCTTCCCTCCGGGAACGGTATGGCTGCCGAGGCGCTCCTGATGCTGTCCGCCTTCACCGGTGAGGCTCAGTGGCGGGACTCGGCGATCTCCACCCTCCGTTCCGCCGGGCTCCTCATGGAGCGCTACCCCTCGATGGTCGGACACCATCTGGGCGTGCTGCACTCGCTCCTCCTCACCGGGCGTGAGCTGGCCATCGTCGGGCCCGACTGGGCTGAAATGGCCCGGGTCTACTGGTCCCGATACCGCCCCGGTGTGGTGCTCGCCGTCTCAGAGGACGGCGATGGCAAGATCCCCCTGCTCGAGAGCCGGTCCAAGCCAGGGCAGACACTCGCCTACCTGTGTCAGGGTCACGTGTGCGACCTGCCCACCGACGACCCCGGCGTCCTGGCCGAACAGCTACTGACCGACCGATAGTGCCCGTTCCAACGCCGTGATCATCACGTCCTCGGGATACGGGCCGAGAGTGGCGGCTCGTCGAACCGGCAAGCCCTCGTCGAGGCAGCGTCGGGCCAGGTCCGCCACAGCTTGGATCTCATCGAGTTGGGCCGCGGCGGCGGCCCGGTCCAGGATGTCGCCATGCCCGGGGACGATCACGGTCGATCCTGCCCCGAGTGCGGAGCTCAGGGTCTCCGGCCATTCCGTCGGGTACGCGTCGCCAAACACCGGCGGCGCCCCCTGTTCGAGAAGGTCTCCGAAAAACCCGACATCGCCCACCCTGATCACGATGTCGGCATCCGTGTGGCCAAGCCCGTGATAGCTCAGAGCCAAGTGCATGCTCCCGAGATCGAGCTCGGCAGCCGTGTCGAAGACCTTGGTCGGCGGGGTGATCACGACCGCCGATAGCTCGTCCAAACGGTCCGGTAGCCAGGCTGCTGCGTCCTCCTTCATCGTGTCGCCCAGCTCAAGCATCGTCTTGCGGCAGCGCTCATGGCCCCAGATCTCGGCATCTGCGAAACGAGCGTTTCCAAAGGTGTGATCCCAGTGCCAATGCGTGTCGATCACCCACCTGACCGGAAGTGGTGTCAGCGTCCGGAGCTCGTCGAGCAGCTCATCGGCCTCGAGGTGGGAGGCCCGGGTGTCGATCACGAGGACACCGTCGCCCCCCAACACGATGCCGATGTTCAGATCGAGAGACTCATAGCGTCTCCGGAAGACCCCATCAGCCAGCTGTTCGAACATCAGACCGGCTGATCGACCTCGGCAGGCACCTGGAGAGCCTGAGCGGCAGCAAGGACATATGCGATCCAAAGGGCGTCGGCGAGGAGCAAGTGGACAATCTGCATCCAGACCGGGACGCCGAGAGCGATGTTGAGGGCTCCCGTGAGAAGCATCATCCCGACGAGCCACGGGAGCGCGCGACCGGCCCTCGATCTGGGAGCCTCCACTCGCCCGGACGCCCACCAGCCGATCGACGCCGCGACGATCGCCAGGATGGGGTGGACGAGACGGAGATCACTCAAAAAGTGCGCTTCCCCGCTCCCCGCGCCTGTGGAGCCGTCCTTGGGGAACAGAGTGTCGGCCAGGGCAGTGACCGCGCCGGAGGCGGCGAGCACGACGATGGCGGCGCCTCCGAGCACCACCCATCGCCACACCAGTGGGTGGGACCGAGGGGCGAGACGTCTCCCTCCTGACAACCAGAAAGCGGTGAGAGTCAGGGCAGCCAGAAGGAACAGCGTGTTCACGAGGTGCATAGGCACGGCGATCACACGCGCCAGGGAGGCGTCATCGGCGACCCACTCGGCCAGCACGATCATTGCCCCGATCAACGCCTCACCGACAATCGATGCCAGCGAAAGCACGGCACCAGTGCGGGCCGGCTCTCCCGACGGCACCGCACGCCAAACCCAGACGACCAGGATCGCCACCAGAACCAAGGCGATGCCGCTGCCGGCACGATGGGTGAACTCGACCGCGGTCGCCCCGGCCAGCTCCGGCATCACTTCTCCTTGACATGTGGGCCACGATCTCCCGCAACCGGCCCCGGATCCCGTCGCCCGGACGAACGCTCCGAGGAGGATCACCCCCACGTTGACGACGAGGGTGAACCAGGTATAGCGAGCGATCCGGGTCACCCGGTCAAGGTTAGAAGTCGTTCTGAGGTGGCCCGGCGCGTGCGATACCCTCGCTCCGCTCATGGAGATCCATCCCGACGTCCTTGCGACCATCGGCAACACCCCTCTGGTGAGGCTCTCCAGGATCCACCCCCCCGGCAACCTGGTGGCGAAGCTCGAATACATGAATCCGGGGGGCTCGGTCAAGGAGCGAATTGCCGTGTCAATGATCGACGCCGCCGAGAAGAAAGGGCTGCTCAGACCCGGCGGGACCATCATCGAGCCAACCTCGGGTAACACAGGCGTGGGCCTGGCCCTGGTCGGGGCAGTCCGCGGATATCGGGTCATCTGCACCGTGCCCGACAAGGTCTCCAAGGAGAAACAGGACCTTCTACGCGCATACGGCGTGGAGGTTGTGGTTACGCCGACTGACCTGCTCCCCGAGCATCCCGACTCCTACTACGGGGTGGCTCGTCGGATGGCCGAGGAGATCGACGGGGCGTTCCATCCCGACCAGTACTCCAACCCGGCCAACCCCCAGAGCCACTACGACACGACCGGCCCCGAGATCTGGCGTCAGACCGAAGGCGAAGTCGATGTCCTGGTCGTCGGAGTTGGGACCGGCGGGACCATCAGCGGAGCCGGCCGCTACCTCAAGGACCAAAAGCCTGACGTGCAGGTGGTCGGTGTGGATCCCGAGGGCTCGATCTTCACCGCGGACACCGAAGACGAGGTCCATCAATACTCGGTCGAGGGCGTCGGCGAGGACTTCTACCCCGAGACCGTTGACCTGGGCCTGATCGACCGCTGGATCAAGGTCAACGACCCCGATGCCTTCGAGATGACCCGACGTCTCGCCCGGGAGGAGGGGGTCCTGGTCGGCGGGTCGTGCGGGATGGCTGCCCACGGCGCGCTCCAGGTCGCCGCCGAGGACCACGACACGTTGGTGGTGGTGATACTCCCCGATTCCGGGAGGGGCTACCTATCCAAGGTGTTCAACGACGATTGGATGCTGGAGCACGGGTTCGACATCTGAAGCCTCCTCCGGCCCTCCGGGCCACCTCCCCCAACGTCGCTTCGCTCCTGGGGAGGAAACAGAAGGGCCCCCGACGGATCGGGGGCCCTTCATAGAAGATCAGCTTTGGAGTTGCTTCGGCGACGAGCGCCGCCACGAATGGACGAGGTCCGTGGTATCCAGAGCCGGGTGGTCCGAGTTTGGAGTCGCCACCTGTCCCTCAGGACGAGCGGCGCACGCGGTCAGCGCCGCTCAGCGCTCGACCACCTCCAGAGTCCAAAGACTTTCATACAACCTAGGACCACCTCCTTTCTCTGGTGACGACAGTTTGCCACAACTGATCGGTTTCGCGGAGGGAAATTCGGGTGACTAGGTCGCTCGGCGGAACACGTCCGGCGGGATCGGATCCTGCTCGCGTCTCCGGGCACCCAGCCCCGCCAGGTACTGATCGGGGAAATGATGACCGGTGTATCCGAGGTCGATTGCTGCGTTGAGTGTCCAGTAGGGGTCGACGATGTGGGGCCGGGCCAAGAGGCACAGATCGGCGCGGCCGGCCACCAGGATGTTGTGGACGTCATCGATGCTCGACACCGCACCGACGGTCATCGTGGCGATCCCGACTTCGTTGCGGATCCGGTCCGAATACGGGGTCTGATAGAGCCTCCCATATTCGGGATCGGCCTCGATCGTGGTCTGACCGGTGGACACATCGATGAGATCACAACCGAGGTCTTTCAAGGCACGGGCGAAGGCCACCGCGTCATCGCCATCGAATCCACCGTCGACCCAGTCAGTAGCCGAGATACGGACCGAGATCGGCTTCTCCTCAGGCCAAGCCTCCCGGACAGCTTCGAACACCTCCAGCGGAAAGCGCATCCGATTCTCCGGCGATCCTCCGTACTCGTCGGTGCGCTGGTTGGCGAGAGGGGTGAGAAAGCTCGACAGCAAGTAGCCGTGGGCGTAATGCAGCTCGAGCAGGTCGAATCCCGCCCTGTCCCCCAGCCGGGCCGAGACCACGTGCTGGTCCCGCACCCGATCCAGGTCGGCTCCGGTCATCTCCTTCGGAATCTGGCTGTCGGGCCGATAGCGAATCGGCGAAGGCGCCATGATTTCCCAATTCCCCTCGTCAAGAGGGTCGCTGTCCCCCTCCCACATCAGCTTCGTCGATCCCTTGCGCCCTGAGTGGCCGATCTGGAGCCCGATCCGTGCGCCGGTGTGGGCATGGACGAAATCGACGATGCGGGCGAACGCCTCCGCCTGTGCCTCGGTCCACAATCCGGTACAGCGGGGGCTGATCCTGCCTTCAGGGGAGACACAGGTCATCTCGGTCATGACCAATCCGGCTCCCCCGACCGCCCTGCTCCCCAGATGGACCAGGTGCCATTCGTTGGGAACACCGTCGATGGCGCTGTATTGGTCCATCGGAGAGACAACGACGCGATTGGCCAGTTCCAGACCACGAACCCGGAACGGATGGAACATCGGGGGCACCGCCTGATCGAGCTCGGATGGACAGGAATGGTCGGACGAGGCGTACCACCTGTCGACCCGCGCCATGTAGCCCGGGTCGCGGACCCGGAGGTTGTCGTAGGTGATGCGCTGGCTCCTTGTGAGCATGCTGAAGACGAACTGCTCGGGCTCCATTCCCCGGTAGCGGTCGGCGCCCTCGAACCAGTTTCGACTCGCCTTGGCCGCCCGCTGCAGGCTCTCCACCTCGGGGCGTCTGGTTTCCTCGTACAGCTCGAATGCCGCGTCAAGCGGGAGGTCGGTGTCCAGCAGTCCGGCCAGGACAATGGCGTCCTCCATCGCCAGCTTGGTTCCTGATCCCACCGAGAAGTGAGCCGTGTGAATGGCGTCGCCCATGAGGGCCACGTTGCCGTGATGCCACCGCTCACAGGTCACGGTCGGGAATTGGAGCCACTTCGAGTTGTTGCCGAGCAAGCCCTTTCCATCGAGATGCGCCGCGAAGATCTCCTCACATCTCCTCAGGGCGTAGTCGTCGCTGACGCCCGGCAGGAACACGTCGTCCTCGGTCTTGTCGAAGCCCAAGGCCGACCACGTCTCCGGTCTCATCTCGACGATGAAGGTGCTCCCCTCCTCGCTATAGGGGTAGATGTGGGCCCACACCATCCCCGACGGCGTGTCCTCGAAGATGAAGTTGAACTCATCGAACACCTTGGCTGTGCCGAACCAGATGTACTTGTTTCGTGCCAGCTCTACCGACGGCTGCACATGCAACTCGAGCCCGCGACGCACCATGCTGTTGGCCCCATCGGCGCCGACCACGACATCGGATTCCCCCAGGTCGGACAGGCTTCTCACCTCTGTGGAGAACCGCACGTCGACACCTAGATCCTCGGCCCGTTCGGTCAGGATCTCGAGCAAGGCACGACGGCTTATGGCAGCGAAGCCGTGGCCGCCGGACACCAGGGATGCGCCGTCCGGATGACGAACTTGGATCTCGCCCCAGTGCCGAAAGCTCTGGGCCATCGCCCGATAGGACCCCCCATCGGCCTCCTGGAAGTTGTCGAGGGTCTCGTCGCTGAACACGACCCCGAACCCATATGCATCCTGTGCCGTGTTGCGCTCGAATACGGTCACGGTGCGACCAGGTTGGCTCTTCCTGAGGAGGATCGACAGATAGAGGCCGGCCGGCCCTCCACCCACGATGGCGACAGCCTTTGGGTTGCTCATGCTGGCGATGCAGCCAACGCTAGATCGCCGTCAGAGACGGAGCGTGTCTACGAAATCCTCCCACCAGGTGCCGATGGCGTCGACGGTGTTGCTCAGCGCCCAGAGCAAGATGATCACGAGGGCAACGACCAAGACCACCGTGGCCAGGGTCCGGACCCGATACATCTGGCGTTGTTCGGTGTCCTCCATATAGGAGGGCTCCACGATCGGCGGAGTCGGTGCGGTGATCAGGTACGGCTCGGGTGGGCTCACGTACGCCGGTTCGTTCGAGGTGCGCATCGCGGTTGCTCCCACAGGGTCGGGTCGGGGTTCCGGCTCCGGTGGAAGTGAGAACGTCTCCAACGGGGGCTCCGATTCCTCGAATCCATATGGCTCCTCGTCAGGTGGGGGCGGGAGGTGCTCCTGCACCTCAGCCTCGAGCTCGGAGTCGGCGTCGAGTCGAGCTGAGACTGCCGTTGCCGCGGCGGTCCCGGCGATCAGCGGGTCGGCATCGACTTCCTCCTCGATGGGATCCTCCAAGGGCAGAGGGGCGAGGCTGGCGAACGCCTCTTCCATCGTCGGTTGCGTCTCCTCGGCCGGCGTCGGGACACCTGCCTTGTCGTAGAGGGCGCGGCCGTCGATGTCGAGGATGGCCGACAAGGCGTTCAGCACCGACGGATCTGTCGGCGTGGACACATCGCGCTCCCAACTCCTGATCGAGCTGGCCGAACGACCGACCAACTCCCCAAGCTGAGCTTGGCTGAGGCCGATCCTGGTGCGGCGGTAGCGCACGGTTCTTCCAAATGAGCGCTCGGGCATCGAGGCTGATAGTACCGCCATGCGTGTTTACCTCGGAAGAGGTCCCGGCCCTGCGACCGGCATATTTCGGGCCGTCCTATGCTCGTTTCGCCCTACCGAGGAGGCGTCCGGACGCCTGGTGGGTCCCCCGGTCTTCAAAACCGGTGAGGGGTCTGATCGGCCCCTGGCGGGTTCGATTCCCGTCCGCCTCCGCCACCTTCCGGGTCGGCAGAACCATTGAACCCGGGGTCGTCCGACTTAGCCTTTTCATCAGTATGGAGATAGCACTCATCGCACTCGGTGCCGTCGCGCTCGTGTTCGCCGGGATCGCCCTGAACCAGGCCAAGCCCAAGGTCACGGCCGAACGAGTGGCGGGGCACCCTGACACCTTCGAGCTCTGGAATGAAGGCCCGGGCCGCGCGGTCATCGTTCATGCGGACGTGCTGTCAGCGCGGTTCCCTCGCGGGACGGCCATCGAGGAAGCCCGGTCAGAGATGCCCGGTCTGTGGGTCGACGATCGCATCGTGAAGGACCACGGTCCCTGGGCCAAGGGCGCCGCCCTCGAGCCTCTGCGCCGATTCGAAGTACGGCTCCCCGCGGCCACGACCCTGAGGATCGTCTACCGGGCGGACGGTGCCCTTGGGACCGTCGCCACCGACACCCTGATGGTGGAGGGTGGTCACTGAGGCCCAGGCCTTGATGACCTTTGGCCCTGACTAGCTATCGGACTGGTTCGCTAGGTTCGTCACCAACCTCCCAAGGAAAGGTGTCGGAGCATGAGAAAGACAGCGTCGATAGCATCCATAGTCCTCGGCGTGCTGATGATCGTTGGAGGGATCGCCACCTGGTTCGTCGTGAGCGACACGCTCGCCGATCAACAGATCACCACCTCGGACGATGCATGTCTGCCGGGGCGCGCCGTGACCGGCCCCTTCACCGCCTACTGCGAGGCGAAGGTCATCGAGCAGCACGCCCTCGAGGCGACCGAGGGCCTCTACTACGCCGAGATGGACCGGGAGGATCCGCTGCGCGAAGTGGCGATGAACGCATCATTCCTCCAGTCTTCGCTGTTCACCTCGGTGCTGGCCTTCGGCGTGGCAGCCATGGCTGTCGCTGTCGGCCTGCTATTCGTCCTGATCGGGCTCGGGATCAGGGACGTCGCGATGAGAACCGACGAGCCGGCGCCGGCGCCGGCGCCTCAGGTCTGATCGACTGGCTCGAAACGGATGAAGGGAGCGGTCCCGACCCAACGGTCGAGGGCCGCTCTCGATTTCTCAGGATCCGAGCCCCAGCTCTCGGTGAGGACCCGATACAGGATCCGGGCCCGCTCCTCGGGATCGGGCTCGGCCTCTCCCCTCATCTGGACATCGGCATTCACGCCGGACCTCAGATGGAGGGTGAACTCGGGGTTGGCTTCTATGTTGGCCACCCAATCGCGCTTGAACCCGGGACGACCGGTCAGATAGAACTTCCCGTCGAATTGATGGAAATAGATCTCGATGCGACGAGGAAGACCGGTCTTCCGCCCGATCGTGGTGATGTCGACGGTTCCGCCACGGTCGAGGGCTTCCCTGATGCCACCATCCATGTCGGCGGCAACCCCAGGTCGGACCGCCTTGTTCCCGGACGGTAGGTTGCTTGGCAAATGGGGCAACTGATCCAGGTCGAGGCCAGCCCAATGGGCCGCGTAGCCCTCTTCTCCACGGATCGCTCCCTCACCGGCCAGGACGGGGTGAGTATTCACCACGGGGCAATCGACGGGGAGGGCCCGCCTCACGACCTCGCCCGCCGCCTCTTCGAGGCCGACCCCCACATCGACCACTTGTATGTCCTCTCCAATACTGTTTCGGTGCGGAGACGCCAGACCTGGGACGAGGACGCGGTCGATCGGGCCCGGGGAGTCATCGCCAACCTCTTCATCCATTATGGAGGCCCCTCACCGGCGACGACTGACGAGTTCGAGCAGCTCAGGGAGGAGAACTACAACGCCACCCTCAGCCACATCAGGGCCCACAACGACGACCTGTGGGTGATGCGGGTCACCCCGGACCAGCCGATCGACCCCTTCTTACCCGGGCAGTACACCACGCTGGCCCTGGGGTATTGGGAGCCGCGGGCGGATCAGGCGCTCGACAAGCTCAAGCCGGACCAGGACCACAAGATGGCTCGTCGCTCGTATTCGGTATCGAGCTCGATGATCGACGACTCGGGGCGGCTGTTGCCGCCGCACACCCCTGACGTCGAGTTCTACATCGTGCAGGTGAAGCCAGGCGAGGAGGAGATACCGGCCCTGACCCCCCGGCTCTTCATGAAGGGGGTCGGTGATCGACTCTTCATGGGGCGAAAGTTCACCGGGCACTACACCCTGGAAGGGGTCCAGCCCACCGACAGCATCGTCTTTCTCAGCACCGGTACCGGAGAGGCCCCGCAGAACGCGATGACCGCCGAGCTGCTCCGGCGGGAGCACAAAGGCCGCATCCTCAACCTGGTCTGCGTCCGGTATCGCACCGATCTCGCCTACACCAAACAGCAAGCCGTTCTCGTCGATCACTTCCCCAACTACAAGTACGTGACGATCACCACCCGGGAACCGGAGAACGAGGGCAAGAAGGTCTACATCCAGGATCTCATCGCCTCGGGCGCCGTGGAGAGGGACCTCGGGGCTGCCCTCGATCCCTATCGCACCCACGTCTTCCTCTGCGGCAACCCCGCCATGATCGGGCTCCCCAAGTGGACCGAGAAGGGGCTCGTCTTCCCGGAGACCCTCGGCGTCTGCCAACAGCTCCATGAGCGCGGCTTCACCATCGACCACCGCAAGGACCGCGGCAACGTCCATTACGAGGAGTACTGGACCGAAAGGGCGGCGACCAGCTAAGACGGGGAACTCAGAGGTGCGTGACACGCTGGTGACACGGGAACCGATTTTCGAGGTCCACGACAGTCCTGGTCAGGTCCTCGTCGCCAGGACAGAGGTGGCCGTAGATGTCGAGGGTCGTCGTCGCTGATTCGTGACCCAACCTTGCCTGCACGACTTTCTGGCGTCCCCGCGGCAAGCGGCGAGCCCCAGCACGACCATCAGCAAGCGCGTGCCGCTTCGTCGGCTGAACCCCATGTCACCTCTGGGGAACTTAGTGAACCTGGTCTTTCCCTAGACGGGGGCTTTTCGACGGTGGTCAAGCGCTGACACGCCCGTCGCCGCTGATCGACGCGGGAGGCGGCTAGTCAGGGTGTCGTATCGTCAGCTCCTCCCACCCGCAGCAACGGTTTGGTTCCGAGGAACGCCGGTGTAAGGACGGCGTGGACATCGTTCAAGTGCTCGATGGGAGCGAAGTCCGACAGGATCAGCTCGTCTTCAGTCAGCTCCCAGGCAGCGTTGAGAAACTCCTGACCGAGCAGGTAATCCCCACAGACCCAATCGGCGGAAACCTCGGTGGCGATCATCGAGATCCGATTGCCGGACACGGTATAGGCGCCTGCACAATGACTCCCATCATCGAAGTCCGCCCAGACCGCGGTGAAACAACCGTCCAAGAGCGTGGACGTGTACAGCCCGTCATTGTCCTCGACAACCTGTCCGGTGAGACCCGTCGCCTCGGCCAAGTCGTCGTATGACCAGTCGATCTGATAGACGCCGTTGAGAACAGCCGGGTCGTCGACGGTGTCCGTGTTGTTGCACTCGGGGACAGGACTCTCAACGATGGGATCGGAACCTGCGTTGCCGCTGCAAGCGGCGAGCCCAAGCAGCGACCATCAGCAAGCGCGTACCGCTTCGTCGGCTGAACCCCATGTCACCTCCAGCGAACTGACGAACCTACTCCTTTGGCTAGGGGGCTTTTCCTAGGGTGCCGACGCTCTGACGCGCCTCTGTCCGCTCTCTCTCCCTCACTAGAACACTTCCTGGATTTGGCCCACCCTGATCTGCCGTGGACCGTGAGGGTCCGTCAGGGAACCTGATCGGGGCGCAATTGGCATGACCGGATCTGTGTGGGGCCGGTCGTGTTGCAGATCGGCTCTGAACTGGGCTTTCTCCTGAGCGGGCTTCGAGCCGGCGGGCGTTGGAATGCTCGGCCCGCCCGGAACGACCCCGATGCCGCCCCAGCCAACCAATGACCTGGTGTTTCCTTTGATCTCAATCGAGTGGTCTCGCCTGACCGTGAAGGGTCCCGCCCCCGAGGACTGGTATCAGTTGTCGTATTTGCGCTCTGCAATCCGCGCACTCAAGCGCCTGTACGCGTCTGAACTCTCGCATTCGAGCGGGCGGTCTAGGACCCGGCCCGCTCCCGGCGCTGGGCCTCTGCCACCGCGATGGCGGTCATGTTGACCACGTCGTTGACCGAGGCGTCGCGTTGCATGACATGGACGGTCTTGGAGAGGCCGCTGAGGATCGGGCCGATCACCTCGGCGTCACCCAGCCGGTTCAACAGCTTGTAGGAGGCGTTGGCGGCGGTCAGATTGGGGAAGACCAGGACGTTGGCGGCGCGGCTCAGGGCACCATTGGGCCGCCGATCGGCCAGGAGCTCAGGGATCACCGCGGTGTCGGCCTGCATCTCTCCGTCGACCGGGATGTCGGGCCGGGCCAGACGGAACAGCTCTACGGCGCGACGCACGCGCGCCGGCTCCGGTCCCCCGGCCGAGCCAAAGTCGGAGTAGCTGAGGAAGGCGACGCGTGGGCTCCGGGAGAAGTCCTCTTCGGCTGTGGTGGTGGCAGCCAGGCCGATCTCCGCTAATTGCTCCGCGGTCGGTTCGATATTCACCGCGCAGTCGGTGAAGAAGAACACGGTGCCCCTCACCACCACGATGTAGACCGAGCTGACTATCGAGCGGCCCTCCTCGACTTGCAGCACCTGAAGCGCGGGCCGGATCGTCTCCGGGTAGTAGCTGCTGAGGCCGCCGATGACGGCGTCGGCCGAGCCCTCCCGAACCATGAGACAGGCATACATGGCCGGGTCCTCCGTCAACTTCCGCGCCTGCAGAAGCGAGAGGCCTTTGTGCCGCCGAAGCTGCTCCAGGACCAGGGCGTAGCGGTCCCGCTCGGCTTCCTCTTTGAGGTAGTCGACCACATCGATCCCCTCGACAGATATGCCCGCTTCCTCGGCAAGCCCGTTGATGCGGTCGGTGTCACCGAGGAGCACGACATCGCCGATACCTTCGTCGGTCACCCGTCGGGCGGCCCGGATCATCCGCACATCTTCGGCGTGGGGATAGACGATCTTCTTCGGCTGTTCCATCGCCCGGGTGGTGATGGCGTTGATCAGCTCATAGGAAGCGTTGAATCTGGTCTGGAGCTGGGTGATGTACTGATCGAAGTCGTCGATCGGCGCTCGGGCCAGCCCTTCGTCCATCGCCGCCTTCGCCACCGCAGGCGCCACGCGCCACAGCACCCGGGGGTCGAATGGCTTGGGGATCAGATACTCCGGGCCGAATTGGAGGCGGTCGAGGTCGTAGGCGCGCAGGACGGAATCCGGCACCGGCTCGCGTGCCAGCTCGGCCAGGGCCATGGTGGCGGCGATCTTCATCTTCTCCGACACTCCCCGCGCTCTGACATCGAGGGCGCCGCGGAAGATGAAGGGGAAGCCGAGGACGTTGTTCACTTGGTTCGGGTAATCGCTGCGGCCGGTCGCCATGATCACGTCGGGACGGGCGGCGAGAGCATCGGGATAGCTGATCTCTGGATCGGGATTGGCCATGGCGAAGACGATCGGCTGGTCGGCCATCGTCTGGATCATCTCCTTGCTAACGGTTCCGGCGACGGAGACACCGATGAAGGCGTCGGCGCCCACCATGGCGTCCTCCAGGGTCCGCGCCTCGGTCTCGACCGCGAATTCGCGCTTGATCTCGTTCAGGTCTTCACGCCCGCTGTGAATCACCCCCACCGAGTCGAGCATCAGGATGTTCTCCGGGCTCATGCCGAGCTCGATGAAGAACCTGGCCGATGCGACGCCTGCTGCTCCGGCTCCCGCAAATACGACTTTGACCTTCTTGATATCACGCCCGGTGAGCTCGAGGGCGTTCAAGAAGGCCGCCCCACCGATGATGGCCGTCCCGTGCTGGTCGTCGTGGAAGACCGGGATATCGAGCCGGTCGCGCAGTGTCTGTTCGATGACGAAACACTCCGGGGCCTTGATGTCCTCGAGATTGATGCCGCCGACCGTCGGCGCCAGCATTTCGCAGAACCTGATCACGTCCTCTGGCTCGGTGGCATCGATCTCGAGATCGAACACGTCGATGTCGGCGAACCGCTTGAAGAGAACGCCCTTACCCTCCATCACCGGCTTGCCGGCCAACGGCCCGATGTTGCCCAGACCGAGCACTGCCGTCCCGTTGGACACGACCGCCACGAGATTGCCCCGATTGGTGAAGCGGAACGCAGCGTCGGCGTCTTCGGCGATGACCAAACACGGCTCGGCGACACCAGGCGTGTAGGCGAGACTGAGATCGGCCTGAGTCGCAGTCGGTTTGGTGGACCGGATCGCGGTCTTGCCCGGCGTCGGCTTCTCGTGGTACTCGAGCGCCTCGGAGAATGTGGGTTTGCGAGCCATCGGGTGCCGAGCCTATCTGGGAGGCATCAGACGCGCCGCCGCGCCCCGCCCCGAGTTCCCCTTGACCATTGCGCATGCGAGAATTGGGTTGAGCGATGACTTCGAAGCTGCCGATCCAAAACGACAACGGGTACAAGGTGATGGCGGGCTGGCGAGTCGGGCACGCACCCGAGGAGTCCACCACCCGATCGGGTCTTCTCGTCCCGGTCGGCACCAAGGACGGCAACGACGCGCTCGCTCTCGTCGACGTCAAGACCGGCCAGCGCTTCTGGGCCGTACCCGCAGGGGCATGGCGTTTCATCTGGCCGTCGACCGGGAAGCCGGTCATCGCAGTGCGCGAGTCGCAGATCATCGCCGAGGAAGAGGCCGGGCACGTCGGGGACGAGGGCCAATACCTCTGAGCGGCTTAAAACAGCCCGCATCAACTGGCTCGAGCCGCCAACATCGGTTCGGAGCCCCATGACACAAGAACATGCTTCACGACGCCGTCGTCGCCTCACCGCGACCGTCACCGACCTCGAAGTCGCAATACAGCGGGCCTTCCTGGTCGGTGTCGAGCTGCCCGGGATGGCCACGATCGACTCGGAGCGAAGTCTCGATGAGCTCGCCCTGCTCACCGACACGGCAGGGTCCGAGCCGGTCGATCAGGAGCTGGTCCGAAGGACCCGAATCGATCCGGCCACCTACATCGGGTCGGGAAAGGCCGAAGAGCTCGCCACCCTGACCAGGGCACTCGACATCGACGTGGTCGTGTTCGACAACCAGCTCACTCCGGCCCAGCAGCGCAACCTCCAGAAGTTGTTCGGATGCGACGTCGTCGACCGGGAGGGCCTGATCCTCGACATCTTCGCCCAGCATGCCCACACCAAGACCGGCGCGCTCCAGGTCGAGCTGGCAATGAACCGCTACAACCTCCCTCGACTTCGGGGGCGGGGGACCAGCCTCTCCCAGCAGGGAGCCGGCGTGCTCGCCCGTGGACCAGGTGAGACCAAGCTCGAGACCGACCGGCGTCGCATCCTCGAGCGCAACTCGAAGCTGGAGCGTGAGCTGAAGGAGACGGTCAAGCACCGCGAGACGCAACGTAAGTCGAGGAAGAAGTCGGAGATCTCCCAGGTGGCGATCGTGGGCTACACCAACGCCGGGAAATCGACCCTGCTCAACGCACTCACCGACGCCGATGTCCTGGTGGAGGATCGGCTGTTCGCCACCCTCGATTCCACGGTCCGCCGCCTCGAACTGCCCGACCAGCAAACCGTCGTCATCGCCGACACGGTCGGCTTCGTCAGGCGGCTCCCCCATCACCTGGTCGAGGCTTTTCGCTCCACCCTTTCCGAGGTGGCGGAGGCCGATCTCCTCCTTCATGTCGTGGATGGCACCGATCCCGACCCGGCCGGGCAGATCGCCGCGGTCCGTGAGGTGCTCCTGGAGATCGGGGCGGCCGAGATCCCCGAGCTGATCGTGTTCAACAAGGCCGATCTGATTCCGGCCCAGGCGCTCCAGCGCCTCGACAACCTCTATCCGGAAGCCGTCTTCATCTCGGCGTTGAAAGGAACAGGTCTCGACGGGTTGTTGACACGCCTTGGCGATCTGGTCGAGCGCGCCATGGTCACTCTCACCCTGGAGATCCCCTATGCCCGTGGCGACCTGGTTGCGGCGGCGCATCGTGTGGGCGAGGTGATCGAGGAGAAGCACGACGACAACGGGATGATCCTCGAGGTCAGGGTCCCGGAGGCATCCCGGGCGCAATTCGCCGAATTCAGTCGCTGAAAGCGAGCGCGGCGGCGCCGACGATCCCGGCGTTGTTGGCCAGGAGGGCCTTGGTGGTCTTCACATCCTCGAATGTGACATGAGAGGCGAACTCGTCCCAGAACTTCGAGACGCCTCCACCGATCACGATCAGATCCGGCGTGAAGACCTCGTTGGCCAGAATGATGAACTCACGTGCTCTCTCGCCCCACTCGTCCCAGGTCAGGTCCTCTGCCCGCCTCGACTTGGCCGAGTAGCGCTTCTCCGCGGGACGAATCCCGTTCAACTCCAACTGGCCCAATTCGATGTTCGGCAACACCCTGCCGTCGATGATGAGGGCACTCCCGATGCCGGTGCCGAAGGTGAGCACCAGCACCTTGCCGGTGACTCCCTTGGCTGCCCCGTACCGCACCTCTGCGAGCCCGGCAGCATCGGCGTCGTTGATCAGCTTGATCTCGCGGCCAACGGTGGTCTCGAAGAGCTCTTGGGCATTGACGCCGATCCAGGACTTGTCGATGTTGTTGGCGGTGGTCACCCACCCCTGCCGCATCACCGAGGGAAAGCCCAGGCCAATCGGCCCGGGCGCGTCCAGCTGGTCGACCAGCTCCTTGACGGCAGCAGCCACAGCCGTGGGTGTGGACGGCTCCGGGGTGTCCACCCGGATGCGGTCGCTGACCAGCTCGCCCGCCTCCACGTCGACCACACCGGCCTTCACACCGGACCCACCGACATCGACGCCGATCCTCCTCGACACGGCGGGCGAGCCTAGTGGGGCGTCTGGCCGGGCATTAGCCTCCGAAATCCGATGAGCGACAGGGCAGATATCGCGGTTGCGGGCCTCGGGGTGATGGGGGCGAACCTCGCGCTGAATCTCGCCGACAAGGGAAATCGCGTCGCCGCCTACAACCGCACCCAGTCGGTCACCGATGAGTTCATGGCAGGGGAAGCTGGTGACCTGGGGATTCTGCCCGCGCACTCGATCGAGGAGATGGTGGGCATGCTGGAGCAACCCCGGGTTGTCCTCATCATGGTGACTGCCGGCAAGCCGGTCGACGCGGTGATCGACAGCCTCCTCGACCACCTCGAAGAGGGGGACATCATCATCGACGGCGGCAACTCCCTCTATGCCGACACCGACCGTCGCCAGGCGTTCGTCGAGTCGCGCGGTCTCCTCTACCTGGGGATGGGAGTTTCCGGGGGCGAGGAAGGGGCCAGGCACGGGCCCTCGATCATGCCCGGTGGGAGTCACGCCGCATGGGAGCACGTCGAGCCGATGCTCAAGTCGATCGCTGCCAAGGCACCCGACGGCCAACCTTGCTGCGAATGGATCGGCACCGGGGGCGCCGGACATTTCGTCAAGATGGTCCACAACGGCATCGAGTACGGCGACATGCAAGTGATCGCCGAGGCATACGACCTCATGCGCCGTGGCATGGGGATGAGCCCCGCAGAGATGTCGAAGGTCTTTGCCCGGTGGGACGAAGGACGGCTGCGCTCGTACTTGATCGAGATAACCAGCGAGATCCTGGCCACCGAGTTGGACGGACAACCGATCGTGGACGTCATCCTCGACGCCGCCGGTCAAAAGGGCACGGGGAAGTGGACGGTGATGTCATCGCTGGACCTCGGACAGCCGACCACCCTGGTCGGGGAGGCGGTCTACGCACGCATCGTCAGCTCCGACCCTCAGGCGCGGACGCGGGCCGCTGCGATCTATGACGGCGCCATCGAATCCATGGGTGGGGTGACGTCCGACGACGTCGAAAGCGCCCTCTATGCCTCCAAGATCGTCTCCTACGCCCAGGGGTTTCGTCTGATGAGGGCTGCCTCTGAGGAATACGGTTGGGACCTGGACCTGAGCACAATCGCCTCGATCTGGCGGGCCGGATGCATCATCAGGGCGGTGTTCCTGGAGGACATCACCGCAGCCTTCCTCAGGGACCCGGCCCTGCCCGACATGATGGAGGACGAGTTCTTCTCCAACGCATTGAAGGAGGCGCAAGCCTCGTGGCGTCAGGTTGTGGCCGGCGCGGCCCTCGCCGGGATCCCGTCACCTGCCTACTCGAGTGCCCTTGCCTATTTCGACGGGATGCGATCGGAGCGTCTCCCCGCCAACCTGATCCAGGCCCAGCGGGACTTCTTCGGGGCACACACCTTCGAACGGGTCGATCAGCCCCGCGGCCAGTTCTTCCACCACACCTGGTAACGAGGCGGCAGCCCCGGCCGACCGGCGTCTGTTTGGCCGAGGCAGCGAAGACGCGAGGTCAGTCGACTGCTGCTTCTCGTGAGGGTTGGCCTCGGCCAAAGTCGGCCGGCAATAAAGGCGGCCCGCACTCAAAGCGGCGGCGTGCCGGGGACCTCGATCCGCTCCGCGGCCTCGTAGGCGGGATCGGCCTCGTCGGCCTCCTCGACGTGCTGACGCCGGATCCCCATCGTGAACAGGATTGCGTCCAGATAGGGGACCGAGATCGCCGTGTGCGCCTTCTCCTTGACCACCGGTTTGGCGTTGAAGGCGATACCGAGACCGGCCGTGGCCAACATGTCGAGGTCGTTGGCGCCATCCCCTACCGCCACCACCTGAGAGAGCGGGATGCCCTCTGCCTCGGCGATGGACCGGAGGAATGCAGCCTTGCGCGGGCCGTCGACGATCTCGCCGGCGAGCTGTCCGGTGAGGTATCCGTCTTTCATCTCCAGGGTGTTGGAAAGCGAGTAATCGATCCCGAGGTCGGCGGCGAGGACATCGGTGAAACGGGTGAATCCCGCCGAGACGATGGCGGTGACCAGACCGAGGCGCTTCAAGGTGCGAATGAACGTCCGGGCGCCGCTGGTGAGAGTGATGTTCTCGTGCACCCGGGTGATTGCCGTTTGATCGAGTCCCTTGAGCAGGCCGACCCGTTCCCGCAGCGACTCCTCGAAATCAATCGAGCCATTCATGGCGAGATGGGTCAGCTCGGCGCACCTCTCCTCCGCCCCTGCTTCGCGGGCCAGGAGGTTGATGACTTCCTCCTGGATCAGGGTGGAGTCGACGTCCATGATCACCATCCGTTTGCCGCGTCGCTCGAGGCCGTCTCGTTGGATGGCAACGTCGACGGGTCGCTCCGCCGCGGTGCGCACCAAGTTCTCCCGCATCCGGTCGAGGTTTCCGTTGCTCACGAGCAGCTCGTAACTGACCACGGGGTAGCGGGAGAGGCGGTAGATGCGATCGATGTTTCCCCCCGCATCGGCAATGGCTGCCGCCACCGAGCCGAAATCCTCCGGGCCAACCCCCATCCCAATGACCGTGACCACTGACATCGGCCGCGTCGGGGTCGGAGCGTCGTCGACTTTTTCGAACTCCACGTTGAGTCCCCGCTCCCAACCGAAGAAGAGCAAGTCCCTGATCGTGGCCCGTTCTCCGGACACACCGATGAGGACATTGAGGGTGAGACGACCGCGGACGACGATCTGTTCGACGTCGTAGATCTCGACCTCGGCGTCCGCCAGAACCGACATCAATCCGGCTGAGATCCCCGGCCCGTCGGGCCCGTGGACTGCAACCAGTATCGTCGAGTGTTCAACCACGGACTTCAGGGTAAAGGGCTTGGTGTCTTGAACAATGTCAGGCCGTTACCATCGCCCGACCCACCGTGGACTGAGAGGCTCCCAATTGTCTGAAAACCCGTTCCGACTGCCTCGGAATGCGATTCCCGCCCACTACGACCTTCATCTCGAACCGAATCTCGACAGCTTTACATTCGACGGGTCTGTGTCGATCCGTCTCGACGTCACCGAGACCCTGGAAGAGATCGTGCTCAACGCCGCCGAGATCGAGATGACGACGATGTCACTAGGCGGCGAGGGCTCCGAGATCGAGGTGACCGGTGTCAGCTATGACGAGGAATATGCCCGGGCCACACTGAAGCTCGCCGCACCAGTTGACCCGGGCACCTATACCCTCGACATCACCTACACCGGGCTCATCAACGACCAGCTCCGCGGCTTCTACCGGTCGATCTACAAAGATCAGCACGGGGTGGAGCACGTGATCGCCACCTCCCAATGCCAGGCGACCGACGCCCGCCGTGTCTTCCCCTGCTGGGATGAGCCGGACCTCAAGGCCACGTTCAAGACCACGATGGTTGTGGCCGACGGGCTCGAGGCGTATTCCAATGGCGCCGAGACGGCCCGCACCAAGCTCGATGACGGCCGAATCCGCTTCGAGTTCACCGAGACGATGAAGATGTCTACCTACCTGCTCGCATTCATCGTCGGTCCATTCGAGGCGACCAATGCAGTGCTGGCCGGAGGCACCCCGGTGCGAATCATCGTCCCCAGGGGCAACCTCCATCTCGCCGATCTCGCTCTAGACAACGCGGTGTTCTGTTTCGAATACCTCTCCGACTACTACGGGATCCCCTATCCCGAGGCCAAGCTCGACCACATCGCCATTCCCGACTTCGCCGCCGGAGCGATGGAGAACGTCGGACTTATCACCTATCGGGACGCCTATCTGATCCTCGACGAGGCCAAGGCGAGCCAGAGCGAGCTTCAAGCCTGTCTCGACGTGATAGGGCATGAGATCGCCCACCAGTGGTTCGGCAACCTGGTCACCATGAGATGGTGGGAGGGCGCCTGGCTGAACGAGGCCTTCGCCAGTTTCATGGAGCTCAAGGCGACCGATGCGAAGAAACCGGACTGGAAGCGTTGGCTGGCCTTCGCCAATCTCGAGGTTCCCTGGGCAATGGGCACAGATCAGCTCGCCACGACCCGGCCCATCGAGTTCGAGGTCAACTCACCGGCCGAGGTCGACGAGATGTTCGACGCCATCACGTACGGCAAGGGGTGCGCCGTCTTGAGGATGATCGAGCAATTCATCGGTGAGGAGCAGTTCCGCACCGGCGTCGGCAACTATCTGCGAAAGCACGAATACGCCAACACGGTCACCAGCGATCTATGGGAGGGACTGGACGGCGCTTCGGACTGGCCGGTTGGCGAGATCATGGACTCCTGGGTGAACCAGAAAGGGTTTCCCCAGATCGACATACGAGTGACGCCGGCCGGAGTTCATCTCAGCCAGCGCAGGTTCTTCGCCATCCCGGACGAGACCGACACCACTATCTGGGACATTCCCGTCCAACTGCGGGGGATAGCAGACGGGAAGGCATTCCACCTGAAGGTCTTGCTCGACAAGGACGAGATGGTGGTGCCGGTGGCAGGCCCGGTGCAATACGTTGTGGCCAACGCCGGCGGCCATGGCTTCTACCGAACCCGATACTCCGATGACCTCTTCGCCGGGCTCCTCCGCAATCTCGACACCCTGGACGACATCGAGCGCCATAGCCTCGTTTCCGACACCTGGGCCATGGTCCGCTCGGCGCAGGTGCCGGCGACGGCGTTCCTCGACCTGGTGGGGAAATTCGGTGACGAGACCGAGCACGCCGTGTGGTCGGTCATCTTGGGTGGGCTCCGCGCCATCGAGCATCATGCGTTGGACCCGGCCACTCGGTCCCCGTTCGAGAGGTTCGTTCGTGCTCTGGCAGGACCGGCCTTGGATCGTCTCGGATGGGAGAGCGATGAGGGCGAGAGCGACCTGACCCGCAAGCTAAGGGGCGATCTGATCTCAGCCCTGGGCAACCTGGGGAACGACCCCGCCACCGTGGACAAGGCGAGGCAGATCGCCGGCGAAGTCCTCCAGGAGGCGACCTTCGATCCTGAGGTCTGCACTGCGGCGCTGTCCGTGTACTCGCATCACGGCGGTGCCGATGAGTACCAGGCGCTATGGAAGGCCTACCACAAGACGACGGCGCCGACCGAGAAGGTGCGCTACCTCCGCTCCGTCTCAGATGTGCAGGACGAGGATTTGGCGCTGTCCACGATGGACAAGATCGTCCAGGGCGATATCCGGACCCAGGATGGGTTCTGGGTGTTCGCCAGGCTCCTGGCCGGCGACTCGGGCCCTGCCGTGTGGCAGAGCGCTCGGACCCGATGGGATGAGGTTCTCGACGTCATGCCGGGGATGACGAAGAGGCGAGTGGTCGAGGGCCTCCCCGCCCTCTCCCAGCCCGAGGTGGCCGCCGACGTGAAGAGCTTTTTCGCCGAGCACCCGATCCCGGAAGCCGCCCGTTTCCTGACCCAGAACCTCGAGCTTCTCGATGCCAACATCCTCCTCCGCGAACGAGAGACGCCGGTGGTCACGGAGTACTTCTCCAATTAGAAAGCGGCCCCGTGCCGGGGCCGCTTTCTCGTAGAACGTATTACGTAGAACGTAGAACGCTTCGCTATTTCAGTTCGACTGAGGCGCCGGCCGCCTCGAGGACCTCCTTGGCCTTTTCGGCGGTCTCTTTGTCGACGGCCTCCAACACGTTGGCCGGGGCGCCGTCGACTAGATCCTTCGCCTCCTTCAGACCGAGGCTGGTCAGCCCGCGGACCTCTTTGATGACCTGGATCTTCTGGGCGCCGGCGCCGGTGAGGACGACATCGAACTCGTCCTGCTCCTCGACTGCAGCAGCGGCGCCACCGTCGCCACCGGCGGCGGGGGCTGCGGCAACAGCCACCGGGGCGGCGGCGGTCACCTCGAACTTCTCCTCGAAGGCATCGAGGAATTCCTTGAGCTCGAGGACAGTCATGCCCTCGAAGGTTGCGATCAGCTCATCGGTGCTGAGCTTGGTCTTGGTGGCCATTTCTCACTCCTCCTCGGCCTTGGCGGCCGTGTCGGTCTCAACGGGCTCTTCCGCGAGCAGGGTGGCGGTGGATTCGCCTTCTGCCGGTGCGGGCTCGCCCGACTCTTTCTTGTCCAGAAGCTGTTTGAACATCGATGCGGCGTTGCGGTTGAAGGACGCAAACAGACCGGCGGCCTGAACTAGCGGCGCCTTTGCGGCTCCCGCGATCTTCGCCAGCAGAACCTCTCGAGGCTCGATCTCGGCGAGCCGGGACACTTCCTCAGGGCCGAGGATGTTCCCCGCGAGGACACCGGCCTTCAGGACGAAGACCTCATGTGTCTTGGAGAAATCCTTCAGCGCCTTGGCCGTGGCCACCGGGTCGCTCTTGGCGAAGGCGAGCGCGGTCGGCCCGAGCAGATGCTCGTCCAAGCCGGTGATCCCCGCATCCCCGGCGGCGAGGCGGGCAAGAGTCATCTTGACCACCTTGTACTCCGCACCGCTGGCACGAAGACTCGCCCGCAGCTCCTGTACCGCCTTCACGGACAGGCCGCGGTACTCGGTAAGGAACACCGCTTCGGATCCCTCCAGGCTCTCTTTGATATCAGCAACAGCCTGGACCTTTTCTGGTCTTGGCATTCGCTCCTCCGGTCGGTAGACAACAAAACCCCTCGGCATCATGACAAGGGGCTCGCGAGGAGCGACCTACGTTGGCGGGGAGATCCCATTGAGCCCGGGGGCACCGACGGTCTGGGGCCGAGGTATTGGAGTTGCCACCGAATTGTATCGGGCGGGGGGGGCTGGGCAACTCGGCGTCAATCCCCGGAGTCGCGAGGCGGTCTTGGAACTAGGTTTACGACCCGTGAACCTGATTCTCGTCCCCGGCTTCTGGCTCGGCGCCGACTCTTGGAGCAAGGTGATACCGCCGCTCGAGGCGGCCGGCCACTCGGTGCACCCCCTCACGTTGCCCGGGCTCGAGTCCCTTGACACCGACCGCTCTTCGATCACCCTCGACGACCATGTCGAGGCCGTTGTTGCCACGGTGGACAAGCTGTCCGATCCGGTGGTCCTCGTCGGGCACAGTGGCGGTGGCGCCATCATCCATGCCGCGGTCGACGCCCGACCCGACCGCATCATTCGGGCGGTGTACGTCGACAGCATGCCGCTGGGTGACGGCGAGAACATCACCGACGAGTTCGTGGCCACGGCTGGCGAAGTCCCATTGCCGGACTGGTCGGAGTTCGAACAAGAGGAACTCACGGACCTGGACGATTCTCTGCGGGACGAATTCCGGGCGATCGCCATTCCCGAGCCGGTCCGGGTGGCAACTGACCCACAGGTGCTCGATGACGATCGAAGGTTCGATGTCCCCGCCACCGTGATCACATGTTCGTACCCCGGTTCCATGATCCGGGAGTTGATTGGCGAGGGACACGCCTACACGGCAGAGCTCGCCAGGATCACGGACTTCGAGATCGTCGACCTGCCCACCGGCCACTGGCCCCAGTTCACCCGGCCCGCCGACCTCGCCCGGGCGATCCTCGCCGCCGTCGACAGATAGTTCGCGCCACCGGACCGGCGTCGCTGTCCCTGAAGGAGCATCGAGCAAGCTGCCTCCCATGGCTGCGGCGGACCTATCCGTGGGTAGGGTGGCCAGATGCCCCACTCGACGAGCGGCTACGCGCCATCCGGAGACGCTCGCATCGCCTATGAGACGGCCGGGGAGGGCCAGCTGGTGGTCTTCATTCACGCCGGCATCGCCGACCGACGGATGTGGGGACCCCAGCTCGAGGCAGTCCCGGAGGGATTCAAATATGTGAGCCTCGATCTGCGCGGGCACGGCGGCACTGCCCTCACCGACAGCCGATTCTCCAACCACGAGGATGTCCTCGCCGTGATGGATCATCTCGATATCGAAAGCGCGGTGGTCGTGGGCTGTTCGATGGGCGGGGGAACGGCTTTCGACGTAGCCCTTGCCTCCCCCGATCGCGTCATGGGTCTGGTTGTGATCGGGTCCGGTGCCCCCGGCTTCGATGTGGAGGACTATGAGCCTCCCCAGTGGCCCGAGATTCTCAAGGCGTACGAAGCCGGCGACATGGCCCGTGTGGCCGACCTGGACGGCGAGGTCTGGGTGGTCGGGCACGGGCGCAGCCTCGACGAGGTCGACCCGGAGGTCCTGAGCAGGGTGATCGAGATGGACCTCGTCATCCTGCCCAACGAGGATCGGCGGGATGAGCTACTTATCCCGCTTGACCCGCCCCGTGCCGAACGGTGGGGCGAGATCACAGCACCCACCCTGGTCATGGTTGGCGAGCACGATCTCCCCGACTGTCGTCAGTCGGCTGAGCTCCTCGCCGGAGCGCTGAGTCATCACGATGCAATCGTGGTGCCGGGTGCGGCTCATCTTCCCAGTCTGGAAAGGCCGGAGGAGTTCAACCGTGCCCTGGTCGGGTTCCTGAAAGGCCTTCTTGCCTGAATCGCGCCGTATCAGGCGGACAAACCCCAGGAAAGAGACGATTTTCCAGATTCTCCCTGGACACCCCCCACGGGCCGCGCGACACTAACTGACATTGAGAACAGGGGGTCTCCGTGTGACCGGGTGGGTTCCCTGACCGCCCCCACCCGCTCTTCGGGCCCCAAATACCTGAGGGTCGCGTGACCGACAGATGAGACCAGCCCCTACCCTGGTCCACAGACGAGTCGTCGGAAGCGTGCGGACGGTGGACCTGGCAGCCGAAGCCCTCTAAGCCCATGGGAAATCCGAAGCGCGGAGATCCCCCCTGTTTCATGAGGAAGAGCCCCCGAGAGGGGGCTCTTCTGTTGTAGGTCATAGGTTTGAAGTGGTAGGTATCAGCCGGCTGCCTTGGCGAAGTCCTCGATGCTGCCCACATCGACTTTGACCCCTGGGCCCATGGTCGACGAGACCGACATCTGCTTCAGATAGCGGCCACGCGACGACGCCGGCTTGGCCCGCAGCAACTCGGAAGAGAGCGCCGCCAGATTCGAGGCGAGCTGGTCGACTGCGAATGAGACCTTGCCGACCGGAACATGGACGTTGCCGTAGCGATCATTGCGGTACTCGATGCGTCCTGCCTTGAATTCGCTCACGGCTTTGGCGACGTCGGGAGTCACGGTGCCGGCCTTCGGATTGGGCATGAGACCGCGGGGACCGAGCAGCTTCCCCAGCTTGCCCACCTCAGCCATCATGTCGGGTGTCGCGATGGCGACGTCGAAGTCGAGCTCACCACCGGCCTGGAGCTTCTCCACGAGCTCCTTGCCCCCGACCACATCGGCGCCGGCCTCGGTGGCCTCCTTCTCCTTGTCGGCGGGGGCGAACACCGCCACCCTCACGTCCTTGCCAGTGCCATGGGGCAGCGAGACGGTGCCACGCACCAGTTGGTCCGCCTTCTTTGGATCGATCCCCAGTTGGAACACCACCTCGACCGTCTCGTCGAACTTGGCGGGTGCCAGTGTCTTCACCAGCTCCAAGGCCTCTTTGGGCCCGTAGGGGGTCTGATTGTCGTACCGCATCGCTGCCTCGCGGTACTTCTTGCCATGTCTGGCCATTTTCTCTCCTTGTGGTCCAGGCGGCCTCATCGGCCTCCCACTTCCAGGACAGCGACGTTCAGTCGCTGACGGTTATACCCATCGACCGGGCGGTGCCCTCCACGATCTTCATCGCGCCCTCGATGTCGACGGCGTTGAGATCGACCATCTTGGTCTCGGCGATCTCCTTGACCTGAGCCCGGGTCACCTTGCCCACCTTGATCTTGTTGGGCTCCCCGGAGCCCTTGTCCACCCGGGCGGCCTGCCGAAGCAGGGCAGCGGCCGGTGGCGTCTTCATCACGAAGTCGAAGGAGCGATCCTCGTAGATCGAGATCTCGACCGGGATGATCTGGCCGCGCTGGCTGGAGGTGGCGTCGTTGTAGGCCTTGACGAAGTCCATCAGGTTCACCCCGTGCGGGCCTAATGCCGTGCCGACCGGGGGCGCCGGGGTTGCCTGACCGGCAGGCAGCTGCAATTTGAGCGTGGTTACAAGTCGTCTACGTCCCATGATTCTCTCCGTGCCGATGCGGCACTAGTTCTTTTGGATGTCCTCGAATCCGAGCTCGACCGGCGTGTCCCGGCCGAAGATGTTGACCAGGACCACGATCTTCTGCTGATCGATGTTCATGTCCTCGATCACACCGTTGAAGTCTGCGAACGGGCCGGTGACCACCCGTACCTGCTCGCCCACCTCCCATTCGGGTTTGAAGCGTGGCTTGGCCTTCTCCTCTTCCTCCTGGACCCCGAGAAACCGCTCGACCTCGCGCCGGGAGAGGGGGGTCGGCTTCTGGGCGTTCCCGGCGACGAAGCCGGTGACCCCAGGAGTGTTCCTGACTGCGTACCAAGAGTCGTCGTCGAGGGACATCCGGACCAGGATGTACCCGGGGAAGACCTTCTTCGAGACGGTCTGCTTCTTACCGCCCTTGAACTCGACCATGTCCTCCATGGGGATGTGGACCTCGAAGATGCGGTCCTCCATGTGCATCGACTGGATGCGGGTCTCGAGATTCGCCTTGACCTTGTTCTCGTATCCCGAATATGAGTGGATTACGTACCAGTCGCCGGGCATGTCATACGGACTGGCGGGAACCGGAGCGACCGACTCGGCGTCCTCGGCCTGCTCGCCCTCGTCAGACGCAGGCGACTCATCCGTCACATCGACGGCATCGGCGACGGCAGATTCTTCGGTCTGGACCGGTTCGATCTCAACCGTGTCCACCTCGGTGATATCGACCGCGTCTTCGGGAGTCTCCGCCTCGGGTGCTTCAGGCTGAGGGATCTCATCCTGAGGGCTTTCGTCCTGAGGACTCTCCGCCTCGGGCGTTTCCTCGGGTGCTTCCGCCTCGGGTGTCTCGACTTCTGGGGAATCCACTGGGGTCTCCATCTCTGGGGACTCCGTGGTCTCCACTGTCTCGGGCATCATGACCTCTGCACCAACCAGAACACGAACTCCTTCATCACGATGTCGAGACCGAAGATCACCCCGGTCAGGACCACGGAGGTGATCACCGTCACTGCGGTGAAGGCGATCATCTGCTCCCGGGTGGGCCAGGTGACCTTGCGCAGCTCCTGACGCACCTCGTGCAGGTACTCCCGGAGTCGGGCCCACAACGACTTGCGCTCGCCGGGAGGCGCCTTGGAGGCGGCCGCGGCGCGACGATTGGCCTTGTCGCGGCCAGTGTCACCCTTCTTCTGCAGGCGCTCTTCGCGTTCCTGCATCCGGCGCATTTCTCGGTTCATAGTTCTTCCAGATCGTATCCACAGACAAAGGCTGGCAGGGGCGGAGGGACTCGAACCCCCAACCTCCGGTTTTGGAGACCGGCGCTCTACCAATTCGAGCTACACCCCTAGGGGGTTCGCGGGATGACAAAGTATACGGGAAGGGAGGTGGTGTGGAAACTCCGGGGTGACTTGCCGACAATGACCGGCCCGCTGCCTGCCAGACTCCTTCGATGCCGACCCTGCAGCTGGTCACCATCGTGGTTGACGCTTACGACCCGGCCATCGAGTTCTTTGTCAATGTCCTCGGATTCGAGCTGGCCGAGGACTCGGCTTCGCTCACCAACGATGGCCTACCCAAGCGGTGGGTCGTGGTGCGACCTCCTGGGGCGGAGACCGGCGTCCTCCTCGCCAAGGCGGACGGCGACGTCCAAGAGCTGGCCGTGGGGAACCAAGTTGCGGGACGCGTCGGCTTCTTCCTCCGAGTCGACGACTTCGAGGCGACGTACGAACGTATGGTGAAGGCCGGCGTGGAATTCCTCGGGGAACCGCGGACCGAGGATTACGGGCGGGTCGTCGTCTTCATGGACATCTGCGGCAACCGTTGGGACCTGCTGGGCCCGGGTCTGACTCGAGGCAGGTGATCACATGTCTGAAGTCCAACCGGTCAGGATCCCGCCTCGTTGGTTCATTCGGGCCGCCTGGTCGATCCATCGTGGCCTGTACCGACTCACTGGTGGCCGTATCGGTCTGTGGCGCCCGGCACCCCGGAAGTGGGGCACGATGCGTCTCACCACCACCGGACGCCGTACCGGTCAGGAGCGATCCGTGATTCTCGGGTACTTCGAGGACGGCCCGAACGTGATAACCATGGCGATGAACGGCTGGGCCGATGACGAGCCCGCTTGGTGGCTCAACCTCCAGGCAAACCCCGTGGCCGAACTCGCTCTGAACGATGACCGACGAGCGGTGAGAGGGCGGGCCGCAGAAGGCGATGAGCGAGTGCGTCTGTGGAATCGCTGGCTGGAGTTCGATTCGAGGTTGGACGATCTCGCCGCGCTCCGTTCCCGAGAGACCGCAGTGGTCATCCTCGAGCCATTGTCCGACCCATCTACTGGTCAGGCCCCGAGGTAACGCTGTCGGCTGACTCCGTCACCCGACGACGGCGAAGGCGCGGACGGGGAAAGTGCCGAACCCTTTGATCTTGGGCGGTACCGCGTAGAACCGGAACTCCTGTCCGACCAGCGAGCCGAGGTTGGTGAGGTGCTCGACGACCTGGATCCCGGCGGCGAGAAGACCGGTGTGCGCGACCCGCGCTCCACCCCGGGTGTCGTCGATGTTGACCGAATCGATGCCCACCAGGACAGCCCCACCATCGACCAAGGCGTCCACGAGGCCAGCCGACACAAACGAGTGACTCGGGTCCCCGTACTCCGCAGTGCCCCAGTGTCGGTCCCAGCCCGAGGCGAAAAGGACAGCCTTGCCGCCCACCTCGATGCCGTCGATAGCGTCAGCCGCAATCTCCGGGCCCGCCGCTTCGATGCAGATCCCTGGGAGATCCGCCACGTCCTCCAAGGCCAGACCTGCCAGGTCAGACCCTCCGTCGAATCGATGGAACGGGGTGTCGAGATAACTGCCGGTGTTGCCCACCATTTCGATGCGCCCGATCAAGAACTCGGTCCCGGGGTCGTAATTGGCCTGCGAGTCCGCACGGGAGAGATGATCAGATATGACCGGCCCGGGAAGACCCGGGTAGGTGATCATCCCGGCTTCGATGGTATGAGAGAGATCGACGAGACGCTGCATCGCCTAAGCGTATCTCACACCTTTGTCGTCAGCTCCTGGGCGATCCCGCTCGCCCACTTTCGAATTTCGTCCCAATCACGAAAGTCGCCGTCGGGTGCCTTGAAGGCAGCCACGATGGCGCGCTCGGCGAAGCCGAGGACGTTCTTGTCCAGTTTCCCGGCGAATACGACATGCCCACGGGCGTTGGTCGCCTCGATCATGGGAGCCGCATCAACCGGATCCTCTTCCGGCATAGGCGGGTCGCCAAGAGGGCCGCTGGAGAAGAGCCAGACCGGACGTTCGACGAGTTCGGCTGCAAGACGATGGGCCATCTTCTTCATCGAGCTCATCCAATGCCCGGCGTAGACCGCGCTTCCCAGGATGACCGCGTCATAGCGATGGAGGGAGATGACGTCCTCCGGGGCAAGGACACCGGTCTCGATCCCGTGCTCACCGAGGGCAGCGGCGATGGCACGACCTATCTCATCAGTCGAGCCGTGCTTGCTGGCGGTTGTGACCAAGACTCTCATCAGATCTCACTTTCTCACGATCTGATGCAAGGTCTAGACCGGGTGCCTGCGCGGAGCCAGGGCCGAACGGCCCTACGCCGTTTCCACGTCTTATCAGGACTGGGTGCGAGGGCGAAGACGCCAGATCAGGACCGCGGCCGCCATTGACAGGACCGCGGCGGTGACCGCTACCGGCCTCCGCCAAGAACGGGCCACGGCGAGATCACCTTCCAAAGCTGACATGACCCGCCATTCGAGATCCAGCGGTGCGCTGAAGGTCTCTTGTGACATCGCCGCGAGCTCCCGAGCCGTCCGGGTCATCGCCGCGTGACGTGCCTGGCATTTCAGGCAGGCGTCGGCATGGGCTCGGAACGGCCGGGCCACCGGTCTGTCCTCGACCGCGCTGTTGGCGACGAACGGGGCGGCAACCTCGCAGAGAAGGCTCACGCCGATTGCTCCAACTGGCGGGCAAGACGAGCTCGGGCGCGGTGCAGTCTCACTTTTGCCGCCGAGACGGAGATGCCCATCGCTTCGGCGATCTCGGCGTGGGACCAGTCGTAGACATCTTTGAGGACCACCACCTGCCGTTGCGGCTCTGGTAGCGAGTCGAGCGCCTTTCGCAGCCGGCCCCGAAGCTCGAGGATCTCCCCAGCCATCTCCGGGTGGTCAGCGCCGACCGGTGCCGCAACGTCGACGAAGTCGTCCAGGGGCAGGCCGCTGTGTCGGCGTGCCCGCCGGCGCTGAGTCCATGCGGTGTTGACCGTGATCCGGTGCAGCCAGGTCGAGAATGCGGCGTCGCCCCTGAAGTTGGGCAGCGCCTTCCACGCCCGAATGAGCGCTTCCTGGGCGACATCAGCCGCTAGATGAGGGTCGCCGACGAGTCTGCGAGCCAAGGTGTAGACCTCGTTTCCGTGCTCACGAACCAGGGCGCCAAAGGCGGCTCGGTCGCCGGCCTGCGCCC
This sequence comes from uncultured Acidobacteriota bacterium, assembly GCA_963848695.1. Taxonomy (GTDB): domain Bacteria; phylum Actinomycetota; class Acidimicrobiia; order Spongiisociales; family ZC4RG35; genus JARDZU01. Next base: position 105,442 of record CAWKEI010000016.1, read on the forward strand.
GGGCAATGAGCTCTTTCTCCTTGTTCGTTTCGACCCTGGGCAATTCCATGTGGTTACCGCTCCGCGAGCTCGATTCGGGCACTCACATACTCGACTTCTCCATCGACGACCGCAACAACCGCCTCATCTTCGGTCTCCTCGACCTGCACCGACACCGGGGTAGCCGGGAGTAGCGGGTTGCGGAACCGGATCCGGGCCGATCGCAAAGGCCTCTCGCCGGGTCGCAGTCTCGATGCGGCCACAAGAGCCCAGGCCGCCTGGAGGAGTCCGTGGGCAACGACTCCCGGTAGACCTGCGGCGACTGCCGCGTCATGGTCCCAATGGATCGGGTTCCAGTCGCGGGTGGCGGCGGCGTATCTGACCAGGTCGGTCCGGGAGGCGGCGATACGGCCGGTGCCCGGGCGGCCGTCGTCGTCGGGCTCCGGCTCGGTCCCCTCGGCGACTTGCCCGGGATCGCCGATGGACGAGACCAGGAAAAGTGAGGTCGCGTCTGCCACCGGGCCGACGTCGTCCACAACTTGGACATCGAAGTTGACGAAGTCGACCCCGCCTCTCTGCCGCACCCGGCTCACCGTGCCAGTCACATCCATCTCAGACTCGATGCCGATTCGTCGATACCAGGTGAACGTCTGCTCGCCGTGGATCACCGATCGGTCGGCCAGCTGGCGGAGGAGGTCTGAAGCGACGACGAACAGCAGCGCGGCCATGAAACCGGGGGGCGCCGCGTCTTCCCAACGCTCGGCCTCATCGCCGGTGACCCGGACGAAATCGTTGACGTTCTCGACACAGACCCGGAAGAGATGGGGCCCGATGGGCTGGTCGACGAGATCGGACGGGTTCAAGTGTTTCACGGTAACGCCGAGGGGGTATGGCCGCGTCGGGACACGGGCTGGGAGAGCGTGACTGGAGGTACATGAGACGCTCTCTCAGAAGACTTGCCATCTTGGCAAGCATCTTCGCCCTGCTCGGAGCGACGGTGCCCGTGGCGTCGGCCGCCCCGGCAGCGTGCGAAAACAGAAACAACAACACAATTGCCAAGCTGCTCGAGTGTGTCGACCTGGACGGCGTCCGGGAACACCAGGCTGCTTTCCAGGAGATTGCTGACGCCAACGGCGGCACCAGGGCATCGGGCACGAACGGCTATGACGAATCAGCCGAGTACGTGGCGGATCGGATGGAGGCTGCGGGCTACGACGTAACGATCCAGCCCTTCGACTTCGTGCGGTTCACCGAGCTCAGCCCGGGAATCCTGGAACAGACGGCGCCCCTTCCGGGTGGTCCGATCGCCAACATCACCATGACCTATTCGGGCAGTGGCGATGTGACCGCTCCGGTGACTGTCTTGGCCGCCCCACCGACGGATACGACCCCCGGATGCGACCCGACCGACTTTCCGACGACGACCGCCGGGACCATTGCTCTGATCAGCCGGGGTGCCTGCACCTTTGCCATCAAGGCGACCAACGCAGCTAATGCCGGAGCCGTCGGCGTGGTCATCTACAACAACATCGCCGGGGCCCTCAACGGCACCCTGGGCAGCGGGTTCACCCTCGACATCGGGGTGACGGGCATAACTCAGGCGCTGGGCCAGCAATTGGCCGCGACGGCCGGTCTGGAGTTGAGGCTCGTGACCGAGACGCTGCGAGAGCCCGGCACCACGTCGAACGTCCTCGCTGAGAAGGCCGGGAAGAACGCGGACAACGTGGTCATGGTCGGAGCGCACCTCGACTCGGTCCCCGAAGGGCCCGGGATCAACGACAATGGGTCCGGATCGGCAGCGATCCTCGAGGTCGCTGAGCAGATGGCCAAAGTCAAGCCCCAAAACACCTTGCGCTTCGCCTGGTGGGGAGCCGAGGAAGCAAGCCTGGTCGGGTCCACCCTGTACGTGAACACCCTGAGCGACGAGGAGTTCGCCAAGATCGCTCTCTACCTGAACTTCGACATGGTCGGCTCGTTCAACCATGTGTTTTTCGTCTATGACGGTGACAACTCAGACGCCGTAGGCGCCGGAGCGGGCCCGGCCGGGTCGGCCCAGATCGAGAAGAAGTTCGAGGAGTTCTACAACTCGAGAAGTGTTCCGTTCAAGGGAACCGACTTCGACGGGCGGTCCGATTATCAGGCCTTCATCGTCAACGGCATCCCGGCGGGTGGATTGTTCACCGGAGCGGAAGGCATCAAGACCGAGGCGGAGGTCGCTCTTTGGGGTGGCACAGCCGGCCAGCAGTACGACCCCTGCTACCACCAGGCCTGTGACACCTTCGCCAACAACAACGACGAAGCGTTGGGCACCAACTCGGACGCCATCGCTTATGTCACTTTGAGCTACGCGATGAGCACCGAGGAGATCAATGGCATCAAGGGCAAGGGCAATTTCAAGCCCTTCGAGCCGGCGGCCTAGCCGACGCTCCAAAGAGGAGGGGCCGGTCTTCCGGCCGGCCCCTCCTCTTTCATGATGCAGTTGAACCCTTAGCGGGTCTCGCGGTGCACGGTGTGCTGACGGCACCACCGGCAGAATTTCTTCATCTCGAGACGGTCGGGGGTGTTGGTCTTGTTCTTGGTTGTGACGTAGTTGCGACGCTTGCACTCGGTGCAGGCGAGCGTCAACGGCGGTCTCTTGTCGCTTGGCATCGGTTGGCCTTACTTGACGATCTTTATGACTCGGCCGGCGCCGACGGTGCGGCCACCTTCCCGGATAGCGAACCGGAGTCCCTCATCCATGGCGATCGGAGCGATCAACTCGACGGTCATCTCCGTGTTATCCCCCGGCATCACCATCTGAGTGCCCTCCGGGAGCTGGATGGCCCCGGTCACATCAGTAGTCCGGAAATAGAACTGGGGGCGGTACCCAGGGAAAAACGGGTTGTGTCGCCCGCCTTCCTCCTTGGTCAACACATAGACCTGAGCTTCGAAATCGGTATGGGGAGTGATCGAACCGGGCTTGGCCAAGACCTGACCCCGTTCCACATCATCTTTACCCACCCCCCTGAGCAACACGCCCACGTTGTCCCCGGCCCGACCCTCATCGAGGAGTTTTCGGAACATTTCGATCCCGGTCGCCACCGTCTTATGAGTAGGACGGATCCCCACGATCTCCACTTCCTCATTCACCTTCAAAATCCCCTGCTCCACCCGACCAGTCACCACCGTCCCCCGCCCGGTGATACTGAACACATCCTCGATGCTCATCAGAAACGGCTTGTCGGTATCCCGATCCGGCTCCGGGACATAAGCTGTCCACTGCAGTCATCAACTCCATGATCTGATCAGAAGAAGCCTCATCCCCATCCAACGCCTTCAACGCCGAACCCCGGATCACCGGGACCTCATCCCCCGGATACTCGTATTCAGTCAACAAGTCCCGGACCTCGAGCTCCACCAAGTCGAGGAGCTCCTCATCATCAACCATGTCCACCTTGTTCAAAAACACCACAATGGAAGGCACCCCCACCTGACGAGCCAGCAACACATGCTCCCGGGTCTGGGGCATCGGACCATCCGCCGCCGACACCACCAGAATCGCCCCATCCACCTGAGCCGCCCCCGTAATCATGTTCTTGATGTAATCAGCATGACCCGGCATATCCACATGCGCATAATGGCGAGCCTCAGTCTCATACTCGACATGAGCAATCTGGATCGTGATCCCCCGCTCCCGCTCCTCCGGCGCCTTATCAATCATGTCAAACGACGTCATCTGATTCGAACCACCCACCCGCTCCGACAAAACCCGAGTAATCGCAGCCGTCAACGTCGTCTTCCCATGATCAATATGACCCATCGTCCCCACATTCACATGAGGCTTCGTACGCTCAAACTTCGCCTTCGCCATCGTCCGGCTCCTGTTCCTCTCTCGGTTTCTTCGGCCGCCGCAGCCTAGGCCACGGTCCTGGATGTAGCGGCGGGCAGACTCGAACTGCCGACCTCTCGATTATGAGTCGAGCGCTCTCACCAACTGAGCTACGCCGCCTCGGTGCGAGCGGCGAAGCCGCTCGCCTCGAGCCCCCTTCCGGATTTGAACCGAAGACCCCTTCCTTACCATGGAAGTGCTCTACCAACTGAGCTAAGGGGGCGTTGGGTTGTCAGGCGCCGGGCGCCAGTGCCGGGAGAAGGATTCGAACCTCCGTAGGCGTCAGCCGGCAGATTTACAGTCTGCTCCCTTTGGCCGCTCGGGCATCCCGGCATGCCAGAACCGCACGGCGAAACGACGCTCGGTTCGGGATGTGCAATGTTACTGGCCGAAAGCCCGCTGTACCAAAGCCCGGGTTGTCTCGGTCAGCGGACCCCCTGGGCCATCTGGGCAAGCCGCTCGATCCGCTCCTCGGTTGGAGGATGGGTGCTGAGCAGCTTCATCATCCCGCCGCCGCGGATCGCCTTCATCGGGTTGTCGATGAAAAGCTGGGCGGTTGCCGGGTTCACGTTCATCGGGATCCTCGCCGTCCCCGCCGAGATCTTCTCCAAGGCGCTGGCCAGCATCATCGGCCGCCCCGTGGTCTCTGCCCCTGTGGCGTCGGCCTGGAACTCCCTCGTGCGAGAGATGGCCATGCGGATGAGCATGGCGGCGATCGGCGCCACCACCAGGGAGATGATGGCCCCGATGGCGCCGAGCGGGCTCTCCCGGTTATCGCCCCCACCAAACCAGAAGGCCATGCGGGCGAGCATGGTGAGCGCGGCCGCGATCATGGCTGCGATCGAGCTGATCAGGATGTCCCGGTTGCTGACGTGGGCCAGCTCGTGGGCGAGCACACCCTCCAGCTCGTCGACGGTGAGAATCTGGAGGATCCCCGAGGTGACGGCGACGGCGGCTTTCTTCGGCGAGCGGCCGGTGGCGAACGCGTTGGGCTGGGGCGATTCGATGAGATAGATCCGAGGCTCGGGCATGTTCTTCTGCAGCGCCAGACGCCGAACGATCGCGTACACCTGAGGCAGCTCCTCCTCGGTGGCGGGCCGGGCCCGGCTGGCGGCAAGGGCCATCTTGTCCGAGAAGAAATAGGCCAGGAAATTGAAACCGACCGCGATGAGCAGGCCGATCATGAACCCGCCTTCGGGGAAGAGGGCGTAGGCCACCAGCCACAAGAGCGTCGTCATGAAGGCGAGCAGACCAACCGTCTTCAAGTTGTTCATTGGTGAAATTCTAAATGTTGGGAGGGGATATTCGGCTAGCTGTTGAATCCGGGAGGGGGAACCATCTCGTGGCCGCCGTCCTTGTCATCGGAAGGGCAGAAGAAGGGCTCGGCGTCGTCACCGGCGTGATACACATAGATCCGGCCGTCATGCTGGAGAACGACTCTGGAGCCTTCGACGACAGCCTGGGTGTACGACATCCCTGGCTCGGGACAGCCAAGGCTTCCGTCGGGCCAGGTCACTTCCTCGGCGGTGATGACCCCCACATCCTCGGCGGCAACCCCGAGTCGCTGGGCTAGATCGGCCCTGGCCGGGGCGATGATGGGAAACTGGTCCTGCTCGTCTAGGGCCATGGTTGTCACCTGACTCTGCGTCGTGGATGTCGCTGCGTCCTCGGCGGCCGGCGGTTCGGTCGACCCGCAAGCGACCAGCAGAATCACCAGCATTGCCAGAGGCGTCGTCCTTCGCATGATGGTCGTCATCAAAGATAGGACGCCGTCAGCGTTGTGACAGTTCCAGGGACGGTTGCCCCGTTCCGGACGGAGTGGTGTATGTTCTCGCCGGGCAGGCAAGGGGTTATCCAATCAAGGAGGGTGCACCGGAGACGGCGCACGTTGGAAACAGGAGGAAGACCCTGCGTGAGACGAAAGTTGCTCACAGCCTTGGCTGTGCTTGCCACGGCATCCGCCACAGCGATCCCGGCCGGGGCCAGGCCGATCGGCGTGATCGCCCAGACCGATGGCACCGAAGCCCCCTACGTCGTGGTGATGGAGGCAGACCCGGTTCTGGGGAACGAGGAAATAGCCCCTGAGAGGTGAAGCTCCGCCGGATCCTGAGAGCGGCCCCGTCGAGGCATACGAGGCCGAACTGGAGGCGGAGAAAGTCGCTGCATTGGACAGCGCCGGGATCGACCAAAGCGCATTGGTGGCCAGCTTCGAATTTGCTGTCAACGGCTTCAGCGCGGCCCTCACCCCGGCCGAGGCGGAGAGCCTGGCCGCCCAGAAGGGAGTGCCTCAGCGTGCAGCGAGACTGACCTGCGTCAGCTGCAAACCTCTGAGTCACCCGATTTTCTCGGTCTCGACGACCGGAGCGGGGCCTGGGACAGCGGCTACACGGGCGCCGGCGTGGTGATCGGCGTCATCGATAGCGGGATCTGGCCCGAGCACCCATCGTTCGCCGCTCGTCCCGATCTCGGACCGGCGTCGATCACCCTGGCACCGATCGCCGACTTGAACCCCGACCCGGCCGTTACGGTTCCCAGCTCCGGGTGTGACTTGGGCGACCCGGGGAGCGCAACGCCCGACCCGACCTTCACATGCAACAACAAGCTGATCGGCGCCCGCGACATGCGCGTTCTCTACGAGCAGTTCATCGGCTCCGAGACCTAATGTCCGCCCGCGACTACGACGGCCATGGCACTCACACCGCGAGCACCGCGGCCGGCAACCCCGACGTGGAAGCTTCGATCTTCGGCCGCGAGTTCGGCGAAGTGTCCGGCATCGCCCCCGACGCGCAGATCGTCGCCTACAGCGCGTGTGGAAACCTCGGCTGCTTCGGTGGCGACCTCGCTCTCGCCATCGACACGGCCGCCGCCGACGACGTCGACGTCATCAACTACTCGATCGGCAGCGACACCCCCGGGCTCACCGGCGCCGATGACATCGCATTCCTCTTCGCCGCCGACGCTGGTGTGTTCGTGTCGACCTCGGCGGGCAACGCAGGGCCCGGCGCCGGCACTGTCGGCGCCCCCGCATCGGTCCCATGGCTGACCACGGTGGGTGCCAGCGAGCAGAAGAAGACCTATGTCGCCGAGGCGCGGACCGGGGAGTCCGTTGGTCACAGTCGTTGGTCGCGCTGGTTCAAACGCGATCAAGGTGTCTACGAGGGAGCTTCTATCACTCCGGGCACCGGCGGGCAACTCCCGTTCGTCGACGCCGCCAACCATGGCAACGAGCTCTGCGACCCAGCCGTCCCCTTCACCGGGGACATCACCGGAGCCGTCGTGCTCTGTCTCCGTGGCGGCCCGGCGAGGGTCGAGAAGAGTCAGGCGGTGTTCGAGGCCGGAGGAGCAGGCATGGTCCTCTACAACGTCGACGACGTGCAGGACCGGCTCACCGACAATCATCTCGTGCCCTCGGTCAACGTCAGTTTCAGCGATGGAATCGCAATGAAGCAATACATCGCCGACAACGGGGCCGACGCGACGGTCGAGATCACCGATGGGGAGCAGGAACGCCAGCGGGGCAACACGATGGCAGCCTTTTCCTCCCGCGGACCCGTTGGTAGTCCGGCGTCCGACGACATCATCAAGCCCGACGTGACCGCTCCCGGTGTGCAGATACTGGCCGGAAACTCACTCACCCCGACCCTTGGGGCTCAAGGCGAGTTGTTCCAGTCGGCCTCGGGCACGTCGATGTCGAGTCCCCACGTAGCGGGTTTGTTGGCCCTGCTCAAGCAGGCACACCCCGAATGGACACCAGCCATGGCCAAATCGGCTCTGATGACGACGGCCCGTCAAGATGTCCGGAAGGAGGACGGATAGACCAGGGCCGACCCGTTCGACTTCGGGGCCGGGCATGTCGACCCGTCAGGAAAGGTCACGTCGCCCGGCTCGGTGTTCAACCCGGGTCTCGTCTACGACGCCGGGTTCGACCAGTACCTGGGCTTCTTGTGCGATGCGGCCCCCGAGGTCTTCGGCAATCCGGCAGCGACCTGCGCCGCACTCGGCAGGCGCGGGGCATCCCGACCCTGGCCACCAACCTCAACTACCCGTCGATCGCAGTGAGTGAGCTGCCAGGGGCGAAGACGGTGACCCGGACGGTGACCAACGTCTCCGGCGAGACGAACACTTATCGGGCAAGGGTCGACGAGCCACGCGGGTACGACGTGACCGTCAGCCCGGATCGGATCACTCTGGCTCCGGGCGATTCGGCGACGTTCGAGGTCGCATTCGTCAATGGCAACGCCCCCATCGGCGAGTGGCGCTTCGGGTCTCTCTCCTGGGTGGACGGTCGCAACCGGGTACGGAGCCCGATCGCAGTCAAGGCCGCAGCTATCGAGTTCCCCGAGGCCGTGAGTGGCACCGGACCTGCGGGAACCGTCAGCATCCCGGTCGCGTTCGGGTACACCGGCCCCTACACCGCGGGAGCCCATGGGCTGGCAGCCGACGTGCCGATAACCGGCACCGTGGGGCAGGACCCGGACAACTCGAACTGGAGCCCGGCCGAGGTGCCTAATGGGACGACAGCACATCCGATAACGGTGACGGGAGCGGCCTTCCTCAAGATCACTCTCAACACCGCGGATCTCACTCCCCCCAATCCGGCGATCGACATCGATCTCTACCTGTACAACTCGGCCGGCGAGGAGGTCGCGTTCTCAGTTGCCGGTGGCACCGCAGAAGAGATCCTGTTGGAGGCCCCAGCCGACGGCACCTACACCTTGTATGTCAACGGCTGGCAAACAACCGGGTTGACGGTCGGCTACAACCTGCACACCTGGCAGGTCCCGGCTGCGGCCGGTGGCGGGTCGTTGACCCTCGGTCCTACACAGCCACCTGCGTCGGCAACGGCCGGCACCGTGGCCACGGTCGAGGCCAGCTGGGCAGGCCTCGCCCCCGGTGACTACCTCGGCGCCGTCTCCCACACCGGCGACACCCTCTTCGGGTACACCCTGGTGGAGGTGGACAACACGCCGTAACCGCATACCCAATGCGGGGCGTCACGCTTCTGTGACGCCCCGCAATGGGGACTCAGCAAGCCGGCTGGAGGACGACAGCCCCCAGATACCCGGCCCATTCGTGGGTGACCTTGTCGACCCAGTCCTCCACGTCCATGTCGCTCGGCGCGGTGACCGCTTCCACGGTCCCCTCGTGGCATCGCGCCAACAAGTAGGTGGCTCGATGAACGTGATAAGTCGAGGTCACCGCGATCAGACTCGACCAACCCTGTTCTTCGGCAAGACGACCGATCGCCTGTGCCTCGCCCTGGGTCGTGATCTCATCGGTGTCGGGACAGGACACCTCGTAGGAGGCCTGCTCACATAGAAATTCCGCCTGGTCGAGGGTTCTCCCGTTGGGGATGACCAGGTTCTCGGCGGCCCCCTGTTCCATCAACTCGATTGCGGTGTCCAAACGCTCCGGGCTTCCGGCGAACAGGACAACCGCATCGGCGGTTTGGACGGTTCCGACCTCCTGGGTGGACGGATTGACGAACCACACAACGGTCAGCACGATGCCGATCGTTGCCAGCGCGGCCAGGGACAACAACATGATCCAGCCGGCCCGTCGCCCAGCACCTGTTTTGGCTCTTGCCTGCGGCTGTCCCATTGAGAGCAGAGTTTGGGCTTGCAGCCGGGCTATCTGCGCGCCACCAGCACCCTGAAGTCGCCGAGCCCACGAGGATGGAGCAAGGTCTCAGCCTCTGTCTTCAATGTCCGCAGTCGCAACCGCTCCATCTCATCGCCCGACCTCGCCGCCTCCAGTTCGGCGTGACGGAGCTCGGTCAACCGTTCCCCGAGGCCGAGCTCGACCAGGAAGTCATCCTGGCGGTGGAGCTCGACTTCGGCGCCGGCCAATTCGGCGATGCCAACCAGCGCGGTGAAATTCACATCGGCAGTGATGTCGGTCTCACCGGGCTCGTCGAGGGGATGCGGGCCGAGATGGTGGGCCCGATAGGTCCGCAACGTCCCGTCCTGACGTCGAGGCAGGAGATTCTCCGCGGTGTCTCCGTAGTCGAAGACCAGGACCGAACCTTCCTCGATGCGGCCGAGCACATCTCGGAGCCAGTCTCGGGCGGCAAGCTGGACCTCGACCCAACCACCTTCGGGGACATCGCCGGCCCAGCCTTCGAGCCATGCGAGCACTTCGGAACGCGCCCCGGTATCCACCAGAGTCAGCCCGCCGTCATCCACGCCAACCCAGCGCTCCCGCCAGATGCCGTCGATCCGCTGCGCAAGGGCCATCGGCAGGTTATCGATCAGCTCGTTGGCGATGACGACGCCACGAATCCGGTCAGGCAGATTGGCGCTCACCCGATCGCCACCGATGACGGCGGCCAGAGCCTGGCGGGCAGCCGGCGAGGCCTCTACCGCAGCCACCTCCACGTCGACCGCCTTGATCAGAGAGCCGATGAGTGAGCCCGATCCGGCCGCGACCTCGATGATCTCGAACGGCAGGCCGATTCGGTCCCGCTCTCGCTCCACGTATCGGGCCAGCGTCTCGCCGAAGAGAGCGCTGACCTCGGGCGAGGTGAGGAAGTCGCCCCCCCGCTCGGAGCGGAGCTTGCCCGTGGTGAAGAATCCGCCTTCCGGGTCGTAGAGGGCGAGGCCCATGAACACCTCGAAGGGGATGGGGCCATCTGCCTCGATCTGTTCTCGGATTCGTTCCTTGAGGGTCATCGCCTAGCTTCGGAAGGATGAAATTCGGAGTGTTCATCTTTCCCACCGATACGGCAATTCGCCCCGATCACCTCGCCAAGGAGGTCGAGGCTCGCGGCTTCGATTCGATCTGGTTCCCCGAGCACTCCCATATCCCGTCGTCACGGGTCACACCATGGGGCGGCGTCGAAGGGGCGCCACCGCTCCCGGATCACTACTGGCGGTCCCACGATGCCTTCGTCGCCCTGTCGTTCGCGGCTGCGGCCACCACCACGCTCCGAATCGGCACCGGAGTCACCCTCGTCGCCCAGCGGGACCCGATCTGGACAGCCAAAGAGGTGGCTTCGCTCGACGCCTTGTCCGGCGGCCGCCTGATCCTCGGGATCGGGTACGGGTGGAACAAGGAGGAGATGGCCCAACACGGGGTCGAGTACGCCCGACGCCGGGAGTTGCTGAGGGAAAAGATGCTGCTCATGAAGGCCCTGTGGACCGAGGACGAGGCATCCTTCGAGGGCGACTTGATCGATCTGGAGTCGTCGTGGGCCTGGCCCAAGCCGGCGCAGCGTCCGCATCCGCCGATCATCATGGGTGCAGCGGCGGGGCCGAGGACGATCGCCGACATGGTGGAGTTCTGTGATGGGTGGATGCCGCTGGCGACCCGCATGGACATCGTGGGCGAGGTGGGCCGAGTCCGCAGGGCGGTCGAAGATGCGGGACGTGACCCCGCGACCTTCGAGATAATCGCCTATGGCGCCCGACCCACCGACGTCGACGCCCTTATCGAAGCCAACGTCGACCACACCATCTTCAATCTCCGCCCCCTCGGACCGGCAGAAACCCTCGGGTACCTGGATCGCCTGACAGAAGACCTGCCGCTTACATGAGGTAAGCAAAGGGGCCCCTTTCGGAGCCCCTTCTCGAATCGGGTTGGCTGGACTTAGAAGTCCATCCCACCGCCGTCGTGGCCGTGGCCGCCGCCCGGCATCGCCGGAGCGGTCTCCTTTTCCTCGGCCACCAAGGCCTCGGTGGTGAGGAGCAGTGCCGCGATCGAAGCTGCGTTCTGCAGCGTCGAGCGGGTGACCTTGGCCGGGTCGATGACGCCGTCGGCGACCAAATCGCCGTAGACGCCAGTGGCCGCGTTGAACCCCTCGTTGCCGGAGGCAGCGCGGACACGCTCGACGACGACTCCGCCTTCGAAGCCGGCGTTCACCGCGATCTGGCGGAGCGGCTCTTCCATCGCCTTGCGGACGATGGAACGGCCCGCCTTCTCGTCGTCGGTCCCGCCGCGCATCTTGTCGACCGCGGTTTGGGCACGGAGCAGGGCGACACCGCCACCGGGGACCACACCCTCCTCGACGGCAGCACGTGCCGCCTGGACGGCGTCCTCGATGCGGTGCTTCTTCTCCTTCAGCTCGACCTCGGTGGCCGCGCCGGCCTTGATGACCACGACACCGCCCGACAGCTTGGCGAGACGCTCCTGGAGCTTCTCCTTGTCCCAGTCGGAGTCGGTGTTCTCGATCTCACGCTCAATCTGCTTGATGCGAGCCTTGACATCGGACTCGGTGCCCGAGCCATCGATGACGGTTGTGTTGTCCTTCGCCACCACGACCTTGCGAGCACGGCCCAGCATGTCGAGGGTGACGTTCTCCAGCTTGAGACCGACCTCCTCGGAGATCACGGTGCCACCGGTGAGGATGGCGATGTCCTGGAGCATGGCCTTGCGACGCTCGCCGAACCCGGGCGCCTTGACGGCGACGGAGGAGAACGTCCCGCGGATCTTGTTGACCACCAGGGTGGCGAGGGCCTCGCCCTCGACGTCCTCGGCGATCACCAGGACGCTCTTGCCGGACTGCATGACCTTCTCGAGCACCGGTACCAGATCGTTGACCGAGCTGATCTTCTGGTTGGCGATGAGGATATAGGGATCCTCGAGAACCGCCTCCTGCCGATCGGCATCGGTGATGAAGTAGAAGTTGATGAAGCCCTTGTCGAACTGCATCCCCTCGGTGAACTCGAGCTCGAGGCCAAAGGTCTGGCCTTCCTCGACGGTGATGACCCCGTCCTTGCCGACCCGGTCCATCGCGTCTGCGATGGTCTGGCCGATCGAGGGGTCGTTGTTGGCCGAGATCGACGCAACATGGGCGATCTCTTCGCTGGTCTCGATGTCACGAGCCTGCTCGCCGATCGACTTGACGGCAATCTCGACCGCGGACTCGATGCCACGCTTGAGCTCCATCGGGTTGGCGCCTGCGGCCACCTGACGAAGACCCTCACGCACCATCGCTTGGGCCAGCACGGTGGCCGTGGTGGTCCCGTCGCCGGCGACGTTGTCGGTCTTGTTGGCTACCTCGTAGGCGAGCTTGGCCCCCATGTTCTCGTACGGGTCGTCGAGCTCGATCTCCTTGGCGATGGTCACGCCGTCGTTGGTGATCGTGGGTGAGCCCCACTTCTTCTCCAGGACGACATTGCGGCCCTTAGGCCCGAGCGTCACCTTTACCGTGTCGGCGAGCTTGTCTACGCCCGCTTGGAGCCCCTTGCGGGCCTCCTCATTGAAGCGAAGTTCCTTCGCTGCCATTTGTTATCAGCTCCTCAGTTGACGACGGCCAGAAGGTCACGCTCGGACAGGACGAGATATTCGTCTGAGTCGAGCTTGACCTCGGTTCCTGCAAACTTCGAGTAGAGGACCTTGTCGCCGACGGAGACATCCATCGGGATCCGGTCGCCATCATCGTCTCGGGCTCCGGGCCCTACCGCGATGACCTCGCCGATCTGCGGCTTCTCCTTGGCGGTGTCGGGGATGACAAGACCGGACGGGGTGCGAGACTCCGCGTCCTCTGTGGCCTTTACCACCACTCGATCACCGAGCGGCTGAAGCTTCATACTGTGGCTCCTCCTTGAACCTCGGTTGTGTGCCTGTGCTGGGCGTCTGCCTAGTGCATTCACCCATGCGTTAGCACTCGGGTTGTTCGAGTGCTAGAAGAAGGTTAGCACTCGGTGCCGATGACTGCTAAATCGAAAACCTGAGTCTTCATGGCTCAAGTTCCACCAGCGCCTGACCAGCGAGAGCGCCTCGAGCGGCAGCAGATGCCTCAGGTCAGCGGTTGCCCCAGGACGAGACCCGGGTCAACGTTCTCGGCCCAGTCGGTGATGCGGCCGGTGGAGAGCCAATGGGCGGCAGCGACACCGATCATGGCGGCGTTGTCGGTGCAGAGGATGGGATCGGGGACGGCCAGGGTCACCTCACGCTTGTCGGCCTCCTCGGCGAAACGGTGGCGGAGCCTTCGGTTGGCCAGCACCCCACCCCCACCGCCGACGATACGGGCCCCCGTCTCGTCCACCGCGTTGAAGGTCTTGGTGACCAGGACGTCGACAATCGCCTCCTGCACCGATGCCGCCACGTCGGCCAGCGAGGGCAGATCGCCGCTCGCCTGGGCCTTGTCGATGAAGGTCACCACCGATGTCTTCAGACCGGAGAACGAGAAATCGAAGGGCCGATCCGGCAGGGCGCGGGGGAAAACGACCGCCGTGGGATCCCCACCCTCGGATGCCGCATCGATCGCAGGCCCTCCGGGGAAACCAAGGCCCATCACCCTGGCCAGTTTGTCGAACGCCTCCCCGGCAGCGTCGTCGATCGTGGTCCCGAGCGTCCGGTACTCCCCCCACTCGGTGGCGTGGACGATCTGGGAGTGCCCGCCCGAGGCGAGCAGGCACACCATCGGCGGGTCGAACTCCTCGAACTGGAGGCGGGGCGCCATCAGGTGCCCTTCCATGTGATCGACGCCGACGAAGGGGATCTGCCGGGCCCATGCCGTGGCCTTGGCGAAAGAGTGGCCCACCAGAAGCGCCCCGACCAGACCGGGCCCTGCCGTGGCGCCAACGCCGTCGAGATCGGCCGGATGGATCCCGGCCTCGTTGAGCGCCTGATGGGTGAGGGCGCGGATCGCCTCGACATGCGCCCGAGCCGCGACCTCGGGGACCACTCCACCAAACCGTGAATGGAGGTCGACCTGGGAGGCGAGGACGTTGGAGAGCGACTCGGTGCCCCGGACCACCGCGACTGCCGTCTCGTCACATGAGGTCTCGAAAGCCAGGATCAGCGGATTCATCGCATCTCCTTCAGGCGGGTCTGGTATTCCTCGCCGTTGATGTCATGGGCCCAGAGAATGAGTGCGTCGTCGTCCCCGTAGTAGCCCTTGCGCACGCCTACCGGCGCCAACCCGAGTCTGGCGTAGAGGGACCGGGCCGCCTCGTTCATCGACCTGACTTCTAGGGTGAGATGCCGCGCTCCCCCCTCGATCGCCGCTGCGATGAGCGCCTTCATCAACTCGAGCCCGATTCCCTGTCGTCTCGACCCGGGGTCGACAAGCAGGTTGGTGACGTGGGCCTCATCGCCCACCAACATCACCCCGCCGAAACCGACGACCAGGTCGTCCTCGGCGGCGAGGTATATCCGGTTCTCGGCGGCGAGCTCGTCTTCGAATACCTTCTCCGACCAGGGAGAAGGCTGGTTGGCCGCCTCCAACGCGACTACTGCGGCGAGGTCGTCGGCTCGGAGAGGTCGAATGACCATCGTCGTCACGCTCCAGCCCACGGGCCCTCCTGACGAAGCTTGGCCCAGTTGATGGTGACGTCGGGCTCGCGCAAGTACATCGGGCGAATCTCGGTCGAGGGGACGAACTCGTCCTTCTCGTACTTGCCCCGAGCCACTTCGGCCAGGGCGACGGCGTACGGATACCGGGGCCGGCCGGTCTTCACACGGTGGAGGCCACTGAGCAGTCCCTCAGGGAGAGCGCCCGTGTCTCCAACGACCAAGCTGTCCTCGGGCGCCGAATCGAGCTGGGCCCGCAGCACCTCCGGCCTCACCAGCTCGGGGTCGGTGGCACGGACGACACCGCCCGGGACCGGCTGATATCGAGCGACGGCGAGCTCGCCGCGACGGACGTCGACCACGGCCCAGATCAACCGGTGCGCGGTACGAGCCTCGAGAGCGATGGCATCGGTCGAGACGGCGGGGATGACCGGGATCCCGAACGCGGCGGCCAGACCCTGGGCGGTGGCCACCCCCACCCTGATCCCGGTGTAGAGACCCGGGCCGATGTCGACGGTGACAGCATCGAGGGCCGAAGGGGACCAACCGACCTGGTCGAAGCAGAAGTCAATAGCGGGAACGAGAAAGGTGGCGTGTCCCCGAGGATCGATTCGGGATGCGGCGGCCAGAGTGGTGGCGTCCTCGACCAGGGCCACCGAGGCACCGGGCGTGGACGTTTCGATCGCGAGCAGCCTCACGCGACGAGCCCAAGGTCGCGCTCGGTCCAGGAGCCTTCCGGAACGAGCCGCAGGAGTCGGGCCCCGTCATCCTCCACCAGGAAATCGATCCGGAGATGGTCCTCGGGCACCGACCCTTCCAGCGCATCTCCCCATTCGATGACAAGGACCCCGTCCGCAGCCAGATCGAGCACCTCCAGATCGTCGAACTCGTTCATCGTGTTGAGCCGATAGACGTCGACATGGACCAAAGGAAGAAACCCGCTCCGGTATTGCCGGACGAGGACAAATGATGGGCTGACCACGTGCTCCTCGATCCCGAGCCCAGCGGCGAGACCCGAGGTGAACAGCGTCTTGCCCACACCCAGGCCTCCGGCAAGGAGGATGACGTCGCCGGGACGCAGCGTGGCGGCCAGCTTGCGAGCAGCGGCGCGTGTGTCGTCCTCGGTGGGACAGGGGATTTCGATCATCCGAACAGCTCCATTTGAGCAGCTTCGGCCTCGACCTCGGCGACGTCGGGCTCGGACTCGGCCGGCGCGTCGAGCATCGAGCGGACGAGAGCGAAGTCCTCCCGCATCTGGTTGGTCACCTTGTCGCCACCACGCAGGGCCGCAGCCGGATGGAAGGTGGGCACGAGGAATGCGCCGAGCCACCACTGGTGCGGCCTGCCTCGCAGCCGCGTGATCCCGGTCTCGGTGTTGAGCAGCAGCTTCGTGGCGAAGTTGCCCAGCGTCATCACCACCTCCGGCGCGATCAGCCTGATCTGTTCCCGTAGATACCCCTTGCAGGAGTCGATCTCGTCGGGGCGGGGGTCGCGGTTCCCCGGAGGGCGGCATTTGAGGACATTGGCGATGTACACCTCGGAGCGGCTGAGGCCGATCTCACCGAGCAGGGTGTCGAGGAGCTTGCCGGCCGCCCCTACGAACGGCTCGCCCTGCAGATCCTCGTTCTGGCCGGGCGCCTCCCCCACGAACATGAGACGGGCCTGGGGATCACCTACCCCGAATACGACCTGGGTTCGGGTGTCAGCCAGCCGGCATTGGGTGCAGACGAGGGCGCGTGTCTTCAGCTCTTCGAGAATCTGAATGCTGTCGCTCACCGAACCCCATTGTGGCAAAGCGATCAGCTCGCCGAAGCCCTCACCGCCCTCTCTATCGCTGCGGCCGTTGCGCCGAATGCAGCCTCGGCCAGAGTCTCGATGTCACCCTCGATCCCGCCGCACGAGACGGCGAAGACGATGTCGCCGTCGAAGCGGGTATGCACCGGGCGAATACACACAGCGAGCGCGTCGTGTGACCGCACCGCCAATCGGCTCAACCCGGCACGGGTCATCACCGCGTCGGTGGCGATGACGACGAGCGTGGTGTTGGCAGCTGCCTCGGGGAACGGCGCGGGTGGGCCGGGCTCGTGACTCCCCCCGGTGAGGGACTCGCCCTCGATGCTGAATACGTCGCCCAGGGCATTGAGCACGACCAACGCCCCCACCGTGGCCTCACCGGCCGGGCGGATTGCCGATCCCAGCCCACCCGGCTGCATGTGCTCGAAACCGCGCCATTTGGCGACGGTTGTTCCCGTTCCCGCCCCGACCCGTCCCGACACGACGGGATCGGTGGTGGCGGCCCGGTAGGCCGCCTCGCCGTGGTCGGGGCCGGGCCGAACTCGGGAGTCGGGGTTGAGATCGAACACGACCGCGGCAGGCACTATCGGGACCCGGGCAACAGGAGTGATGTGGCCCCGCCCGTCGGCCTCGAGGGCGCGGACCACTCCATCTGCAGCGGCAAGCCCAAAGGCGCTGCCACCCGTGAGGAGGATCGCCTGGATCTGCTCGATCCGCATGCCATGCTCGAGGAGAGCGGTTTCCCTCGATCCCGGGGCGGCGCCTCTCACCTCCCCGGCGGCGACGTTCGGCTCGGGGAACACGATCACAGTGCACCCGGTTCCCGCTTCGGAGTCAGACCAGTGGCCGACCTCGACCCCCTCGACCGCGGTGATGGTGTCGTTCACTCCACATACCTCCTCGGCACGCGGGGGCCGATCTCGCAAACGACCTCATACGACACTGTGCCGAGGATTCGGGCCCAATCATCGGCGGTGATCTCGGCGTCCCCCTGACGACCGAGCAGGACCACCTCGTCTCCGACGGCGACGTCGGCGTCGCCAACATCGACCATCAACTGGTCCATGGTCACGGTCCCGGCGAGCGAGTACGGCTCTCCTCCGATCAGCGCCCGCCCCTCGGTGGAGAGTCGCCGCGGATAACCGTCGGCGTATCCGATCGGCACCGTCGCCACCATTCCCGGGGCGGTGAGGGGCCGGATTCGGCCGTAGCTGGGACGCGCCCCGGCCTCGAGACGCTGAACATGGGAGACATGACTCACGATCCGCATCGCAGGATGGAGATCGATCCGGTCCCGGGTCTCGTCACAGGGATGGAGCCCGTAGGTCCCGAGCCCGATCCGGGCCATCGAGCGGCGCGCCTGGGGAAAGAGGACGGCACCGGCGGTATTGGACAGGTGGGCTATCGGCACCTCGTACTGGCTCACCGTTTCGTCAAAAAACTCGATCTGGCGGGTGGTGAATTCGGGGTCCTCGTCGGCAACCGGAAAGTGGGTCCACAAGGCCGCCACCTCCAGCGAGGGTTTGGATGCGATCGTCGACATGAGCTCGGGAAGCAGGGCAGGTGCCACCCCGACCCGGTGCATCCCGGTGTCGACCTTGACATGGATGTCGAATGCCACTCCGGTCTCAGCCAGCGCCTCGACGAAACCGAGCGAATAGACCGTCGGAGTGAGACCCCACTTGGCCACTTCGATCGCATCGCGGGGGTCGGGCTCGGATAACACGAGGATCGGCGTCTCGATCTCCGCCTCACGGAGACGGATGCCCTCTTCGAGCAGCGCCACCGCCAGCCAGGAGGCGCCGGCGTCCATGGCCGCCTCGGCCACCGGGGCGTCGCCGTGGCCATAGGCGTCGGCCTTGACCACCACACAGATCTCGGTCGGGGAAAGAAGTTCTTTGAAGGCGGCGACGTTGTGCCGGATCGCCCCGAGGTCGATCTCGGCGTAGGTATGCCTCACCAGGCGAACCGTCCGATGTGGCGGGCCAACTCGTCGGCGGTCAATGTGGCCGACTTGGCGAGATCCGCCCCAGCCATGCCATGCCAGTAGGCCGCCGATATCGCCGCGGTGCGGGTGTCCAGGCCCCGGGCCCACAGGGCGCCGATCATGCCCGAAAGCACGTCTCCGGTCCCGATGCTGGCCAGCTCGGGCCCTCCGGTTCGGACCAGGACAGGCTCCGAACCGTCGCTGATCAGGGTGGGATTCCCTTTGAGAAGGACCACGACCCCTTTCTTCTTCGCGTAGGCCCGCACCGAGAAAGCCCCACCGCCGACCCCGGCAATCCGTTGAAACTCGGCGGAATGCGGCGTGGCCACGACTTCGGTGCCTCCCTCGGCGGCGGCGTCGATCAGGCCAGCCTCGAGCCCACCGGCGTCGAGGACGACACGGGCCGCCTTGCCCACGATGGGCAGGACTGCCTCGCGATCTGGCTCGTCCAGACCAGGCCCGGCGATGACCACATCGAACCGGTCCAACCTCTCCTCCGCCTGCTCCAGCGACATGGTGAGCAGCTCGGGAGCGGCTGCTGTGACAAGATCGGCTCGTGGCGAGGCCACCGCAACCGAGCCTGCCCCGAAATGGAGGGCCGAGCGGGCGGCGAGGACAGAGGCCCCCACCATCCCGGTCGAGCCCCCGGCTACCAGGACCGCGCCGGCCGACCATTTGTGGGTGCGCCGTGGCCGGGGAGGACGGGGGGCGTCTTCTTCTTCGGCAAGCCACATCGAGGCCTCGCCGCCTGCGATGCCGATATCGGCCACCGTGACGAGGCCGCAATAGTCGGGGCCTTGACCCCGGACGTGGCCCGTTTTCAAAGCCCCAAAGGTCACTGTCTCCACCGCCCGAAAAGCGCGGTGATCGACCACCCCGGTGCTGGGATCGAGCCCGGTCGGATAATCGACGGCCACGACCGGGGCCGGCGTGTCCATCCATGAGAGCGCCTCACGGGGGAGGCCTCCCCGTGCCCCGCCGCCGAACAGGGCATCGATCACGAGGTCGGCTCCGGTCACGGCGGCAAGGTCCCGCACCGGCACACCGTGATCCCGCGCCAGGTCAGCGGCGCGGGTTGCCTCCGGGGCGCGGGGAGTAGACAGGGCGTGGACGTCCACCGCGGCGCCTCTTCGCTTGAGATATCGGGCGGCAACGTAGCCATCGCCACCGTTGTTGCCGGGACCGGCCAGCACCACGACCCGTCTCCCGTAGCCGGCGCCATGACGAGCGGCGGCCAATGCGACGGCGAAACCGGCCCGGTCCATTGCCTGGTCCATGTCGCCGGTGTAGGCCTGATCGACCCTCCGGTACTCCTCGGCGGTGAGTATCGGCTTCATCGGAGCCGAGGCTACATCCGCCTAGACGGTCCCCCTGGCCGCCCAGGCCCGGCCCGTCACCGTGAAGGGCACCTCGTGCACTGTCTTCCGGCACTGCTCCCTGAGGCGGGCACGCTGGGTGGGGTCCAAGGTGGCGACGAACGCGCCGGCCGGCCCGACCCGGAGCGTGAACGGCTCCCACCACTCCTCGAAGGTCTGGTGCTGGGCCGCCACCGAGAGCTTCGTCTCGACGACCTGGTTGAGCCCCGCCTGACGGAAATACTCGCCGAGCTGACCCTGGCGGACACCGGGCAGCTTCGACTCGTCGTCGGCCCTGGGATCGATCTCCCGAGCCGCATCCCAGAAATGCTTGAGCGGTCCTTCGCTGCCGCCGTGGTCCCAGACACAAGCGGCAACAACCCCTCCGGCTCGGGTGACACGGCGCATCTCTGTCACGCCGATCACGGGGTCCTTCATGAAGTGGACGACGAGTTGGGCCAAAGTCACATCGAACGTGTCATCGGGGAATGGCAATTGATCGGCGAAGGCGACCTGTGCCTCCACCCCCGGATACCGCTCGCTCAGAGCATCCACGAAGGGCGCCGAGGGGTCGACGGCCACGACCGAGTCGGCCCCCAGTCTCGTGACCAGCTCTGCGGTGAGAGCGCCCGGCCCCGAGCCCACATCGAGTGCCCGCTGACCTGCCGCCACCCCGGCCAGATCGGCGAGCTGCGGAGCGAGAAGCACCGAGTACCGGCCCATGAACCGGTCGTAGGCATCAGGTGAGGTGAAGGTCATGGAGAATCGTGCTCCCCGACAGCGATCGCCATCACCAAAGCGCTGGTGTCGGTGTGGGTGATGGTGACCATGACTTCGGTGACGCCGAGCGCCTCTGCCCGGCGAAGGGCACTGCCCGACATCCGCACGGTGGGCTTGCCCCCGCCGGTGATCTCGATGTCCTTCCAGCCGATCTGGCGCCAACCCCTGCCCATGGATTTCATCACCGCCTCCTTTCCCGCGAAGCGGGCAGCGAAACGGCGAGCGGGACTGGCGAAACGAAACGCGTATTGCCGCTCATGATCGGTGAAGCACCGCTCGGCAAAGCGAGGGTATTTGGCCAGAACCTGCTCGACCCGGCCGACATCGGCCAAGTCGACCCCAAGGCCAATGATGCGCATCTCAGCCCCGACCGAAAACGGCCCGGATCTCGGAGACCACCTGATTGCGCTGGGCCTCGGTGAGCGAGGAGCCGCTAGGTATGCAGAGACCATGCTCGAAGAGCCGCTGGGAGACAGCGCCTCCATATACCTCGCAGTCGGCGAAGACCGGCTGGAGATGCATCGGCTTCCACACCGGTCGGGCCTCGATGTCGAGCGACTCGAGATGCGTCCGGACCGCCTCCCGGTCGACGCCGGCGACAGCCGGGTCGATGGTGAGGGTGGTCAGCCAGAAGGTGGAGCGGTTGCCCTTGTGCCTCGGGCATGAACTCCACCCCGGGAAGGTCGCCGAGAGCCTCCCGATAGAACATGTTGTGGGCCCGCCTGATGTCGACCCGCCGTTTCAGGTCGGAGAGCTGGGCCCGGCCCAGGGCGGCGAGCAGATTGGAGAGCCGGTAGTTGTATCCGACCGTTGAGTGCTGATAGTGCGGGGCCGGGTCGCGGGCCTGGGTGGAGAGCCAGCGCGCTTTCTCCGCCCAGTCGGCGTCGTCGGTGACCATCGCCCCGCCTCCGCTGGTGGTGATGATCTTGTTGCCGTTGAACGACAGGGCGGCCATCGCCCCGAAACTCCCCGCCGGTTCGCCCTGATGGGTCGCACCCAGCGCCTCGGCGGCGTCGGAGACGAGGGGCACGCCATGTTTGGCCAGCACGGGCACTATCGAGCTGTAGTCGGCGCATTGCCCATAGATGTCGACCGGAATGCAAGCCGCGTATTCCCCGGACTCGAGCGCCTCGGCGAGCAGATTCGGATCCATGTTCCAGCTCTCCGGCTCGCTGTCGATGAGGACGGGCTGAGCCCCCACATAACGGATGGCGTTGAGCGTGGCGGAGAAGGTGAGGCTGGAGACGAGGACCCGGTCGTCCTCGCCCACCCCGAGAAGAAGCAGGGCGAGATGGAGGGCCGCGGTTCCACTCGACAGCGCCACGCCGTGGGCCCGATCGGTGACCGAAGCCAGCTCGGCCTCGAAGGCGTCGACCTCGGGACCGAGAGGAGCTATCCAGCCGCCTTCGAAAGCGCGGTTGATTGCGGCCTGGTCGGTCAACCCGGTATCGGGCGGCGAGAGGTAGATGCGGCTCATCGGGTGCCGATGAGGCTAACGGTGCTGGCGCCCTCTACCCAGTGGCTATTGCCGCCAACGCAGAATCCGTGATCGGAAGCTCTTCGGCCAGGCCGTCGGAAAGAGCAAAAGCGCGGACTTCCAGGCTGGCGTTCGGAAGAAACTGGGACAGTTTCGTCACGAATCCACTGACGAGAACGTCGGCGCTCTCGTAGCCCTCCTCGATATCGGGTCTCTCCAGATCGATCCTTTGCGGTACCGGCAAACTGGTCGTTGATGAAGACCACAACCCGCTCGGCTGGCTTCTTGTCAATGCGATCGATTGCCCACCCCGCGAGACGCAAGTCGGCGCCGTCGCCCGACAATCCGGAGTCATGCCAGGAGGCCCCGTCTACGTACCCGACCATCGGTGATCGTTCCTCGACGCGCCATGACGCATCCTCGGAGTCGGTGAGGCGGGTCACCCGCCCGTTACTAGCTCTTTCCAGTTCGAATCTGGTGAACCCCTCGAGTTCGACCGTCTCGATCACCGGTGACTCCTCCGAACCGGAGACCGCGAGCACCTTCAGACCGTTGAATCCCGAGATGAATGCCTCGTCTGGGAGAATTGCACTGAAGCTGGCTCGGTCGCCCACCCCGTCGAATGTCTCGACAACCGTTCTGATGACGCCATTCAATGCGATTGCCAGATACGGGGCGGTTTCTACGTCGCCGGTGAGTCTGCCGTGGACGAAGCCAGGGACAAAGCCGGTGTACGGAGCAACGTGCGTCAACCGCCAAGCCTCGTCAATGTCTGCCTTGAGTGTCGACGGCCTGTCCGCGAATCTGTTCGCCGCGGTGCCGATGAGTGAGTCGTAGTCTCCGAACGAGTAGAGGTCGAGACTGCCATCCTCGGTCCCGAAAAGCGATGCCAGACGCGATACCGCGTTGCCTAATCCGTGATTCACGTCGTCGAGCGCGACCTCACCACCGGTCCGTGCCTGCACGGTCAGCGGCGGCGCATCACCCTGAGATCCGACGAGGGAACGACCATCCACGGCCCATGGAACGTCCACACCAAGATGATCCGCCACTGTTGGCAACACATCGATGGTGCGAGCCGGGTTGGTATCGACTGCACCACGATCCTGATCGGGCGCCTTGATGAAGAGCGGCACCATTCCGAGCTCATAAGCATTCTTTTCGTTGATGGTGCGGCTCGGCTCGCCCGGTTGAAAACTGATCCCATGGTCGGCAGTGACAACGACGATTGCCTCATCGAGCACCCCCACCTCCTCGAGACGGGTCATGAGATCCCCGATCATCCGATCCACCATTTCCACCTGCAACAGATGCCGCTGATAGCCCTGATTGGCAAGGACCCGGTCGACCCAATACTCGTCTTCGCGCCCATCCAGCACCTTTCCGTCGTTGTACTGGGCACCCGACGGGTAGTAGCGAAAAGGAGCATGGGGCAGAAACAGATGAACGAAGTGCAGACTCTGATAACGACGAGGAGATGCCATCCAAGAACTGGTTGAATTGCTCGACCTGGTCGGTTTCAGACTCTTGAATTCCAGCGGCGGCGGCACCTTGGAGAAACTCGTTGAATGGATCCGACGCCGACACTGAGCTTGCCGGGTCTGGGGTCAGCACCATCTGATAGAGCCTTACGGCGTCGACCATCAACGCGTTGAACCGATCACCAGCGAGGTCGGAGGGCCCTGGCCACACATTTCGGGCGGACACAGATGCGTGAATGGCTCGACGACATGCAACTGATGAGATCGATTGAGAAGGGTGAAGAGGTTGCCGGGGTAGTCGTTGACGGTTGGGAGCAGTGAGATTGGCCGGCCTCTGGCCAGACAACAACGCGGGAACCGCCCAGAGGGTGCTGTCGTGGGCGGAAGCCGTGTACGGATACCAAGTGGATCTCGAAGCCAACGCTGCGAAGTTGGGATAACGCGCCTCGTCGATTTGACCGGATTCGTCGAGAAGGGACACCACGGGAAACTCGTCCAACACGACAAAGACCACTGGTGCTCCCGACTCCAGTTCAGCCGCTATTTCCGCTGGGTTTGCGGGAAAGACAAATCCGGACACAGGGGGAGTGAAGAGAAAGAATAGGGCGAAGATGAGTGGCGCGGGAATCAGGTAGGTGAGGAAGGCTCTGAACCTGTTCGATCGAAGATAGGCCCACGCTCCCAAAGCACCAATCATCACCGAAGCGAGGAAAAGCACCACCCAATTGATCGAGGTCACACGGACGAGGGTTGTTTGCGCGGTCAACGCAATGAAGATTCCGACAAAAACCGTTTGGGTGATGCCACGCGCCCGCTCAGAGAAGCCATCGGCGGCCCAGACGATCAGATTGGCTACGAGCCCAGGGAGCAGGGTCAACACAACGACCAGCAAGACGATCTCGATCGGCTCGTTGCGACGTGCGACGAAATAGCCGGCGCCGGCACGGAAATCGCTGAGCAACGGTTGAGAGATGGCGAATGCCCCCAACATCACCAGGATGAGAGCGTCGACGAGCTTGGCCCCAAGTCGCGGATGAGGCGCGACGTCGGTGGCAGAAGTTGTGGTGATCATGCTTTCGGTGGATTGCCCCGATTCCATAACGGGGGCGCGGTTTGCTCGGAATCCCAAGGACACATGATGCCCGGCTTCGAAAAACACCGGTATTCCAAACCAGCACACTCCCTGGTTCAGGTCCGACGACTGGCAGTTCGTGGTCCAAGGACTGAGATGTAGAAGATCATCGGCGTATTAACGTGGTGCCGACAGGGAGGCCGGAAATAACCGAGGGGATGGGAACTACGTGAGCGACTCGACGAGCGGGGCCAGTGGCGGCCCGAAGTGGGGACGACTTGCGGCAGTGCTGGTGGTCATTGGGGCGGTCGTTGCGTTTTGGGTGGCCAACACGAGCGGTGACGACGAGCCAGACTCGACTGTCCCAGAAGCACAGGCCACCACGACCTCGACCACCCCTGCCAGCACCACCACCGAGGGCCCAACGACGACCGTGGGTTCCTCCACGACGAGCAGCGCGGCAGGCCCTGTCACAACCCCAGCCGCTGGGACCGGCTCGGTTTACGTGATGGGAGCAGACGGATCGAACCCTGTGTGGCTCACCGATGGGGGCGGCCCGGCCTTCTCTCCCGCTGGAGACCAGATCGCGTTCCAAGGAGCCGACGGTCTCTACGTGATGGGAGCAGACGGATCCAACGCCGTCTGGCTCACCGAAGGAGCCAGCCCCGACTGGTCCCCCGCCGGAGACCAGATCGCGTTCCAAGGAGCCGACGGTCTCTACGTGATGGGAGCAGACGGATCCAACGCCGTCTGGCTCACCGAAGGAGCCAGCCCCGACTGGTCCCCCGCCGGAGACCAGATCGCGTTCCAAGGAGCCGACGGTCTCTACGTGATGGGAGCAGACGGATCCAACGCCGTCTGGCTCACCGAAGGAGCCAGCCCCGACTGGTCCCCCGCCGGAGACCAGATCGCGTTCCAAGGAGCCGACGGTCTCTACGTGATGGGAGCAGACGGATCCAACGCCGTCTGGCTCACCGAAGGAGCCAGCCCCGACTGGTCCCCCGCCGGAGACCAGATCGCGTTCCAAGGAGCCGACGGTCTCTACGTGATGGGAGCAGACGGATCCAACGCCGTCTGGCTCACCGAAGGAGCCAGCCCCGACTGGTCCCCCGCCGGAGACCAGATCGCGTTCCAAGGAGCCAGCTAGCCGCAGTCCCCGTTGCCAATGTCGCTGAAGTTGGCACCGGCGACCGATCTGAACTGCCATTCGTAGCTGTCGGGCAACAGATTGAGGACGAGCACTCCGAACGAGCCGTTGTAGCGGACGTCGCTGTTGGGGGCGATTCTGTTGAAGCCTCCGAGTGATCTTCCCCCGGTGCCGACGATGAACTGACGGATCCCGTCGTCTTCAGCTTGTCCACCGGGGTTCTGGGGGGCGAAGCGCTCATAGACGTGGTCGTCGCCATTGATCACCAGCTCGGCGTTGGCTTCGGCGAGGGCATCGTGGAAGGCGAGGACCTCGGTATGCCCTCCACTCTGCCCGGAGCTGAACGCAGGGTGGTGCCAGAACGCCACAGTGCACACAGCATCGCTCGCCGCCAGGTCTTCCCGGAGCCAGAGCTCTTGTGCGGAGCCGGCGTGACAGCCCCCCACCTGATCACAGTTGGAGTTGAGCACGACCACGTGCCATCCCCCGAAGTCATAGCTGTAGTAGCCCTTGTCCCGCTCCCCTTCGGGCACACCGAAGTACCCGAAGTGACCGGTCGCCCCCGGCGTCCGATATTCCCGGGAGCCGAGCGCGGGTCGGGTGATGTCCTTGTGCCGCCCCCAACTCGGGTCATAGCACTCGAGGAAGTTGGCCTCGGAGCCGCTCTCGTAGGCATTGTCCCCAGTGGTGAACACCACGGCCTGGGAAGCCCCGGCCACCACCTCATCGAGCAGGGCGGCCGTCGCCTCGTCACCGTCGCTGGCACAGCCGGCGATGTCGCCCGCACCGACGAGGACGTTGCCCTGCGCCGCGGGTGTCTCGGGCGGCCCGAGAGTTACGACGAGCGTGGGGGCGCCGGTAGCGGACTCCCGCGAGGCGAAATCCATCCCGTCGTCTGAGGAAGTGGTCAGGTAGAGGTCGATGACGCCTGGCCCGGTGACGAGCGAAGTCAGGTCGATGCTCAGGGGCGCGCCCTCCGTTCCGCCCGGGAGTGTGGTCACCGGGACACCAACCGGTGGTGCACTGGCCCACGTGGTCTCGGCCTCGGACCAGGGTCCCCCGACCTGGCTAACCACCCCGGGAACGGACGAGGCGTCTACCACATTCAGCTGGAGGACGGCCGAGGCGATCTCGGCGTCGGTGGGTAACCCGGTGACCTCGAAGCGGACCAAGGCGCTCACGATGTCGTCCTCTTCCTGCTCGATCTGAAGGAGCTCGCCGGTGCCGAGAATCTCATTGGGCGCCCCACTGTCGATCGTCGTGTCCTCGAGGGCGGCGAACGCGAACTGCTCTGGTGGCGGAGGAGTGGTTGTCGTGGAAGGCGCGGTTGTAGTCGTGGGGGTGGCCGAACTCGCAGTAGTGGCGACAGTCGTGGTGGTGCTGGTGCCAGTCGCCAGCGTCGTGACAGCGGGCTCACCACCGCCGCCGAGGAGCAGGCCGACCACGGTCCCGATGAGGAGCACCGCCGCCAGACCCAGGATGATCAGGCCGGTATTGGATCGACCCTCCGGCGCTGGACCCTCCGTCGTCATTGCATTGCTCCCCTTGAACCCGTGGGCCTCAGGCTAGAGCAGTGAATACGGCTAGAGGGCATTGCTGAGAGGAGCGCTCTCTCACGGCGGACGGAGGTGCTCTGACTGGTAATCTCTGTCGATGGGAGCAGTCGGGGGATGGTGGGGCCGCCGCACACGGTGGCAGCAATTCTTGTTGGTCTTGCTGGTCGTCGGTGCGGCCTATTTCGCGTACACATTGATCCGTGGGCCGGGGGAAGACACCGTTTCGGTCTACACCATCGCATCCTCGGGAGACGGGGATGAGCAATTGGTCTCTGAGGGCCGGGATCCGGCCTGGTCACCCGACGGGCAGATGCTGGCGCTCACCCTGCCGGGTGACTCGGGCGACGAGATAGGTGTCGTCGAGATCGGCAGCACAGAGCCCTCGGCCCTCACCGACGGCTCCGAGCCGGCCTGGTCCCCCGATGGCGCAACCCTCGCCTACGTGGCCGAAGACGAAGACGGGACCACCGGGATCTATCTGGTCGACGCCAGCGGTGGCGAGCCGACGTTTCTCACCGAGGGCAACCACCCGGCCTGGGCACCCGACGGGACGGTGCTCGCCTTCGACGTCGCCGGCGACAACGGGGCGGTCGGAGTGAACCTGATCGAGGTGGAGTCATCGACCATCACCTTGGTCATCGAAGGAGAAGAGCCGGCTTTCTCTCCCGATGGAGCGCTTCTCGCCTTCGTCCGTGAGGATTCCGACGACAATCCGGTGATCCACACCGTCGACCTCGAAGGTGGGGAGCCTGTAGAGGTCATTGATGGCGACGACCCCACCTGGTCGGCGGACGGCATCCTCGCCTTCACCGGGGAGGGTTCCGACGGCTCGGCCGTATTCACCATGACCGAGGGCTCCGACCCGGTCGAGATCGTCGAGGGAGAAGCCCCTAGCTGGTCCCCTGACGGCAGTGAGCTGGCCTATGCCCGAGGGGACTGAGCGAGTGAGCTTCGGCCCACTTAGCATCATTCGTCGTCGCCCTCGATAGGAGGCATCCCCTGCCCACCGCCCTAATCACCGGCATCACCGGCCAGGATGGCTCCTATCTCGCTGAGCATTTGCTCGACGACGGATACGAGGTCCACGGCACCATCCGGACCACGACACATGACATCAGAGACACGAGGATCGGCCATCTGATGGCCAAAGATCCCTCCGAGATCACACTTCACGTGACGGACCTCGGCGACTCGAACTCGCTCATCCGTATCGTCGAGGAGCTGCGGCCAGATGAGGTTTACAACCTCGCTGCCCAATCACACGTTCGCGCATCATTTGATCAGGCTGTACACACCGGGGACGTGACCGCGCTGGGGGCGGTTCGTCTGCTCGAGGCGATCCGTCACACAGACCCATCGATCCGCTACTACCAGGCTTCGAGCTCGGAGATGTTCGGGTCCACGCCTCCGCCACAGAATGAGCAGACAGCCTTTCACCCACGAAGTCCTTACGCAGTAGCCAAGGTCTACGCCTATTGGGCCACCGTCAACTATCGAGAGAGCTTCGACATCGACGCCAGCAACGGGATTCTCTTCAATCACGAGAGCCCCCGCCGGGGGCGAGAGTTCGTGACACGCAAGATCACGTCCACTATTCCAAGGCTCATCAAAGGAGATCAGAAGAAGCTCCTATTGGGAAATCTGGAAGCCAAGCGTGACTGGGGCCACGCCCGGGATTACGTGCGGGCGATGCCGATGATCCTGCGCCATCCCGAGCCACTCGACCTTGTGATTGGCTCCGGAGTAAGCCACTCGGTGCGTGACTTCTTGGACGCAGCGTTCGCCATCGTCGACCTCGACTGGAACAAATACGTCGAGATCGATCCGCAGCTGTATCGGCCGGCCGAGGCCGACTTCCTTCAGGCCGACATAACCAGGGCACGAGCCACGATCGGCTGGGAGCCTGCAGTCACTTTCGAGGAGTTGGTACGGGAAATGGTTGAGGCCGACCTCAAAGCCAGTGGTGTGAGTGTCTGAATCCACCGAACTCCAGGGCAAGACCGTGCTCGTCACCGGCGGCCATGGATTCATCGGCCGTCACGTCGTCGCAGCGCTCGCACGGGCCGGGGCCGCTCCCCTGTCAACGGTCCATCCGGAAGGGAGTCTCGTCCCAGACCTGCCAGGCGAGAACCTGTGGGTCGACCTCGAGGACCCTGATCAGGCCAACGAAGCGATTAAGGGCGCAGACATCGTGGTCCACCTTGCCGCTCGGGCCGGGGGTATTCAATTCCAACAGAGCGATGATGCCAACACTTTCACTGCCAATCGCCGCATCACCGACAACGTCCTCACGGCATCCGTCCGGGCCAACGTGGGCCGGGTCTTCCTGGCTTCGTCCTCAGTTATCTACCGGCCATCGGTTGAGCCGATCGCTGAATCCTGGCCTGTGCTCAGTCCGGTCGACCTGCCCGACCCCTACGCATGGTCGAAGGTCACTGACGAAGTCGTGGCGAGATGGCATGAGCAACTCGACACTGTGACGGGCCGATTCGGCAACGTATATGGACCGGGTGCGTCCTTTGATCCCTCCCGATCGACCGTCCTCCACGCCCTGATCGATCGAGCAGCACGTGCCGACGACGGAGAAGATCTCGTCATTTGGGGCGAGGGGAGTGCCGTCCGCAGCTTTGTCTACGTCGGAGACGCTGCCATGGCCGTTCTCATCTCGCTCAGGGATGGTCGCGCGGGCGACACCTACAACATCGACAGCGGCCACGGAGTGACGGTCGCCGAGCTCGCAGAGATGGTGCGTGACGAAGTCAACCCCTCTCTGGGGCTGAGATTCGATCGGACCAAACCCGCCGGAACACGCTTTCGGGTCGGCTCAATAGCCAAGCTGGAAGCGCTGGGATACGCCCCGTCGGTGTCGCTGCAAGACGGCGTGCACCGGACATTTGCCTGGTATCGCGCCTCCAATGCCTCGGCCTGATCTTTCTGGCTGCAGCTCAAAGGCTGGGTGGAGATAGCACCGCGATGTTGGGCGAGACGTAGAGCCATTCGAATTCAGCTGCGAACGGGCCGGCAAGCCACCATGCGTCGGGACTTCGGCGATCGACCACCAAGTAGTCGACACCCAGTGTCCGGAGGACCTCCAGGGATTCGCTGTCGCTTGTCCGTTGTTGGAAGAAGTCATTTGCTATCTGGGCCTGTTCTCGTTCCTCGGGAAACGTGAGAAACCTGAGATCGACTCCGGTGAACGTTCGGATGCCCGCGTAGCCCTGGACCCACCAACCGATCGGATTTCCATGGTGACCCTGTGAGGCAAGGACCAGATCTCCCGGATCCGCAATTTGCTCGAGTTGGTCCAGGACTCGAATCTCGTCCTCATCCACGACTCGATACCAACCCGTCGCATTTACGTACGAGTCCACGCCCCCGACGACCACCGCCGACACCATGGCAATTCCGAGAACCAGAGCCGTTTTCTGAAAGACGCCCGGTAACCGACGTCGCCCTTCCCGGCGTGCTGCGCGGGCGGTCTCGATCAGGCGCTGGAAGACAAGCAGCGACAGTATTACGAGGCCGAACTGACTGAGCAGAAGGGCCCTTGGCTCTCCAATCACTGCGAAGAACAAGACACCCACCAGCACCCAAGCGGCAGACGAAGCTGCTGTGGACGCCCGCTGCAGGCCCCAATTCCTGACGAACAGCGCGCTCAAGCCAAGAATGGCAACAACGACCCACGGGAAGGGTGCTTCTGAAATGGTGTGACCGAGCGACTCCGTCCATGACAGGGAGAGCGGATTGAGGACCGGCCTCACCCCCTCCTGTGGGTTGATGACCAGGTTGTAGGCCGCGAGGAGAGCGCCCGGCAATGACAATGCGAGAGCAGTCCACAACCCGCGCTTCCAACTCGCCCTGCCTGCTCGGATGAGCCACAGACCGTATGCCACGGCAAGGGGGAACACGAAAACAAGAAGGCCGCCAATGAGGGTGTGGGTCGAATAGGCGAGTAGCGCCAAGACAACCGCTGTCCACATCTGATGGGTCCTGCCCGAAGCCGCGAATCGGACTGCGAAGAGAACCGAGACCACCCCGAAAGCCGTCCCCAACAGCTGTGGATATGCGCCCCATGAATACGCCTCGAGCTGAGCTCCAGCCACCCCGACGAGGAGAGCCGCCACGGCGGCGTAGGTCCGGCCCATCGAACGGGCACACACATAGGTGGCGACCACGACAAGCGACTTGGCGAGTATCGCCATCGTCGCAATCGCGGTGATCGGCTCGAAGACGAGCAGCAAGCCAGCAACCGAAAGCGGAAGAAGCGGTGGGTACGTGACTGCCGCCGCCATCACATCTCGCCCGAGGAAGCGTTCCTGAGCCATTGCCAGCCAGTTCCCGCCGTCCGGGCCACTTGGAACTGGCCCTGCAACTCCGAGATGTAACCAGACCGTTGCACCCAACAACGCTCCGAGTACGAGCAGCTCGCGCGCCAAGGCTCCCTTGGTGATGCCGAACGGAATCCAACCGCGACGTACGTTGCTGCCGGAGATCGGTGTGACTGTTGACCTGTTCGTCGACCCAGTCACTGTCATTCCGTCACTTCCATTGATGCGCCATGCCAATGCCTGACGAGACTCAACGCTGGTCTGGTCGTGCAACGCACCCTGAGGCTGACCGAATCATCAGCCAGAACCCCAGGTGGCGTCGACTGCCATTCCGGGCGAGAGGCAGGTCTGATACAAGTGCTCGGTTCGATTTGCGATCTGCGTCCAATCGAAAGACTCGGCTCGCTCTATTGCCTCACGTCCCATGCGAGCTCGCAGTTCCTCATCTGCCAAGAGGATCTCGAGTGATCTCGCGAAGTCCACGGGGTTAGGTGAGACGATGACCCCGTTGATGCCGTCCTCGATCAACTCAGTGGTCGCATTGTGTTGATGGGTTACAGCCAACACCGGCAATCCGCATGCCGCCGCCTCGAGCGGAGCCAACCCGAATCCCTCTCTCGTCGATGGAAATGCGAACACGAGGGCAGACTTCATCATCGACAGGATTTGCTCGTGGCTTTCCACCCTTCCCAAGAACCGAATGTTGTCGAGCCCTTTCACGCGTGCCCGCTGGACGAGAGCCTCCAACTGTGGCCCTTCACCGACGATCGACACTCGAGGTTCGCCGTTTCGCGATTTGAGGAGAGCCACCGAGTCGATCAGGAGTTCGAGGTTCTTGTGGGAGATCAGTCGACCGACATATATGACATCGCTCTCTTCGACGGCTGGCTCGATCGACCTGATCCCATCGACATCGATACCAATCGGGATGAGCCGTACAGCTCTGCCGCCTAGCTCTTGGAGCCGAGAAGCAGCGAGACGAGAAACGGCCACGTTGACCGGCGCCAACTTGGCCACGAGCCACTCGATCAAGCGACCGACGTAGCCGATCGGGACCCAAGTACTCATTCCAGTACTCACGCCAGACTTCGTACCAGGTGACGACCGGAACCGCATGCGTCCATTTGCAAACCAGTAGTGCGACGAAACACGACAAGGGCGCCATCGCTTGTACCTCGACAATGTCATAGCGCGAGCTGGCGAGGGCTCGCCCAACGGCGACGGCAAATCTCACCGCCTGAACGATGGAGCGTCTTCCCGTGTGGGTGTAGATCCCGGTCTGCTCGACGACCCCGCGAAAGCGGATGCCGTCGGCAAGCAGTTCTTTCGGTCCGTCCCAGGAGTGTGTCCCTAGGACATCCACTTCATGCCCTTTTGCGGAGAGGAGATGGGCTAGGTCCCAGATCCTCTTCTCGACGCCGCCTTTCGAGTACGGATATATGAGGTCATAGACAAAGGCAATCTTCACGGGCTCGACTCGGACGGAGCCGATGTCACGGAGGGGATCACCGCCATCCCCGCAGGATGCGAGACCGCGGAACCGCGTGATTCGGAGACTATGAATCGGAGACTGCGCCATCCGTCGCGCCATGTCCGGAGTTTGGGAGTTCCCCCAACCCGCCTTCTGTAGCGAATCGGGATCTCCTTGATGCGCATGTCGTTGCGCTCGGCCGAAATCAGCATCTCCAGAGCAAACTCCATACCCGTGGCCGATAGAGCCAAGCGTGGCAATGCCTCTCGCTTGATCGACCTCATTCCGCAATACACGTCGGATATCTGATTGGAGAAGAGAACATTCACCGTCTTCGTGAGCAACGGATTGCCGAGGTATCTGTGAAGCCAAGGCATGGCTCCACGGTCGATGGATCCGCGCAGGCGACTGCCCATCACCATGTCCGTTCCATTGGTCAGCGGCTCGACAAAACTCGCCACCGCGGCGAAGTCGTAGGTTCCATCCGAATCGCCGAGCACGATGAATCGCCCACGCGCCTCCGCCAAACCCGCAAGGTATGCCCGGCCATAACCTCGTATGGGCTCCCTGACAATTCTCGCCCCTGCGGCTGACGCCAATTCGGCAGACGCATCGGTTGAGTCGTTGTCCACCACCACGACCTCGCCGGTCATGCCGCTGGCAGCGATCGAGGACAGAGCTGTCTCCACGCAAGTTCCGACGGCTGCCTCCTCGTTGAGGCACGGCATCACGATCGAGATGTCGAGATCGAATTCGCGTGCCGATTCGGGCACTCCGTTGTGCGTTTGCGGCGCTTGGCGCGCTTGCATCCGTGGCTCCGGGTGACTGCCGATGTCGGTCACGCTCGCGACTCCTCTTTCCTCTCCGTGGGGTTACTCCCCAGGTTCCACACCCACCTGAAGACCATCGGTACGACAAAGAACATTCCCGCGACGAAGGCAGACAGAACCGCCGCCTGGCCCCAAAGCGGAAGGCGGGCCAGAGGCTCCAAGGGCTCCAACCAGCCCGGCACGTCGACAGTGTCGATATCTGGTGGCGTGTAGGGAGCTTCTCTGCGCAACGACGGGTGTCGGGAGGCCACAGCGTCGGCCGCCGCGAAGAGGGCAGGACCGAGCACCAGGAAGGCGACCACGAAGAATCCGGCCATTAGTCGCACCATCCGGAATCTCATTGCCACCCCTGCACCCACTGTTCGCCTCATGTCAGTCGGGCGGGTGGTCATAGCCCTTGGCCATGGTTCGAACCCGCTCCTCCAGCCTCATCCCACGACGGATCTTACGCCTGAAAAAGATATAACGATCCGCCGATTGGATCGCCACCCGATGGATGCGATGTGGATCGGTGTCGGCGGTCACCGGGGCGCCTGCTCCGAGGACGGCGGTGTCGTAATACTGACGGATCACCACCTCCGCCTGAGGATCCCAATAGCCCTTCGGATAGGCGAAATGGCGTGCCTCTCGGCCGGTCCGCGCCTCGATGAGCTCGTTGGATTTCGCGATCTCTTCCTCCACGGCCGCCATTGTCATGCCACGCAGGTCCGGGTGGGTATGGGTATGCGCCCCCATGGTGACCAGCCCACTGTCCACCATCTCGCCCACCATCTCCCAGGTCAGAGGGCGATCGCCCTCGTGAAGCAGCTCGCCGGTCTCGATGTGGCCGCTGGTGAGGTACAACGTGAAAGGGATGCCACCGTCCCGGAGATAGGGAAAGGCGTTCTCGTAGAAGTCGGCATACCCATCGTCGAAAGTCAGTACGAAGGTACGATCTGCGTTGCGATCGTCGGCCCCGGAGAGGGCGTCACCGAGGCCGACGATACTGCCCTGGCTCTGTAGCCAGTCCACGTGCCCGCGAAAGATGTCGGGCGCGAGGTCCATTTGGCGACCGGAACCTGCACCGATCTGGTGGTAGATCAAGATGCGGGGCCCGGGCCAAGACCCGAGAAAGAGATCTGCTGTGGCGAACACGGACTTGGCCGCCATGCGCGCAATCTCTTTGGTCTTCGAGCGCAAGCCGGACGGGCCAAGATCGCCCGGCGCCTGGGTTCTTAGAGTCGCTCTTTCAGACGTCACTTTCATCCGGTTCATCGACCCCTTCCACCTCGATGAGGCCATCGGGATCGCTCGGCTCATCCGACTTGTCGAAGGTGCGATGCCGCCAGCCCTGGAACCCGTCGACGGCCTTCCAGAGACCGGTCCGGGCTCCGTCGCCGAACCAGGCCGTGACCTTGTTCCGGCGACGCCGGAGCAGCACCACGCCGAGCAGGGTGGCTCTGCGGATCGTGAAGTCGCGATCCGTGGCCTCGACCGCACGAGTGACTGTGTGCCCTGCCGAGGTGACCAGGATGACCGAGTCGACCCGCTGAGCCAGGACGTGGGACGCTGCCTCGCTGGAGTCGGTTCCGGCGATCAGGACAAGGTCGAACAGCTCACGGGCAACCTCGAGCAAGACCTCGAACCCGTAACCGGCGAGAGCATCGGCCTCATCCCAATTCCCGCGCCCGGCCCGCAAGGTGCGAAGCCCGTGAACGACTTCCGGACTGGCCAATAGCGCCGTCTTGAAGTCGATGACAGTCGACTCACGGTCCGCCGGGGCATCGGTGAGGAGGCTGGAAAGCGTCGCACCGTGGTCCGTCCCGAACTCCACCAGGTCGTTGTCCTCACGGAAGGAGGCGTCGATGAGCAGGACGCTGCGACCCGAGACCGCGACGGCGATACCGACGTCTGCGGTCAGCTCACGGATGTCTTCCCGATACACACCGGTGCCTTGGAAGGCGACCACGGCGTTCTCGTGATCGTCGAGCTGGGTTCGCATCATCTGGATAGCGGCCTTGCGGCGGCCACCCCGGGCTTCCAAGTACCAGGGATCGCTGGTCGGGTGATGGAAGACGGCGAGTGGCCGCGAGGGAAGCTCGACGAGAACCGGCGGGCCTTCTTCGAGATCCCCTTCGGCCCACATGATCCCCCGCCCACGCTCGATGGCGATCAGGCCAATCAGTGCTGCGAAGACTGCCCCGACGGCAGCCAGGGCCTGATTGTTGAGCGGTGAAGTGGCGTCAAGCGTCACCGCCTGCGCCATGACCGGGCTGTCACTCGCTTTGGCTTCCAGGTCACGCTGCCCGGCATAGAGCTGCTGCCATCTCGCCTGTAGCTGATCCAGCCTGAGCTGATCGAGCAGGAGCTCTTCGTTGTTCGCCGCGAGCTCCTCAGGGGTGGGCGGCAGCGGTATCCCCGCCAGCTGACTCTGAAGAGCCACCAGCTGGCCGTAGACACGCTCCATCTCGCCCTGGATCTCGGCGGCACTCCGCAGGATCGGGTTCATCAGCTCGACGGTCAGGGCACCGTAGGAGGCCTGGAGAGAGGCGATCTGTGCCTCGATGGCTGACCGCTGCGCCTGGGTTGCGAGCTGCTCCTCGGTGAGCGGGATCGCCGCCTGTGAAGCGGTGATCTCTTGGCGCAACTCGATGATCTGCTCGGTGACGTCTTCGAGCTCGGCGCTGAGCCGCTCCTGGCCGGCGCCGATCGCCGAGGTCGAGAGGAAGCGGTCACGCATCGCCTCGGTCATCGCGTCGGCCTCTGCCTGGGTGAAGCCGCGCCCGATGAACTGGATCTGGTTGAGATCCCTTTCGAGTTCCACCTCGGCCATCAGCCAGGGGATGAACGCTCCCGGCGTCTCTAGGAGAACGTCCGAGTTGACATTCTGGGCGAGCGCCAGCTGCTGGTCGAGGAAGGTCTCGAACTCGTCGCGATCGGCCACCGCCAGGTCCTCCACGAACGTCACCACTGACGACGACTCGTACTCCGGCAGGTTGTCGTTTCGATACTCGGCAAGTCGCCCCGACACGACGACCGCAAGGATCGCCGCCCCCACCAAGACCCACCAACGAGCCTTGGCTATACCCTTGATAGTGGTCAGATCCACTGTTCTACCTCACTTGTTTCTCTCAAATCGACTGACTCTTCCCTCGCCCACTGGTGGCGATTGGTGAAGGTCAGTAGGAGCTCTTTCAGCTCCGCCCTCGCCCCTTTTGTCTTCGAAAGCTTGTCCAGCTGTTGCACGCACTCGTACAAGGTGATCGGACCCGGCACCTCGGACGTAGCGATGTTGATCTGCGGGTGCGGGCTGGAGATCAGTGGCCCGTAGGCGAGCTCCTCGACCAGCTTCTCCCCAGGCCGGGCCCCCGTCATCTTGACCTCGATGTCCCTCCCCGGGACCAGCCCGGCGAGGCGGATCATCCGGTGGGCGAGGTCGACGATACGGACAGGCTGGCCCATATCGAGAACGAACACCTCACCGTGGTCGGCCAACGCGGAGGCCTGGAGAACGAGCTCGACCGCCTCGGCGATCGTCATGAAGTACCGGGTCATCCGCTCGTCGGTGATGGTCACCGGACCACCCCGGCGGATCTGCTCCATGAACGTGGGGACGACGCTGCCCCGGCTGCCCAGCACGTTGCCGAAGCGAACTGCGGCGTAGACACAACCATTCTTCGAGGTCTCCGCAGCCGACTGGGTGAGCATCTCGGCCATCCGCTTCGAAGCGCCCATGATCCCCTTGGGCTCGACCGTCTTGTCGGTGGAGATCAGGACGAACCGCTCCGTGCGGGTGTCACGAACGGCGTCGATCAGATTGGCGGTGCCGACGACATTGGTCTTGATGGCTTCCTCAGGCCAGGCCTCGAGGATCGGAACATGCTTGTGGGCTGCCGCGTGATAGACCACGTGCGGCTTGTACTTCTGGATCGAGCCGATTGAGCTTCTCCTGGTCACGCAGATCGCAGAGAGCCGGAATGAGCTTGGTCCCAGCCGGTGCGTCCCAGCGCAGCATCCCGTCATGGAGATGGGTCTCGTCGTTGTCGATCGCCACCAGCTTCTTGGGCATGAAGGCGAGAACCTGCGTCACGATCTCGGAGCCGATCGATCCGCCGGCACCGGTGACGAGCACGGTCTTGCCGTGCAGTGTGGACTCCACTGACTCCAGGTCGGTGCTCACCCGCGGGCGGAGCAAGAGGTCGTCGAGCTCGAGGTCCCGGATGTCCGGGCCGCCGTCGTAGCCGGTCAGGAACTCGTCGAGGTCAGGGACGATGCGAAGCCGGACATCGACGTCGACGCAGAGGTCGACCAGGCGCCGGGCGAGAACGCTCGCGCCCTCCGAAGCCACGATGACCTGATGGATCCCGTAGCGGGTGATCAGAGAGGCGATGTCCTCGAGCTCGCCGAGCACCGGGAGCCCGGCCAGGCGCCGGGTGCCCTCGGTCTGGCCCGAGCTGACGAAACCGACGACGTTGACCGCATATGGGCCACGGACCGCGTTGCGGGCGAAGTCGGCGGCCCGCTTGCCGGTGCCGAGGATGAGGACTCGATCACGGGAGTCCAACTTCAGCGTGCGATGGAAAGAGAAGAGACGGGAGCGGAAGCGAATGATCCCGAGAAAGCCGACGGTGAGAAGCCCACCGAGGATGAGCACGGAGAGCGGGACCAGCCGAGGTGTTCCCCCGATCGCCAGGTTGCCGAGGATGAGGACCATCGACGCCCAGAAGGAGGCGGCAAGGACCTTTCTCGCCTCTCCGATGCTGGCGTACTCCCAGACATGTCCGTAGGCCCCCATGGCCACGTTGGCCACCAGATGGATTGCGATGATGGCCGGCAGCACGATCAGCACCCGCGACCACCAGATGTCGGGAAGCTCCCCGTCGAATGAACGGATCCCCAGGGCAGCGAGATAGGCCACCCCGATCAACATTGCGTCGACGATCGCAAACGAGATGTCGACTCTTACTTGTGCCAGCGACGCCATTAGACGTCCCTGAGTTGACTCGCCCCGAATATCGGTAGACCGCTTGGTCACGGCATCCGCCCTCTTTGATCCCAGTCAGATGCGCGCGGCGGTAAACAAACCCCCGAGCAGCACCTGTGTGCCTCCCATTGCTCGGTCAGGAGTCCGATAAGAAAACGTCCCCCAACCCAATCGTGATGCCAGCCCGGCATCCCGACTCCGGCCTTACCTTAACCACTCTCCGTGCTCGTTACCAGCGCCAGATGAAAATTTCTCGAAAACGGCATTCCCAGGCATGGACGCTGCGAGTCGGGACGGGCCACCCTTGAGCCATGATCACGCTCCGTGTTAATCTTCCCGCTCTCAGTGGGGTACTTAGAGGGAGGACTCACCATGAAAGTATTGGTGACGGGGTCTGCGGGTTTCATCGGCACGCACGTCTCCCGTGCATTGCTCGCCGATGGATTCGAAGTCACTGGATATGACCAGAAGCAGACCGCCGAGCCCGGCGTCGACTCGGTCGTCGGCGACTTCCTGGACCTCGAGTCGCTGACCAACACGGTCACACGGGCACGACGTCATCGTCCACATCGGGGCGATCGGAGACGTCTATCTGGCCGCGACCAACCCGGAGCTGGCGGCCGCGGTGAACGTGACCGGCAGCACCAACATCGCTCTCGCCGCCGAGGCCGCCGGTGCCCGCGTCGTTTATGCCTCGACCTGGGAGGTCTATGGCGACCCGGTCTACGAGCCGGTCGACGAGAAGCACCCGTGCGAGCCGGACCATCCGTACAACATCACCAAGCTCGCGTGGAGAGCGGATGCTCATCTGCGGCGGACCGGCTTCGCGACGTGCCGGTCATCGCCCTCCGACTGGGCACCGCCTACGGGCTCGGGATGCGGCCGAACTCCGTTTTCGAGATCTTCATCGACAAGGCGCGAAAGGGTGAGCCGATCACCATCCAGGGGGATGGCTCCCAGGGCCGACAGTTCACCCATGCTCGAGATATCGCCCGGGCGTTCGTGCTGGCCGCGAAGAGCGATGCGAGAGGCATCGCCCTCAATGTGGTGTCATCCGAGATGATCTCGATCAAGCAGCTTGCCGAGATCGTGACCGAGCGCTTTCCCACCGAGGTGACCTACGGACAGCCGAGGCCCGGCGACGTCACACCGTCGTACGTGTCGGCTGCCCGGATCGAGGAGACCCTCGGCTGGAAGGCAGAGGTCAGCTTCGAGGAGGGAATGGCGGAGCTGCTCGCCGCCGATCGCGGCTGAGGTGGCCCCTGACAAACCCCGGGTCCTGATCCTGATCAAGGGGTTGGGGATCGGCGGCGCAGAGAAGCTGATCTCGGAAGGAGCGCGGTTCTGGGACCGCGACCGTTTCGACTACTCGGTTGCCTATGTCCTTCCCTGGAAGAACCAGCTCGTCGGCGAGCTGGAGGCGCTCGGCGTCGACGTCGAGCTGATCGGGAGCGATCGGGGCCTCACTCCGGGCACCCTGTCTCGACTCCGGGATCTCATTCGGACACGCCGGATAGACCTGGTTCATGCCCACCTTCCGACGATGGGGATCGTCGCCCGTCTCGCCTCGCCGGTGCCCGTCGTCTACACCGAGCACAACATGGCCGACTCGTACCGGCCCCTGACCCGGATGGCCAACCGACTCACGTATGGCAGGAACCGGGCAGCCATGGCTGTATCCGGCGCCGTGGCCGGCTCGGTGTCCTCGTGGCCGGGCCCACCGGTCGGGGTGATCCCCAACGGGGTGGCGGTGCACGTCGAAGATCAGGCAGCGGCGGCGGCCCGGGAGGAGTTGGGGCTCGCTCCTGACGCACCCCTGGTCGCGCACGTCGGCAACATCCGCCCCGGCAAGGGGCACGACGTGCTCATCGATGCCGCCGCGATCCTCCTTCGCAGCCGGCCCGACGTGACCATCGTGTCGATCGGTGGCGAGAAGTACCCGGGAGATCTGGCGCGGGTCCAGGGCCGCGCTGCCGAGGAGGGCTTGGGTCAGTCACTCCGCTTCCTTGGGCGCCGGCCCGACGCGCTTTCCTTTGTCGCCGCCGCCGACGTCTTCGTCAACCCGTCTTCGGTGGAGGGGCTCCCGGTAGCGATCCTCGAGGCAATGGCGTTGAGCCGGCCGGTGGTGGCCACCGCCGCGGGCGGCGTCCCCGGCATCGTCAAGGACGGGGAGACCGGTCTGCTGGTCGAGCCAGAGGATCCCGAGGCACTCGCCGACGGCATGCGCCGGATGCTGTCCGATCGGAGATCTCGCCAACCGGCTCGCGGGCGCGGCACGCCAGCTCGTCGACAAGGAATACGGTCTCGAGCCGATGGTGCGCGCCACCGAGGAGGTCTATCGGCAGGTGCTCGGTGAGTGACACGATCACCACCCGGGTCCTCGAAGACAGGGACGTGGCCGAAGTGCTCGACCTGCTGCGTGCCGCGCTCGGTGAGCCACCATTGCTCAAGCGGACTCCTGAGTTGTTCGCCTGGAAGCATTTCGACAATCCCTTCGGCCGGTCGGTGGCCTTGCTCGCCGAGTCGGGCGCCCGGATCGTCGGGCTGCGCGCTTTCATGCGCTGGGACCTCGTCACCCCCGGCGGGTCGACCGTCCGTTGTGTCCGGGCAGTCGACACCGCGACCCACCCCGACTTCCATCGCAGAGGCATCTTTCAGCGCCT
The DNA here is from genome assembly GCA_963848695.1 of uncultured Acidobacteriota bacterium. GTDB lineage: Bacteria > Actinomycetota > Acidimicrobiia > Spongiisociales > ZC4RG35 > JARDZU01. The sequence continues at coordinate 147,431 of CAWKEI010000016.1, forward strand.
CACCGAGGAGGCTTTGGAATTAGCCGTAGCGCAAGGAATCGATCTGGTGTTCAATACACCTAACGAGAGGTCGGGTGCGGGGTACTTGAAGATGGGGTGGAAAGAAGTGGGGCCTGTGGGCGTGATGGTGCGCCCGTCGACACGCGCCCTCGGCGGCGGCCGAGGAGACACGAGAACTGATCCGGCCCTGTTCATCGACGACCCGACCCCTGCTTCGGGGCTCAGCATCGATGACCGCGAGCCGATCGGGCTACGAACCCCTCGGTCCGATGCCTACCTTCGCTGGCGGTTCGGGTCCCACCCGACCGCCGCATACTTCCGAGTCGACCAGGACGCTTCGACCGCGATCGTGCGGCCGAACCTCCGCAACGGCAGACGCGAGTTGGTCCTGGCCGATGTGTTCGGAACCCGCCCGGGACCGGCTATCCGGGCTGCAGCCCGGAGATCGCGCGCCGACTACATGGCGGCATGGTTCTCGCCGGGCGCCCCCGAGCGAAAGGCCGCGGTCAGCGCCGGCCTCATTCCAGTGCCCGGGATCAAGCCGCTGACTCTTGATGGCTAGACCCCTTGTCGATCTCGACGTCGACGTGCTCGACATGTCCAGCTGGGATCTGGCCGTGGGCGATCTGGAGCTGTTGTGAGCTTCCCCCTACCCGTCCTCGCCCAGGTCGAAAGCACCGCCACCGGTGTCGTCGATGTCGTGCTGATCCTCATCATCTTCGGCATCGTCTTCGGGTGGGTGGGCAAGGCCATGTCCTCGAAGGTCGACAAGTCCTGGCTTCCTCGGCTCGTCGTTTGGGGCTTCATCGCAAAGATGGCCGGTGCCCTGGCCCGCTTCTACATGGTCACGGTTCTCTACGAGAGCGGTGACTCGTTCCGCTATCACTCGGCCGGGGCTGTCTTCGCCAATATCTGGAGAAGCGGCTCGGTCCCGGTGTCGACAGCCGGTGGCGAAGGGACCGCATTCACCGAGGTGGCCACCGGCTTTCTCTATGCCATCTACACCCCGAGCTTCATCGGCGGCTTCCTCCTGTTCGCCGTCCTGGCCTATGTAGGCCAGCTCCTCTTCTACGCCGCCTTCCGGCCCTGGTCGCCGCCGGAGCGGCTCAAGACCTATGCGATGGTCGTGTTCTTCCTGCCGAGTCTCGTGTTCTGGCCGTCCAGCATCGGCAAGGACGCCCTCATGGTGTTCTTCCTCGGTGTGGCCACCTATGGGGCATCACGCATGCTCCACAAGTACGAATTCTCCGCGCTGTTCTTCATCGCACCCGGGCTCATCCTCGCCGCCGAGATCAGGCCTCACGTCGCCGCGATCCTCGGTCTATCCCTGGTGCTCGCCCTCCTCTTCGGCAAGCCGCCGAGGAAGTTCGAGAAGAGCCCGAAACGGGCGATCATGATTCTCTTCTCGATTGCCGGGGCCGCGCTCGCCCTTGCCACGTTTGCGGCGACCTTCAATGTGAGCGTCGAGGGCACCGGGGCGTCACAAGATCCGGGGTCGTTCTTGGAAGACGTCGAGGAGCAGACGTCGCGCGGCGGATCTCAAATCGGTGGAGCCGCGGTGACCAGCCCGGCACAGCTCCCAATGGCCGTCGTCACCGTGCTCTTCCGTCCTCTGCTGCACGAAGGCAGGAGTGCCCAGGTGCTTCTCAGCGCACTCGAGGGCACAGCCCTCCTCTTCTTCACTGTCTGGAAGTTCCCCACCATGTGGCGGAACAAGCGGATGTTGCGGGAGAAGCCATATCTGATGATGTGCTTCTTCTACACCGGCGGGTTCATCATCGCGTTCAGCGCGATCCTGAACCTCGGCATCCTTGCCCGGCAGCGAGTCCAGATGCTGCCGATGTTCCTCGCACTTCTCGTCGCCCTGAGCTGGGACAAGGCCAAGACCACCGACGAGGCCGAGGCCGCCCGACTCAACCGAAGGGAGCCTCGGCGACCGCCGGAGCGGAAGCCTGCGGCCATCACCCCTCCCGAGGTCGTGGCCGAAGAAATCCCAGCCGAGACAGCAACGCCAACGTCAAGATCAAGATCGCCGCAAGCGCCAGAAAGCTCGGCCACGGCGCCATCGTCCGGTCGACACCAACAACGATCAGGGCGATGACCGCCTGAGCCGCGGCCATCGACAACGCCACCACCGGCACCGACCATCCCCGGTCTCTCAACTGGTCGTAGACGTGGCTCCGGTCACCGATGAACAGCGGGTGACCGGCCATCCTCCGGCGGAGAAGAGTCACCACGAGATCGATGGCGAACACACCGAGCATCCCCGCAGCGACCATCAGCTGGACGGTGCCGCCGGCTGAGGCCTCGAGAATCACCGAGGCGAGGAGCACGCCGACGACATACGCCCCGGCATCCCCCAAGAACACCTTGGCCGGATGCCATCCGAACACCAGAAACCCAGCGAGGGCGGCCGCCGTCTCGAGCGGCACCTCGGTGTCGAGACCTCGCCCGCCGGCCAACCAAGCAAGACCCAGCGCTGTGACCAAAGCCACCGAGCCGGCCAGCCCGTCGAGACCATCGAAGAGGTTGACGGCGTTGATGGCGAACACGACCAGGACGATCCCGAGGACGATCACGAGCGGGCCATCATCCGATCTCGAGCTGCCCAGCACGAGGACCAGCGCGGCCGCCAGCTCTACGAGCAGACGGGCAACTGGCGGCAGACCCCGGCGATCGTCGATCAAGCCAAGGACCAGCACGATCCCGGTGGCAAGGAGCAGGGTCAAATCGAGCCCACCACGGGTCACCGCGGCGACATGGACCCCGAGGAAGACCCCCACCCCTCCGAGCGGCACCGCCGGATGCTCATGGGTCTTGAGCAGTGGATCGTCGGGACGGTCGATATACCCGATCCTGGGCCCCAGGCGGATGGCGATGAAGCACCAGACAAGGCTCACCGCTGCGGCGACGATCAGGGTCGCCAAACCAGGACCTCGGAGCTCTCCCCCTCGTGCACCTGGATTCGCTCAGTGTCCTTGAATCCCATCTTTCGGTAGGCGCCGAGCGCGGTCTCGTTCTCGGAACCAACCACCACCTTCACTGCGGGGACACCTCGCTGGACGAGGTCGTCGAGGAGACGCGCTCCCAGCATCAGCGAAACGCCACGCCCGCGGGCTCTGGGCGCCACCACCATCGACAGCAGCTCGGCCGGCACGTCCACCTGGTCCTGCCCGTATCGGATTGTCTCCCAGGCGCGTCGGAAGTTGCTGGGGCGCACCAGCCGGGGAAGGGCCGCCAGCCCAGCCCGCCAGCCGTGGACTCGGTAGAAGTAGCTGTAGAACTCACCGACGTCCTCCACGCCGACGGTAAAGGCGATCGGCCCGCCACCATCGTCGACGACCAGTGCGACAGCGCCTTTCCAGCCGATCAATGCCTTGTACAGGATCCTCATGAAGCGCCGCCCGAGAAGTGGGAGGAATCCGGTTGCGATCTCCGAGGCGTGCAACTCGGCGAGAGCGCGGGCATCGCGAGGCACGGCGGGTCTTATCTGGAGGCGGGGAGCCGCCACGATCATCTCGGCCGGCATGAGATGCCCTAGGCCCTTGGCCATCAACCCGTCCCGATACGTGTCCATCACGATCCGGACTACTTCGTTCTCATCGAAACGCTCCCGGGCGATCCGGGCACTGGCCGCCGACATCGACTGCAACAACTCCCGGTCGTCACCGATCTTCAGGACCGCACCGGCCAAGGCGGCGGGGTCGCGCACCGGGACCAGCAACCCGTTCACTCCGTCGTCGACCACCTGACGACAGCCCCGTATGTCGGTGGCGATTACCGGAAGGCCCATCGCGGCCGCCTCCATGGCTGCCCTGGGGAAACCCTCCCGATGAGACGGCAAGACGAAGAGGTCCATGGCCGAGTAGACGTCATCCATGTCGGTGCGCATCCCGAGGAAGTGGACACCAGCTTGTCGCGCGTTGGCGATCGCCTCAGGAGGAAGGGCGTCGGATTTGTCGGGGTCATCCGGGCCCACGACCGCCACGATGTAGCCCGCCCCAAGCCGAGTCGCCGCTTCGAACAGCTCCGGATATCCCTTCTCGGCGACGAGACGCCCGACCATGCCGACAACGATGTCGTCCTCGGAGGCGCCGAGCTCGGTCCGAATGCGGGCCCGCGCCGTCGAGTCGACCTTGGCCCGGTCGAATCGATCCAGGTTCACCCCATTGCCGAGCAGACGGGCCTTCCCTCTCGGGATGAGCCGAGTGCGGCGGCTGAAGGCGAGATCCTCCTGGTTCTGCAAGAGCTCGGCATCGGAGAACCGGGAGGCAAGTGCCTCGAGCGAATAGACGACCGCTCGCTTCGCCACTGGGTCGTCCTCGGTGGCATAGAGGCCGTGGAGCGTGTTGACCACCAGCGGGACCCCGGCGAGCCGGCCGAGGATGCGCCCGTAGAGCCCTGGCTTCGGGTTGTGGGTGTGGAGGACCGTGAACTGCTCCCGGCGCAACACCCGCCAGAACTGGAGGATTGCCTTGAAATCGTTGACGAGGCTCATCCCTCTCGTCGAGGCGGTCAAGGGGACGTGTCGGATCCCGTCTGCCTCCAGCTCTTCGACCCACGGACCGGGTGCGCTCACCCCCACCGCCTCGCCGCCGGATTCGATGACAGCAAGCAGTTGGGGTCGGACCAGGAAGCGGAGGCTGAGGTCGACCGTTGTGAGATGGGCCACCTTGAACAGGCCCGTCGCCGATCTCGGGGCGGGCGCGGTCATTGCGATATCTCCTGGGCGCGCATCACTGTGTCTGACATCCGGTGGCTCAGTATCGTCACGGATCTTCCCGACCAGCCGTCAACTCCAGGCATCGGCCTTTTCGGCGAGACCGCCCAGCAAGGCCCTCCATCGATCGGCGGTGACTTCCAACGTGAAGCGCTCCAGACAGGTCTCGCGGGCCCGCCGACCCATCTCCGAGCGAAGCCCGGGATCGAGAACGAGACGCTCCACCGCCTCGACCAGGGAATCGAAATCCTCGACATCCACGATGAGGCCGGTCGATCCGTCCTCGATCACGTCTGCTGCGCCCGGGATGCGTGTTGAGACGGCCGGTAGGCCGCTCAGACCGGCTTCGATGAGGACGCCCGGCATCCCTTCTGGAGGTTGGCTGCTGAGGACCAGCACGTCACTGGCCCGGAGAAGGGCAGGAACGTCGTCACGCCTTCCCAACATCGCCACCTCCGCCGAATCGGCCGCGGGCCGGACCACGTCGGCGAGCGGTCCCTCCCCCACCATCTGCGACTGGATTTCGTGGCCCCGTTCGCGCAGCGCCGCCACGAGCTCGATGAACCGTTCGGGACGCTTTCCCGCATCGAGGTGGCCGACGAAGATGAGCATGGCCGGGCCTACCCGTGCCAGCCCTGAGGGCCGGAACAGATCGGGGTCCCGCCCGTTGGGGATGACGACGACACGGTCGCCGGGGAGCCCGTGCAGAACGCGTGCCTCCTCGGCAACGTCACTCGAGACCGCCACCACGACGTCGGCCCGGCGAGCGTAGAAGCGGTGCATCGCCCGGTTGGTCGAGCGGCGAAGGTTCGGATGTGCGCTTCCGATGCTGAGGTAGACGATCGGCAGGTCACGTGGGGAGGCGAGGGCGGCGTACTTCGCCGGCTCGCCCCCATGGGCCACCACCACCGCTGGTCTGATGTCCCGCAGCGCTTTCCTCAGCCGGGTCACCACTCTGGGGTCGACCCCGGCCCGTCGCCACCAACCCCGGGGAACGCCGAGCTCGCGGTCGGCCCGGAGCACGACCGGATCCGAGGAGAAGAGCGTGAGGATCAGATGACGGTCTTCCGGCGAATCGAGACGATCGACCAGTGCCCGGGCGTAACGCTGTGCCCCGCGGGCCAGGTCATAGGGGAGGATGTGGACGACAACCACCCCGTCTCCCGACTGCCTTCAGGCCCGGGTCATGAGCCGTAGCGCACTATGAGGACCGGGCCACCAACTCCGGCCTCTTTGGACGCGTACTCGGTGGTGTCGTCTCCGACAGATGAGAGATAGAAGTCAATGCGACCCGGACCGGTCACAAACGCGCTCACATCCAGTGTGGGCGGTTCGGTCCCGGGCAGGATCATGCCGACTCTCTCGCCAATGGCGGGAGCGTTGGTCGCATTGGTCTCCGCCTCGTTCCAGTCGCCGTCCACGAGGTCGACTGCGACCGGAGACCCTGCTGTGATGGTGGTGAACTGAAGCGTCACGCTCTGGATCGTCTCGCCTTCGGGGACACCGGTCACCTCGAACCGGACCAGCCCGAGCTTGATCTCAGGCGGCTCGTTCTCTATCTCGAGGATGGCCTCGCCGCCGTTGATCTCGTCGGGCTCGGTGGCGTCGGTGTAGGTGTCTTCGAGGGCCGGGATCGTGAGCTGGCCGGGTATCTGCGTGGTGGGGGGCACACTGGACCCAACCGTGGTCGGGGTCTCCGCGGTGGTGCTGGGCACGGCCGCCACCGAGGTGGTCGTTGTCGAATCGGCGGCGATCTCGCTGCCTGTGTCATCTGAGAGGCCGCCCGAGGCGATGTACCCGACGATGGCGCCGACCAGGACGACGACCAGGACCGCAAGCGCGATGAGGGCGAAGTTCCGGTTGTCTCGCTGTGGGGTCTCCTCAGTGGTGCCGGTCTCGTCAGCAGCACTTCCGGTCTCTTCGAGCGGCCCGGTCTCCTCTAAAGGCCCCGTCTCGCCCGGGGCTCCGCCATTCTCATCACCACTGGTCATAGGTCTCTCCCGCCACTGTCATTGATCGCGGCAATCTAACCGGCACACGTCGTTACCCCACCGTAGGGACCAACGCTCAGAAGAGATCCTCAGGGAACAGCTCCTCGACCGGCTCCTCTTCCGCTTTGATGATCCGCTCCGGTGCCCACAGCCCGATGCCGACGGTCAACAAGTAGACCGCGGCCACCACGAGAACAGCGGGCAGGTAGACCGAGAACCGGGCCGCGACCCGGGAGCAGAGGATCATCACCAGGATCTGGGGTAGAGACGCCAGCACCGCACCGGCGGGCGTGTGGTTGAACCAGGTCGTCAGCTTCACCGCGCTCGGCTTGATCAGGATCACCAGCGGCTCCAAGAGAAGGAGACCGAGACATGCCGCCGATCCGATGATCGATGGTGGCCGTGCCGCGCCTCCCTGGGCTGCGATCCAGAGGAACACGGCCACCGCCAGATAGGCGCCCTCGGGCCCCAGCGACGCCCCCACCTTCGGCCAGGCCAGGAATGTGATGGTCACCGAGACGGCGAGCAAACCAACGGCCCACTCGGTATCGGGGACTCCGGCAAAGAGCCCGAATACAGCCAGCGAATAGAAAATCACGCCCAGGCCCATGCCCGAATGACGCTTCTCGAAATCGTTGATGGCGAAACCGGCCACCGGGATCAGCACCATCATCAGGATGCGGACCCACGTGAGTGTGGTTACGGGCGTCTCGAGGGCGAACCACACGGCACCCGGGAGGACCAGGATTGGCTGGACCCATCCGGGGACGCGCGGGATCCGAGCGAGCAGAGCCCCGGCCAGAATGACGCCGAGGGCGGGCAGTTCGGCGCTGACATTCTCCTCGAGCCGGGTCAGGCTGAACAGCATCGCCAGCGTGATAAGAATCCCTGCGATCGGGAGGGGCCGTCGATCCATGCCCGTGGCCAAACGGAGGGCCCATCCCAGCGCCAGGGCGATCAGCCCGAAACGGAGGCCAGTGGTGAAATCGGCAGATCCCAGGAGATCGAAAACCTCGAACAGGTCTTCCACAAGCCGAGTTTAGGGCCGGGGCCTCACGCGCACCCGCCGGGGAGTCGCACGTGTTGGTCCGCAGTGACACCTGCGATGGTGACCGTCTCTTCCCCAGGCCCGGGTAACAGAAGCACATCGACCGAGTCGGCATCGCCCAGCCCGAAATGGGCGACCGGGGAAACGCCGGCGGAGTAGCCCTGGGTGACGGTTATCTCCCGGGCGCCAAGAAGGGCAGCGGGGTCGCCCGCACCGCCGGCCTGATAGACCTCGACCCTCCAGCCAATGCCGAAGCCCTCCTCGGGGCCGACCGAGACCTCGAGCCAATGCCCCGAGCTCGATTCGTTGTGAAGAAGCAAGGATGGGAGTGAAGGCTCCCACTCGACGAGGACCATGTCGAGACGGCCGTCCCGGTCGATGTCGGCCGTCGGCCCGGCGATCCAGTACTGCGGGCTGCCCAGGCCTTCCGGTGCGCTGAAGCGGGGCACATCGCCCTCCAGACCCTCGTGGCGGAAGATGGCGGGAGCGGTTCCCTCCCCGGCCGAGGCCGTGGTCAGCAGGTCAGGCCATCCGTCGTTGTCGAAGTCGTTGATCTCGACATGGGGCGCCTTGGTGGGCAGGCCGATGAGACCCGCCGCCTCGGTCACATCCTCGAAAGTGGGATTGCCTGATCCGTCCGCGCCTCGGTTGAGGTAGAGACGGACCGGGACCTCCATCCCGTCGTCAACGGTGCTGTTGAAGTGATGGCCGACGAGGAGGTCGAGCAGACCATCACGATTGACATCGGCTGCCGAGACTCCAGCCACGTCGTCCTCCTCACCGAAGTACTGCCACTGGAAGACCGAGGCCGTGTCGGCAGCCTCCTGGAACCCGCCATCACCGGTGGCGGTGAACAATCGGTTGGACCCGGCCACGAAGATCTCTCGATGACCGTCGCCGGTGAAGTCGGCCACCACCACCCCGAGACCGTGGACACCACTGGGCAGACCGGCGGCCGCCGTTGCGTCCTCGAAACGAAGATCACCCAGATTCCTCAGCAAGACACTGCTTCCTCCCGAGAATCGGTCCTCGGCGATGAAGAGGTCGTACAGACCGTCGACGTCGTAGTCGAGCACCCCGACCGAACGACCTCCGTATTGGGTGGGGAGACCGCTGTCTTCGACCGGGACCATCGTCCCCTCGTCGTTGCGGAGGATCTGGCTGGAAGGGGCATCGGGGGTGTCCTCGTCGTAGTTGCGGGAGACCACGAGGTCGAGGTCGCCATCGCCATCGAGGTCGGCCACCGCGCCTCCGGAGGTGCGGGTGAACATCTCGGGAAGACCCTCATCGAGAGCGAACGCATCTGGTCCGCCCACGAGGAGCCGATCGGGCGACGGCCCCGAGGCGCCACGCAACTGATAGTTCTCTGTGTCGCGGTCCGCAAAGGTCCCCACGAACAAGTCAGGATTCAGGTCGCCGTTCAGATCGCCCCAGATCGCGGCGTGCCCGTGCATACCGACCAATGGCTGGATCAGGCCGAGCGCCTCGGTCTGGTCGGCGAAAGAGATCGCCTCGCTACCGGTCGGAGCCGGGGCGGACCAGCAGCTCGTCCCGTCCCCCGTCGGCGCGGCCGTTCCCCCTTCCGCCGAGGTGCCCTGACCAGAGGTCGGGGTCGAACTCTCCGATGCGTCGGGCCCGGTACTAGAACCGGGGTCGGCGGACGGGGAGCAAGCGGCGACGACGAGCAGAATGGCGAGGGCCCTGCGCCAGGTCACGGCAAGTGCACAATGAGAAGCGCGACCTCGCCGAAGTCTTCCCCGGACCCCGCCGCACCGGCATTCATGCCGACAAAGACCTTGTCACCCGAGGGATCTGCGACGACGTCGTAGCTACCACCAAGGGTGACGCCAAGGTGCTCCTCGGCCAGAGGATTCAGCTCGGCTACAACAGTTTCCTCCCCGGTGGAGGTGTCAACGCTGATCAGGGGCGTGTTGGCCATCCAGCTCCCCCCGTGGGCGTCGGGCACATAGAAGAACCGGTTCCCGTCAGGATGCATGGCCATGCTCGCGGTGTAGCCGCGGGCCGGTCCAAGGGTCTGGATCTCGCCGGAAGGCTGGAGCATGAAGAACGTGTATGGCTCGTCGGTGACCGCGGCCACCCGCCCATCGGAAGTGGGCGTCGTCGAAGCACGCAGCCAATCGGCCGGCATGGTGTGAGGGTGGGTCTCGAGAGCATTGGTTGCCGGGTCGTAAACGGCGAGCTCGCCTGCCCCGATCGAGTAGTACACCCGGCCCGACCCGTCCACGATCATGTTGCGATACCCGACATGCGGGCTGTCCGGCCCCTGAAAGACGACCTCCTCGGTGGTCACGTCGTAGACGAACAGCGGGCCCTCCTCGATATCCGTCTGGTCCTTCACCACCGGATCGACGGCCTCCCCGTAGAGCAGCCCGTCCTGGGCCCATCCCGCCAGCGAAGCCTGCCCGTGCTGGTCCACCGGGACCGTGAGCGGGTCGATCGTGCGTGCGGAAGGGTCGAGGCGGAACAGGATGTCACCGCGATACACGTCGTCGAAGCGGATGCCCGAGTAGGAGCCCCAGTAACTGGAGAAGTAGATCTCGCCACACGCGCCGGCCACCATCTGGGCGTGGACCTTCCCGTAGCCCCATGACCCGGGCTGGTGCTCCACATAGGAGAGAAGATCACCAAGCATCGCCAGAGTCCCCGCCTCCGGGTCGTATTCGTAGACATAGGAGTTGCCGTCTGGGGCGAGATGGTCGCCGATGGCGGAGTAGAAACGGCCGTCCGCCAGGGCGAGACCCTGACCCCACTGGCTCCACGGGTCGCCCTGGTAATCCGGACGTGGGTAGACAGCACCCTCGACGACTGACCCGTTGGACTCTCCGAGATCGACCAGCTCGACACTGGGCCCGCCGACGAATGGCTCGCCGGCAGGGAAGTCGGCGGCACAGTCGCCGCCCGATTCAGAGGTTGGGGTGCCTTGCGTCGTTGGTGACGAACCATCGGTGGGCTCGGTCACCGTTCCTTCCGGCGCCGCCTCGGGCGTGGTGGACCCGGTCGACGATGTGGTGTCCGAGGAGTCTCCGCTGAACATCGTCCCGAGGGCGACACCCCCGGCCAAGCCGACGAGCAGCAGCCCAACGAGCACGACAAGTCTCCACCCCGACAAGCTCCCACTTCCCATTGGGACCGAGATTAGTGCCAAACCGGTGCTTTCCAACCACGGTGAGTGGTGGCGAAAACGCTGCTGGTTAGCATCTCGCCGTCCCGGACCTCGGGTGGTCGGCTGGTGGAGGACGCATGATCGTTGAGCTCTTGGGGCCCGGTGGCGTGGGGAAGACGACGCTGGAGCCTCTGGTCGCCGCCGGTCTCGGCATCGCTCATTACCCGGCGGTCAAGCGGCACGGGTTCGAGGGAGAGCCGCTCACGCCCACCCAGGTGTGGGTCGGCCGTCTCGGCTCCGCCGTTCGGAGCCCGCGCTTGCTGTTCGCCTCGCTGCGGGGCCACCGGGGCACGATCACGGAACGACTCCGCTTCGCCCTCGACATGTGCCGTCGGGAGCGCATCGCCAGACGGGCGGCTGGTCTGGGAAGTGGAGTAGTGGCGAGCGGGTCGGTCCACGCTCTGTGTGCGGCATCTGCCAACACCGACACCGATCTGACCCCCCTGGCTCGCCTGATCACCCTGGCTGACGTCTATGTCCGTCTCTCGGGCCGTCCCACCGACACCACCGGACGCCTCGCCTCACGCCAGGGAATCTCTCCCGACGAGCTCCACGCTCATGCGGAGCTGCAGGAGAGCTATCAGCGATACGCCGACTCGCTTCTCGAGGATCTCGGTCGCCGGGTGGTGGATGTGACAGTCGAAGGCTCACCGGAACAGGTAGCCGATGTCATCGTGGCCCGGATCCGACCTTGACCGGCTCTTTGCACATGGGACCGCGCCAGTCAGAATCTGGGATCTGATGTTCATCGAGCTGATCGGGCCCGGCGCAGTGGGCAAGAGCACGGTGGCCCCGCTGCTCGCCCAGCGTCTCGGCGTGCCCCACTACGCCGGCCAGGGGTTCTACCGACTCGACGGGGCCTCGATGACCAGATGGCAGATCTGGGGCGACCGCATGATCTCCACCATCACCGATCCCGGTCTCACCTTGGCTACTTTGCGCGCCCAGGGCGGGCCGTTGCCGGATCGCCTCAGCTTTGCCCTCACCACGACCCGAAGGGAGAGGTTCGCCAGAAAGGCCCTTCGAACCGACGGTGGAGTCTTCTCGAGCGGCCCGGTCCATTGGCTCTGCCAGGAGTCGACCCGGTACGAGACGGACCTGACCGGTCTGTTGCCGAGAGTCGTCCACTCCGACGTCTACGTCAGATTGTCCGCCGACGCCGACACCATCACTCGGCGGCTGGAGACCAGGGGGGGCAAGAGTGAGTCACGGATCGTCGAGCATCCCCAGTGGGTCGAGCGCTATGAGATGTACGCGGATCGGGCTCTCGACGCGATCGACCGCCCCGTGATCGAGGTGGCTGCCAATGGCGCTCCCGAAGCGGTGGCCGAGGAAATCATGAAGCGTCTCCAGTTGGCGGCCCAGCAGGGGCAATCGTGAAATCCCCTCTGGAGAGAAGAACCTCGGCCGTAGTAGTCTGTGCGCTCGGCAAGGGGGGAATTCATCACGTCGGGGAGGCAAACCATCAGTTTGGCTGGGCAGTCGTCGAGCGCCGCCATGACTGATTCCGCGGGGGTCACGATCCAGGATCTGACCAAGACTTACTACCCGTCACCGGGCTGGATGAAGCTGCTCGTCCGCTCCAACATCAAAGAGCCCGTTTACGCGCTCAAGGGCATCGATCTCGAGGTCGGCCCGGGCCAGATCTGCGCCGTGGTCGGTCCCAATGGAGCGGGCAAGACCACCACATTTCGCATCTTGATCGGCCTCACCAGCTCGACGTCGGGCTCGGCCCGGGTGATGGGACGGGACTGCGGCAAGGAGTCGATCGAGGTGCGCAAGCTCGTTGGATGGATGCCGGCGGAGGACCGAAGTCTGATCATGCGGCTCTCGTGTGCTGAGAACCTCTACTTCCACGGCAGGCTCAATGGCATGTCCGGCCAGAACCTCAAGGACCGCATCCGTGACTCACTCGCCATCGTGGGCATCGCCCACGCCGCCGAGTCTTCTGTTTTCGCGTTGTCGGCGGGGATGAGGGCCCGTCTCCAATTGGCCCGCGCCCTCCTCCACGATCCCAAGGTCCTGATCCTCGACGAGCCGACCGGCTCAGTCGACCCGGTGGCGTCCCACGAGTTGCTGAACCTCATCATCGAGACGGTGGAGAAGCGAGAGCTCGCCTGCTTGATCAGCTCACATCGACTCGAGGAGATCGAGGCTTTGCACTCGCACGCGATCCTGCTCGACCGGGGCCAGATTCGCTACGACGGCGACCTCGACACCCTGAGGGTGGAGCTCGAGCGGCCTTCGATCGAGATCGAGTTCACCAGTCTCGAGGATGCCCAGAAGGCGGCGCAGATCGTCAAAGGCCCCGGCTTGGGCGAGGCGGTTGGAGTGGACGGGAACCTGCTCCACTTCGTCTTGCTGCCCGGGGTGACCGTTGGCCGGATCCTGGTGGCCCTCGAGCGGTTCACCGACCAGATGTTGCACTTCAGGGAGGTGCAGACCCCGCTGCGAGATCTGCTCGCCGAGATGTACGCCCGGGAGAAAGACGACGGCGAGGAAGAGGCTGCTTCGTGAAAGGTCTTGCATCCAAGACGGCCCGCATCAGGCCGGCAGCCGTCACCGCGGCGTTCCTCAGGATGGATTTCATCGAGGACATCAGCTACCCGCTGTCTGTCATCCTCAAGGAACTGGGCACCATCGCCCCGATATTCATCTCCTTCTTCATCGGCGATCTGGTGGGCGATGCACCCGAGGTCGGCGATGACTACTTCACCTTCGCCATCATCGGTCTCACTGCGTCGACGGTGCTCCAGGCTGCACTGAGTGGCTTCGGCGGCGCCCTGCAGCGGGCCCAGAACCGGGGCACCTTCGAGACGCTCCTGGTGGAGCCGATCCCGTGGCCGTTCCTGCCCTTCGTCATGAATGTCTACCGGATCATCACCGGGTTCTTCGACGGCGCCCTCGTCTTTGTCATCGGCTTGGTGATGGGCGCAAACATCATCATGAGCGGGCTCCCGGAGTTCATGGTGCTCCTCTTGCTCGGCGTCGTCGCCAGCACCGCAATCGGGGTCCTCTCCGCCAGCCTCATGGTGCTGGCCAAGCGGTCCCAGCCGGTGCTCACGCTCTACGGTCTGGCTGCTTCCCTCTTTGCCGGTGCAGCATTCTCGGTCGACCAGCTACCCACGCCGTTGCAATGGATCAGCTATGCCATCCCCCACACCTACGTGATCAACTCGGCGCGGGCGGTCCTGATGGAGGACCCGGGGACATTCTTCATCCCGTTCCCCACGGCGGTGCTCGCCCTGATGATCTTCAACGTGGTGGTCTTCAGCGTGGGGCTCTGGTTGTTCAGCCGAGCGCTTCAATACGCCCGCAAGATGGGGATGCTCAGCGGCTACTAGCCAGGTCGCGGGGTCAGAGCATCTCCTCGATCTCGGCCATCGCCCGTTTCGCCGATCGACGATGACGGGATGACCCGGGTCCGCTTCCCAACTCGATCAGCTTGAGGAGGCGCGGGATCCGGACCGCCTGCCAATTCGGGCTGCCGACCAGACCCCGGTCGCCATAACCATCGAGCAGGGCGCCGACCAGCGAGTCGGTCCAGGACCTCGGCGCGCCGGTCTCATAGGAAACCCTGAATGCGAAATGAGCGACGTCGAAGCCGCGCAGCCGGGGCGGCCAGGTGAAATCGATCAGTCCGATGCCGTCGTCCCGAAGCAGCACATTCGAGGAGCTGAAGTCGCCATGGGCGTAGACAAGGGCCCCCGGGTCGGACAGCACCTCTTCGTCGAGCGACACCATCCGGCGCTCCAAGGCCTCGAACGTCGGCTCGGGGAGAAGCAGCCGCGCCCGCTCCAGACGCCGATCGATCGCCCGCGAGAAGGTGTCCCGGTCAGCCACAACTGAGCCAGGCGAGCAATCCTCGATCAGCCGTGCGGCGTGGCCGGCCACGCCAAAGGCCTCGATCAGGCGATCGCGGCGCCCAGAGGAGAGGAGATGTCTCGAGACCTTCCCGATAGGGTCGCCGGCCAAGGCCATCGTCACCAGGGTCAAAGTGGCTGGATCGGCGGCGAGAGTGCGGGAGAACGCGATCGGCTCCCTGCCGATGAGCTCTGCCAGCTTCTCATCGAGCAACAGTGATCTGGCCAGGCCGTCAGAGACGGTGCTCTCCCATCGCATCCGACGCGGCGAGGAGTCGATCGGGGAATGCGACACCTTGTAGTAGACCTCGGCATCCGCTTCGGGCGCAGTCACGTGTCTCGAGCCGAAAGATCGTCGAACGAGCCCTCTCGATCCGTTCGGCCACCCGCCAGCGAATGTCGGCACTGCCCCCCCATCCGAGTATGGAGGCGGCCCGCTCGGTGGCCTGAGCCAGGATGTCGGGATCGGGGGCGGTGGGTCTGGAGCGAGGCTCGGCCTGGGTCACGCGGACCATTTCAGCGATTTAGGCCGACCAGGGCGAATAGTCTGCCCATGGTGGGTGGAGTGACCAAGCAGACCAGTTTCGTCTTCTTCGTGGGCACCAATGGCTCCGGAACGACCCTGCACCGCGCCATATTCGACTCTCATCCCGACCTTGCCATCCCGGGTGAGTCCCACTTCGTCACCAAGCTGGGCCGCGAACGCGCCCACTACGAGGGAGTTGGGGCCCTGCACCCCGAGTTGCTCTACGAGGACCTGCAAAAGGAGAAACGATTCCTCAAATGGGGCCTGGACCCGGGTGCGGTCGAGCTCACCCTGAATGCTCCCGAAGTGAAGGACTTTCCCGAGGCAATGCGCGCTCTGTACCGCCTCTACGCGGCGACCCAGGGCAAGAGCCGATATGGGGACAAGACTCAGGCCTACATCCACGAGCTGCCCCTGCTCGCCCGACTCTTCCCCGAGGCACGGTTCATCCATGCCGTGCGCGATGGGCGGGATGTGGCATTGGCACACACCGACGGGACCAAGATCGAGCAGGTAGCGGTGTCCTGGAAGCGGCGGGTCACCGCCGGGCGCCGGGCCGGCCAGGCCCTCGGGCCTGATCGTTACGTCGAGTCCCGCTTCGAGGAGCTGATCGAGGACACCGAAGGAGCAGTTCGCCGGCTCTGCGACTTCATCGACCTCGACTTCGACCCCGTCATGCTGAAGTACTACGAGCGGGCCGACCAGATCGTCGCCACTACCGCAGTCCCCGACCGGCACCGCGACATCTTCCTCCCTCCAACCAAAGGTCTACGCGACTGGCGGAAGGAGCTGTCGGACGATCAGGTGATCCGCTTCGAGGCGATCGCAGGCGATCTCCTCGACGAGCTGGGTTATGAGAGGAAGTACGACAAGGTGCCGCTGTCGGGCCGGGTCGCCGCCATGGCGGGTCTCGGCGCCGATGCCGCACGTCTCGCCACCCGACGCGCCCTCAAGCTGATCGGTCGAGATTGACCCCAGCCGAGCTATCAGGGCAGCCCGGCGCCCCAATCGACCCGGAACCAATCGACCTGCGCCCCGAGGCCGTCACGCAGCGACGTAGTCGAATGCCAGCCAAGCTCCTCCTCGATGCGGGTGGTATCGCCGCCTGTCCGTTTGGGGTCGCCGAGGGCCGCTTGCTCATGGCGGATGTCGAGCTCGCGACCGGTGAGCTCAGTGAGGAGCTCGAAGACTTCGTTGAGCGTCACCGGATTGCCGCCTGCCACGTTGTAGATGCGGTGCCCCGACGGTGCCTCCCCGGCCGCCAGCAACGTGGCCTCGACGACGTCGCTCACGTAGGTGAAGTCCCGTATCGCCTTGCCATCGCCGTACACCCTGATCGGCTCGTTCAGATAGGCACTCCTGATCCATCTGGTGAAGGCCATGTCGGATCGTTGCCGGGGCCCATACACGGTGAAATAGCGGAGGCTGGTGACGGTCAGGTCGAACTGACTCGTGTAGGCAGTGACCAGCGCCTCACACGACGCTTTGGTCACGCCGTACGGCGAGATCGGGGTGAGCGGCCGGTCCTCGGTCACCGGAAAGGTCTCGACCTGGCCGTATACCGAGGAGGAAGATGCGAAGACCATGGTGGTGGACGGGTGCTCGGCCAGCGCATCGAGGACCCGTTGCGTTGCCAGGATGTTGGCATCGGAGGCTGTGGCGAAGTCCCGCCAGGACGCACGGACCCCAGGCCGGGCGGCGAGATGGAACACGACGTCCGACTCGGCAACGATGTGGGACAGGTCGATCCGATTGAGATCGCCTTCGACGAACTCGAAGGCGGGGTGGGCGGCCAACGTGGTCACCCGAGCGCGCCGTCCGGATGTGTCGTAGGTCGGGGCCAGCGCGTCGATGCCCGTGATCGCCCATTGATCTTCGAGAAGACGTTCGCACAGGTGTGATCCGATGAAACCCGCACACCCCGTGACAACGGCTCGCAACACACCCTCCAATCGTGGACCGTCCCCCATCCACAATAGACTGGCGGGGTTCGCTGTCCATTGGCCAGCCGCTTCCGCGCTCAGAGCAAGATGACCGACCCAACAGGTACCAGTCCAGTTGAGATTCACGCGCCCCGTTCGGGGCCGCCGCGAGTCGCCCATCTGATCGACTCTCTCGATGTGTCGGGTGGCGCCGAGCGCCAACTCGTCGCCAATCTCCGTGCCTTCGACCATGACCTGATCCGTCATGACATCGTGCTGCTCAAGAGTGCGGAGACATCTCGCGCCGCCGACATTCCCGAATCGGTCGGCACGTGGGTACTCGGCGAGAAGGGCAAGGCGATGTCCCGACGTGAAGCGACGATGGCCCTGTACCGATTGGTCCGCAGGGAGAGATTCGACCTGCTCCATGCCAGCCTCCCCGATTCCGCCCTCGCTGCACGTCTCGTTGGGCTGGCGACGGGGACACCGGTGGTGGAGAGCCTGGTCAACATAAGCCACGAGGAGATTCGCACCGTGGACAATCCAGGGGTCACCATGCCGAAGTTGCGCATGCATGTCTGGCTGGATCGGCTCACCACGTTCCGGGTGCGGAGGTTCCACGCCGTGAGCAATGCCGTGGCCGACTCCTGGGCCGACACCGTCAAGATCGACCGCGACCGGATCGATGTCATCCCGCGCGGGATCGATCGCGGCCAGTTCGGGGTGGACGATCACGAAAGACGAGAGCACCGCGCCTCGGTTCGTGAGGAGTTCGGGCTGTCTCCCGAGACCTTCCTTGTCTTGGCGGTCGGGCGACAGGAGCCGCAGAAGGGCCATCGATACCTGCTCGAAGCGGCTCATCAGCTGCGAGAGGCCATCCCGGACCTCCACGTCCTCATCGTGGGGCGGACCGGCCTCGCCTCGGGGAGGCTCAATGCCCTCATGGAAGACCTCGACCTGGGCGGCGTCGTCACCATGACCGGGTCTCGCACCGACCTGCCCCGGCTCCTGGCTGCCGCCGACGTGTTCGCCTTTCCTTCGCTGTTCGAGGGAAATGGAGGGAACGCCATGATCGAGGCCATGGCGATCGGTCTCCCCATCGTGACCACCGGGCTGCCGCCGATGACCGATCTGGTCCCCTCGGATGAATTCGGGGTGCTGGTGCCGAGGACCGACTCCGGCGCTCTGGCCGGGGCCCTGGCGAAGCTCGAAGCCGATCCTGACCTCCGCAGGAGACTGGGCGCCGCCGCCAGTGAGCGGGCCGCCGGGTTCGCCACCCCCGAGGAGTCCGCTCGCCGCTATGAGGACTGGTATCGCCAGATCCTGGGTGTCGGCTGATGTCGGATCGGAATCTGCCCATCGGCGCCGAGCTGTCACTGGTCCACTGGGGTCTCTTCTCGGGCACCGTCCCGATGATGAAAGAGCCACTGGCTCGATTGGCTACGGTCGATTACCACGACTTCGGGAGCCTGACCCGGGTCCCGTCTCTGCTCCCGGCCCGGGTCAGGGCCAGTCTCGCCTGTGTGGGTCGGGAGGGTCCGTGGTTCAAGACAGGCATCTGGTCGTCGGCGATTCAGCGACATGCGATCGCCCAGGGGTGGATCAGCCCCTCTCGACCCACTCTGTTCTTCCAGACCCTCGGGGCCCCGGTGCTCCCGCCCGAGTACCGGTATGCCATCTACACCGATCGGCTCGCGCGTGAAGGGGCCGCCGAGGCTGAGGCGTATCGATCGACCTGGGGGCCGGGATGGATCGAACGAGAGGAGGCATTCCTGGCCGGGGCCGAATCGATCTTCGTCATGGGACCGTCCTCGAAGGAGGCACTCTCCACCCGCTACGGCCTCGAAACCGCAAATGTGCAGATCGTCGGCGCCGGTCCCGGGACCGGGATCGGGCCGATCGGCCGCGAGCGGCGGCCGGCCCGCCGTCTTCTCTTTGTCGGGACCAAGTGGGGGCTCAAAGGCGGCTCGGAGGTAGTGGAGGCTTTCTCTCGACTGTCCGATCGCCATCCGGAGCTCGAGCTGACCCTGGTCGGCGACGAGCCGTCGGTCCCCCTCCCGGACCGGGTGTCGAAACTCGGACGTGTGCAGGGGGGCGAGATGCCCCGCCTCTTCGCCGAGAGCGACATCTTCGTCGTCCCCACCTACATGGAGGCGCTGGGCTATTCGTTGCTCGAGGCACTGCTCCAAGGCCTCCCGGCCATCGGATCGACCGTGGGCAATCAGGGTTGGCTCATCGGGGACGCCGGCAAGACGGTCGAAGCCGGGAACGTGGATCAGATCGAGCAGGCAATCGAAGCTGTGGTCGCCGAATTCGACCTTTACAAGGAGAACGCGATCCGTCGAGCAGAGGAGCTCCGACAGACCATGAGCTGGGACCGCGTCGCCGCCACGATCGTTGGGTCTCTCGTGGCGCAGGATGATCGGAGCCGCTGATGGGCTGGACGGATGCCGAGGCAAGGAAGAACCTCGTTCGCAAGTCATTCGACCTGTACCGCGGGGTGGAACGCGCGGTCAGCCCTTCGATCAGCAGCCCGCCGCCCGGCTTCATAGGGCGCACCTATGAGCACGTCGATGTCACCGAACCGGTGGTCGCCTTCACCTTCGACGATGGCCCGGATCCGGAGAACACACCCCGGCTTCTCGACATCCTGAGTGCCCGCGGAGTGAAGGCAACCTTCTACCTGATCGGCGAGCCGGTCACCAGGCACCCCGATGTGGTCAGAAGGACGAGAGACGAGGGCCATGAGATCGGCAGCCACACCTGGAGCCATCGCTTCCTCACCACCCAGACCGGGCACAGCATCGCCGACGAGCTGACCGCGACCCACGAAGCCATCGAGCAAGCAATCGGGATCCCACCCGCCACCCTGCGGCCCCCCTACGGCGCAGTGACCGAGACGATGAGCCGGTGGATCGATCATCAATTCGGCTACCCGACCGTCCTCTGGTCGGTGTCGGCAAGGGACTGGGACGATCCCGGCACCGAAGCGATCACCGACCGGCTGGTCTCGCTCACCACTCCGGGGTCGATCGTCTTGAACCACGACATCTACACCCCCACGGTCGACGCCATGGCAGCAACCCTGGACCAGCTCCTCGAGCGCGGATTTCGGTTCGTCACCGTCAGTGAGTTGATCGCCCTAGGGGACTAATCACCGGAATCGTCAAACGGTTCCGTGGTTTCCCGTCTGGCGAGCGGTCGGCCGACCACTGAGCGTCACTTTTTATTTGACGACAGCGCCGCAGTAGGGGTACGTTGCGGCTGTGGGGGTCTGATTCATCGGGCCTGTGAATAGCTGAGGGAGTGCATCGTGCTTAGAAGGGTCCTTCTTTCATTTGTCGTTCTGGCTTCTATGGTCGCGCCATCGGCGGCTCCGGCCGTGGCCCAGACAGGCGAGACCGAACTCACCGCTCAGTCGATCGACACCGACGCGGTGACGACCCGGGTGGGTCTGGTGGATCCAGCTACCGGCATCTGGTTCCTCCGTGGTCAGAACGGGGTCGTCGGCAGTTTCTTCTACGGCAACCCGGGCGACGTCCCGTTCGCCGGCGACTGGAACTGCGACGGGATCGACACCCCCGGTCTCTACCGACAGTCCGACGGGTTCGTCTATCTGCGCAACTCCAACACCCAGGGCCCCGCCGACATCAGGTTCTTCTTCGGCAACCCCGGTGACTACCCCCTCGCCGGCGACTTCAACGATGACGGGTGTGACACCGTCAGCATCTACCGGGCTTCGGAATCCCGCATCTATGTGATCAACGCACTTGGTGCCAACGACGGAGGACTGGGCGCCGCCGACTTCAACTATGTCTTCGGCAACCCCGGTGACAAGCCCTTCGTCGGCGACTTCGACGGCAACGGGGAGGACACTGTCGGTTTGCACCGTGAGTCCACCGGGTTCGTCTATTTCCGGCAGTCGAACACCCAGGGGATCGCAGACGAGGAGTTCTTCTTCGGAGACCCGGGCGACCGCTTGGTGGCCGGCGACTGGGGCGTCGTCGATGACGAAGAGACCCCGGCCGTCTTCCGCCCCTCCACCACGACCTTCTACTTCCGGCACACCAACAGCCAGGGGAACGCCGACCAGACGTTGGTGTGGGGCAGCAGCACTTACCTGCCCATCTCCGGCAACTGGGGCACGGTCACCCCGGGTGGACCGGGTGGCCCTTCCGGACCAATTCCACTGACTGTCTCAGGTGCACTGCCCAACGCGAAGCAGGGAATCGAGTACTCCGCCGCGATCTCGATCACCGGGGGTAGTCCGCCCTACACGATTGCCAAGACTGCCGGTCACTGGGCCAACATCTCGCCCACTGGTGTCGTTTCGGGAATTCCCACCACGCTCGGGTCCACCGGTCTCCAGATCAGGGTGAGCGACACGCAGGGCGCTCAGGTGTTCGCCACCATCCCGATCAATGTGGTCAACCCCTGTCTCGGCATCGGCGGCCCCGCGCTGCAATGTCAGACACTTCTGGCGTTCTACAAGGCGACATTTGGCAATCAATGGGTGGAGCACACGGGGTGGTTCGCCGACATCAATCCTTGCGTATGGCACGGGATCTTGTGCGCGGCCGGCGATGCCGGTGCCGTCACCCAGATCGAGCTCGACACCAACAACCTGGGTGGCACGATCGACACCGTCAACTGGGCCGGCCTGCCCTCGCTCTCTATCTTCGACATCAACGAGAACCAGGTCACCGGCACGATCCCGGCGTCTTTGGTGGCCCGGCCGCTGACCATCCTCGATGTGGGTCAGAACGGGTTCACCAACGACATCCCGGTAGGTCTGTGGACCAAGGCGACCCTGACCGATCTCGACCTGAGCGACAACGGCTTCACCGGACCGATGACCGACGTGTCGGCGATGACCGCGATCCTCAACATCGATCTGTCGGAGAACGCCTTCGATGGCGAGTTGCCGGCTTCGATCTGGACGAGGACGACGCTGGTCACCCTGGACCTGGCGGGCAACCTCTTCAAGGGGAGATCCCCGCCACGGTGAGCAGCCTGGCCGGGGTGACCGCCCTCGATCTCAGTGACAACGATCTGGGAGCAATCTTCCCGCTCGCGTCACCCATCCCGGACTCGATCACGGCTCTCGGGACCACGCGTGACCCTGGGTCTCCACGGGAACGAGTGCTTCTCGGCCAGCCCGGCCACGACGACCTACCTGAACGCCAGGGACCCGAACTGGGAGGATGGCTGCGTCGCTCCCGACGCCCTAACCGTCGCTAGGTGAGTCCAATGACGGGACGTCCCCCACGGGGCGTCCCGTCGCTGGTGTCTGGGCCATAGCGTCGATGACGGTCGAGAGGTGGCCGCTCATCTCCGCCGAGCCATCGAGCCCGAGGACTTCGAACCCGATTTGGCGGGCCGATTCGGCCACATAGTCCACAGCATCGGCTGGTGTCCTCGAGGAAACGAACCGGATCGGTGTCGGTTCCCCAAAGCCGTTTGGTCGGTTCCACCCGACCCTCATCGGTGACCCGGGCGGTGGCATCTTCGACCGAGATGTCGAGATGAACCAAGAGGGCCGGCCGCGGGACCGAAGCGAGATACCGATCGACGTCTCGATGATCCTCCTCCGAGAACCGATGGCCGAAGCCGGTGACGACCCGCTGGCAGAACCCCTCATCGAGAAGCAGGACGTCTTCCTCGTCCAGGGCGGAATCGACCAACTGGTAACGGGCGACCAGTTGGAGAAACCATCGAATCACCAAGTCGCCGCCCACCTCATAGTCGGCGCGGCGGGCCTGGCCTTCGAGAAAAGCGGATACGACCATCGGGTGAGCGGTCATGAAGTCGATCAGAGACACGAGCATCGCATTCGACCTGATGAACCCGCTCTCCGAGTACCTCGACAACATGGAATTGGGGAGCCGGGTCATCAACGGGTCGACGAGACGGTCGCCAACACCACGATGCATGGCCACCGCTACCGCCTCCTTCAGGGTGACCACTCGCCGTTCCTCACCCTGTAGACGCGATCGGACCGCGGCGGCCAGGGTGGTCTTGCCCGAGCCGGGAATCCCGAGGAACTCGATCGTCTGCATGACCTGTATCAAAGTCGAATGTGACCGTCTGGCCTAGTTGGGCCACTGCGCAGCCTGGTATTGGCCTTGCCCTGGTTGTTGGTTAGCTTGCGGGCCGATGCCGCGCTGGACCACCGAGACCCATTCCGATCGTGAGGTGTTCTCCAGATTGGCGCCCTGGTGGGACACCCGGGATGCGGTTCGGGCCAACCCGTTCCTCAGCTCAGCCGTGCTCTCCTGTTGGGAGGATGGCTTCGACGAGCCGGAGAGCAAGCTCAACGTCGAGCTTCTCTACCGGGACGGAGACTTGGTGGCGGCACTGCCCCTCTACAAGGCAAGGGGGCGTCTTCGTTCGCTCTCTCGTGCCCACTCCGAGCCGTTCGACGTTGTCGGGAACGATGACGAGGAAGTGGTCGAGCATCTGCCGGTCTGGCTCGATTCGCTCACGATGACCTACCTGTATCGAGTGGCGGAGAGCTCGCCGATCGTGGCGGCGCTGCCAGGGCACGAACGCTGGCTGGTCCAGACGACGTTCAACAGCCCCTACGTGGATCTCGGCGCCGGGATGGACAAGGTGCGGGCCGGGATGAGCAAGGACTTCCAGCGCACCCTGCGGCGCCGCCGGCGGCGCCTGGAGGAGATGGGCCCGTTGACCTTCGTCGAGCACAACTCCGCTGAGGAGCCGTCCGGGATACTCACTGCAGGGCTTCGCCTCGAAGCGGACGGGTGGAAAGGACAGCGTGGCCACGCGGTGCTCAACGACCCAACCCACGATCGCTGGTATCGGTCGATGAGCGAGGTCGCCGCCAAACGAGGTTGGCTCCGGCTGTGCGGGCTCTATCTGGACGATCGTCTGCTCGCCTTTCGCTATGACCTCGAGGTAGGCGACACCAGGTGGGGCATGCTGTCAGCCTTCGACGAGACCCCCGACGTCGCCTCACTGTCCCCGGGCACGTTGCTCCTGGAGACGGTGCTCGAGAATGCAGCCGCTTCGGGAGTCGTCACCTATGAGTTCGGAAGCGGGAACGACTCGTGGAAATACGAGTGGAGCCCGTCGGTCCGCCAGGTCTACGACCTGCTCCTATTCGGCTCCGGCTTCACCGGGCGAGCCTTGCATGTGGCCAAGACGAAATCGGTTCGAGGACTGATTCGACGCTGACATTTGGGTCTGTTGACCCAATGCCCAAAAACCGCTCCTGGGTTACCTTGCCCTTGCCCCACGGGTAGGGAGACAACGGGGCGGTAGGGAATGCTTCAAACAGAAATCGTCGATGACTTGCGCGCGTTCGACCGTTTGGCTCCGTGGTGGAATCGTCAGCCAGGGCCAAGCGAATCGATCTTCTTGCGGACCGAGTGGTTCCGCACCGTCGCTTCGTCCACATTGGGCCCCAACGACCAGCTCAAGATCTGGGTCGTGAGCGAAGGCGATGAGCCCCGCGCCGCCATCCCCACCTATCAATCGGGCTCCCGGGTGCGTTCTCTCACCGAGACCGCCACCGAGTCGTTCGACATGATCTACAACGGAGATCGTGCCGCGGTCGACCACCTCGTCGAAGATCTGATCAACTGCAGCCAGGTCCGCTTCGAGGCTCTGAGCCAGGAGTCCCCGCTCGTCGCCGCGACCGGTCGCTATTCCAGGTGGCATCAGGATCACCGGACGACCTCGGCAGAGATCGATCTGAGTTCGGGTGTCGACCAGGTCCTGGCCCACATCGGGAAAAACCTGCGAACGAACCTGCGTCGAGCTGATCGGGCCCTGGCAGAGATGGGCGAGCTGACCGTGGTCAGCAATCCCGGCCACGGTGGCATGCGGAAGACACTTGCCGACGGGCTTGCTCTCGAAGCGGCAGGGTGGAAGGGCGAGTCGGGTCATGCCGTCATCGATTCGCCACGCCGTCTGCGCTTCTTCACCGAGCTCGCCGATGTCGCCGAAGCCAACGATTGGCTACGGCTCGGAGCGCTCTATCTCGATGGTCGCATGATCGCCTTCAACTATGATCTCGAGTATGCGGGCCGAATGGTCGGGTTACTCACGGCGTACGACGAGACCCTTCCAAGGCGTTGCTCTCCGGGGAACGTCCTCCTTCTCAGGACCCTAGAAGCGGCGGAGCGGCGCGGGGTGACGGCGTACGAGCTGGGGTCAGTCGGAGGTCGCAAGGCAGGAAAGCTGCAGTGGTCCTCGACGACTTCGCCACGCGTCTACGTGCGGGGCTTCGGGCCCGACGTCAGGGGACGGGCTGCCGGCTCGGTCTGGCAGGCAAGACAACGGCTCCGCCAACTCCGCAACGTCAGAACCAGCGTCCCGGCCGGGACCGGCTGAGAGATCAGCGGATGCAGCGCCGTTCCGACGCCTATCTCCGCAAGTTGCAGACCTATGCCGCCCCCGACTATTGGAGGCGGGTCGTTGCCCTCCATGGGTTGCGCGGTGTTGGCTCCGAGATGGCACGAATCCTGGCTCCGCCTGACAATACAGAGCCGGGCGCACCTGGGCCCGACCACTTCGATTTCTCGCACCTGACATCCAATCCGGGAGAGGCGATTCGGCTCGCGCTGGGGAACGGCAACTCGATCACACCAATGCTCGAAGTACCGATGTCATCGCTGCGCAGGAACCACCTGGGCATTTCGATCGACGACACCGTCTCGAATCCTTTCACCCGCTCGGTGGCTGATTACCTATCCGGCAAGCACACGGGGTACGACGGGTCCGTGCTTCAGCGGTTCTACGAGAGCTGGCGGCCGGAGACGCTCGCCCGGTTCGTAGGTGTCGTCGCCGACGAGCGCGCCCCGCTCTCGCGACCGGTCATCGTTGGTGACATGCCCTGGGATCCGTATCGCGACATCGACCAGCTACTCCGGGAGCGAGACGTCTACGAGCTGGATCGTCTGGCCAAGTTCGGCAGGGCCCGCAACGGCAGGCATGGCTACGACTACTTCGGGCCGACCTCTCCCGCCCTGGGCGAATACCGCTTCAAGAAGCATTGCCGGGTCGCGCAATCGATCGTCGACGAGGGATTCGACCCCTCGGTCCACATCATCGACGTCCAGCTTTTCACCGGGGGATCATCCTCGGCGCTCCTCGTCCGGGATGGCAAGCACCGGACCACGGCATTGGCCGCGATCGGGATCCAGCGGGTGGTGGTGTCACTCCCCTCGATCTACCCGGTGATTCGACGTCAGGATGCGTCGACCTGGCCCGGTGTGGTCGCCGGCCTCTACACGGTCGAACAAGCCCTCGAGGTCTTCGACCGCTTCGTGGAAGGTCGCCCTCCCGCCTCCTTCCCGAGCTCAGCCACCGGTGCGGTCCTTCCCGCAGACCGGATCCCGCGTCTGACGCGGCACCAGACTCATCCCTGAGGAAATCGCCGACTACTCGACGGTCACGGTCTTGGCCAGGTTGCGGGGCTTGTCCACGTCCATGCCTTTGGCGGTCGCCACGTAGTAGGCGAGGAGCTGGAGCGGCACCACCGCAGTGACCGTGCAAAGCAGATCGGGGCCAGATGGGACCCGGATGATGTGATCGGCGACGTGTCCGACGTCATCGCCTTCCTCGGCGACGAGGACGATCGTCCCGCCCCGGGCCTTCATCTCCTCCATGTTGGAAAGGGTCTTCGCCCGGACATGGCTGTCGGTGACGACACCGACGACCACTACGCCCGGCTCGATCAGCGCGATCGGGCCGTGCTTCATCTCCCCGGCGGCGTAACCCTCTGCCCGGACATAGGCGATCTCCTTCAGCTTGAGAGCGCCCTCCATGGCGACCGGGAAGTCGCCGGAACGGCCCAGGAAGAACCAGTCCCGGGTATCTGCCCAGGACTCGGCCATCTCCCTGACCTGCTCGGCCTGGCCGAGGACAACTTCGACCTGATCGGGCAGACGGAGCAACTCCTTGACCTCGAGCTCGATGGCGCCCGGGTCCATCGCCCCACGAACCTGGGCCAGATAGAGCCCGAGCAGCTGCATCGCCACGAGCTGGGTGGTGAAGGTCTTGGTCGCCGCCACCCCGATCTCGGGCCCGGCCCTGGTGTAGAGCACGGCATCCGACTCTCGGGCGAGCGCCGATTCGACCACGTTGGACACGCCGATCACGACCGAGCCCTGGGCCTTTGCGTAGCGCACTGCAGCCAGGGTGTCGATCGTCTCCCCGGACTGGCTGATCCCGATCACCAGTGACCGGTCGTCGAGGACCGGGTCGCGGTATCTGAACTCGGAGGCGATGTCGATCTCCACGGGGACCCGGGCCCAACGCTCGATGGCGTACTTGGCCATCATCGCCGCGTGGTACGAGGTCCCACAGGCCACCACGAACACCTTGTCGATGTCGCGAAGGATCTCCGGATCGATGGTCAGCTCGTCGAGCACCACCCGACCGGGGAACTCGATCCTGCCGGCCAGGGTGTCGGTGATGGCGTGGGGCTGTTCGAAGATCTCCTTCAACATGAAGGTGTCGAAGCCGCCCTTTTCCGCCGCCTCGAAGTCCCACTCCACCAGTCGCTCGTCCAGCGGCATGCTGGTGCCGGCGAGGTCGGTGAGGATGACCTCATCCGGGTGGATCTCGACGACGCGGTCGTCTTCGATGATCACCATGTGACGGGTGTGCTCGAGGAAGGCGGGGATGTCGGAGGCGAGGAAGTTCTCACCCTTGCCCCGGCCAACGACCAGAGGCGACCCACGTCGAGCCCCAACCAGAACATCCGGCTCGGACTTGCGCATGACCACCAAGGCCAGGGCCCCATCCGCCTGGTTCATGACGCTGCGCACCGCGTCGGCGAGGGGCAGATCGGTCATCTCCTCGATCATGTGGGCGACGACCTCTGTGTCAGTGTCGCTCTCGAACTCGTGGCCGTTCTCGATGAGCTTGGCCTTGAGGTCGACCCAGTTCTCGATTATCCCGTTGTGGACCACCACCACGTCGCGATGGCAATCGAGATGGGGGTGGGCATTGCCGGTGTTGGGCGCGCCATGTGTTGCCCAGCGGGTGTGACCGATCCCGGTGTGGGCCTCGGCCAGGTCTTCCCGATCGACCAGACTCTGGAGGTCGGCGATCCGTCCTGCCTGTTTGAGGACCGTCAGCGATCCCCCATGGTTGAGGGCCACCCCTGCCGAGTCATAGCCCCGGTATTCGAGCCGGGCGAGACCCGGCATCAGCACATCCATCACCGGTCTCGGCCCTACATATCCAACGATTCCGCACATGTCTTCTTCCTTGCTCCTTTGCGGGAAAGGCGTTCCCCCCTCCCCGCCTGCGGCGGTACTCCCCCCTTCGGGGGAAGAAATGAGATGCGTGCGGGAAGCCGATGATCGGCGCTCACGGGTGGGACTCTGTTCCGGAATCGCTTCCGGGTTTTGCTCCCATTCCTTACGACCTGAGCTGGCCGGGAAGGTATCCGCCGAATGTTTCGATGACCTTCCTCCTCGTCACCTCACTATGAGTGAGGCCGGGCGCTGTATTTGTTGTTCGCACGCAAGATGACTGCTGTGTCCGGCTATCCCTCCTTCCCCATCGAGCTCTGAGTGATGCTCGTCAGACGGTCAGCGTAGCGTCTCGCTGCCTCTTCGGAAGGGGCCTCCACCATGACCCTGATCAGCGGCTCGGTGCCCGACGCCCGGACCAAGACCCTCCCCTCTTCCCCGAGCTCGGTCTCGACGGCGCGAACTTCGTCCCACAACGCGCCGGCATCGTCAAGGCTGGCCCCACGGCCCACCCGAACGTTCTGCAGGATCTGCGGGTACTCGGTGATGGCCTCGGCGCGGAGCTCTCTCAGCTCCTTACCGGTGCCGGCAACCACGTCGAGGAGCCGCACCCCAGTGAGGAGGCCGTCTCCGGTGTGACCCTTGTCGAGGAAGATGATGTGCCCAGATTGCTCACCGCCGATGATCGCCTTGTTCTCGACCATTGCCTCCATGACGTAGCGATCCCCGACCTGGGTCTCCACCAAGTCGATCCCTGCCTCCGCCATCGACTTTCGAAACCCGAGGTTGGACATGACGGTCGCCACCACCACGTCCTTCTTCAGCGTGCCCTGCGTCTTCATGTAGCGGGCGACGATGGCCAGGATCACGTCGCCGTTGGCCACCCTGCCATCCTCGTCGATAGCGATCAGCCGATCGGCATCGCCGTCGAAGGCGAGGCCGATGCGGCCTTCCGCCACTCGCGCCAGCATCTCGGGGTGGGTCGCACCACAGCCATCGTTGATGTTGGTCCCGTCGGGCACGTCGGCGACGACCCGCAGGTCTGCCTTGAGACGGGCGAAGAGCATTGGGGCGGCCTTGAAGGCAGCACCATTGGCGCAATCGAGCGCGATCTGGAGCCCGCTCAGCTTGTATTTGGACACCGACGCGACGTGATCGACGTAGCGCTCGAGCGCATCGCCGTCGAGAAACCGTGTCCCGATGTCGGGTCCGACCTTCGTCCTCGTGGCCGGAGACCGCAACCTGTCCTCGAGCTCTCGCTCGACCTCATCGGGCAGTTTGGTGCCGCGTGCCGCCAGCAGCTTGATCCCGTTGTCTTCCGCCGGATTGTGGGACGCGGAGACGACGGCGCCCATGGTCGCCCCCGAGGTGGCGGTGAGATAGCTGATCCCGCCACTGGGGAGGACGCCCACGTCGACGGTGTCGATGCCCATCGCATGGAACCCGGCTTGTAGGGCCGAGGACAGCATCTCGCCCGACCGCCGGGTGTCGCGGCCGACCACGACCGGGCCCCCGCGGAGATAGGCGCCGGCGGCACGCCCGATCGCCATTGCGAGCTCAGGGGTGAGATCTGAGCCTGCAACACCACGGACACCATCGGTGCCGAAGATGGGCTTGCCATCGTCGAGGAGACGACGGAGATCGGCCAAGGTCAGCGCTTCGTGTACTGGGGCGCGCGACGGGCCTTGCGCAGCCCGTACTTCTTGCGCTCGACGACCCGGGCGTCGCGGGTGAGAAGCCCTGCCTTCTTGAGCACAGGCCGAAGCTCTTCGTCCAGCACGATGAGGGCACGGGCGATCCCGAGGCGCAGGGCGTCTGCCTGACCGGTCTGACCGCCGCCCTCGAGGGTGGCATGGACGTCGTAGCGACCCTGAGTCTGCGTGATCTGAAGCGGCTCCATCACCCGCAAACGGGAGGCCATCGTCGGGAAATAGTCCTCGAGCGGGCGACTGTTGAGGGTCACCTGACCGGAGCCGTCGACGAGACGTACCCTGGCCACGGATGCCTTGCGACGGCCAGTGGCCTGGACGAGGGGTTTGGCCATCAGAGTTCCACCTTTCGGATGTTCAGCTCCAGGGCCACAGGCTTCTGGGCGACATGAGGATGATCGGGGCCGGCGTAGACCTTCAACTTGCGGGCCATCTGACGGCCCAGCTTGGTCTTGGGCAGCATTCCCGTCACCGCCCGCTCGATGATTGCCTCGGGACGACGCTCACGCAGACTGTCGAACGTCTCCGCTTTGATCCCGCCCGGGTAACCGGAGTGGCGGTAATAGATCTTGGTCTGGCTCTTGTCCGAGGTCACAGCCACCTTTTCGGCGTTGACGACGATGACGAAATCCCCACCATCGACATGCGGGGCATAAGTGGGCTTGTGCTTGCCACGGAGCAGCGTGGCGATCTCGGAGGCGAGACGGCCGAGCGGGAGGTCGGTGGCGTCCACCACCAGCCAGGAGCGCTCGAGATCGCCCGGCTTGGGCGAATAGGTCTTGTTCATGGTCATGAGTAACCCTCGGCAGGTTGAAGATACCGGGGAGCGTTTGGGGAAACGGCTCCCGATCAGGGAGCAGGCATATGCTACGCCGCCTGCCACTGCTAGGCCAATCGCGATGATCACCCTCAACGACATAGAGGAGGCGCGAGCCCGGTTCGAGGGGAACGTCACCGAGACGCCGCTCGTCTGGTCCCAGTCCTTCAGCCGCATCACCGGCCGGGACGTCTATTTGAAGGCGGAATGCATGCAGCGAGCGGGTTCGTTCAAGATCCGCGGCGCGCTGAATGTGCTGACCAGGCTCGGGGGCAAGCCGGTGGTAGCGGCGTCGGCAGGCAATCACGCCCAGGGAGTTGCCCTCGCCGCTGCCTTCACCGGTTCACCCTGCACCCTTTTCATGCCGGAGACGGCCCCGATCCCCAAGGTCAAGGCCACCGAGGACTACGGCGCCGACGTGAGACTGGTCGGGATCTCCCTTGCCGATGCGGTGGAGGCGGCGGTGGAGCACTCCAGGGAGACGGGAGCCCATTTCGTCCATCCCTATGACGACCCGCTGATCATCGCCGGGCAAGGGACGCTCGGGATCGAGATCCTGGAGCAGCTCCCCGAAGTCGGAACCGTGGTGGTCCCCACCGGGGGCGGCGGGCTCCTCGCCGGGACTGCAGTCGCACTGAAAACCTTGCGACCGGCGGTGAAGGTGATCGGCGTCGAGATCGAGCCGGCGTCGGTGTACGCCGAAAGCAGAAAACGAGGAGTGCTGGTCAGGGACTTTCCCCGGGGGCTACCCACGGTGGCGGACGGGATAGCCGTCTCGGTGCCATCTGACCTCGTTTGGGAGATCGCCGGCGAGCACGTCGACCACATCCTGGTGGTCAACGACGCCCAGACGACTGCGGCCCTGGCCTACGTCCTCGACCGGTCCAAGATCGTGGTCGAGGCGGCCGGGGCAGTCGGAGTGGCCGCGCTGATGGAGAAGCTGATCCCCGACGATGCCCCCGACCCGATCTGCATCGTCCTCTCCGGGGGCAACATCGATCTCATGTTCCTGGGCAAGGCTGTTCGCCACGGACTCGAAGGCTCGGGGCGGTTCGCCCGGTACACGGTGCTGGTCCCCGATCAACCGGGAAATCTGGCCTCGGTGCTACAGACCATCGCTGCCGAAGGCGGCAATGTCCTGCTGGTCGAGCATCATCGGGAGGGGTTCGGGCTGCCCTTCGGCTTCGTCGAGATCGAGATCTCGGTGGAGACCCGGGACACCGATCACGCCGCCCGGATCGCCGAGACGCTGGAGCAGTACCAGGCTTCTTGATTGCCGGCCGACTTCGGCCTCGCCTTGGGTCTGGCCCGATTGGTGGGGACCGCAATCGCGTTGGGCCAGCTCGGCCGAACAGACGCCGGTCGGCCGGGGCTGCCGCTCCACGGTGGCCGGCAATGAAGGAAGGTGGGGGACGTTCCCCAGGGGGCCGATCCCCATATTCGCCGGCCCCGATCGACGGCAGGCTCTCCTCATAGCGACGTGGACGTCCGTGATCCACGCCCATCAGGAGGACTCAACAAATGCATCAGCCCCGAACCAACCTGAACAAGGCGTTTTCGAGGAGCCGAACATCAAAACGGCCCCCGAGCCCTCAGGTCAAGAACGCACCATCCAGCTCTCCGCTCGATGCCCTGGTCCAGGGTCTCGCTTCGATCGGAGACAGACTCTTCAAGGGCCGGCCCCAGTTCCGGATTCCCTAGAGGTAGGGGGGAGAAGGGCGTGCTCCCCCCTACTGGGCATTACCCAAGGCGGGGCGTCACGACGTGACGCCCCGCAGACGTTTTCGCTCAGTACCCGACTTCCCACAACACCAGGCCGTGCGGCGGTGCCACGGTGGCGATCCGCCCTCGATCACGAGATTCGATGATCTCACGAACCGAGTCGACCGGGATGAAGCCGCGACCAATGTCGTAACAGAGCCCAACGAGCGACCTGACCATCTGATGGCAGAAGGCGTTGGCTGTGATCCAGAAATGCATTCGATCGCCGTTTCGCTCCCAAGCGACCTCCTCGACCCGGCGCACGTTGGTGCCACCCTCGACCGAGCGGCAGAAAGCGCTGAAATCCTGCTCACCGGTGAACTCGCACGCCGCCGATTCCATGGCCCCCAGATCGAGACGGGGACCGACGTGCCATTCGAACCCCCGAGTCAGGGGATCAGCGGCGCTGCCGATCGCCATCGAGTAGCGATAGCGCCGCCATTTGGCCGAAAAGCGAGCATGGAAACCGTCGTCGACCCAGGTCACGCTCATTACTGCGATCTCGGGTCGGACGATCCCGTTGAGTGAGCGAGCCAGCCGCTCGATATCTATGCCCTCGTCGACCTGCAGCGAGACCACCTGGCCCCGGGCATGGACCCCGGCGTCGGTGCGGCCGGCTGCGGCGGTTTCCACCGGGGCCGCCAGGACCGTCCTCAAAGCATTCTCGAGATCGCCCTGGACGGTCCGCAATCCCTCCTGGAATGCGTAGCCCCGAAATCCCGAGCCGTCGTAGGCCAGGTCGAGGCGGAGGGTGGGCATCAGAACAGAGCGGAGAACACCGCAAACGGCACCCCGAGCAGAGTGCGAAAGATGGCGGCGATGGCAAAGCCGATGAGCACGGACACGGCGGCGTTCCGGGTATCGATCGCGGCTGCCTCCCTGGTGGCTACCACCAAGATCACCAGGTACCAGACCAGTCCCACCGCCCCCCCAATCCGGCCGAACAGCTCGAGGACGAGAGGGAGCACGGCCAGACCCTGGAGGGCGATGAAGGTCTGGGGCCGGCCCGAAGATTGGAACAGCCGGGTAGCGGCGAACCAGGAGGCGAATCCGAGGATCAACCACGACACCACGCCGGCGATCACATACTCAAACAGTCCCGTGAGCGAAAACGCCCCGATCGCCCCGTTGATCAAGAGGGTGCCGACGTAGGTGACCGCGGCGACCAGCGCCACCAGGATGGCGGCATCGGCCGCCGAATCGCCGTCGAAATACGCCTCGGTGAATGGCTTGCGATCGAGGACCGCCGCCCGCCCCGCCCGGGTAAACATCTTGCTCACAGACGGGCGAGGGTAACCGCGTCAGCGGCGGAGACGGACCCTCTCGATCGAGTGATCGGGCGCCTTCCTCAGGATGAGACTGGCCCGCTCCCGGGTGGGGAGGATGTTCTCGAAGAGGTTGACTTCGTTGATTCGGGCCCAGATGTCCGTGGCCATGGCAACCGCCTCCTCGTCGGAGAGGTCGGCGTAACGATGGAAGTACGCGTCGGGTTGGGCGAACGCGGTGTCACGGAGGGTGATGAACCGTTCGATGTACCAGCCTCGCACTGCCTCGGGGTCGGCGTCGACGAAGATCGAGAAGTCGAAGTAGTCGCTGACGAACGCGCCGACGCCGCCTGCCTGCAGGACATTGAGGCCCTCGATGATCAGGATGTCGGGCCTGACGAGGACCCGTGTCTCCCCTTCCAACACGTCATAGGCAAAGTGGGAGTAGACCGGGACTTCGAGGTGCTCGGCCCCGCTCTTGGCGCTGGCGACGAACTCGAGGAGCGAACGTCGGTCATAGCTCTCAGGAAAGCCCTTCCGATCCATCAGCCCTCTCTCTTCCAGGACCGCGTTGGGGAACAGGAATCCGTCGGTGGTCACCAGCTCGACCCGCGGGTGTTGGGGCCAACGAGCCAGGAGCTCCTGGAGGACACGGGAGATAGTCGACTTGCCCACCGCCACGGAGCCGGCAACCCCGAGGACGAAAGGCCTTGGGCGCGGCGGGGCGCCCAGAAACGTATCGGTGACGGTTGCCAGCTGATGGCTGCCCTGGACGTGCAAGTTGAGCAGGCGGGAGAGGGGCAGGAAACTGTGCTCGACCATGTCGATATCGAGGTTGACGTTGATACCCCGCAACTTCTCGATGTCCGACTCGGCAAGCGTCAGCGGGGTGTTGGCCCGCAGCGCGGCCCACTCGTTGCTCGTGAAATCCAGGTAGGCGGGCTCGGTCAACGCAACATCAGGCTAACCCGGCCGGTGTGCTCGCCTTTTCGACCTTTCGAGATTCCGCATTTTTCGCTAAGTCCCGGCCCAGAAGAGCCGATATATGCGTCGATGGGACAGTTCCAGGGCTCGTTGCGGTTGCCCGGCGACAGCAATTCTCTTCCGGCGACGGTTCAGCTCGGTGACGGCCGCCTCCAGGTGGCATCCGGCGATCACGTCATCGGCGACTGGCCCGTCGACACCATCGACATCTCCCAGGTTCCTGAGGGCATCCAGGTGAAGGCAGAGGGCGAAGTGCTCCTGCTCGACATCGACGATCGTGACGCCTTCACCACCGCGGCGGCGTTCACCGCCAAGCCGAAGCGGATCAGCCTCCCCAAGCGATCAGCGAAGACCCCCTCGACGCCTCTGCCCAAACCTGTCGTCACCAAGACGGAGAAGGTCAAGCAACCGAAGCCAGAGAGTGAGTCAAAGCTCGACGCCTATCTGGCCAGAGCCAACGAGCGTTTCGGTGTCAAGCTCCCTGACTGGGTGTTCAGCCGACGGGGGCTAGTCGCCGCGGCGGCGCTCCTGATTCTCTGCGTGGTATTCGCCAAGCCGGTCTCGTTCCTGCTGCTCATCGGCGGCGTCGTCGTCCTCCTCATCGGAGGAGTGACCATGCTGGACAATGTGCTCGCTCGACGCATCCTGCACCACAAGGTGACCCCGATCCAGGTGGTCATCGGCGGAGGCACCATCTTCGTGGTCGGCCTCCTGGTGGGGATGGTCGGCAACCAGCTCTGGGGTTAGCCGCTTCGGCGCCCGTTCGGGACGCCGTACCTAGTACTTAATACTTAGTACCGATCATTGAAGTCGTCGTCAGACGAGTTCAATGATCGCTTCCTCGGCGCCGTCACCGCGACGGGGACCGAGTTTGGTGATGCGGGTGTAGCCGCCCTGACGATCGGCGTAGCGGGGGGCGACATCGTCGAAGAGCTTCACCACGGCATCCCGATTCGGGATCGTCCTCATCACTGTCCGCTTGGCATGGAGGTCGCCCTTGCGAGCCTTGGTGATCAGTTTCTCGGCCAGTGGGCGCACCGCTTGGGCCCGAGGCAGCGTCGTCGTCACCTTCTCGTGGAGGAATAGCTCCGTGGCCAAATTGGCCATGATCTTCCGATCGTGAGAGGGCGAACCACCGAAGCGCGGGCCCTTGCGCGGGCGTGGCATCAGTTGCCGCCGCCGGCGTCGGCCAGACTGAGACCGAGCTCGTCGAGTTTCGCCGTCACCTCTTCGAGGCTCTTCTGACCGAAGTTGGTGATATTGAGCAGATCGTCCGACGTGCGCTCCACCAGCTCACCCACGGTCTTGATCTGGGCGCGGCGGAGGCAGTTGCGGGGACGTTCTGAGAGATCGAGCGCCTCGATCGGCAGCTCGAGGTCGGGCGAGCCGGAGAACTCTGGCTGGACCTCGCCCAGCTCCAAGCCCTGGCCCTCGCCCATGTCGGCGAACAGGCCCATCAGCTCACGCAGCGTCTTGCCGGCAGACGAGATGGCCTCACCGGGCTCGATGGCCCCATTCGTCTCGACATCGAGGACGAGACGATCGAAGTTGGTCATCTGGCCGACCTGGGTGTTCTCCACCCGGTAGGACACCTTGCGGACCGGGGAGAAGATCGAATCGACAGGGATGACCCCGATTACCGAGCTCGATCCCTTGTTGCTGTCGGCGGTCCGGTATCCCACCCCCGGGGCAACGGTCATCTCCATCTCGAGACGGCCGCTGGCGCTGAGAGTGGCGATGTGGAGATCGGGATTGACGATCTCGACCCCGGCCGGGAGCTTCATGTCCCCCGCCTTCACGTCGCCGGCGCCCTTGGCGGAGAGGTACAGAGTCTGGGTGTCGGTGTCCTCGAGACGCACCACGATCCGCTTGATGTTGAGGATGATGTCGACGACGTCCTCGACCACTCCGGGGATGGTGGAGAACTCATGCTCGACCCCCTCGATCTGGATCGAGGTGACGGCAGCCCCAGGGATGCGCGACAGGAGCGTGCGACGCAAGGTGTTGCCAAGGGTGTATCCGAATCCCGGCTCGAGAGGTTCCACCACGATCTTCGACCTGATGTCGGAAATCGCTTCCTCTTCGATCTGGGGGCGCTGAACGATCAACAAGGCATTACCTCACTTCGAGTAGAGCTCGACAATCAACTGCTCGTTGATGGCGGTGTCGATCTGGTCCCTTCTGGGGTGATCGGTCACATCCACCTTCCGCTCGCCGAGATCGACACTGAGCCAGGCCGGAGCCTCGCGTCCCTGTGTGTCCACGGCGTGCTGAATGACGATTGCGTCCCGCGACTTGTCCTTGATGGTGACTACGTCGCCGGGGCGGACCTGATAGGACGGGATGTCCACCTTCCTCCCGTTGACCCGGAAGTGCCCGTGGTTGACGAGCTGGCGGGCCTGAGGGCGGGTGGCGGCGAGACCGGCACGCCATACGACGTTGTCCAATCTCTGCTCGAGGAGCTGGAGGAGGTTGTCACCGGTGATCCCGGGGCGTCGGGCCGCCTCCTTGTAATAAAGGCGGAACTGGCGCTCGAGGACGCCATACATGGTCCGGAGCTTCTGCTTCTCGCGAAGCTGGACCAGATAGTCGGACTCACGAATCCGGCCACGGCCGTGTTGGCCCGGCGGGTAGGGGCGACGGTCGACCGGGCACCGCTTCGACTGGCACAGCGGGGTGCGGGCACGGCGGCAGGCCTTGTGACGGGGACCTGTGTAACGGGCCATGACTCAGCCCCTCCGTCTCTTCTTGGGGCGGCAGCCGTTGTGCGGGATCGGGGTCACGTCACGAATCCAGGTGACTTCCATGCCCATGTTCTGCAACGTCCTCACCGCGGTGTCCCGGCCCGAGCCGGTGCCGCTGACGATGACGTCGAGCTTGCGAATGCCATGCTCGCCGGCGCGACGGGCCGCCTCTTCCGCCGCGACTTGAGCCGCATAGGGAGTCGACTTCCGCGATCCCTTGAACCCGACCGACCCACCGGAGGTCCAGGCAACGGTTGCACCGGTCTGGTCGCTGATCGAGATGATCGTGTTGTTGAAACTCGCCTTGATATGGGCCTGGCCGTGGGAGATGTTCCTCCGCTCCCGACGACGGACACGCTTGGCGCCTTGTTGCTTTGCCACTCTCTGCAAACTCCTACTTGGTGACCTTCTTCTTGCCGGCAATGGCCATGCGACGCCCCTTGCGGGTGCGCGCATTGGTGTGAGTGCGCTGACCGCGCACGGGCAAGCCGCGGCGATGGCGGATGCCCTGGTAACTGCCGATCTCGATCTTTCGCTTGATGTTCTGCTGGACTTCGCGGCGCAGGTCCCCTTCGACCTCGAAATTCGCCTCGATGAAGCGGCGGATCCGGGTCACCTCGTCGTCGGTCAGCTGACGGATCCTGGTGCTGGGGTCGACGCCGGTCTCGGCACACACCTTCTGGGCCCGGGTGAGCCCGATCCCGTAGATGTAGGTGAGCCCGATCTCGAGCCTCTTGTCCCTGGGGAGGTCAACGCCTGCGATACGTGCCACTCAGATCATCCTTGCCGTTGCTTGTGACGGGGATTGCTGCAGATCACCCAGACGCGGCCACGACGTCTGATGATCCGACACTTCTCGCACATCTTCTTGGTTGAAGGTCTTACCTTCATCATCTGCTCCAAAACTCGTATCGGCCGCATCGAGGACGCGGGCAAGCGACGTCAGGCCACCGTCGAACCCAAACCAGAGACCGTGACTCGGGGTAGGGGACGATGCCGTCCGGGCCTGAATGCGCGTTGAACGACGCGAAAGAGCGCCGCAACTGGTCGTAATGTTACCCAAGGGCCGCACTTTGCTCAAATTCCACCGGAACCGGTTCTTCCCCGGCAGTGAAGACCTGCGGACCGTCGGGAGTAAGACAAACCGTGTGCTCCCAATGTGCCGAAAGCGAGCCGTCGGCGGTGCGGACGGTCCAGCCGTCATCGTCGACGCTGGTGTGCCGGGTTCCGAGATTGAACATCGGCTCGATGCACAGAGCCATGCCGACCCGCAGTCGCAGGCCCTGGCCCCGCCGCCCGTAGTTCGGCACCTGCGGCTCCTCGTGCATCTGCCGACCGATGCCATGACCGACGTATTCCTCAACGACTCCATAGCCGTTGCCCTGGCCGATCTCAGCCACGGCCGCTCCGATGTCGCCGAGATGGCTCCCCTTCCGCACCCCTCGGATCCCGGCCCAGAGTGCCTCCTCGGTGACCTCGATGAGCCGGTTCGCCTCCGGGCTCACTTCTCCGATCGCCATGGTGAAGGCCGCGTCTCCGTGGAAGCCCTCATAGATGGCGCCAGAGTCGATCGAGAGGATGTCGCCCTCCTCGAGGGGGCGCGACGTGGGGATCCCGTGGACGATCACGTCGTTGGGGGACAGACACAGGGTGGCGGGATAGGTGCCGTGGTAGCCGAGAAACGACGAGGTGCAGCCACGTTCATCGAGGATCCGGGCCGAGATCTCCTCCAGATCGAGCAACGACACACCGGGAGCGGCGGCCTCACGCACGGCCTCATGGATGGCAGCCACTGCCGCGCCGGCTTTGGCCATCTTGGCGAACTCGCGGCGGGATTTGATAGTGATCACTGGCCCAAGGCGTGGAGTATTCGGCCGGTGACTTCCTCGAGCTCGCCGATTCCGTCGATGGTGACGACGATGCCGCGTTCGGAATAGATGTCGAGAAGCGGGGCGGTCTGTTCCTGATAGACCTTGAACCGGGTCCGGATGGTGTCCTCGGTGTCATCCGCTCGTCCCCGAGCCAGCAACCGGTCGACCAGGGCGTCCTCGTCGACCTCTAAGGCCACCACTTTGTCGAGCCCATCGGCCCCGATCAGCGCGTCCAGCGCCGACACCTGGCCCTCGGTGCGGGGGAACCCGTCGAGGATGTAGCCCTCGGTCGCATCGGGTTGGGAGATGCGCTCACGGAGCATCTCGACGGTGATCTCGTCAGGCACGTACTCGCCGGCCTTCATGATCGAGTCGACTCGGCGGCCGAGCTCGGTCCCCGTAGAGACGTGATGGCGGAACATGTCTCCGGTCGAGATATGGGGGATGCCAAGTCGCTCTGCTACCCGGGCCGCCTGGGTGCCCTTGCCGGCACCAGGCGGTCCGACGAAGAGGATCCTCACGTGAGAATCCCCTCATAATTGCGCATCGTCAGCTGGGACTCGATCTGCTTCATCGTCTCCAGAGCCACCCCGACCACGATCAGGATCGAGACGCCCGAGAAGGCGATGTTGATCCCCCACACCGCCCCGGCGATGGCGGGGAGGATGGCGATCAGCGCCAGGAAGATCGAGCCGGGCAGGGTGATCCGGTTGAGGATGAAGCTGAGATGGCGGGCGGTCTGGCGTCCCGGACGCACCCCGGGGACGAACCCACCCTGACGCTGGATCATCTCCGCCTGCTTCTCAGGATCGAACTGGATCGCGGTGTAGAAGTAGGTGAAGAAGATGATGAGGGCGAACAGGATCAGGATGTACCACCAGCTGACCCCTCCGGTGCCTCCGCCGAGATTGGAATCGATCCAGCGGTAGATCGACTGGACCCAGGCGGCATCGGAAGGGATGGCGGTGATGATCAAGGAAGGGATCAACATCACCGAGGTGGCGAAGATGACCGGGATCACACCGGCGGTGTTCACCTTGAGCGGGATGTACGTGGACTGCCCACCCATGACCCTCCGCCCCCGGACCCGCTTGGCGAACTGGATTGGGATCCGGCGCTGGGCCTGATCCACGTAGATGATCGCCACGATCATCGCCAGGAAGA
The DNA here is from genome assembly GCA_963848695.1 of uncultured Acidobacteriota bacterium. GTDB lineage: Bacteria > Actinomycetota > Acidimicrobiia > Spongiisociales > ZC4RG35 > JARDZU01. Next base: position 188,231 of record CAWKEI010000016.1, read on the forward strand.
TGGCGATGATCACCCCGAAACGGATCGGCTGCTCATTGACCACGGTCTGTTGCCAGATCTGGCCGAACACGAAGGGGAACTGGCTGAGGATGGAGACGAAGATGATCAGCGACATCCCATTGCCAACCCCACGTTGGGTGATGAGCTCGCCGAGCCACATGACTACCGCGGTTCCGGCGGTCATCGTGAGCACGATGAGGACGACCCGGCCCGGGGTGTAATTGGGGATGAGGTCGATCCCGCCGGTGAACCGGCCCACATGGAACAGATAGGTGAACCCGGTCGATTGGATCAGTGCCAGGATGACGGTCAGGTACCTGGTCCACTGGGTGATCACCTTCCGCCCCGACTCGCCTTCCTCCTGAAGCGCCTGGAGTCTGGGTATCACAACCGTCAGCAACTGCATGATGATCGAGGCAGTTATGTAGGGAACGATCCCGAGGGCAAACACGGAGAACGACTCGAGCGCTCCCCCGGAGAACAGGTTGAGGAGACCGTAGATCCCACCGGCCTGCTGCTGTGATTGGAACAGCTCCACCGCCTCGAGGTCGATCCCGGGCACCGGGATGGTGGCTCCCAGGCGGTACACGCCGAACATGGCCAGGGTGAAGAAGATCTTCCCCCGGAGGTCCGGGATCTTGAACATGTTGCGGTAGATGGAGAGCATCTGCGTTGTACGTCCTACGTTTTACGTTCTACGACGCCGAATTCATGAAATGACTTCGGTGGTGCCGCCGGCCTTTTCGATCTTGGCCTTGGCGGCCGCTGAAAAAGCATGAGCCTTGACGTTGAGGGCCTTGTCGACATCGCCCTGCGCCAGCACCTTGACCCGGCCGCGATGCCGGATGAGACCACGGCTGCGCAGTTCGTCCGGGGTCACGTCGGCGCCCTTGTCGAACACATCGAGCGCGGCCAGGTTCACGACCGCGAACTCCTCCTTGTTGGGGTTGGTGAACCCGGGGAGCTTGGGAATGCGCATCGACAGTGGGGTTTGTCCGCCCTCGAACCCGGGACGGAGCGTGTTGCGAGCCTTGAGACCCTTGGTCCCCCGCCCGGCGGTCTTGCCCCGGCGCCCACCTTCACCCCGGCCCACCCGAATCTTCTCCTTCTTGGAGCCGGGGGCAGGCTGCAGGTGGTGCAGCTTCAGTTGTTGTTTCTCCCCCTGTAGGGGGGAGTCCCCGGCGGAGCCGGGGGTGGGGGGAATCTTCTTCTCTTCGGCCATGTCAGCCTTCCTCTACCTCGACGAGATGACGCACCTTGTGCAACATCCCGCGGAGCGACGGGGAATCGACGTGCTCCCTGGTCTGATGGAGCTTGCGCAGGCCCAACGACTCGACGGTCGCCCTCGTCTTGGGCTTTTCGCCGATCACCGATCTCCGCAATGTCACCTTCACGATCTTGTCAGCCATCAAATCCTCACTTGGAGTGGGCCCGCATCGCCTCTGTCGACCGGTAGGCAGCGAGCAGGCCGGGAGGCACGATGTCCTCGGCCTTCTTGCCCCGGAGCTTGGCCACCTCGTCCGGCCGACGCTGACCGGTCAGCGCATTCATCGCCGCCTTGGCGACATTGAGATGGGTGGGCGATCCGAGCGACTTGGCCAGGGCATCTTTGACACCGGCAGCTTCGAGTATCTGGCGGACGGCGCCACCAGCGATGACACCGGTACCGGGAGCGGCCGGCTTGATGAGAACCCTCGACGCGCCGTGCTCGCCGGTGGCCTGGTGGACGACGGTCTGACCCGCCATCGGGATCTCGACCATGGCGCGGCGGGCGGTCTCCATCCCCTTCTGGATGGCGGCTGGAACCTCTTTCGCCTTGCCGTACCCGATCCCAACCTTGCCCCCTCCGTCTCCAACCACCACGAGGGCGGTGAAGCTGAAGCGGCGGCCGCCCTTGACGACCTTGGCGACGCGGTTGATCTGGATGACTCGCTCGTCGAACTGTGACTGTTGATCCTGGGGCATTCTCAAAACTCCAATCCGGCTTCGCGCGCTGCGTCGGCGAGGGCTTTGACCTTGCCGTGAAACTTGTAGCCACCCCGGTCGAAAACCACCGCGGTCACCCCGGCGTCCTTGGCTCGGCCGGCGATGGCCTCACCCACCTTGGCCGCGGCGGCCAGATTGAGGTTTTCCGAGCGCAGGTCCGACTCCTGGGATGAGGCGGAGGCCAGGGTGCGGCCCTCGACATCGTCGATGACCTGGGCGTAGATGTACTTGTTGCTGCGGTACACGGCGAGCCGGGGACGGTCCCCCGTGCCATGGACGCGCTTGCGCACGCGGGTGTGACGCCGGCTCCGGGCGTCCTCTCGTGAGCCTCGCATCACTTCCCTGCCTTTCCGGCCTTGCGCCGAACGTACTCACCGGCGTATCTGATCCCCTTGCCCTTGTAGGGCTCGGGGGGACGAACCTTGCGAATGTCGGCGGCGACCTGGCCGACCTGCTCCTTGTCGATGCCGGTCACCAGGATTCGGGTCGGCTCGGGGACCTCGAAGGTGATGCCCTTGGGGGCCTTCACATCCACCGGATGACTGAACCCAACGAGCAGCTCGAGGTCGGATCCCTTGAGACTGGCCCGATAGCCGACGCCCTGGATCTCGAGCACTTTGGTGAAGCCCTCGGACACGCCCTGGACCATGTTGGCGAGGAGGGCACGGCTCAAACCGTGGAGTGCTCTCGATTCACGGGTGTCGTCCTCGCGGCCAACGGTGATGACACCGTCCTCGATCGAGAAGCTGACCCGGTCGGTGAACTCGCGCGACAGCTCGCCCTTGGAGCCCTTGACGGTGACCTGAGTCCCGTCGACCTTGACATCGACGCCGGAGGGCATATCCACCGGCATCTTCCCGATACGGCTCATCTCACCAGACCTCGCACAAGACCTCGCCGCCGAGACGACGGCGACGGGCCTCTCGATCAGGGAGCAAGCCCTGGCTGGTGGAGACGACGGCCACGCCGAGCCCACCCTGCACCCGGGGCAGCTCTGAGGCGCCGCGATAGACCCGGTGACCGGGCTTCGAGATGCGCTTGATGCCCTCGATGGCGGGCTGGCGGCGGTTGCCATAGCGAAGCACGAGCTCGAGCTCACTGAGGGCGCCCTCGGCTTTGACGTCGTAACGATCGATGAAGCCCTCGTCGACGAGGATGCGGGCGATGCCCACCTTCAGCTTCGAAGAGGGCATCACAACCTTCTCGTGCCCGACCGCAATCGCGTTGCGGATCCGGGTGAGCATGTCGGCAATTGGATCGGTAACCATCACCAAGACGCCTTTCTCACACCGGGGAGCTCACCGCGCGACGCCAGCTCGCGCACGCAGATGCGGCACATGCCAAAGTCACGCAAGTAGGCGCGGGCGCGGCCACAACGCTGGCAGCGGGTGTATCCGCGGACTTTGTACTTCGGTGTGCGGCTGGCCTTTACGACCAGCGATTTCTTAGCCATTCAGAATCCTCCTTCAAACCCCGGTGGTTGCCTTGCGGAACGGAAAACCGAAGGCATCGAGCAACGCCTTTGCGTGCTCGTCGTTGGTCGCTGACGTGCAAATCGTGATGTCCATCCCGCGGGTCGCCGACACCTGATCGAAGTCGACTTCGGGGAAGATCAGCTGCTCGGTCACCCCGAAGCTGTAGTTGCCCCGGCCGTCGAACGACCTCGGGTTGAGACCCCGAAAGTCACGGATCCGCGGAATGGCGATGGCGAGCAGGCGGTCGAAGAACTCCCACATTCGTGGTCCTCGCATGGTCACCGAAGCGCCTACCGGCATTCCTTCACGGACCTTGAAGTTGGCGATGGACTTGCGGGAACGATTGAGCTTTGGCTTCTGACCGGTGATCAGGGCCAGCTCGTCCATGGCCGAGTCGATCGACTTCTTGTCCTGGACGGCCTCGCCGACACCCATGTTGACCACGATCTTCTCGAGACGCGGGATCTGCATCGCATTGGCCAGCCCCAGCTCGTCCTTGAGACGCGGTGCCAGCTGCTCGGCGTAGAGGGCCTTGAGACGAGGCTCGCTCACAGGTCACCTCCACACTTGACACAGGTTCGATGCTTCTTGCCCTTGTCGTCGACGCGATGCCCGATGCGGGTGGGTCCGCATTTCTCGCAGACGATCATCACGTTCGAAGCGTCGATCGGCATGTCTTTGTCGATGATCCCGCCCTGCATGGTCGAGCCGGTGGGGCGGCGATGCCGCTTGGCGGTGTTGACTCCCTCGACCAGGACCTTGCCTTTGTCGGGGATGACGCGGGTGATGCGCGACTCCTTCCCGGCATCCTTGCCGGCAATGACCATCACCTTGTCTCCGTGCTTCAACTTCATTACAGAACCTCTGGGGCGAGCGACACGATGCGCATGAACTTGCGATCACGAAGCTCCCTGGCGACGGGACCAAAGATGCGGGTCCCTCTGGGCTGGGAGTTGTTGTCGATGATCACGCATGCGTTGTCGTCGAAGCGGATATAGGTCCCATCGGGGCGCCGCGACTCCTTCTTGGTCCGGACCACGACGGCCTTGACCACCTCACCTTTCTTGACCGACCCACCGGGGTTGGCGTCCTTGACCGCGGCCACGATCACGTCGCCCACTCCGGCGTAACGGCGCGACGACCCACCGAGCACGCGGATGCAGAGCACCTCGCGGGCACCGGTGTTGTCGGCCACCTTGAGCCGGGACTCCTGCTGGATCATCTGGCCCTCTCCACGATCTCCACCACGCGCCAACGCTTCTGCCTGGAGATCGGGCGGGTCTCCATGATCCGCACGGTGTCGCCGAGCTTGGCGTCGTTGGCCTCGTCATGGGCATGGAACTTGCTGCTGCGGCGAACCACCTTGTCGTAGCGGGGGTGGCTCATCTGATTGGGCACCTCGACCGTCACGGTCTTGTCACGGGCATCGGAGATGACCACACCGACACGGACCTTGCGGCGCCCTCTCGTATTGCTTTCTGTCATCAGGCACGCTCCTCGGTCCCGACGGCGGCGTCGACAGAGGAGAGCTCACGCTCACGAAGCACGGTGAGAATCCGGGCGATGTCCTGCTTGACGGCCTTGATGCGGGCATGGTTGTCGAGCTGATTGGTGGCGAGTTGAAAGCGGAGGTTGAACTTCTCCTCCTTCGCCTCGGCCAGCGCCTCGATCAGCTCTGTGTCTGTCATTTCACGGAATTCGGAAGGGGTCATGTGTCCTCCCGGCTGACGAATCGGGTCTTGATCGGCAACTTGTGACCGGCCTTGCGCATGGCCTCGCGGGCCAGGTCCTCGGGGACGCCGGCAAGCTCGAACATGACCCGTCCTGGCTTCACGACGGACACCCAGAACTCCGGGTTCCCCTTGCCCGAGCCCATGCGGGTCTCGGCGGGCTTCTGGGTCACCGGCTTGTCCGGGAAGATCGTGATCCAGACCTTGCCACCGCGCTTGACGGCGCGAGTGATGGCGACACGGGCAGACTCGATCTGCCGGGCGGTGATCCAGCCCGACTCGAGCGCCTGCAAGCCGTACTCGCCGAAGGTCACATGGGTCCCACCCTTGGCCACGCCGGAGCGACGTCCGCGATGCACCTTGCGGTGCTTGGTCCGCTTCGGCATCAGCACGGCAGGCCTCGCTCAGCTCGGCCGTCATAGGTCATAAGTCGTAGGTCGTAGGTCACTAGCCGTCACTCTTCCTCGGTGCTCACGGTCGGCTCGGTGGGCTCGAGCGACACGTCAGGCTCCACCGGAGTGGCCTCCTGAGTGCCATCGACCGCGTCGGCATCCACCGTCGGCTCCGCCGGCGCCTCCGCCACGGGCGCGGTGGGTTCGATGGCCGGGGAGTCCCCGGTCGGCTCCGCCGGTGTCTCGGCGACGGGTGCGGTGACATCGACGTCTTCTACGGCCGACTCGTACTCGACCTTGGCCTCGGCCGCGGTGGGCCTGCGGCCACCACCGGCCTCGATGAGACGACGGCCACCCTCCTTGGTGCCGCCGCCGGCCTCGACAAGGCGCTTGCCGCCGCCGGCCTCGATGAGACGCGGCTTGCGCTCACCAGCCCCAGCGGCCTCTTCGGCCCGGGACTTGAGGCTCTTCTGGGTGCGTCGGGCCGGGCCACCGGTGGCCAGGTCGGCCTCGGCGGCGATCCGGTCCCCGGAGACCTGGCCGCTGCTGACGACCTCGCCCCGGTAGACCCAGACCTTCACCCCGATGGCACCGACAGTCGTCTTTGCTGTGGCGGTCCCGTAATCGATGTCGGCGCGGAGGGTGTGCAAAGGCACCCGGCCCTCCCGGTACCACTCACGACGGCCCATATCGGCCCCGCCGAGACGACCCTTGCACTCGACTCGCACTCCCTCGGCGCCGGCCTTGAGAGCGGAGGCGATGGCACGCTTCATGGCGCGACGGAATGCGATCCGGTTCTCGATCTGGTCGGCGACGCCTCTCGCCAGGAGGGCAGCGTCGAGATCGGGATCTTTGACCTCGTTGATGTTGAGCTTGACCGGCCGTTTGGCCAATGCCTCCAGATCGCCGCGCAGACGCTCCGCCTCGGCACCCTTGCGGCCGATCACGACGCCTGGGCGAGCGGTGTGGATGTCCACGATGAGACGGTCACGGGTGCGCTCGATGTCGACCCGAGACACGGCGCCACGGACCAGCTCCCTTTTCAGATAGTCGCGGATCCTCCAGTCCTCGTTGACGAAGTTGACGTACTCCTTCTCGGAGAACCACTTCGACTTCCAGTCAGTGGAGACACCTAAGCGGAACGAATAGGGGTGAACCTTCTGACCCATCAGCTCACCTCCTCATTCATGTCCGACACCACGATCGTGATGTGGCTCGTCCGCTTACGGATACGGGTCGCCCGTCCACGGGCCCGGGGCCGATAGCGCTTGAGGGTCGGTCCCTCGTCGGCATAGGCCTCGGCGACGACCAGGTCGTCGGCGTCGAGAGCGTGGTTGTGCTCGGCATTGGCCACAGCCGATTTCAAGACCTTGCTGATGGGCTCGGTCGCCCCGCGGGAGGTCAGCCGAAGCACGTCTTCGGCCTCCTGCACAGGCAGGCCGCGCACCAGGTCGAGCACGCGTCGAACCTTGTACGGCGAATGACGCACGTATTTGGCTTGAGCCCGCACCTTCATCGCTTCCTCGCTGACTTGTCGGCGTGCCCGCGGAACGTGCGGGTGGGGGCAAACTCGCCCAGCTTGTGACCCACCATCGACTCCGTGATGTACACCGGCACGTGCTTGCGACCGTCGTGGACCGCGATCGTGTGACCGATCATCTCGGGGATGATCGTGGAGCGGCGGGACCACGTCCTGATCACCCGCTTGCTCCCCGAACGGTTCAACTCGTCCACCTTGTTGGCGAGGTGGTCGTCGACGAACGGGCCCTTCTTAAGACTTCTACTCATTGTTATCTGCGGCCCTTCTTGGCGCGACGGCGGACGATGTACTGGTTGGACGCCTTCTTCTTGCTCCGGGTCCGGCCCTCCGGCTTGCCCCAAGGGCTCGTCGGATGCCGTCCACCGGACGACTTGCCCTCTCCACCACCAAGCGGGTGGTCGACCGGGTTCATGGCCACACCCCTGGTCTGGGGGCGGACACCCTTCCACCGGTTGCGTCCGGCCTTGCCCAGCTTGATCAGCTCGGCTTCGGTGTTGCCAACCTGACCGACGGTTGCCCGGCAGTCGAGCGGCACCTGGCGCATCTCTCCGGAGGGGAGACGGAGCAGCGCGAGGTCGTTTTCCTTCGACATCAGCTGCACCGACGTGCCTGCAGAGCGGGCGAGCTTGGCTCCCCCGCCCGGGCGCATCTCGATGGCATGAACGTTGGTGCCGGCAGGAATGTTCCGCAATGGCAGCGCATTACCAGGACGGATTTCGGCGCCGGAGCCCGATTCGAGCCGGTCGTCGACCCTGACCCCGACGGGAGCGAGGATGTACCGCTTCTCGCCGTCGGCGTAGTTGAGCAATGCGATGCGGGCGTTGCGATTGGGGTCGTACTCGATGGTGGCGACGCGGGCGGGCACGCCGTCCTTGTCGCGACGGAAATCGATGATCCGGTAACGCTGCTTGTGGCCACCGCCACGATGTCGTGAAGTGACGCGGCCCTGGGTGTTGCGGCCTCCGGTCTTCGCCTTCTTCGAGATCAACGACTTCTCTGGCGTGTCGGTGGTGATCTCGGCAAAGTCCGACACGGTCTGGAACCGGCGGCCCGCGGAGGTCGGCTTACGCTTCTTGACTGCCATCTCAGACTCCGAACAGATCTATCGAATTGCCATCGGCAAGAGTCACCAGGGCGCGCTTGGTGTCCTTACGACGACCACGGGTGTAGCCCTGTCTCTTGATCTTGCCCTTGCGATTGAGCGTGTTCACCCTCAACACCCGGACGTCGAAGATCGTCTCGACGGCGTCCTTGATCTCCTCCTTGTTGGTGTGGGGATCGACCACGAAGGTGTAGGTGTTGTTCCGCTCGATGAGGTCATAGGACTTCTCGGAGACGACCGGGGCGAGGATCACGTCACGTGGGTCCTTCATCAGGACTCACCTCCGTCGTCCTTGACGAAGTCGCTGTCGCTGACCTCGTAGGAGCTGGACCGGCCCACTGACCCCACGGTGTGCGAGGTGAAGATCACCTGGTCGGCCCAGAGGACGTCATAGGGGGTCAGGTGTCCCGGCTCACACATATGGACATGAGGGAGGTTGCGGAACGATCGGCCCGCTGCGCCATCGAGCTTGCCCAGAACCACGAGTGACTTGCCCCCGGCGCCGATCGCCTCGAGCAGAGTCACCGCCTGCTTGGTCTTGGGGGCGGACCAGTCGAGGTCCTCGATCACCATCACAGCCTCTTCGGAGGCGCGGGCGGACAGAGCGCTGCGCAGGGCGAGACGCTTCATCTTCTTGGGGGTTCGCTGAGTGAAGTCCCGGGGCTTGGGCCCATGGGCGACGCCCCCGCCGACCCAGTGCGGAGCGCGGATCGATCCCTGGCGGGCCCGACCCAATCCCTTCTGACGCCACGGTTTGCGGCCTCCACCGCGGACTTCGGCGCGGGTCTTGGTCGAGGCGGTGCCCGAGCGCTTCGCCGCCAGCTGAGCGGTGATCACCTGGTGGAGCACAGGGAGGTTGGGCTCGATCCCAAACACCTCGGCATCCAGCTTGATCTCACCCTTCGAGGTCCCATCGGAGGTGTAGAGGGGGGCCTTGATGTCAGCCATGAGCCTTCACCGCCTCTCGCACCAGCACCACCGAGCCCTTGGGCCCGGGCACGGCGCCACCGAGCAGGAGCAGGTCGCGCTCGCCGTCGACGCCGACGATGTCGAGATTGAGGGTGGTCACCCGCTCGCCGCCCATGCGGCCCGCCATCTTCATGCCCTTGAAGACACGGGCCGGTGTGGCGCAGGCGCCGATCGAACCAGGGGCGCGATGCACCTTGTGGCTGCCATGCGAGGCACCCTGACCAGAGAAGTTGTGCCGCTCCATGACCCCGGCGAAACCTTTGCCCTTGGAGACACCGGAGACGTCAGCCTTCGTACCAGCCTGGAACAGGTCGGCGATCCGGATCTCCTGGCCAACGGTGTAGACGCTGGGGTCATCGACTCGCAGCTCGACGAGATGACGGGCCGGAGCCACCCCGGCCTTGGCGTAATGGCCCGCCTCGGGCTTGTTGACCCGCCCCGGCTTGGCATCACGAAATGAGATCTGGATCGAGTTGTAACCGTCGGTCTCCTCGGTCTTGATCTGGACGACGCGACAAGGCCCGGCCTTGATGACCGTGACCGGGATCGCCCGCGCCTGGTCGTCGAAGACCTGGGTCATGCCCAGCTTGGTGCCCAGGATGGCGTTCATGAGGAACCCCCTCCGACCCTTCGGGCCACCTCCCCCAACGTCGCTTCGCTCCTGGGGGAGGAAACGGGGGCGATTCGGAGCAGCCCGTTGATGATCGCAACCAGAGCTTTCACAGTTTGAGCTCCACTTCCACCCCGGCCGGCAGCTCGAGACGCATCAGAGAGTCCACTGTCTTCGGGGTCGGCTCCAGGATGTCGATGAGACGCTTGTGGATCCTCATCTCGAAGTGCTCGCGCGAGTCCTTGTCCACATGCGGGCCGCGGATCACGCAGTAGCGGTGGATCTCGGTGGGCAAGGGGACTGGTCCCTTCACCTTCGCCTGGGTTCGCACGACTGTCTCGGTGATCTTCTTCGAGGACTCGTCGACCACGTTGTGGTCGTACGCCTTGAGCCGGATGCGGATCTTCTGCTGGTCGCTCATTTGACGATCTTTACGACTCGGCCGGCGCCGACGGTGCGGCCACCTTCCCGGATAGCGAACCGGAGTCCCTCATCCATGGCGATCGGAGCGATCAACTCGACGGTCATCTCCGTGTTATCCCCCGGCATCACCATCTGAGTGCCCTCCGGCAACTGGATGGCCCCGGTCACATCAGTGGTCCGGAAATAGAACTGGGGGCGGTACCCAGGGAAAAACGGGTTGTGTCGCCCGCCTTCCTCCTTGGTCAACACATAGACCTGAGCTTCGAAATCGGTATGGGGAGTGATCGAACCGGGCTTGGCCAAGACCTGACCCCGTTCCACATCATCTTTACCCACCCCCCGGAGCAGAACCCCCACGTTGTCCCCGGCCCGACCCTCATCGAGGAGTTTTCGGAACATTTCGATCCCGGTCGCCACCGTCTTATGAGTAGGACGGATCCCCACGATCTCCACTTCCTCATTCACCTTCAAAATCCCCTGCTCCACCCGACCAGTCACCACCGTCCCCCGCCCGGTGATACTGAACACATCCTCGATCGACATCAGAAACGGCTTGTCGGTATCCCGATCCGGCTCCGGGACATAAGAATCAACTGCAGTCATCAACTCCATGATCTGATCAGAAGAAGCCTCATCCCCATCCAACGCCTTCAACGCCGAACCCCGGATCACCGGGACCTCATCCCCCGGATACTCGTATTCAGTCAACAAGTCCCGGACCTCGAGCTCCACCAAGTCGAGAAGCTCCTCATCATCAACCATGTCCACCTTGTTCAAAAACACCACAATGGAAGGCACACCAACCTGACGAGCCAACAACACATGCTCCCGGGTCTGGGGCATCGGACCATCCGCCGCCGACACCACCAGAATCGCCCCATCCACCTGAGCCGCCCCCGTAATCATGTTCTTGATGTAATCAGCATGACCCGGCATATCCACATGCGCATAATGGCGAGCCTCAGTCTCATACTCGACATGAGCAATCTGGATCGTGATCCCCCGCTCCCGCTCCTCCGGCGCCTTATCAATCATGTCAAACGACGTCATCTGATTCGAACCACCCACCCGCTCCGACAAAACCCGAGTAATCGCAGCCGTCAACGTCGTCTTCCCATGATCAATATGACCCATCGTCCCCACATTCACATGAGGCTTCGTACGCTCAAACTTCGCCTTCGCCATTTGCCTTTGGCTCCTCTATCTCTTCTCTAACCGTCTTCTATTCGTCTCTTCAGGACCCGCGCCGGCTCGCCACGATGTCTTCAGCGATGGAGTCGGGAACGTCCTGATATGAGTGAAACTGCATCGAATAAGTGGCCCGTCCCTGTGTCTTGGAACGCAGGTCGGTGGCATAGCCGAACATCTCCGACATCGGCACCTGGGCCCGAATGACCTGGCTGTTGCCCCGCTGGGTCATCCCCTCTATTTTCCCGCGGCGGGAGTTGAGGTCACCGATGACATCGCCCATGTACTCGTCGGGAGTGGTCACCTCGACTTCCATGACCGGCTCGAGCAGTTTGACGCCGGCCTTGCGGGCGGCCTCCTGCAGGGCCATCGACCCGGCGATCTTGAAGGCCATCTCCGAGGAATCGACTTCGTGGAAGGATCCGTCGGTGAGAGTTGCCCGGACGTCGACCAGCGGGTAGCCGGCGACGATCCCCTGATCCAGCGCTTCCTCGATGCCATCGTCCACGGACGGGATGTATTCACGGGGCACCTTGCCGCCCTTGATCTGGTCGACGAACTCATAGCCGCCCCCGGGGCCGGTGGGCTCGAGGTTGATGACGACATGGGCGTACTGGCCCTTGCCACCGGTCTGCTTGACGTGGCGGTACTCGACCTTCTCCACGGCCCGGCGAATTGTCTCCCGATAGGCCACCTGGGGCTTGCCGACGGTGGCATCCACCTTGAACTCGCGGAGAAGGCGGTCGACGAGGATCTCCAAGTGGAGCTCGCCCATCCCTGAAATGATGGTCTGGCCGGTCTCTTCGTCGGTCCTCACCAGGAAGGTGGGGTCCTCCTCGGAAAGCCGATGGAGGGACTCGGAGAGCTTCTCGT
>CAWKEI010000017.1:0-52559 GCA_963848695.1 uncultured Acidobacteriota bacterium
GGCTACAGGTATCCCATTTGCTGGGCCTTGGCGAAAGCCTCGGTACGGTTTCGGGCCCCGAGCTTGACGATGGCGGATGACAGGTAGTTGCGTACGGTTCCTTCGGCGAGGTGGAGCCTTAGCGCGATCTCCACGTTGGGATGTCCTTCACCGACCTCTCGCAGGACTTCTCGCTCCCGGTCAGTGAGTGGGTCGCTGCCGGTCCATGCGGACACTGCGAGCTCCGGGGCGATTACGCGATTGCCTGCTGCCACCCGCCTGAGGGTGTCGGCTAGATCTTCGATGGGTGAGTCTTTGAGGACATATCCAGACACCCCGGCATCGAGCGCCCGCCGCAGATAGCCGCTTCGGGCGAAGGTGGTCACGATTACGACGCGGACCTTCGGATGGTCCTTGAGGCGAGAAGCCAGCTCGAGTCCCGTCATTCCTGGCATTTCGATGTCGGTGAGAAGGATGTCCGGCTCATGCTCTGTGGCAGCTGCCAAACCCTGCTCGCCATCTTCGGCGACAGCGACTACCTCGATGTCCGGTTCGAGGTCGAGGAGTCCCGCAAAGGCTCCTCGCACCATGGCCTGGTCTTCGGCGAGGACGACGCGGATCATGAAGAACTTCCACCGAATGGCATGTCGATCCGTAGCTCTGTCCCGCCTGTCACTCCGGGTCCGAACGTGAGGGTTCCCCCTGCGGCGATCACACGGTCGCGCATGCCTTGAATTCCCGAGCCGGTTCCCTTGGTGGGTCCGATCCCGTCGTCAGTCACCGTTAGTGATACTCCCCCGTCCTGGCTGTCGATTCGGGCCTCCACCGTGCCAGCGTTGGCATGGCGCAGAACATTGGTGACCGCCTCGCGAAGTCCCAACGCCAAAACGTTCTCGACCGAGGGTGCCAGATCGACCTCCAATCTCCGAGCGTCTCCAACTCGGTGCCGGCCGCCGCAAGCGCATCGCGGGCAACGGCGAGTTCGTCGAGCAGCGACGCCTGATGCCATCCAGCAACGCTTTCCCTCATCGAAGACAGTGCATCACGGGCTATGCGTTCCACCTTATCGGCTTCCTCTGTGACGCGACCCTGGTCCAACGGGGCCAGTCTTTGGACGAGTTGGCTTCGCACGATGATGGCGGTGAGGGCTTGGCCTGCGATGTCGTGGACGTCGCGAGCGATCCGTTCCCGCTCGGCGATGGTGGCGAGATGAGCGACTCGGCGGTTCTCGGCCTGGAGCGCGACCGCGCGATGGTCCTGTGACACATCATGGAAGACGGCGGATCCAATGACCCAGATCATGATCACCGGGATCGAATATGAAGATCCGAAACGGCCAAGGGATCGAGCTAAGGAAGAAGCCGGTCAGTGTGAGGACGGTGATCACCGACAGTCTGAGCCGGAGCGTCTCCTTACGAGGCGGACCCGGCAACGTAGAGCGGCGGCGTAGATGGGCAGCGCCATGATTGCTGTCGAGTCGAAGGGTGCTGTCGCGAGTGCCAGCAGCATCAAGACAATTGCTCCCCCGATATCCCAACCTCGTATTTCCGAAACTACGAAGGTGGGGAGAGCGACGGCAACCACTCCGACAGCAAGAACCCAATCCTCGGGATCGGCGTCGGGGGAGAAGATCGGTCCGGTGAGGATGAAGGCGAAGAAGACCAGGGGTGCCCAACGCGAGAAACCGGAACGCCCCGGGTCGAGGCGTTCCGACTTCGCGAGTTCTGACTGTCGTGTCGTTCACACTTCCGCGGAACGATACGCCAACGCTGCTGCGATCACTCCCACGATCGTTGTTCCCACGAGGTAGGCGACGTGACCCCACACTGCTCCGCCTTCGACCTGCGCTAGCGCCAGTTGTGCCAGGTGATAGGGCGGGAGGTACACCGCGATTTCTCCGAGCCACGTCGGGAGCATCTCGAGCGGGAACCAGAGGCCCGAGAGAATCACCGAAGGAATGAGCACCGCGTTGAGCACCGACGTTGCTGCGTTGGTACTGAACCTCGCCCCAACAGCCAGGGAGAACAGGCTGAATGGCAAGGATCCGAGTACCAGCACACCGACGACACGCAGGACCTGAAGCCCGTCCAGAGGTCCAGCGGTGAGACGGGCGACCAGGGCTATCCCTGTCAGGGTGACGATCGCATACGGCAGCGCTGCCGTCACTTTGGCGGACAGCGTCACGCCAAGCGGCGTACCGTCCGCCCTCTTGACGCGGAGCCAGCCTCGCTCTCTGGCATCGGCGAGGCTGACACCCGGGTTCGTCAGGACCACGGACAGAACACCAAATGCCCCGTACCTGGCCAACGCCTTCAAGGCCGAAGCCGCCGTCGCCGCCGAACATCGTTGCGAACAGTGCAAAGAATGCCACTGGCAACAGGACCGAGAAGAAGAGAGCGGTTGGCTCCCTGACGATTCCCAGAAGCTCGTCTCGTACCTCAAACCGAAAGACTCTTGTGTTCATATCAATACCTCCTCATGGTGGGTCAATCCGACGAGGACCTCTTCGAGGCTCGCCGTCGCCACGGTCAAATCGTTGGCCTCGGGGTCGAGGTCGAGCAGCGTCCTGACGACCTGCTCACTGTCGGTTGTTGCGATCACGGTGCGGCCGTCACGAAGCTCCACCGCTTCCACCGAGTCGAGCGCTCTGATCACACTCACCGGTACCTTCGTCTGGACTGAGATCCGACGGTTGGGGAGCGTCCGACGCAGCTCGTCTGGCGTCCCTTCCGCGACTACTCGTCCGCGATCAACCACAACGACCCGATCGGCGACTGCGGCCGCCTCGTCCACGATGTGCGTCGTGATGAGCACACCGGCTCCGTTGTCGAGACGCCGCCGAATCGTGTTCCAGAACCGACGCCGTGCCTCCACATCGAGTCCTTCGGTGGGCTCGTCCAGCACCAGCAGAACCGGATCCGCAACCAGCCCCATCGCGAGCTGCAACCGCTGCTGCTGACCGCCGGAGAGCTTGGCCGCCCGCCGTTTCTCCAGGCCGGCCAGGCCCATCTCGGCGATGGCTCGGCTGGCTGCTTCCGGGGGACAACCCCGGCGGGCGGCCGCACCGCCGACGATCTCGCCGACGGTGAGTGACCGCGGAAAGCCGACCGCCTGTTGGACGACACCGAGTTTGCGGCGGGTTTCGGCGCTACGAGGGTTGCCACCTGCCACCTCGATGAGGTCGGCCTTGCCTTCGATCAACCCGATCACATTGCGGACGAGGGTCGTCTTGCCGGCCCCATTTGGGCCGAGAAGTGCGACACACTCCCCCGACTTGACAGTCAGATCGACTCCGGCGAGAGCCGTGTGGTCACCGTATCGGTGAACGAGACCTCGTACTTCGAGCACATGTTCCATCTACTACCTCCTTGCACTGATCATGCGGAACGACCGGTGCGACGGGTAGTGAGATCGATCACGAACTCGATGTGACAGATGTCATCCGGATCAAGCCGGGCCTTCCCAACCTCGGCCCCCGGCGCCAATCACGTTGGGCCAATCACGTGGGCCATTTCAGATCCAGACGCGAGACTTTCCGGAAGTTGTTGGGATCTCGGAACGCAGGCGTGGCTTTCGGTGGGCGTTGACGGGCTCGAACCGCCGACCTCTGAAATCATCATGCTTGGGGAGTCTGGTGTCTTCAGTGAATCGACGACCTTCGGGCTATGAGCCTCCTTATCGTCCCCGTCAGCACAAGTGTCAGTTGACAAACGATTGACACGAGAACAATCGGTAACCTCGGCCGGGAGTGGCCACAGTGATGCACATCGATTGGGACATTCCCATCGAGATGGACGACGGCCTTGTCCTCCGGGCCGACGTGTACCGCCCCGACCCTGACGGCGCCTACCCAGTCATCCTCTCCTACGGGCCTTACGCCAAGGGACTGGCCTTTCAGGACGGCTACCCCGACCAGTGGCGGCTGATGACCACCCAGCACTCCGATGTGGAAGCGGGTTCGAGCAACCGATACCAGAACTGGGAGGTGGTCGATCCCGAGAAGTGGGTTCCCGACGGCTATGCGGTGGTCCGTGTCGACTCCCGGGGATGTGGGCGCTCCCCCGGCTACGTCGACGTCTTCTCCCCACGTGAGACCGACGACCTGGTGGCCTGCATCGAGTGGGCCGGCGTCCAGCCGTGGAGCTCAGGGAAGGTGGGACTCAACGGGATCTCCTACTACGCCATCAACCAGTGGCACGCAGCTTCCCGCCAGCCCGAGTACCTCGCCGCCATCTGCGTGTGGGAGGGCGCAGCGGATTGCTATCGGGACATGACCCACCATGGCGGGATCCTCTCCACCTTCTGGGCCAACTGGTACGACATGCAGGTGAAGACCGTCCAGCATGGCCTCGGAGACCGTGGCGCAGTGAGCCGCGTCACGGGGATTCCGGTCACCGGCGACGTCACGCTGAGCGAGGTCGAGCTGGAGCGCAACCGGGCCGACCTTGGAGCCGACGTCCGGGACCATCTCCTCGACGACCAGTTCCATCGAGACCGATCGCCCGACTGGTCGAAAATCGTCGTTCCCCTCCTCTCCGCGGGCAACTGGGGGGGCCAAGGGCTGCACCTGAGGGGCAACGTGGAGGGCTTCGTCCGCTCGGCCACCCGCCGCAAATGGCTCGAACTCCACGGTCTCGAACACTGGACGCACTTCTACACCGACTACGGAGTGGGCTTGCAGAAGCGGTTCTTCGCACGATTTCTAAGAGACGCAGACAACGGATGGGACGACGAGCCGCCGGTCCGGCTCCAGATCCGACACGTCGATCGCTTCGAGGAGCGCACTGCCGAGGCGTGGCCGCTGCCCGACACCGAATGGACCAATCTCTACCTCGACGCCGGTGACCTGACCCTCTCCCGCGAGATGCCGGCTGGCTCGCCGAGAGGTGCGCTACGACGCTTCCGGCAACGGCGTGACCTTCCTCCTCGAGCCGTTCGACGACGAGACCGAGATCACCGGGCCGATCGCCCTGAAGCTTTTCGTCTCGTCGGAGACCACGGACGCCGACATCTTCGCGGTGCTGCGGGTCTTCGACCCCGATGGCGACGAGCTCACGTTTCAGGGCGCAATCGACCCCCACACGCCGCTGGCTCAGGGCTGGCTGCGCGCTTCGCACCGACGCCTCGACCCTGAGCTGTCCCTCCCCTACCGGCCCTATCACACCCACGATCGCGTGGAGCCGCTGACGCCGAACGAGGTCTACGAGCTCGAGGTCGAGATCTGGCCGACGTCGATCGTGGCTCCGGCCGCCTACCGCCTCGGACTGTCGATCCGAGGCAACGACTATCAGTACGAGGGTGATCTCGGCCAGGCGTCGCTCACCACTTTCAAGAACCGCCTGACCGGATGCGGGCCTTTCCTCCACGACGACCCGCTCGACCGTCCCGCGGACGTGTTTGGCCGCGAGGTGACGATCCACACCGGCCCCGACCACAGGTCTTCGGTGCTGTTGCCGGTGATACCTCGCCCTGGATCAACCTCGGGGGCGCACTAACGGCCGGACGGAGCCGTCGACGCCCTGATGGCGAGTGTGGGTGTGAGCAGCACCCGACCCGGGGAGACGACCTCTCCGGCGATCAAGGCGAGGAGCATGCTGGCAGCATCGGCGCCCATCTGGCGGTATGGGACCCTGACCGCGGTCATCGGGGGCTGCATCAGGTCGAGAAGCGGCATGTCGTTGTAGCCGGTGATGGAAACGTCCACACCGATGACCTTGCCCAGGGAGCGCACCGCCCGATAACAACCCAGGCCCAACAGGTCGTTGGCCGCGACAATGGCAGTGAGATCTGGATGTCGGCCGAGCAGGTCGAGGGCGGCCGTTGTTCCCGGCTCCACTTGATACCACTCGGCCTCCTCGACAAGATCGGCGTCAGGGTCGAGCCCCACGGTCGCCATCCAGTGGAGAAAGGCATCGCGCCGCCCCTTGCCCGTCGAGACCCACGAGGGTCCGGCCACATGGCCGATGCGCTCGTGACCCAACTCCCTGAGGTGCCTCACCGCCAGGCCGATCCCGGCGTGGTCGTCGCCGACGATCGCCGGGATGGAGTCGTCGTCCACGGATCGGTTGACCAGCACCATCGACACGTCTCGTTGCGCATCGCGGGCGGCGTCGGAGACGTCGCGACTCGGGGTCGCCAGGATCAAGCCGTCGACGTGCCGCTTCAGCATGTCCTCCACGAGGAGGTCGGCGTGACCGGGACCCCGGTCTGCGTTGCCGATCAGCACCGAGTAGCCCTTCTCGACCAATACCGACTCCACCCCGGCGATGATCGGCCCGAAGAGGGGGTTCTCGACGTCGGGGATGATGACACCGACCGACATGGTGCGGTTGGTCCGCAGCCCTCGCGCCAATGGGTGCGGCCGATAGCCCAGCTTCCGAGCGGCCTCGGCGACCCTCTCGACGGTCTCCGGGTTGACTATCGAGGCAGTGCTGGGGTTCAAGGCGCGTGACGCCGTGGAGATATGCACACCCGCCTCGCGTGCTACGTCTTTCAGGGTGGATCGAGCCGACACCGTGCCGCGAGGCTATCGATTGCTGGGCTTGTCCGTCAGGTAATCCGGGGATCCTGCGCCGCCCGGACGGTGGAATCGGGTGCCCCGGTGTGTTTGCGCTGCCCACCCAAAGATCTGATAATACAAACGATTGCGGAGTGACGGCACTTCAGACCGCATGCCCGGAGGCGAGAGGAATGCGAGGACACGTGGCCAACAACAAGTATCCGCATCGGGTGGGCTGGATCGGGACAGGCCGAATGGGCGCCGCCCTCGTGGAGCGATTGCTCGCCTCCGACGTGGATCTCTGGGTCTACAACCGTACCCGCTCCAAGGCGGAGCCTCTGGCCGCCAAGGGTGCGAAGATCGTCGACTCACCGGCCGATCTCGCCGAGCGTGACATCGTCTTCACGATGGTCGCCGGCCCCGAAGACGTCCTCGAAGTCACCCTGGGGGCGGAGGGTGTCCTCTCGCGACCCGACCATCGGCCGGAGATCATCGTCGACTCAACAACGATCGATGCCACCACCTCGCGGACCCTCACCGAACGCGCAGCCGAACTCGGAACAGCGGTTCTGGCCGCCCCGGTGTCCGGCAACCCCAAGGTCGTGAAGTCGGGTCGCCTCACTGCGGTGGTGTCGGGGCCCAAGGATGCGTACGAGACCGCGAGCCCTTATCTCGAGTGCTTTGGGAGCAAGGTCACCTACGTGGGCGCCGGCGATGAGGCCCGCGTGGTGAAGATGTGTCACAACCTGATGCTCGGCGTGGTGACCCAGTGTTTGGCGGAGATCACCGTCCTCGCCGAAGCAGCCGGGGTGACCAGGGCCGACTTCCTTGAGTTCTTCAACGACAGCGTGATGGGATCGACTTTCACCAGGTACAAGACCCCCGCATTCGTGAACCTGGACTACACCCCGAGCTTCACATGGCATCTACTCCGCAAAGACTTCGAGTTGGGGCTCGAGACCGGAAGAGCGACTGTCGGTCCCGTTACCAACCGCCGCCCTCGTGCATCAGATCGTCATGGACGGCATCGGGCGCGGATTCGGGGATCAGGACTTCGCATCGATGTTGTCCCGCCACGCCGAGGGCACCGGCGTCGTTCTGGTCCCGGAGAACAAGGACGTCTCCGACGGCCTGAGTTGAGATCCAAGGCGAGACAAGCGACCAGGCCCCATAGAATTCGACAAACAGAAGGAGAACGGCGATGACGAGCAAACAGCGCATCAGCTACGTGCCGCTCGATGAAATGACTCCGGAAATGCGGGCCGAGATGGAGCGCTGCGCCCGGGAAGGAACTCCTCGGCCCGAGAGTTCTGCCATTCGCGCCCACGTCCCCGGCGCCTTCTGGTTCTTCGCTAACAGCTGGAAGGACCTCTTTCGCGAGGGTGTCGCCGAACATGACCTCAAGGAGCTTTGTCGGGTCTATGTCTCCCGCTCGGTCAAGTGCGAGTACTGCGGAAATCAGCGCTCCGAGAAGGGACGCTCGTTGGGGCTCACCGAAGGCAAATACGACGAACTTCTCAACTTCGAGTCGTCGGACCAGTACGACGAGAGGCAGAAGGCGGCGCTGGCTTATGCCGAGGCAATCACCTGGCACCTTGACACCGACGACGCCTTCTGGGACCGCCTCTATCAGCACTTCACCGAGGCCGAGCTCGTCGAACTCGGTTGCTTCGTCGGTCTAACGCTGGGTCAGCAAAGCTGGCTCCGTCTCCTCAACATCGACCACCACCAGGTAATGCCGGGTACGAAAGCCGCCATGGCTCCCGGCTTCGAGAGCGCAGAAGACCTGGCCAAGACGAAGGCTTCCGAGGACTACTGGGCCAAGTTGTAAACCGGGCCTGTTCCTGGCCCAGGAGCGATCAGAGATGCTCGTCCAGGTAGTCGAGGACGCCGTCGATGGCGGCTCCGGCCACCTCGTTGACCTGGTATTGGCCATCGGGACCGCGCAACGGGTATACGTACCCATGGAGGTCGTGGTCCCAGCTGACCCACTTCACCGGCTTCCCAGCCTCGGCGAGCAACTCGTAGGAGACCCGGAATATCCCCTGGAGGTGATCGTCGTCCCGCCCCATGACCAAAATCGGCGTGTCGATGGTCGAGATCCGCTCCATCGCCTTCTCCAGGTCGATTCGTGACCGGACCTTCTCGGTTTCCACCATCTGCATCTCCTCGATGTTGCGCATCCCGGTGTCAGCCTCGACGAAGGCGGTGTCGTCGGGAGTCAAGGCAAGGAACTCATGTGCGGCCGGCTCGGAAGCCACTGCCGCCTTGATGCCCTGATACTCCGAGGTGATCTTCAGCACCATCTCTCCGCCGTGGCTCATCCCGATCAGACCGATCCGGTCGGCGTCGATGCGCGGGTCCGCCTTGAGCTGCTCGACGATCGCGATCTCGTCCTCGTACTCGAGAGGTGATCGGTTGAACATGTCTCGGCCTTGTCTCGTGTCCCGGACCAACCGACCACCCGTTTCGTAACCGAGCTCGACTTCGGTCCGATATCGAATCCAGGCGCAGGCATAACCTCGGTCGAGGAGACGCTCCATGATGTAGCCGCGGTTGGCCACGGCTTCCCGAATCCAGGCCATGCCTCCGCCGCCGTTCCCCGAAGCGAGCAGGACGAGTGGGTGGGGACCGTCACCCGGCGGTAAGCGAAGACCGACGGGCGCGTAGAGACCATCCCAGGTCTCCACGTACTTGAGCTCCACGGGTATGTCGGAGCCGGCTACCTCCTCGACGATCGCGACATTTTCTGGGTCCATCTCTCTCGTCCCTTCTCGATCTGCGCAAACGTTAGGGCGTGAAGATACAGGCAGGATCGACGGTGGAGTTGGCGTCGAAGCCCTCAACTCCCCGCACGGTCTCTTGATCGTGCAAGGGCGGTCCAAACGGTCGCGGGGCGGAGCGGCATCTGGAGGTCCCTCACACCATATGGGGCGAGGGCGTCAAGCACGGCATTCACGATGGCGGGAGGGGCGCCGATACAGCCCGCTTCCCCGTCCCCTTGGCCCCAAGAGAGTTGGAGGGCGCCGGATGGACCAAGCGTTCCGATATGACCGGCGGAGCGTCGGTTGCGTGGGGCACCATGTAGTCCATGAGCGTCGAGGTGAGGAGCTGTCCCTCCTCTGAGTACTGGACGCCCTCGTACAGGGCCTGGCCGATGCCCTGCATCAGCGAGCCGTGGAGTTGGCCTTCGACGATCATGGGGTTGATCACGTTGCCGCAATCGTCCACCGCCACGATGCGGTCGAGCCTCACGTCGCCGGTATCGAGGTCCACTTCGACCACGGCCACGTGCACGCCGTAGGGGAATGTCTGCGCTCCGGGGACGTACCATTCCTCGGCCGCGAGATCCACGCCTCGCTCATGTGCGGCCTCCGCAACCTCCGACCAGCTCATCTCGGTCCCCGGCACCCCGGCTATCGAAAAGTTCCCGTCGGCGAGCACGAGGTCCTCCGGCGAAGCATCCAGAACGTCGGCGAGCAACTCGATCGCCTTCCGCCTTACCACATGGGCCGTACGCCAGATCGCCGCCCCGCCGACCTGGGCGGACCGGCTGGCGAAGGTGCCGGTGCCTTGTGCCACCTCATCCGTGTCGCCCGCCACGTAGCGGACGTCGTCGGGAGAGGCACCGAGCGCATCTGCCGCGAGCTGAGCCCATGCTGTCTCATGTCCCTGACCCGATGACGCCGAACCGGTGCGCACGGTGATCGAGCCTGCTCGATCAATCTCGACGCGGCCGTACTCCCCTCCGTCCACGGCGCCCCCGGAACGCTCGACGAACGCGCCGAAGCCGACTCCGATGGGATTGCGTCCCTCGGCGAGACGTTCCTGTTGCTCCTGCCTGAGCCGGTCGAGTTCCACCAAATCGACTGCGCGCCGAAGAGCCTCGGCGTAGTCGCCGGAGTCATAGAGGGCACCGGTAGGGGTGCGATGGGGTAGGGCCGCGGTCGGGATGAAGTTGGCCATGCGCACTGCGACAGGGTCCAAATCGGCGGCCCGGGCGAACGCGTCCACTGCCCGTTCGATGGCGTAGGCCGCCTCGGGTCGTCCCGCCCCCCGATACGACCCAGTCGGCGCTGCGTTGGTCACCACCGCCGTGGTCCTCGATGGACCCGCAATCGATGCTGTAGAGGCCGAGCGCCACGAGGCGGGAGAAGTCGGGATTCCGGCCCCGTTGTGCGGATAGGCACCGACATCGGCCAGGATGTCGATCTCGGCGCGCTGGATGCGACCATCCCGCGCCCCCATGAGCTTCACGCGGTGGACCGAGCCCCGACCGTGCGTGCCTCCGCTCATGTGCTCGCGGCGTCTCTCCTGCCCACATCACCGGTTGCCCCAGGCGAAGCGCGATCGCCGCCGTCACCGTGTGCTCCGGATACGTCATGCCTTTCATCCCGAAGGCCCCACCAACATCGGGAACGACGACACGGAGCTTGGCTGCGGTCCATCGGGATCAGCTGGGAGAGCCGCGCCTGCACGCCATGGGGACGCTGATGGCTGATGTAAACGGTGAGACGTCCGTCGTCCGCGGGCTGAGCGAGGATGACGAGGGGCTCGATCGGGTTGGGTGCAAGGCGTTGGTTGGTCACCGCGATCTCAGCGACGACCTCGTAGTCCTCGCGCAACTCTCCAAACTCGAGGTCCGTCCGATGGACGACGTTGGTTCCCGCGGCCTCGTGAATGAGCACCTGGTCTTCGACGCTGGAGCGCGGGTCGATCACCGCAGGTAGTGGCTCGATAGTCCACCCAGACCAGTTCGGCGGCATCGACGGCAGCGGCGAACGAAGTGGCAGCTACCACCGCGATCGGCTCGCCGACGTAACGGACCTTCTCATGGGCGAGGTGTGGCCGGGGAAATCCAGGGGCGGCTGTGGCGAGGCTGTCCCCGGGGATGTCGGCGAGATTCAGGTCTTCTGCGGTGAACACCCCCACCACGCCGGCTCGGTCGACCGCGGTGGTGTCGATCGCCGTGATCCGGGCATGCGCCTCGACGCTGCGGACGAAGGCCAAATGGATGGTCCCCGGCGGTGCGAGGTCGGCGACGAAACGCCCGGCACCGGTAACCAGGCGAAGGTCTTCCAGTCGGGGTAACGAGCGAGGCTCGAAGTGGGGAATCTCGTCCACGCGAACCCTTTATACCTTCTCGACCATGCCCAACACAATCGATTGGGACAATCGATTGCAGGCCCGGATAGGATCGTTCAGGTTGTAAAGGAGACCTATGGCTAAGAGCTTGCAGGTGGCCAGTGTTGGACTGGGTCGGTGGGGGAGGGAGCTCGCGCGGGGCGCCAGGGCCGTCGGCATCGATGTGGTGTCGTGCTACGCCCGCACCGAGGAGACGAGAAACGCCTTCGCTGCAGACGTGGGCTGCGAGCCGAGGTCGAGCCTCGAAGAGGTTGTCGCTGACGCCACCGTCGACGCGCTACTCGTGGCGACCTCACACAAGAGTCATCGCGAGTTGGTGGAGGCTGCGGCGCGGGCGGGAAAGCACGTGTTCATCGAGAAGCCCCTGGCGCTCTCAGTCGAAGACGCACGGGCGTGCGTGGAGGCGGGAGAAGCTGCGGGGATAGTGCTTCAGGTTGGGTTCCAACGGCGGCGGCACCCGGCCCACCGGGAAATGAAGCGCCTCATCGACGAGGGCTCGATCGGGGACATCGAGTCGCTCGATGCGCATCACTCACTGCCCAATCGAATTCCTGAGAACGCCTGGCGCTGGGATGAGGAGGAGAGCCCATTGGGATCGATGACCTCACTCGGCATCCATCAGATCGAGAACCTCCACTATCTGGCGGGGCCTATCGCCAGGGTGGGCGCGGTTTCCCGCCCCGGTCGCTCCGTCTCGATCGACGAGGCCACCGCACTCATCTTCGAGTTCGCCAGTGGCGCAGTGGGGACGCTCGTCTCGTCCTTCTTCACGCCCTGGCGCATCAGCCTTGCCGTCCAGGGTACGGAGGGCGCTGCCTTCGCCGACCGCGATGGGACAAACCTGGGCTACCAACCCCAAGGGGAGGACAGGCCCACCGCGATCCCGCTGGCCGAAGTCGACGCCGTCGCCGATCAACTGAGCGAGTTCGCCACCTGCGTCCGGGAAGGCAGGCGTCCTGAGGTCTCTGGCGCCGAGGGTCTCGCCGTCGCCGCTGTTCTGGAGGCGGCCGAGCGCAGCGTTGCGACCGGTTCGTTGGAGGTAGTCGACGCAGGATGAGCCCTTGTTGCTACGCAAACGTTTGCTCCGTACACTCGGCTGCCCTTGAGCGCTAGGCGACCCAAAGTGGCGATCATCGGAACCCGGTTCGGCGATTTCGACATCGAGCGCGAGGTGCTGGGTGACGTCGAACTCAGCTCCGGGCCAGGGCGGAGCCCCATTGAGATCCTCGAGGTCGCTACAGGCGCCGATGTCATCCTGGCCGGCGCTTCGCCGGTATTCGATGCCGAGACACTCGAGGCACTCGGTTGCCGGGCCATCGTCCGGCTTGGTGTGGGGGTCGACGGGGTGGATCTCGACACCGCTCGCTCACTGGGGATGTGGGTGGCGAACGTCCCGGACTACGGCACGGACGCAGTGGCATTGCACACCGTCACTCTGATCCTCGCATGCCTCCGCCGATTGACTCAGGCCGACCGTCAGCTCCGAAATGGGTCCTGGGGGGTGGCCAGTCTGCGTCCCCTCAGGCTGCCCTCCTCGCTGACCGTCGGGGTGGTGGGTCTCGGGCGGATCGGGCGCCGAGTTGCCGTGATGCTGAAGGGCGTCGGGTTCGAGCGCTTCCTCGTGGTCGAGCCGGCCATCGAGCCGACCGATCTGAAGGAGGTCCTCGGAGAGGTCGATGCCCGCCTGGTCGAGCTGCCCGAACTGCTCGGCGGCGCTGACGTCGTGACTCTGCACGCTCCCCCTGAAGCTCGTGGCTACCTTCTCGGGGCGGATCGGCTCCAGATGATGAGAGAAGGCTCGATTCTGGTCAATACCGCGCGCGGTGTTCTCGTCGACACCGAAGCCCTCGTGGCGGCCCTCGACCAGAACCGGCCCGCGATGGCGGCGCTCGATGTGTTCGAGCGCGAGCCGCCTGACGTGACCGTGTTCCAGGGTGTCCTCGATCGCGTGATCCTCACCCCACACATGTCCTGGTACACCGAGGAGAGCGAGCTGGCGCTTCGTCGCCAGGCGGCAGCAGATGCGCGCCGGATCCTCGACTCCCAGCCTCCTCTCCACCCGGTGGTGACCCCGCCCACGGCGAAGGTCGGGTAAGCGTGGCGCGGCGATCGATCTACGACCTCACGTCCCCCGAGGTGGACGAGCTGGTGGGCCGCACCGGTGTCGTGGTGATGCCGTTTGGGAGCGTTGAGCAGCACGGCCCTCACCTCCCCTGCGGGACCGACACGATGGCCGCGGATCTGGTCGCGACAGAGCTCGCCGAGATCCTCGACGCCATCGTCGTCCCCGCGGGCCAATACGGCGTCACCCCGATCCATGCCGGCCATCCGGGCACGATCTCGCTCCGGCGAGACGTTTTCGAGTCATATCTCTCCAACCTCTGCGAGGAGATGGTGGACATGGGCGCCCGCACCTTCGTCTTCGTCAATTGGCATGAGGGCAACATCGCCTCCCTCGACGCGGTGGCCACCGACCTCCAGGCCGACAACGAGGTCCTCGTGGTCACGGCTCATGCGTGTTACACGGCGCAACGCATCTACGCCCCCGTCGGAGGAGAGCTCACTCATGGTGGCGGGATCGAGACACTCGCCGTCATCGCCCACGATCCCGAGCTGGCGCAGGTCGACCGGGCTCGAGAGCCGACCCGGCCGGAAGGAGCCGACCAGCTCGACGCCATGCGGCGTTCGCGCGAGGTCTACGGCTACATAACCGATGTCACCGAGATCGCAGACGATGGCTGGTACGGCAACCCGGCCTGGGCCGACGAGGTAAGAGCCGCTGATTTCGCCAAGACGGTGGCCGGCGAGATAGCCGGCCGCCGTGGAATCGATCCTCAAGTTGAGGAGAGGGAGGCCATGACCGTCGTCGGCCCGGACGAGCTCCGGTTTCGCGACTTCCCCGGACGCACGACATCCGACCCATTCAGAGAAGCCGGGCAGGGTGCGTCGACCGTGCGACAGGTGGTGATCGAGTACGTCCCCTCCAGGTCTCCTCATTTGCATCCGCAGAGCGAGGAGATCGTGTACGTGGTCGCGGGAACGGGCCGGGTTTGGCTCGATGGCGTCTTCCACTCCGTCGGGCCCGGATCCTGGTATCGAATCCCGGCGAGGACACCGCACGCCACCATGGCCGACCGGGGCGAGCGCATGTCGCTCGTCTGCTTCTTCCCCCACGACGATTTTCCCAACAACATCGAGGAGCTCGACATCGTGATCGAAGCTGACCAGGAGGGCGGAGCTTGACTGAACGGGTCAAACTGGCATCGATCGGGCTGGGCCGCTGGGCGAGGGTGCTGGCCCGGGGCGCGCAGCGGGGATCAGTGATCGAGCTGGCGAGTTGTTTCTCGCGTTCTCCCGAGCGCCGCTCCGCGTTTCAGGAGGAATTCGGCATTCCCAGGGCCGCCTCGACACTCGACGAGCTGCTGTCCGACCCGGAGATTGATGGGGTGCTGGTGACGACGCCCAACGACACGCACAAAGCCGTGATCTTGGAGAGCCTCGACGCCGGCAAGGCCGTCTACACCGACAAGCCGATCGCGCACACGATGGAGGACGCCGGGGAGATCGCCCGGGCGGTGGCCGCTTCGGGGGTGCCATTCGCGGTGGGCCACAGCGCCCGCCGGCTCGGTGGCCATCGCGCCATGAAGCAATGGGTCGAGACCGGCAAGATCGGCCAGGTCTCTCTGGCCGAGGCGAACTTCTCGAACGAACGCGGGCTCGAACTGACCACCGACACGTGGCGCTGGTTCGCCGACAAAAGCCCGGGAGGGGCCATGATCCAGCTGGGGGTGCACCACGCCGACAACCTCCAGTATCTGCTCGGACCGGTGGCCGCCGTCTCCAGCCTCGCCCGCAAGCTCTACACCAAGGCCGAGGTGCCCGACGCCATCATGTCGATACTCGAGTTCGAGTCGGGTCCCCTTGGATACCTGGGCACGGGATGGGCCTCGCCGGGGGTCTATCAGCTCCGTCTCCAGGGGACCGAGGCGAATTTGTTCTACGACCTCGACTTCAACAACTGGGACGAGTCCCATCTGGTCGACGCGAAGAGCACGCTGGTCAGCCAGGCCTATCGGGAGTCCGTCCGGCCTCCAGTCGACATACCCCGCACCGACATGTTCCGGGAACAACTCGACGAGTTCGCACTCGCCATCAGGGGTGAGGCCCGCATCGAGGTCGGTGCCCCGGAGGCAATCCGGGCTCTCGCCGTGGTCCATGCCGCATTGGAGTCCTCGATACGAAAAGGCGAGGCGGTCTCCATCGCCCTCATGTTGGAGAGGGCGGGAGCGCTGTAATGAGAGTCGACCCCGCCACCACCCGCACCCTTCACCACCGGGATCCGCAGGTCCAGGAGGTCCTCGACATTTGGGCGGCCCGGTTCCTCCACGGTCACATCGAAGTCGGCGACCTTACGGCGACCATGGAGAGAATTGACGAATGGTCCGATTGGGGCCCGGAATGGACCAGGACCGCCCGAGCCCACGAGGAGATGGGTGAGCAGGCGTGGGACGAGGGTCGTCGCATCTCCGCGGTCGGCTTCTTCGTGTCGGCGGCGCGGTGCTATCACCTCTCCTACTTCCTCTCCGTCGACGACGAGGACGCTCATGCCCATGGCCTGGCGAAGATGGTGGAGTGCCATGACCGGGTTCTGCCCTACATGGAGCCGGCGGTGGAGAAGATCGTCATCCCCTTCCCCGAAGCCGATCTCTCGGGCTTGCTGAGCATCCCCGCCGGTGACGGTCCCCACCCCATGGTGATCTTCCTCCCCGGTTTGGACTCGACCAAGGAGCAACGCCACGGCGGGCGGGGTTCGTTGCTCCGCCGCGGGATGGCCGTGCTCAGCCTTGACGGCCCCGGCCAGGGGGAGATCAGTCCGAAGCTGCCGATCCGCCACGACTACGAGGTGGCCGTTTCCGCCGCCATCGACTTCTTGGAGAGTCACGACCGCATCGACGCCAGCCGGGTCGGCCTGATCGGGGCCAGCCTGGGCGGCTACTACGCCTGCCGCGCGGCCGCCTTCGAGCCGCGGGTCACCGCCGCCGTGGCCAACTGCGGCCCCTATAGCTGGATCGACTGCTGGGACGAACTGCCCGAAGTGACCCGGGGCGCCTTCCGCAAGTACTCGTGGTCGTCGTCGGACGAAGAGGCGAAAGAGAAAGCGAGGGCCCTCGACCTAACCGGCGTGGCCGAGAAGATCTCTCAACCACTGCTCGTCGTGCACGCAATGCTCGATCCACTGATCGGGGTCGAGCACGCGCAGCGAATCGCCGACGAGGCCCCCAATGCCACCCTGATCACGGTCGACGGAGCCACCCACGGTGTCAGCAACCTTGCCTACAAGTTCGCGCCGTGGACCGACGACTGGATGGCGGAGAAGCTGGGCGGAAGGGTCATATGACCTCGGAGGGAGACGAGCATACGTTTACCGTCACCGCCGATGGCATGTGCATCGACTACCAGGTGCCCGTGTCAATGAGTGACGGTGCGGTGCTCCGCGCAGACGTCTTCCGTCCCTGTGAGGATGCTCAATACCCGGTGATCCTCTCGCATGGCGTGTACGCCAAGGGCCTCGCCTTCAACGGGCCGATCTACCAGATGCAATGGGACAAGCTCGTGGCCAAGGATCCCAGTGTCCTCGAGGGCTCGACAGGGAAGTATCAGGCCTGGGAGGTCACCGACCCGGAGCGCTGGGTCCCCGACGGATATGTGGTCGTCCGCGTCGACTCACGAGGGGCGGGCTGGTCGCCCGGCATCCTCTGGCCCCGCAATCCCCAGGAGTACGACGACATCGCCGAGTCCGTGGAGTGGGCGGCCGCGCAACCTTGGAGCAACGGCAAGGTCGGGCTCATGGGCATCTCCTACTACGCAGTCATGGCCTGGGCCGCCGCCGCGCGGCAGCCCGAGCACCTGGCCGCCTTCATCGCCTGGGAAGGATTCAACGACCCCTATCGCGACGCCTACTACCACGGTGGGATCCTCAGCGAGTTCAGCAAGCGCTGGCAGGAGCGACAGATCAACCCGATCCAACATGGTCGGGGATCTCGCGCCCCGCTCAACCCGAACACGGGGCAATCGGTGGCGGGGCCGGTGGACCTCTCGGACGAGGAGCTCGAGCAGAACCGGGTCGAGTCGTTCCCCGAGCTGAAGGAGCATCCCCTTTACGACGATTGGCATATGGCTCGGGGCATCGACCTGGGGCGGGTGACGGTCCCCTTCCTCACGGCGGCGAATTGGGGAGGCCAGGGGATTCATCCCCGGGGAAACTTCAACGGTTTCCTCGAGGCGTCGTCGCAACAAAAGTGGCTCGAGGCGCACGGCGACACCCATTGGACTCACTTCTACTCCGCGTACGGGCGCGACCTTCAGAAGCGCTTCTTCGACCACCTGCTCAAGGGTTTGGACAATGGCTTCGATCGAACACCACGTGTCCAGCTCAACATCCGTCACCCCGGCGAGAAGTTCGAGTGGCGCGGCGAGAACGAGTGGCCCCTGGCCCGCACCAGATGGACCTCGCTGAACCTGCATGCCGATCTGTCTATGTCCCCTGAGCCGGTCGAGTTCGATGCGTCACTCCAGTACCACGCGTTGGGCGAAGGGCTCCATTTCGCCACCGCTCCCTTCACCGAGGAAACCGAGATCACGGGTCCCCTCGCCGCCAAGCTGTTCATCTCGTCGGAGACGACGGACGCCGATCTCTTCTTGGTCCTCCAGCTGTTCGACCCCGGCGGCAACGAAGTGACATTTGAGGGGTCCACGGATCCCAACACTCCGATAGCCAACGGGTGGCTGCGGGCCTCCCATCGCGCCCTCGACCTGGATCGGACCCTTCCCTGGCGACCCTTTCACCCCCACGACGAGGTCGAGCCGCTGGAGCCGGGAGCCGTATACGAACTCGACATCGAGATCGTCCCCACCTGCATCGTGGTCCCACCCGGGTATCGGCTCGAGCTCTGGATCAGGGGCCGCGACTACGAATACCGGGGCGCCCTGGACGACTACGGCCAGACCTTCTACTACGCCACGCGTGGCACGGGTGGGATGACCCACGCCGACCCGGACGCACGTCCCGACGAGGTGTTCGGCGGCTCGGTGACGCTTCATGTCGGTCCCGACCACCCTTCCCACTTGTTGATACCCGTGATACCCGCCCAATCTGCTGTCCTACAAGAAGGCCGATCGAGGAGATGACGAGTTGACGACGACCACAGACTTCGTGATTGCCGGGGGCGGGCACAACAGCCTGATCACCGCGGCTTATCTCAGCAAGGCAGGCCATGAGGTGGTGGTGCTGGACGCACGGCCCGAGGCGGGCGGCGGAGCCGCTACCGAGGAGATCCTGCTGCCCGGGTTCGGGTTCGACACCTGTTCCACGGGTCAGACCCTGATCCAGGTCAACCCGGTCCTCGCCCATGATGAGCTCGGATTGATCTCGGAGTTCGGCCTGCAATACGTGGAGCCGGATCCGGTGGCACACGTCGTGTTTCCCGACGGTGAGCATCTCACGATGTGGCTCGACCTCGACCGCACGCTTGAGGAGATCGGGCGCTTCTCAAAGGACGACGCCGTGTCCTATCGGCGAATGCTCGACGAATTCGAGGAGGTCAAAGGTGTCTATGGCGCCTACCGATTCACCCCCATCGGGTACGGGCCTTCGCTCGACGAGCGTCTCGCCGACCACCCGCACGGCATGGTGTGGATGCGCCGCAACGTGATGTCGGCATGGGACGTGATCAGACGCGAGTTCGAGAGCCGTCACGTCCGAGCCTTCATGGCCTGGATGGCGTTCCAGACCGCACAGCCGCTCGACTCCCCCGGCTCGGGCTATGCTTGCCTACTCCCTCATTGGAGGGCGGCAACGGCGGAGTTGGTCGATTCCGCTCGGGGGATCCGCCAGCCTGCCCCGGGCCACGGTCGCCGCGATCGAGAAGGCAGGCGGGGAGGTGATCACGAACACATTCGTCGAGTCCCTCATCATCGAGGGCGGACGGTGTGTCGGGGTGGAGACCAAGGGGGGAGACCAATACCGGGCGAGACGTGGCGTCGTCTCCTCCATCCACATCAAGACCCTCGTGGGCATGGCCCCGCCCGAGCTGTGGGGAGATGACTTCCTCTACGGCGTCGACACCTACGACGAGGGCCTCTCGTCGTTTGCCTCCTACTACGCCACGACCGAACCGCCCCGATTCGAAGTCGATGGAGGGGAGATCGAGGTGGTGTCGGCGGGACCGGCACCATGGGCAGAAGACGTCATCGAGTTCGGCAGGCTTCTTCGCCATGGTCGTCTTCATCGGCCGGGAACGTTCCTGCTCTTCGCCACTCCCACGATCGTCGACCCATCACGGGCCCCGGAGGGACATCACACCGTGAAGATCCTCAGCCTGGCTCCGTACGAGGCCCCCGAGGAGCTTGGTGATTGGGCAACAGGCAAAGACCGGCTCGCCGACGAGCACCTGAAGATGCTTCAGGATTGCGCCCCGAACCTGACCGATGAGAAGATCTTGGCCCGCAAGGCAAAGAGCCCCGTCGACATCGAGGCCACCAACCCGCACATGTGGCGAGGGACCATTCACGGTGGTGACCGCGGGCTGGCCTACGGGGGTGCGCAGCGCCCCGTGCCGGGTTGGGCCCAGCACCGGATGCCGATCCCGGGCCTGTACCAAACCGGAGCCACCACCCATCCAGGTGGGTCGATCACCGGTGGCCCCGGGCGCAATGCGGCCACGGTGATCCTCGACGACCTGGGGACGACCATCGAGGCTGTGGTCGCGGGGCACGACCGGTGACAGACAGCGATCTCGTGGTTAGCGTCACCCGACCCGATCAGGAGAGCATGCATTGACACTCGAACTTGCTTTCGCCCCCAACGAAGACCCATTCGTCGTGGCGCACGGCGGGTTCTATCGCCGCTGGTTCTCGATGATCGACGACATCGCCGAGCTCCAGGCAGCCGTCGCACGTCTCGAGGGCACGACCCAAGACAAGTGGGTCCCGGTATGGGAAGAGGTCGGCCGTCGCCATGAGGCGGAGGGGGATCGGCTGGAGGAGGCGGGTGACTACGAGGGGTCACGACGCTCCTTCCTCCAGGCCAAAACCTACTACGCCATCGGGCGCTTCCCGGGAGAGGTGTCGGATGTCAAGCGGCGGATCAGCGAGGACTGCGCCCGCGCCTACCGCAAGGCCTGCGCCCATCTCGACCCACCGGTGGAGGTCGTCGAGTTCGAGCACCAGGGCAAGACGATCCGGGCCCATTTTCGTGCTCCCCACACCGACTCACTCGTTCCCGCCGTCCTCGTCATGTGTGGCGCCGACGTCTTCAAGGAGGATCGGGGCTGGGCCCAGGACCTGTGCATCGACAACGGGATGGCCGCCCTGGTCATGGATGGCCCCGGCACCGGGGAGAACCCGTTCCCATGGGCGCCCGAGTCGGTGAGCGCCTGGGAGGCGGCCGTCGACTATCTGGCCGACCGACCCGAGGTCGATCGGGAGCGGATCGGGGCCTTCGGCATCAGTCGGGGCGGCTACTCGGTCATGCAGCTGGCCGGCACCGCACCCGAGAAGTTGAAGGCTGTCGTCGCGAACGCCGGTCATCCCTTCGGCTACGTGATGGGCGACGACGAGCTCGAGGAGTTCGTCCGGGTCCGCAACGAGCGCGCCACCTGGCGCTTCGGCGCCCCGGACGATCCCCCATCGTTCCCGCCGACGTCGGTGGAGCAGGAGCGCTCCGAGTTCTCCCGCTGGGCTCTGTCGGAGCAGGGAATCCTCGACAACATCACCATGCCGGTGCTGATGATCAACGGCAAGCACGACCACCTGTCCCCGATCGGCAACATCTACTTCATGCTCGAGACCGGCCCCGCCACCGGTAAGGAGGCCCGCATCTATTCCGACGGCGGCCACTGTGCGTTCAAGTACTTCGACCATTGGGCGCCGGCCACGTTCCGCTGGCTCGCCGAGAAACTGGCACGGTGACCATCGGGAGACCGCTCGACCCGTCGGCGTAGACCGGGAAGTCTGAACTCGATCGACGACTCAGATGACGATCAACTCGTGGGGGAACTTGGTCACCTGTTCGTGCCCGCCGTCCGTGAGGACATAGGTTCGCCCGAAGAAGATCCCGAGCAACCCATCCGGTGTGATGATCGTCGGCTCCAGCATCGCCACGGTCCCGGCCTCCAGATCGAGCTCGTTGTCTTCGGCGACCACGTGGTCCCACATCACATGCGGGGGGTGACTTACGAAGTCAATGCAGTGAAGGAAGAGGGGCCGCGAGTCGTAGCCTTTGTCCCGGAAGAACTGACTGGCTTTCATCACGTCGTCCCAGCTGTTGCCCCCGACGACCTGCTCCGCCATCAGGTCGTAGCCTGGAAGCACCACATCGTCGAAGAACTCACGGATCCACGATGGGGGCTCCCCGATGCAAATAGGGCCGCCTATTTGTACTGAGTAACCGTTGTACCCACATGCCAGCTCGTTGATGATGATGTCGCCCGCTTCGAGGGGACGACTCGAAGGCCACGGATTGCCGAACACCATCGCCGGATCGGTCCATCGGCGTCGCACCGATGATGTTGAAATCCATCTGACCGCCACCATCCATGACTGCGTGGGTAGTCGCGGCGGCTAGCTGATACTCGGTGACTCCGGGGCGGGCGGCCGCGATCATGGCGTGGAAGGCCTGGTCCATCAGCTTCCCCGCCTTGCGGACACATTCGATCTCCTCGGCGCTCTTGACATGCACCAGCTCGTGGAAGAAGTCACCGACCCGCTCCAGAGTGGCCTCGGGCAGCCCGTCCCGGAGGCGCTCCCACTCGTCCACGGGGAGATGGTGGCCGTAGACGGGATCGACATGGGAGATGCCGACGGTGGCATCGGCCAGCCCCCACTCCTTGATCAGGTCGACGATCACCTCGCCCGAGCGGCCCCAGCGGGAGTGGCGCACATCCTTGAGTGGCGTTGCGCGGCGCACGGCCTCGCGGTGGGCTCCCCCGGGCCCACAGATCAGCACCGGCTCACCATCGGGGGGCACGACGACATACGCCGACATCGCATGCCACTCCCAGTGGTTGCTGAGCCAGCGCATCCCGCCACCCCAGCTCCAGTGATTGGGACCGCCGGATGCAATGAGCACGTCGAGGCCGAGCCGCTTCATCTTGGCCCGGGTGGCGTCGAACCGTCTCTGATACTCAGCGTCGGAGAATCTCTCGTAGACCGCGTCGGAGTACCACGGCGAGTTGGCAATGCGCCCGAAGACCTCGGTGTGCAGCCTGCCGGCAGCGTCCTTGAAGTCGATGTCACCCGGCGTCATGAGCTTCGCCTCCATGTCGTTGCGGATCCATGGGATCAGGAAATCGAATTGAGCAAACCCAAACCATCGAGCTCGGCACGCAGCGCCGCCGTTCGCTCTTCGCTGAGCGGGATCAGCGGGGGCCGCACCGGACCTTGGGGCAGGCCCATCAGAGCAAGCCACGTCTTGAGTTCGGCTATGGGGATTGCCCCGCCGCCTTGGGCCAGCCAGCTATCCCGCATCCATCGCTCGAATGCCTCTCGCTCCCGCTCCAGGGTGCCGTGGATTGCCCAGGCTCCCTCTATGTCGCCGGCGTCGGCCAGGCGGGTGTAGTCGTGGATCGGGCGATGGTCCGGGGTCTGGTACATGGCCAGCGCCGGCGTCGACATGAGCGACTGGAAGCCGTGATCCAGGTGCAGGCTCAGCCAGTCTGCTTCGTCGGCGTCGCAGACGACGATCTTGTCGCCAACCAGGTCCTGGACTCGAAGGAGATGATCTCTCGGTTTCGGGTTCTTGATTCCGCACACGGTCTCGAGATCACTCAGCTCGGCGATTAGCTCCGGGCTCAAGGCGTATCCGGAGTACGACGTGTTGAAGAGGAAGAAGGGGACCGAAGATTCCCCGGTAAGACGCCGAAACCAGTCACGAACGATGTCATCGGAGGGCTTGATCGGGAAGTACGGGTTGATGGCGATCACGAAGGCGGCGCCGATCTGCTCGGCGTGACGACTCAGCTGCGCCGCCTCCGAGTAGGTGTGGTGGCCGATGTGGACCATGATCGGCACTCTGCCCGCGGCCGCGCCCACGACGAGCTCGTGGACACGGGCTCGCTCCTCGACGGTCATGGACCAAAACTCACCCATCACTCCCCCGCAGAAGATGCCGTCGACGGCGAGGGCGTCTATGTAGTAGTCGACCGACTTGCGGAGTCCCCCCTCGTCGATCTCCCCTGACGAGGTGAACGGCGTGGGGATTGCGATCCACAACCCCTTGACCTTCTCGAATGCAGTTTCCTTTGCCGCGCTGAGCGCTGGCATGTCGGGTCTCCTCTCTTCGCACGAGATAACGAGACACCTGCCGCCGAAAACCGGCACGCATCACGAAACCGGCACCGGCACCGACGCTAGCACATACGTTTGTGCGCGCAACCGCGCCCCGGAGGTACGCTGCGACTGCCCATGCACTCCGAGTACACCAGGGCCGAGGCCAAGAGCTGGGCGCGGGAAAATTTCCACGGGGCCTGCAACGTGATCATCCCCTCGTACACAGCGGACCTGAGGGCACTCAACGAAGGCGCCATCCGACACGACGTGTCGCGCAACATCGAGTTGGGGTTCTGGGGCGCCCTGCTGGTCTCGGAGGCGGGGACCACCATCGACGAGATGCGGTCGTTCATGGAGATCGCTCGGGACGAGGCGGCGGGGCGGCAGCGGTTCCTTCTCCAGGGAGCCTTCGACACGGCGGAGGACATCGTCGCGATGGCCAACGACGCCCGCTCCATCGGGATCGACGGGATGTTGCTCGGGCACCCCAACAGCTTCTATCCGACATCTGCCCAGCAGGTCGAGGCCTACACCGTCGATATCTGCGAGGCGACCGATCTGGCGGTCGTCCTCTTCGTCGTCGAGCATTCCAATCTGAGACGTCTCGACGTCCGAGGCTTCCCTGCCGATGTTCTCGGAGCGGTTGACCAAGGTGGACACGATCGTGGCGGTGAAATACGAGGTGGGCCGCCAGCAGACCACCAACACGTATGAGACCTTCCGTCGTCTGGAGAAACGCAGACGTCCTGCTCTCCGATCCGATGGAGTTCAACGCCCCCATGTGGGTCGACCTCTTCGGCATGCAATGGATGGGGACGAGCAACTACGAGTACTACGGGTCGATGTGCCCCGAGCTGCTCGAGCTGCTACACGGTGGCGACACCCAGCGGGCCATGGAGGAGTACTGGCGCATCCAGCCGCCCGCAACGCACGCTCGGCGACCATGAGCTCGGGGGCCAACCTGGTGCACCGCTATCTGTGGAAGTTCCAGGCCTGGCTCAACGGGTATAACGGTGGGCCAATCCGTCAGCCGGCGATGAAGCTATCGGAGAGCCAGATGGGAACTGTCGGCCGAGGGGTTGCGCAAAGCGGGCATCGCCCCGGCCGACGAGCCCTTCGCAGAGTTCTTCTCGGGCCGCAACCCCGCCTGAGATGAGAATCCTCGACGCGACGGCCGTCGACGCTCTTATCGACGACCGCATGGTGCTCGATGCGATCCGCGAACTGCTTCTCCTTGCCTCCCGATCCCGGGGAGATCGGCTTCGGCCGCATCGACCTGACGCATCCGAACGGTTGGCTCCGCTCACTGCCCGCATTCATCAAGAGCAAGGACCTGCTCGGTTTCAAGGTGCTGCATCGAACCGAAGGTGTTGGCATGCGATACACGGTCTACGTTCACAGGCTCAGCACCGGCGAGCTGATGGGCATCGTCGACGCACTCGAGATCACGAACCTGCGCACAGGGGCGGTCTCGGCCGTGGCCACCGATTACCTGGCGCCTCGGGACGTGAAGGTAGCGGCGATCGTGGGGACCGGACCGGTGGCACGCGGCCAATTGCGGGCGATCGAGTCGGTTCGTCCAGCCTCCGAGATCAGGGTGTTCGCCCGCACCCCCGAGAATCGGGCGGCATTCGTGGCGGAGATGGCAGGGTTCGTGGCTGGCCGCCTCGTGGAGTCAGCGACCTTGGAAGAGGCCCTCGAGGGAGCGACGCTGGTGACCTTGGCGACGAAGGCGCGCTCCCCGGTCCTGCTGGCTGAGCACCTCCAGCCGGGGATGCACGTCAACTCGGTCGGTCCGGCGAGCCGTGATCGGGTCGAGAGTCGATCCGGCGGTGTTCGGATGTTCGATCGGGTGGTGTGCGACTCGGTCCGTTTGGTGCTCGACGAGGCAGGAGACGCCTACCGGGCAGTCGTCCGAAAACGGTCTCGACCCGAATCGGGCCGAGGAGTTGAGCGCCGTCGTCACCGGGCGAGCCGATGGCCGGATGAGCAGCAGACGAGATCACACTGTTCAAGTCGGTCGGTAAGGGGGCGCAGGACCTGATCGGTGGCGTCCCATCTCCTCGACCTCGCCGCCGCGGCCGGGGTGGGGACGGTCGTCGGAGACGTGAACTCCATCAAGCCGGCCGCTTCAGGAGGCTGAGCGCTTCACACGTTTGTCGGGGGAATATGGTCATCCCGATGGTCGACGATCTATATCCGAGGTTCAGCAACGAGGAGCTGGTGAAACGCCGCCAGTCGATCGTCGGTTTGATGGGGTCCGCCGGGGTGTCACATCTCCTGGCCTATGGCGCCGAGCGCGTTGGGTCGGCCGTTCCCTGGCTCACCGAGTGGCCGGTCACGACGGAAGCAGCATTGCTCTTGACGCCTGAGGAGATACCTCGCCTCCTGGTGCAGCACTACAACCACTTGCCCAATGCGCGAACCATTGCCTCCGACTGCGAGGTGGAATGGGGTGGGCCATCGACGATCGCCCGGCTCGAAGAACTACTTCGGGCGCGTGTCACGCCGGGTCAGCGGGTGGGAGTGGTGGGACCGCTCCGCCATCGAGACCACCTGAGGCTGGCGGGCTCGGTGGGCGAGTTGGTGGCCCTCGACGCCGAGTACCAGCGACTGCGATTGGTCAAATCGGCCGAGGAGATCGCGAGGCTGGAGGTGGCCGCCCGGCTCTCGGACCAGGCGATCGAAGCCATCGTCGATCAGGTCGAGGTCGGGATGGACGAGCGGCAGCTGGCGGCGATAGTCGAAACGGCCTACCTGGCCGAGGGCGGCACCAACCACATCCACTATTTCGCCGCCACGTCGATGAACGAGCCCGACAAGTGCGTCCCGTCGCAGTTCCAGTCGACACGCCGGTTGCAGGCGGGTGACATTCTGTTCTGTGAGATCAGCGCCGCTTACTGGGGTTACGCCGCACAGGTCTTGCGAAGCTTCACCATCGCCGCCGAACCGACTCCGTTGTTCGTCGATCTCCACCGGGCTGCCGACGCCGCCTTCGATGCCATCGCGGCCGTCGTCCGTCCCGGCGCCCACGCCGCCGACCTGGTGGAGGCATCCGCCGTGATCGAAGAGATGGGGTTCACCATCTACGACGACCTCGTTCATGGATACGGGGGCGGGTACCTGCCTCCAGTCCTCGGTAGCAAGAGTCGCCCCAACCTGCCGGTACCCGACCTCACCCTCGAGGAAGGCATGGCCTTGGTCATCCAGCCCAATGTGATCACCACCGACGAGCGGGCCGGGGTGCAGACCGGACATCTGGTAGTGGTGACCGGAGACGGGCACCGGTCACTGCACGACGTCCCCCGCGGTCTCATCCGGATCGCATGATCGGCCTGCGTGAGACACACTCCGGGCTCTGACGAGCGGCGAACATTCGTTCGGTGAAGGACGATCCTCCGATCCAAAGGACCTGACCCTGGCCGGGATTCGGGCTGGAGAGTGACGATGACTCGAATCGTCACTCCGAATCGGTTGACAGTCCGCGCCAGCGCTGTTTAGCGTGCAAACGATTGGGCTAACGATCGAGCCCGTTCGTGTGGAGACAAGCTGAGGAGGACTCCCGTGGGACGAGAATCGATTGCGTTGAGGATGTTGGCCTTGTGCGCCCTCCTCGCGCTGGTTGGAGCGGCGTGCGGCCAGACGACCACCGACACGACATCCGCCTCGGGCACGACGGCCGCCAGCTGGGGGCGACGTGCCGAACCCGGATGTGCTTGTCGCCACCGTGAACGACGACGTCTTCAACCTCGATCCCGCCGCCGTGAACGGAAACGACGTCGGCATGGACGTGATCCTTAACGTCTACGACCGACTCCTCTTCATCTCTGCGGACGACGGCTCGGTGATTCCTTCCCTTGCGACGGAGGTCCCGAGCCTGGACAACGGGTTGATCTCCGCAGATGGGCTCACCTACACCTTCCCGCTCCGTGAGGGCGTGGTCTTCTCCGACGGCACCGACATGACCGCCGAGGACGTGAAATACTCGTGGGATCGCGTCGTGGAGATGGCGCTTCCGGAAGGACAGTCCGAGCTCTTCTCCAACGTTGCGGAGACGCGAGTCGTCGACGACTTGACCTTCGAGGTGACCTTGAGCGCGGTGGATGCCTCCTTCCTCGCCTTTCTCGCCGCCCACCCGGTGGCTTCCGTCGTCAGCCAAGACGCAGTCGAAGCCAACGGTGGAGTGGTCGCCGGCCAGCCCAACGAGTACATGACCCAGAACATGGTGGGGACCGGTCCTTACACCCTCGCCACGTGGGAGCGCGGTGACCGCATGACCTTCGACATCAATCCCGACTACTGGGGTGAGCCGGCCCACCTGCCGGTGCGTTGGGAGTTGATCGTCGACTCGCCGGCCACGGGCCTCCAAGCGAGGGAATACGACATCGTCGACATCAGCCCCACGGACGTGCCGTCCATCGAGCCCATCGAGCACGCTGTGGTCGACACCAGCATCCTCGACCTCCAGGTGCTCCAGATCGGCATGAACATGAACATCGCCGAGGGTGTGCTGCCCGACGGCGACACCATCCCGCTGGACTTCTTCCAGGATGTGCGGGTACGACAGGCGTTCAACTACGCCTTCAACTATCAGGGCATGATCGACGGGATCCTGGGCGGGCTCGGTGGTCGCAACAGCTTCATCCTTCCGGTGGAGATGTACGGGTACGACCCAGCTGCTCCCATATATGAGACCGACCCGGCCAGGGCCGAGGAGTTGTTTCGCGAGGCCGGTTATTGGGATGAGGGATTCACGATCTCGATCGCCAGCGACCAGACCCACGAGGGGTTCACCGGTGCCGCTCTGACCCTGAAAGACAGCATCGAAGCACTCAACCCCAACTTCCACGTCAATGTGATGGCCGTTCCGGAAGCCCAGTTCGACGAGATTCTGGCCACCGACCCGTTGCCGGTGGCGATGTGGTCGTACACCAGCTCGCAATACAGCACGCCGGATGCGTACCTGTTCGACAGCGCCTTGTCAGATGGCAGATACGGGGCGGTCAACAGCTTCGTGGACGGCTACTCCGACCCCGCGGCCATCGACGCCCTGATCATCTCGGCCCGCACCACCTTGGACGAAGAGGAGCGCCTGGGCATCCTCTCTGAGATCCAGCAAGTCCTCTTCGAGGAGGCCATGTGGATCATGCCGGCCAACGAGGGCGCTCCGTCCGCAAGCGGAGACTGGGTGCAGGGTCACGTCGAGAACCCGATGTGGGCCCGGCCGTCCCAATACTGGGCGCTGTACAGCAAGTGAGGTAGCTCGATTCCAAGACGCTTGGAGTTGCACCCGAGGGCTCGCAGTGCATCTCACCGCCGGACGGTCAGCCCGTTCGGCGGTGCTGTCAGGCCGGCGATTACGACAGGCGACCACGTACACTCGCCGAAGGAAGTCTGAAGCGTTGCATAGGTACATTGCGCGACGGTTGCTGGCCCTGCCCTTCGTGATCCTGGTCGTCAGCATCCTCGTCTTCTCGATGACCCGGCTCGGCGGTACCACCATCGGTCCCTACCTGGAGCCGGGAATGACCGCGGAGGAGATCGCCGCTCTGGAGGAGCGGTTCAACCTCGACGAGCCGGTGCCCATGCAGTACCTGGCGTGGCTCGCCGGCGTGGCCCGGGGAGAGCTCGGGTGGTCGGCGGTCGCGGCGTCACCGGTGGTAGACGTGTTCCGCTCGCGGATTCCCGCATCGTTCGAGTTGGGCGCCGCTGCCGCCCTCTGGGCGGTCACTCTGGGGGTCGGGCTC
Organism: uncultured Acidobacteriota bacterium; assembly: GCA_963848695.1. Lineage (GTDB taxonomy): Bacteria > Actinomycetota > Acidimicrobiia > Spongiisociales > ZC4RG35 > JARDZU01. The sequence continues at coordinate 29,698 of CAWKEI010000017.1, forward strand.
GGCACGTTCGCCGCCAGACGTCGCAACCGAATGCCCGATCAGCTCACCAGCGTGTTCGCCGTTGGTGGGGCCAGCATGCCCACCTTCTGGCTCGGAATCGTCCTCCTCATCATCTTCTGGTCGTATCTCGGCTGGTTCCCCCACGGGAGATCCGATTTCCGGATATGGGCCAGCATCCCCCATCCCACCGGCTTCTATGTCATCGACTCGATACTCGCCGGCAGCTGGGCGGGGTTGAAAGACGCGGTATGGCATCTCGTGCTTCCGGCCCTGACTCTCGGATACGGCTCGGTTGGGATCGTGACCAGGATGATGCGCTCCTCGCTTCTGGAGGAGATGGGAAAGGACTACGTCGACGCGGCCCGGGCCCGCGGTCTCCCCGAGCGACTCGTCATCCGCCGTCACGCCCGCCGCAACGCCTTCATCCCCACGGTCACCGTGATCGGACTCTCCATCGGGATCATGTTCGAGGGCACCGTCGTCGTGGAGACCATCTTTGGCTGGCCCGGCCTGGGCAGTTGGATGGCCGATTCGGTGCTCAGCGGTGACCAAGCAACCACGCTGGCATTCGTGATCTTCACGAGCATCCTCTTCCTGACCGTCAACCTGCTCGTCGATGTCACGTACGGGTATTTGGACCGCCGCGTCGTGCTGAGGAAGACCTGACCATGTGGTTCCAGGCGGTCCGCACCGAGACCGCCCCCCGTGTGCTCCGAGACACACCGATAAGGGTCAAAGCCCGTCGACTGTGGGTGACGACCAAAGAGGTGTTCAGCCGCGGGAGCACAGCCTTCGGCGCCACACTGATCGCCCTCATGTTGGCGATGGCGATCTTCGCTCCCCTGATCGTGGACGAGAACCCCCGAGGCGCCTATCAAATGCCGCGCGACCTGACCGCGGTAGCCGTCCCGCCCGGCAGCGAAGGTCACCCTCTGGGCACCACCCGCCTCGGTGGAGATGTCCTCTACGGCATCGTCTGGGGGGCGCGGCTGTCACTGCAGCTGTCGATCTACGTAGTGGCCGGGGCAGTCCTGATGGGTCTGATCGTCGGGTGCACGGCCGGAATCCTGGGCGGCAAAGTCGACGCCTTTCTGATGAGGACAGTGGACGTCTTCCTATCGATACCCACACTGGTCTTCCCTTTGGCGATCGCCGCGATCCTGGGGCCGTCGTTCGTCAACATCGTTGTGGCGCTGGCTGCCATCATGTGGGCGCGTTACGCGCGGATCATTCGAAGCCAGATCCTCCAGGTGCGCGAGGAAGACTATGTCGACGCGGCGCGGATTATCGGAGAGTCCAAGTTCGGGATCATTCGAAGGGACATCCTGCCCAATTCGATCACACCCGGTGGCCGTGCAAGCCACATTGGACATGGGTCACGCCGTCCTCTTGGGAGCAACCCTCGCCTTCATCGGGTTGGCCGTCGCCGGTCAGGCGGAATGGGGCACGCTGGTGAGCGAGGGCCAAGCCGACATCATCGCGGGCCGATGGTGGACCTCCACGTTTCCCGGCCTGATGGTGTTCCTGTGGGCGCTCTCGTTCAACCTGGTGGGGGATGGTTTGCGTGACGTCCTCGACCCTCGCACCGAAGGGCGCTGAGGCTCTCTCAGCGGTACTTGATTCCGGTGCCGGTGTTGAACACGACCACGCGGTCGTTGCCTTCAATCCAGCCCTGATCTCTGAGAATCCCCAGGGCAGCCCACGCCGCCCCGGCCTCGGGGCAAGCGTCTACACCGGTTGCCGCCGACATCGCCGCCGCGGCCGGAACGATGTCCGCCTCGGGGACGGCGACCGCGGTGCCGTTCGTCTCACGAAGGGCGCGGAGACAGAGGAAACCGGCGATGGGGTTGGGAACTCGAAGCCCGTATGCGGTGGTCTTGGGGTCGGGCCAGGGCAGGGTCCGGTCCCTGTCGTTTCGAAACCCCTCGACGACAGGTGCGCAGCCGTCTGATTGCACCGAAACCAGCCGTGGGCGCTCAGGGCCGATCCAACCCATGGTCTCCATCTCGCCGAAAGCCTTCCACATCCCGATGAGGCCCGTCCCGCCACCGGTCGGATAGACGATCACGTCGGGCAGATCTCCATCGAACTGCTCCCAGAGCTCGTAGCCCATGGTCTTCTTGCCCTCGACCCGGAAGGGCTCCTTCAGAGTCGACAGGTCAAAGTCGCCGGGCGACCGATTGTCGGCAAGCCAACGTCCCGAGTCGGAGATCGTCCCCGGGACGAGCTCTACCTGTGCTCCGTACTGGCGGCACTCCTCCACGAAGGGCCGTGGAGTGTCCTCGGGCATCGCCACCAGCACTTCGACGCCGGCGGCGGCGCCATAGGCGGCAAGAGCTCCCGCGGCGTTCCCGGCCGAAGGGGCGACGAGGCGTCTCACCCCTAGGGCGACAGCCGCCGAAACGGCCATGGACATCCCTCGCGCCTTGAACGATCCCGTGGGATTCCGTGCCTCGTCCTTGATCCAGGTGGAGGCGTCGGCCCGAATCAGAGGTGTCCACCCCTCGGTCAGCGAGACGGCCGCCTCAGGCTGGATTGGTAGCACCCCCCGGTACCTCCACAGCGACGACAACGATCGGTCGATCACCGAGTCCGGGTCGGCGTCCGGCTTCAACCTCATGTTCACCCGAAGAGGAAGCCCACAGCTTTCGCAGGTGGAGTGGAGCCGGCCGGCCTCATGGTGAGCCCCACAAGCGAAACAGGTCAGCGACTCGAGTTCGGGGTTGAATGGGGAGCGAGCGCGGTGGTGCACAATCATTATCTGTGGTGGATTACCTTGGGGCAGCGAGGCCGTCATTCGTTACCAGCACCGATCGTATCCGACCCGTCACCCATGTCACCTTCACCTGCGACCATCCAGAGTCACCTGCGAGCGCCGCTTGCTGAGAGGCCGAGCCCGATCCGCGCTCGATCGTGTCCTCAGACCCGAGCGCGTGCCCACTCCCTTCGGCGTGAACGCCGGGACAATCGCAATGGCGGGTTTGATCTTCTTTTCGAACACCAGGAAGACTGCGACCAGGTCCGGGTGATGAGCGGTCGCAACGTTCCCGGTCGTCGGCTGATCGTCGACATCACTCCGCTTCGGGAATCGCCCCGGTTCCGGATCCTATACCTCGGCCAACTCCTGGCGCATTTCGGTCGCCAGATCACCGTTGTAGCGGTGCCGTATCAGGTCTTCCTCCTCACCAACTCGACGCTGGCCGTCGGCGCCTTGGGGATCGCCCAGTTCATACCCCTCATAGCGGTGTCTCTTGTCGGCGGTGCGGTGGCCGATGCCTTCGATCGGCGCAAGCTGCTGGTCGCTTGCCACGTCTTGCTCGCCATTGCTGCCGTCGGCCTGATGCTGAACGCCTCCGTCGCCGAGCCGGCCGTGTGGCCCCTGTACGCGCTGAGCGCTGTGAGCGCCGCACTGAGCGCGATCAATGGCCCGGCCAGAATGGCCGCCATTCCCGCATTGCTGCGACGAGAGCTGCTGCCTTCCGGGTTCGCTTTGAACTCGACGATGCACGAGGTCGCCGCGGCAGTTGGCCCCGCGTTGGCTGGTGTCCTCATCGCCCAGTCCAGCCTCCGGTTCACCTATGCCGCCGAGGCGGTCGCTTTGGCAGCCGCTGCCTTCACCCTTGCCTGGGTTGGGCCCCTACGCCCCGAGGGGGGTGGTCGGGCGGTCAGCGTCTCCTCGATCGTCGAAGGACTGAGCTACCTCAGGGGCCAACCGCTTCTCCAGTCGGGGTTCCTCATCGATCTCAACGCGATGATCTTCGGGATGCCCCAGGCTCTGTTCCCCGCGCTCGGCACTGGGATATTCGGTGGCGATGCTTCGACGGTTGGGCTGCTCTACGCAGCTCCCGGTGTCGGTGCTCTGATCGCCGCTCTGACCTCGGGATGGGTCGGCACGGTGTCGAGGCGTGGCCGAATCGTGGTGATCGCCGTGGTCATCTGGGGTGTCGCCATCACCATCTTCGGCCTGATCAGTTATCTGCCCCTGGCATTGCTCCTCCTCGCCGTAGCCGGAGCCGCCGATGTGGTCTCGGCTGTCTTTCGCAACACCATCCTCCAGTTGGTGGTGCCTGACTCCCTGCGTGGCCGTCTCTCGGCGGTCCACACTGCAGTTGTCGGTGGCGGGCCCAGACTGGGTGATCTGGAGGCTGGTGCTGTGGCGTCCGTGACCTCGATCCGGTTCTCGGTGGTTTCGGGCGGGATCGCCTGCGTCATCGGCGCTCTGGCGATCGCACGCTTCATGCCCCAGTTGTGGAGTTACCGGGACGAGGTGACGCCGCCGTCCTAACCGGCGTTCATGCTTCGAGGAGACGGGCGACGTTGCCCCCGAGGATGAGCTGTCGCTGCTCGGCGGATAGCCCGGGGATGGAGTTAACGGTCTCCACGGGAGCCGGGTCGCCCATGGGGAACGGGTAATCGGTCCCCATGACGACATGGTCGGCCCCGAGGAGCTCGACGAGGAAGGCGAGCGGTGCCGGGTGATGGAGGACGGTGTCGTAGTAGAGCCGACCCGCCAACTCGAATGGCGGTGTCGAGATGTTCTGGGCCGCGAGCCTGGGGACCGCTTCAAAGCCGCGCTGCATGCGACCCAACTGGTACGGGAGGAAACCGCCCCCGTGCACCACGCACACCACGAGCCCCGGGTAGCGCTCGAGAGCACCGCCGAAGAGGAGGTGCGCTACAGCGATGGTGCTCTCGGCAGGGCGACCCACCATGTTGTCGAGGTAGTTGCGGGACAGGTCAACACCGGGGAGAGGGTCACAAGGGTGGAGAACGACGAGACACCCCAGGCCCTCGGCCGCTTCCCAGAAGGGGTCGAGCCCCGCCCTGTCGAGATCGGTGCCGTCAACGGTGGTAGCGATCTGCACACCGGCCATCCCCAGCTCCCTCACCGCGAAGTCCAACTCCTCGGCGGCCCGCCTGGGGTCTTGCAGCGGGATCGTGCCAAGGGGAATCAAGCGGTCCGGGTATCGGCCGGCCTCGGCGGTGATTATCTCGTTGAACCGTCTCGAGTATTCGGCTCCGGCTTCACCGTCGAGGGCATATGCGGTGAGGTCGATCCAACCGGAGAGCAGTTGCACGTCGACACCCGTTGCATCCATCGCGCCGATGCGTGCGTCGAGATCGCTGAGGACAGGGTTGAAGGGTTGTAGTCGCACCCGATCGCGGACAACGGCGTACTCGCCCTTGCCATCGTCTCGCAGCTCGAAACCGAGCCGGGGGCCCTCGGAACGCAGCAAGTCGAGGAGCGATGACGGGTATGCAATGGGCGTGGATGTCGTAGGTCGTCATCGTCGACTCGTAGACGGGTTCACCAGGCTGCTTGTCTCATGCGGGCCGCCAACGTCCGGATCGGGCTCCAGGATGTAGACGCCTCCGTTGATCCGATCGGTCGCGTAGACGGTCAGATTGTCGGACACGTACACATCATTGATCTGGGCGGCCGCCTGTCCGGGAGGGCATTCCGGTATCCAGTGAGCTATTTCCGCCGGCTGGTCCGGATCCGAGATGTCATAGACGCGGAGGCCGGCGTTGAAATAGGTGACGAACATCAGCTCCTGGCTCCTGTAGCTGTTCGGGCGATTCTCGTGGAGACAGTGTGCGCCGAACCGCAGCCCTCGTTCGCAGAAGTCCCCTTCCGGCACCGGGCAGACCGATCGGACGAAGGGAGCCGTCTCGTCCGAGATGTCGACGACCCTCGCCATGTGACGGTCGCCTTCACAACCCTCGGTGATCGCCTCGTCGGTGACGACCACGAGGTTGCGATCCGGGAGCGGAAGACAGGTGTGCGTGTGCCCCCCCTCGTCCCAGCCGAGCCGGGACACCGTCTTCGGCGCGGTCGGGTCAGAGATGTCGATGATCACCATGCCCCCGTCCCAGAACCCGAGATAGGCGCGATCGCCGTGGACCATGGCGTGGTGCACAAGCCATTCCTCGTTGGCAGGTGATTCCAGGGTTCTCACCGCCGGCCCGCCACATGCCGGGCCACCACCAACGACCGACCTCGGTCGGGCGGGTGGGGTCGGACACGTCGACGATCATCCAGATCCTGCCGGTGTAGCCGTCGGGCGTAGCCGAGATGTACGCAAGGTCCCCGCCCTCGAACACAATGCGGTGCACTCCACGACCACCGGTGTCGAAGAACCCGACCCGCTGTGGGTCGAATGGGTCAGCGAGGTCGTAGACGGCCATGCCGACTGGTGCCGGGCCCTCGCTGCGGAAAAGCTCGTGGTTGACCATGAGGAGACCGTCGGCCACCTGCACCTTGTGGGTGTGCGACCCGGCAGGAGCGTCCCATTGTCGGACCACTCGGGGCTCACTCGGGTCGGAGATGTCGAGGATCGTGGTCCCTTTCCCGCTGGGTCCGAAATGGGCCACGTAGAGAACGTCGCCTAGCGGCATCACCTGCATCCCGTCACCGTGCCCGTCGAGGTCGGAGTGGCCCACGACTCGAAATCCGGATGTGTCCTCGGGGTGCATAGGTGCCTGTGATGAACGGGGCCGGGAGGGCGGTTGCGCAAACGTTTGTAGCATTGCCGGCCGAACCATGCGAGATTACCTCCAACTGCTCCGGGCCACCGGAGGGCTGAGAGAGTCCGGGCTGGTGTCGACGGCAGTCCTCGCCCTCACCGCGATCGCATTCTTCCGTACCGCGCTCCTCCCCGAGTTCGGCCGAGACCTGTCGATGTCGACTTTCCAGCTGGGAATGTTGACTACCGCATTCGGCATCGGCCGGCTGGCAGCAGATCTCCCCGGAGGGCATCTCGCCGATCGGATCCGGGCCAGACGCCTGATGGCCGTGTCCGCAGGAGGAGTGGCCCTCGGCAGTCTCATCCTCGGGCTGTCCGTCGTTCCACTTGGGGCCTACGTCGCTGCGTTCGTGCTCGGCATCTCGTCGGCCACCACCAACGCCACCGGCATGACCTTCTTCTCAAATGTGGGCGGGGACGGCCATCGCGGCACCTCCATGGCCGTCTTCTCCGCTGCTTTGCTCGGCGGTCAAGCAGTGGGTCCCGCCGTCGGCGGGCTCCTATCGTCGGCGAGCGGATGGCGACCCACGATGTTCGTGGCGACCGCGGCAGCCTTGGCGGTGGCAACCGTTCTCCTCGTCACTCAGTCGAATCAGCCGTCGCCGAGCGCTGCCTCTTCGAGTCACCTCTCTCCACCTGCAAGCAGGGAGGGAACGACTCCGGTTTCGCTGGCGGTCCTGTACAGCGTGTCGTTCGCAGTCTTCCTAACTCTGGGAGCGGTGCCTCAGACACTCGTTCCGCTGATCGGAGCCGACGACCTCGGTCTGGGCACCGCCGCCATCGGCCTGGCCCTCGGTGTGGGCGGCCTCGCCCGCTTCGCCGGGACGTTCCTGGGCGGATGGCTGTCCGACAGGATCTCCCGGAAAGCAGCGTTGGTACCCGGCCTCATCGGGCAGGCAGCCGGGGTGGCGCTCCTCGCCCTCGAGCCCAGCCTGGTCGCGTGGCTGGGCGCCATCGTCATCATGTCTTTGGCGAGCTTCGCGGTGCCTGTGGCTGCCACGATCCTCGGTGACATCACCGAACCGGGGCAGATCGGGGCCCGACTGGGACGCTTCCGTTTCGTGGGAGATCTCGGTTTGATCACCGGGCCGCTTGTGGTCAGCGCGCTCTTCGAAGGGGTAGGACGGGCCATCGCGTTCGGATTCGTCGCCCTCGTTCTGACGGTCTCGGCCGTCTTCTCATGGCGCCTGCTCCCGGACCGTCACCGCGGCCAGAGACGGGGATGACGGCGGGGACTCGACGTGACGGCCGATGGGCGGCGAGTCACACGGTTAGCCTCGCCCTCGTGAACGCTGGTGGGAACGGGGAGACGCGGGCTTCGAGACCCCCCACCCTGCGGGATGTCGCCAGGGAGGCCGGGGTCCATGTTTCGACTGTGTCGCGCGTCCTCAACGACCAGGCGGCCGCAGGTCGGATCACCCAGGACACCGAGGAGCGGATCAAGGAGGTTGCCCGCAGGCTGGGCTATCGCCGCAACACGATCGCCCGTGCCCTTCGCACCGGTCGCACTCTGGTGGTGGGAATGGTCGTGCCCGACGTGGCCAACCTCTATCAGGCAGGCATCACCAGAGGGGCAGGCGACGTCCTTTATGCCGTCGGCTATTCGCTGATTCTGGCCAGCACAGACGACGACCCCTCTCACGCCGAGTCCCAAGTCTCTGCCATGCTCGGTGCCCAGGCAGAGGGCCTCATGTACGGAGTCGCCCGCGAGGACGACGTCGCCCTCGCCGACGTCATCGACGAGGGGATCCCGGTGGTCTTGTTCAATCGAGCGGCCGGGCTAGGCATCAGCGCGGTGTTGCCCGATGACCATGCCGGCACGAGGCTGGCCGTCGAGCATCTCCTCTCCCTCGGTCATACGAGAATCGTCCACGTCGGTGGACCTGAAGATGTGTCGTCCAGCGTGAACCGGCTCAAGGCCTTCGAGGAGACGCTTCGGGACGCCCAGTTGACCGGGAGTCACCACTCCGCCCAGCGCCAGAACGAGGAGGAGGGTTATCGGGTCACTACGACGTTGCTCGAGGAGCACCCCGACACCTCTGCCGTGGTCGCTGCCAACGACCGGCTCGCCCTGGGGGCGATCGACGCCATCCGAGCCAGCGGCCGGTCGTGCCCGGAGGATGTTTCCGTGGTCGGTTTCAACGACATGCCCTACAGCGACCGCTTCTCGCCACCGCTCACCACAGTCCGAATATCGCAATACGAACTCGGGGCGAGAACGGCACGGCTTCTCCTGGAGACCATCGCCGACCCGGGGAGGGACCCGGAGACGCAATGGGTTACACCCGAGCTCGTAGTCAGGGGCTCAACGGCAGCCCGGACCTGACACCGGCCCGGATCGGGGGTTAGGCTCCCCTGGACAACCGTTTGTGCAAGCCGGGAGGAGCCGTGGAGAACACGCCGATAGACCTCGAAAAGATGCTCCTCTCCAACATGACCCAGCCGCAGGCGCAGGAGGCGCTGGGGAGGGGCACCGCCATCGTCGTCACCGGCAGCATCGAGCAGCACGGGGGCCATCTCCCCCTCGGCACCGATGCCATCGCCGCCCTGACCATCGCCCTCCGGGTCGGCCTCGGACTCGAAGCACCGGTGCTCCCGCTGTCGCCGGTGGGTGTTGCCCCGTATCACATGCATTGGCCGGGATCTCTGACGATACGTCCCGACACCCTGGGCGAACTCATGCTCGACGTGTGCGAGGGTCTGTCGGCTGCGGGCGTCGAGCGGGTCATCGTGGTCAACTGGCACGAGGGCAACAGCCCCGCGATCCGCATCGCAGCCGATCGAGTCCAGGCGAAGCTGCCGGTGCGGGTGATCGTCGCCGAGGCGCACGTCATCACCAACGGACTCTTCCCGGATGAGATGGAGTTCACCCACGCCGGAGCCATGGAGACGGCGGCAGTCCTCGCTCACGCTCCTTCACTCGTTCGACTGCAAGAGCGCATCGAGGGTGACCTCGTCGACAGGGGCATCGAGGGCCATGCGTTGTTCCGGCGACGTGACGTGTTTCCGGTGATGAAGGATTTCAGGGAGGTCGCAACTGCCGGCTGGTACGGCACCCCCGACACGATCACCGAGGCACGCGCTCGCGAGATCATCGACGCAGTGGCCGATCACATCGTCAGCTCGGTGGAGGACGTTTGGAAGAGCCTGACCGAGCGAGCGCCCGACGCCGAGGACCCGCCCCGGGAATGAGCACGATGCGCGCCGCGGTGTTGAGGGATTGGAACGACCTCGCCGTCGAGGAGGTGGACGTCCCGGAGCCCGGGCCCGGGGAGGTCCAGCTCAGGGTCAGGGCCTGCGGGCTGTGCGGCACCGACCTCAAGATGGTGCAGGGGGCGTTCCAGAAGCGGGGCTGGCCGCCCTCGCTGCCCTTCGTGATAGGTCACGAGTGGTCGGGTGAGGTAGTCGCCATCGGTGAGGGACTGGACGATCTCCAGCTGGAACCCGGTGACAAGGTCGTGGCGGAGAACCACGTCGGCTGCGGGCGTTGCCCCATGTGCCGGCAGGGCCGGTACAACCTGTGCGAGAAGTCCGGCACCCCGGGGTACCGCCTCTACGGGCACACCGCCCCTGGTGCTTTGGCCGAGTACGCGGTACGCCCGGCGCAGATGCTGCACAAGCTCCCCGACTCGGTCAGCCCCCTCGAGGGCGCCCTGGTCAACCAGGGATCGCTGACGGTGCACGCCCTGCGGCGGGTCGAGTTCCTACCCGGGTCCACCGTGGCGATCTTCGGCCCCGGGCTGCTGGGTCTGCTGTCCGCGGCTGTCGCCTCGGCGTCGGGAGCGACCCAGATCATCATGGTCGGGCGGGGAAACCGTCTCGACCTCGCCACCAAGATGGGGTGTGACGAGGTCATCGACTACGAGGACGAGGACCCGGTGGCGGGGGTTCGTCGCCTCTCTGCTGGGCGAGGAGTGGACTACGTCTTCGATTGCACCGGCAACCCGGCGGTGCCGGCGCAGGCACTCGGTGCGGTGCGACGGGGCGGCCGCGTGGCCATCCTCGGTCTGACCGGCGGAAAGCCGTCCGAGATCGACGTCGACCGTCTGACTCTCGACGAGATCGATCTCATGGGGATTCGCTCCAGCCCGAACGCGTACCCGGCGATGATCGCTTTGATGCGGTCGGGCAAGGTTGATCTGAGCCCTTTGCTCACCCACGTCTATCCCCTCGAGGCGGTGGGGGAAGCGTTGGCTGCCCTCGAATCCCGGCAAGCGGTTCGACCGATCGTGGAGATGTGATATGGCATTGGTAGAGCATCCCCACATCTCGTTGTTCGGGTCCACCGAGTGCACCTGCACCGAGGAGGAGGCCCTGGCTCTCGCAGTCGTCGCCGCCTATCGGGCGGCGAAGGTGTCGGAGAGGGCGCCATTCCTCTCCCCTGGCTTCAAGCGTCACCGGGCCGGGTTCACCCACATCGGCGAGTTGTGGGAGCACCAGGGGCCAGGGGGAATGGACGACGATTCGATGCGGGATCGCCAGAACATCCTTCTCGACCTGACTGCCAAGAACGACAAGGTCTGGGGGATCTTCCAGGTCGTGGGCACTCATACAGGGTCGCTCTACGGGATCCCGGAGACGGGTCGTCACATCGATGTCATCGAGGTTGGCCTCTGGCGTGTCGAGGACGGACTCATCGCCGAGGCCTGGTACTTCGGCGACGAGCTCGCTGCTGAGGGCCCTGGCTAGCTCGACCGACAAGCGCAGGCGCCAGGACATCCGCGAGCGATTGTATGGCTTAGACTCGCCGCATGGGACTCTTGACCTTCAGCATCAACGTCACCCTGGACGGCTGCGTCGACCACCAGGAGGGAATCGCCGACGACGAGACACACGCCTTCTTCACCCGCCTCATGGACGAGGGCGGGGCGATGCTGTGGGGCCGCGTCACCTACGAGATGATGGAGAGCTACTGGCCGGCGGTCGCCCGCGGCGACGAGGAGGCGCCGCCGGCGATGCGCGAGTGGGCGGTCAAGCTGGAGGCCAAGCCGAAGTACGTGGTGTCGTCGACGCGAAAGGACTTCCCGTGGACCAACAGCCACCACATCGCCGGCGACCTGCGCACGGGCGTGCAGAAGCTCAAGGACGCGACCCCGGCCGGCGTGCTCCTCGGTAGCGGCAAGCTCGCGACCGAGCTGGACCGGCTGGATCTGATCGACGAGTACAAGTTCCTCGTCCACCCCAGGATCGCCGGCCACGGCCCGACCCTGTACCAGAGCGGGCTGCCCAGCACGCGACGGCTCGAGCTGGTCTCGGCGAAGCCGCTCCGCAGCGGCGCGGTCGCCATGCACTACCGGCGCGCGCGCTGACTCAGAGCATACGCATCGGCAGGCTCATCAACCAGAAGACGTTCGAGCGGGTAGTCCTCGTCTTGCTCGGATTCGCCGCGGTTCGCCTGCTCTGGTCCGCCCTCGGCTGAAGGTCCGCTAGGTCCGCAATCCGCGCGATGTGTGGAGAATGCAGGCGGTGAGGCGACCGTCGCCGATGTGCTCGAGCTCGACCGGCGGAACCGGGGCGAACCTGATGTTCACCTTCCTGCCGTCGGTAGACATGTCCTGCAGCGCCGCCCTCATCGCAGGCGGAACGTCACCCCGACGGAAGGCCTCGACGGCAGATGCCGCCGCTGCCTCGTCGTGGAACACCAAGGTCGCGTCGAAATTGGTGCGGCGTTCCACGCCGGCGAGACCTTCGGACAAGGCCTCGTGATCTTGCAGCCAGCTGACGGCGTCGTCGACCTCCCAGCCGCATGCCGGTGTGACCACCGGGCAACGGGTGTGAAATCGGCACCCCTCGGGCGGGTTGGCCGGATCGGGCACGTGTCCGTGCAGCCCCTTCATCCCGGATACTGTTGCGTTGATGTCGGGGTTGGCGGCGAGCAGCGCCTCGGTGTACGGGTGCCGGGGATCCTCGAACAACTCCTTGGCCGTGCCCTGCTCGGCGACCTTTCCCAGATACATGACAGCTATGCGATCGCTCATCAGCCGAACCACTCCGAGGTTGTGGCTGATGAAGAGGTAGGTGAGCCCGCGCTCCCGCTGCAAGTCGTAGAGGAGATTGAGGATCTGAGCCTGCACCGACACGTCCAGCGACGAGGTGGGCTCGTCGAGCACGATGAACTCGGGATCGAGCGCGAGAGCGCGGGCAATCGAGATCCTTTGCCGCTGGCCACCGGAGAACTGATGCGGATATCGATACAGATGCCCTCGCCCGAGTCCCACGCTCTCGAGCAGTGAGACGACACGCTTCGTGAGCTCCTCTCCTGAGGCCTCATTCCAGACGCGGAGAGGTCGCCCAACGATGTCCTTCACCAGCTGTCTGGGATTGAGGGAGCTGAACGAATCCTGGAACACGACCTGACAGTTGCGGCGGTATGTCCTCCAGGCCTTGCCTGAGAGCTCGTCGATCCGGTGGTCGTCGTCGATTCGCTGCAGCTCTCTGAGCTGCTCGCGGGTGCGCTCGGGCGCGGGGGTGGCGTCGATCGCGTCGAGGCGGGCCGCATCCCCGTCGGACAGCCTGAAGTAGATCTTGCCCCCGGTCACCTGCGTGAGCCCGCTGATACACCGGCCGAGTGTCGTCTTGCCACACCCCGACTCGCCCACGAGGCCCACGGTCTCTCCAGGGCGGACCTCAAAGGACACGCCGTCGACGGCCCTGACCTGACCTACGACCCGCTGCAGGGTGCCCTCCTTCACCGGGAAGTGCTTCTCGACTCCCCGAAGTGAGATCACCGAGCGCTTGGCCGTGGAACGCTCACTCGTTTCCTGTTCGGCACGAAGCGAAGTCACGACACCCACGCTTCGAGCCTGGGGAGCACGACGTCGGTGTCATCAACCTCGTATGCAAAACAGGCGACCGAGTGGCTCGCCCCGATGTCGATAGTCCGCGGGTCGGTGGTCCGACAGATCTCGACCGCGTAGGGGCATCTCGTGTTGAACCGGCACGCCGGCTCAGGATCCACGAGCTCAGGGACGTTCCCGACGATGGAGGCCAGCTCGCCTCGTCGATGGGCGGCAGAGGGAACCGCGGCCATCAGCCCACGGGTGTATGGATGCCTTGGATTGCGGAAGACCTCCTCGGTGGTGCCGGTTTCCACTATCCGACCCGCGTACATCACCGCCACGCGGTCACAGATCTCCTTGACCAGGGACAGGTCGTGGCTGATGTAGAGGACGGAAGTCTCGAGCCGCTCCTGCAGCTCGGCGATCAGCTCGAGGATCCGAGCCTGAATGGTGACGTCGAGTGCGGTCGTGGGCTCATCCGCGATGAGGAGGTCCGGATTGCACGCGAGCGCCTGTGCGATAAGTACACGCTGTTTCATGCCCCCGGACAGCTCATGGGGGTAGCTGTTCATGATCTTGCGAGGATTGGGGATTTGAACCTCGCTCAGCGCGTTCGCTACCAGCTCGTCGATCTTCTCGTTGAGCTTCTCCGCCTTGGAGCGAAACGGAGGAATGTTGAGGAGGAATCGCTCGAATGCGCTGGCCTGCTGCCGGGCAGCGCGGCGGATGATGCGGGGAACCCGTGGCCCCAGAGACCGCAGGATCTCCTCGGATCGGTGCTGGTGGAAGACCTCGGCGATCTGGGTCCGGATCGAGAGTGCCGGGTTGAGCGCTTTTCCGGGATCTTGGAAGATCATGGCGATACGGTCGCCGCGTATATCCCGCATCTCCTCGTCCGTGATCGTGAGGAGGTCGATGGGCTGCTCGAGATAGTCGATCGGCTCTCCGCCATCGTCCTTTGTCATCGAGTACCAGAAGAGAACCTGACCCCCGGCATAAACTCCCGGCGGGGTGGGAACCAGCCGGTTGAAGGACCGGGCGGTCACGCTCTTACCGCAACCCGTCTCGCCGACCAATCCGAGAGTCTCCCCGTCCCGAATTTCGAAGGAGACACCGTCGACGGCATGCACCAATCCCGCCCTGGTCTGGAAAAAGACCTTGAGATCACGGACCGAGGCAACCAGAGGTCGAGTCGATCGCTCCCGCGCGCTATCGATCCTGAGGGCCATCTGGTCCGGACCCTGGTTCGAGCCGAAAAAGACATTGGCGCGCCGCCGACCCGAGGTCACGCCGACAAGTATCCCTTCGATCCGCCCCGTGGGCTCCGTCGCATCCCGCTCCTCCTCGGCGGTCTCGCAATCGATTGCTGGACTGGGTCCGCACGATATAACATCGCCTCGAGGGGTGCAATAGATCGCCGGTGTGGCCGCTTCGTGTCAGGCCAGATTGACGTGATCTGTGAGTGCGGGCGAGCTCTCTGCCATCGTTTTCACACACCCTCGAGGCCGAAGCAGGAGGATGAGATGGCTCGTTATGCGGTGAAGACACCGACCCACCACACCACGTGGGACCAGATGCTGGAGGTGTGGCAGGCGGCCGACGAGATCGACCTCTACGAGTCGGCCTGGAACTTCGACCACTTCTACCCGATTCGGGGCGACACCGATGGGCCCTGTCTCGAGGCGTGGGTGACCGTGTCCGCCCTGGCCCAGGCGACCAAGCGGATTCGAGTGGGGACCATGGTCACCGGCATGCATTTCCGGCATCCAGCCGTGCTGGCGTCGATGGCGTCATCGCTCGACATCGTGTCGGGGGGCCGCCTCGAGATCGGTCTTGGCGCCGGCTGGTACGACCTCGAGGCCGACGCCTACGGACTCGACCTCGGCACCGTCGACGAGAGGATGACCCGCTTCGAGGAGGGAACCGAAGTCATCCACCTCCTGCTGACCGAGGAGCACTCGAACTTCGACGGTCGCTTCTTCCATCTCAGCAATGCGCGGAACGAGCCCAAGCCCATCCAGCAGCCGCGCCCACCGATAGTGATCGGGGGCAGGGGCGAGAAGCGAACGCTTCGGCTGGTCGCCCGGTTCGCATCGATGTGGGACGCTCTCTTCGTCGAGGAGGAAAAGGACGAGTGGCTCCGGCTCCGGGACGTGTTGTGGCGTCATTGCCAGGACGTTGGACGGGACCCGGAAGAGATCTCCTGTTCGAGCCATCTCTCGGTCGCCCCTGACCCCGACCCGGCCGAGGTAGCAATCCGTGCGGCGGCAATGTTCGAAGCGGGGATCGACGTGGTGGTCCTTGGGTTCGGTGCCGCGCATGGTGGGGCGACGGTCGAAGCCATCGCCGAGGCACTGAGCGAAGTCGATTGAACGGGGCCCTCTGGGCCCTGGTGGCGGCGATCGGTTTTGCCTTCCTCCAGGTTTCCAATAGGAAGGCAAACCAAGTCCTCGATGCCTACCGAACCGCTTTCGGGTTCCTGGTCGCAGTCGAGGTCGTCCTGCTGGTTCGGTTCGCCCTCCTCGGCGACCTCGGCTTGCTTCTCTCGGCGCCATTGTCAGCCGTTGTGATCTTCGGCGTGACCACACTGTTCCACTTCGTCGGAGGCTGGACGCTGCTCGCTCTCAGCCAGCAGACAATCGGCGTCGCCCGCACTGGAGCTCTGGTCTCGTCAGCGCCCATCATCGGCACCCTGGTGGCGGCGGTCGCTCTCGACGAGCCTCTTACCGTGGCAATCGCCGGGGGTGTGCTGCTCGCCGTTGTCGGGGTGGCGTTGATCTCTCTGAGTGGAAGGGTCTCGGGATCCGACGAGTGGCGCCGGCCCTGGTTCGGGCTCGGGGTGGCGTTGATCTGGGGATCGACGCCCCTCTTGATCCGTCTCGGTCTGGAGAGATTCGATCAGCCGGTCGGAGGGCCTGGCAATCGGTCTGGCCTCCAGCGTGGTGGTCTATGCGTTGCTGCTCGCGGTCACCGGAGATGGGGGGACCGGTGCCTGCCACCGCGGTTCGCTGGATGGCTGTTCGGTGGTCTTTGCGGGGCGATCGCGGTGTCATCACAATGGCTGTCGTTCGATCTCACCACCATCGCCATAGCGATCACCATCCAACAGCTGTCGGTGCTCTTCGTCATCGCCCTGGTGCCGATCATGTTCCGCCAGCCGTTCGAGCGGATGAACCCGCGGTTCTTCGGAGGAGCGGTCCTGGTGCTGATGGGCGCCATCATCGTCCTCTTGTCTTAGGCGACCGATGGATGAATCGAACCCGGACCGGTCGGATTCCGCCGGCAGAAGGAGAATGACATGACCGGATTCACCGTAGACCCAGCCACCCTCGCCCTTCAGATCACGGGGCTCGTGCCCGAGGGCGGCCGCCACATACGCCAGGTTCTCCTCGACGAGGTCGAAGCCCGACTCCCCCGAGACCCGGAGGCGCGGATCAACATCCAGCTCTCCGAGCTGAACCCTGGACAAACTGCGTCCTGGCATATCCACAATGGTGTCGTCTACTTCGTCCTGCTCCGCGGCATCATCACTCTCCAGTACGAGGGGATGAGCGAGCACTACTCGGCAGGCGATGTCTACACCGAGCCGATCGGGGTGGTGCATCGGGCCTTCAACCCGCACCCAGACATAGCGGCCTCACTGGTCGGTTTCTGGGTCACCGCCGCCGACCGCCCCCACATCAGCGAGACCGGCGAACCGGCCTGGACTCCGAGTACCGCGCCTCATCCCGCTGGGTTAGTTCGTTGTTTTGCTTAGACGGTCACCGATCGGGGCTCGAGGAACCAGTCGAATGTAATCTCGTCTCCCGGTCGAACCCGTACAGGGGGCGATGACGTGCGGCCCAGCCCCAGCCGACCCGAGCCCATGGCCACCATCGACATCCACTGTCATCTCGCCACCCCGGTCAGCAGCGCAATGGTCAAGCCGTTTTGCCGCCCGGAATCCGAGCCCTACGACCTCTACATGGGTGCGGACTCGGCGGCACAAAACGCCAAGATGTTGCCTGCCATCATGCCCCTCCTCACCGAGCCGGCGGCACGCATCGAGCACATGGACCGGATGGGTATCGACATCCAAGGGCTCTCTACTTTCGTCTCCGAGTACTTCTACTGGGCTCCTCCCCGGGCCGCGGCCGAGGCGGCACGGATCCAGAACGACAATCTGGCCGCGGCCGCGGCCGCCTACCCCCAGCGGTTCGTTCCCCTGGGGGCGAACGTGCCTCTTCAGGATGTCGACCTGGCGATCGCCGAGATGGACCGGGTGATCGACGAGTTGGGGTTCAGGGGCCTACAGATCGGGGGGACTGTCGACGGCCGCAGTCTCGACCATCCGGGCTTCCGACCCTTCTGGGCCGCCGTCGAAGCCAAGGGTATCCCCGTGATCCTCCACCCGAACGGCTACCCGGAGAGTCAGCGCTTGGGGGATTACTTCCTCGTCAACTGCATCGGCAACCCGCTCGAGACAATGGTGGCCGCCACCCGGATGATCTTCAGCGGGTTGTTCGAGGAGCATCCCGGGATCACGATCGTCCTCGTCCACGGGGGTGGCTATCTGCCGTTTTACGCCTCCCGCTCCGACCACACCTGGAAAGTGCGACCCGAGACCAGGTCCCGCATCCCCGACCACCCTCCCAGTCACTACCTGAAGATGTTCCACTACGACACGGTGATCTTCCAACCGCTGTATCTGCGGCACCTGATAGACGTGGTGGGAGTCGACCGAGTCCTATTGGGCACGGACTTCCCATTCGACATGAGCGAGACCGACCCGCTGGGGCTGATCGCCGCGACCGAGGGCCTCGACAACGCCGACCGAGCCGCCATATCCGGTGGCAACGCAGCCCGTCTCTACCGGATCGGCTGACCTCGGAGCGGGAGAACGGCCATCACTTCCGAGTAGCCGTCCACGGCGACGATCTGGTCGGCTTCCGGTCCGAGACCGACACCGCAGACCGCGGGGATACTGAGCGATGGAAGTCGGGGCGTTGATCGCCGGGTTCTTCAGCCGACACTCGCTCCGTGGCGCAGGACCATCGAGGTGCCGGAGTCCCGCCAACACAATCTGGGCGGCGGAACAAATTCCATCCTGAGAGGATGGCGCGGACCAAACGCGGACCAACGTCCACTCGGTTTCACCTCGCGACCTCACCGGTTGCCTGGGGCATCGGTGTGGGCTTGGTGGTCGGCAAGCCTCTTGGGATACTGGCGGCGACGACAATTGCTGTCCGGACCGGCGCCGCGGCTCTTCCCACAGGTGTGACCTGGACGGGCATCGTCGGCGCAGGACTACTCGCCGGGATGGGGTTCACCGGTTTCGGTCTTCATTGCCGAACTGGCGCTGACACCACCCCTGACGCAATATGCCAAGATCGGAATCCTGACCGCTTCCTTCATCTCAGGTGCTCTTGGGTACATCGTTTTACGCCGCAATGTGTCGACCTAGCCGTCACGCTTGGCACCGCGGACGGGTGTCGCCCCTCAAGAAGGCACCTATGACCTAATCCGGCGTGTCGTGGAACTCTGCGGGGTCGTTGGATGCGCCTGCTAAAAGACCGCGATGTTTAGAGCACGGGTCAGGAACACGGCCATCTCTGCCCGACTCACAGGGCTGTTCGGACAAAAGAAGCCCGGCCCACATCCCCTAGTGATGCCGGCGGCGGCCAATCGGCCGACCGCATCCGCGTACCAGGCATCAGCTGGCACATCGGAGAATTCGCTTGACGGAGCGGAAGGCAGATCGAGACCCCGGCTCAGGAAGAGGGCCATCTCTGCCCGAGTCACCACGCTGCCGGGACAGAAAAGGCCTGGTGCACATCCCCTGGTAATGCCGGCGGCGGCCAATCGGCTAACGGCATCCCCGTACCAGGCATCAGCTGGCACATCGGAGAATTCGCTTGTCGGGGCGGAAGGCAGATCGAGGCCACGGGTCAGGAGAGCGGCCATCTCCGCTCGAGTCATAGGGGTGTTCGGGCAATAGAGCCGAGTCCCGTCCGTAGTCATAGCGCAGCCCTGTGTCAGGCCCGCGTCGAATAGCGCTTCGATAGACGGATACGCCCAAAAGCTGATCGGGACATCCGCGAACGTTCCAGAGGAAGGAAGATTCGGAGCAGGAGGATCGGACACCGTTTGTATGTGGCTGGTCCATGACGCTGTGTCATTGATCGGGTCGAGGTCGGTTTGGGACGTAGTGGCCGTGACCGTGTTGATGACGGTGCCAGGCGTCGAGGCGGTGGCCCGGATAGTGACGGTCGCGGTCGAGCCTCCGGATAGATCGCCCAGGACACAGGTAACGGTTGCGCTCGCCTCCGTGCAACTTCCCTGGGAGCTGTCGGCTGACAGGTAAGCGAGACCGGCGGGCAGCGGGTCGGTGAGGGCTACGTTCGACGCCAGGGCCGGGCCGGCGTTTTCCACTGTGAGCGTGTAGATAATCGTGCCTGAGACAGCGACCGGTTCGGGTGAGCCAGCGATCGACACCCCGACGTCCACCACCGGTTCGCCGGCGACGAACTCGCTGAACGTGGTGAGGCCGCCCGACTCAATGCTGGTTGCCGCCCGCGTCAGCACAATTGGCTGCGCCCACACGACACCGTCCAGCTTGGAAACGGCGAAGGCGCTGGTGTCGGATCCCGGGTCGACATCGCTGGCAAGGAAATTTAGACCTATGTCGTAATGGTCGAATCCGATTGCTGAGTTCGTGAGCGTCCACCAGCGGTTCACGCTGTTCGTTGGCGAGACCCCCGAGTTGGCGATGTCGGCGTGATCGCCGATGTCCGTCCCGCGATGAGCTCGCCGCTCATACTTACGTTTCCGAAGGACACGATGACCGGTGCATACGACGTCGCGTCGCCGATCTCGAATGCGATGGTCAAGGCCGACCCGGTCGGGACGTACTTCTGCAGATCACCGAAGACGTGCCCGTTCGTGCGGACGACGTTGCCGGTCGATGTGATCACGACCTTGCTCCCGCCCGTCGTGATCCTTCCACTCGCCAGGGTGAGCGTGCCGTTGACCGTGAGCGGGCCCTGAACGAGGGTTACACCGCTAGTCGGTGCACCGCCGTCGACCGTGATGTTCGAGAATGTCATCCCGGCCACCGAAGCCAGTTCGGTCCCAGCGAAGACCACCGTCGAAACCCCCGGATCGACCACCCCCGAGCTGTGAGTCCAGTTGCGGGTAGTACGGATCGTCCCCACCAAGCTCAACACCCCCGACGGCTTCACCACCTCCACATTGGGCAACGACCCCACCGTCGCCGTCGCCGCACCCGAAAACATCTGATCCCCCGCCCCCACCAACAACAACAAACCAGACCCCCCATCAAAAGTAGAAGCCTGAGAAACATCACCCCCCACCGACACCGACCCGGTCCCGGCGATCGACCCGTCAGTCAAAACCGCCGCCCCACCCACCAGCACCGAACCGTTCACCGTCAACGCCACCGCCGAAGGCATCGACAACGACCCCCACACCTGATCAGAACCCCCCGGAACCGTCACCGCCCCCCGGATCACCACCCCAGCAAAAGCCTGACTACCACCAACCGTCAAAGTCCCAGCGAAGACCACCGTCGAAACCCCCGGATCGACCACCCCCGAGCTGTGAGTCCAGTTGCGGGTAGTACGGATCGTCCCCACCAAGCTCAACACCCCCGACGGCTTCACCACCTCCACATTGGGCAACGACCCCACCGTCGCCGTCGCCGCACCCGAAAACATCTGATCCCCCGCCCCCACCAACAACAACAAACCAGACCCCCCATCAAAAGTAGAAGCCTGAGAAACATCACCCCCACCGACACCGACCCGGTCCCGGCGATCGACCCGTCAGTCAAAACCGCCGCCCCACCCACCAGCACCGAACCGTTCACCGTCAACGCCACCGCCGAAGGCATCGACAACGACCCCCACACCTGATCAGAACCCCCCGGAACCGTCACCGCCCCCCGGATCACCACCCCAGCAAAAGCCTGACTACCACCAACCGTCAAAGTCCCAGCGAAGACCACCGTCGAAACCCCCGGATCGACCACCCCCGAGCTGTGAGTCCAGTTGCGGGTAGTACGGATCGTCCCCACCAAGCTCAACACCCCCGACGGCTTCACCACCTCCACATTGGGCAACGACCCCACCGTCGCCGTCGCCGCACCCGAAAACATCTGATCCCCCGCCCCCACCAACAACAACAAACCAGACCCCCCATCAAAAGTAGAAGCCTGAGAAACATCACCCCCCACCGACACCGACCCGGTCCCGGCGATCGACCCGTCAGTCAAAACCGCCGCCCCACCCACCAGCACCGAACCGTTCACCGTCAACGCCACCGCCGAAGGCATCGACAACGACCCCCACACCTGATCAGAACCCCCCGGAACCGTCACCGCCCCCCGGATCACCACCCCAGCAAAAGCCTGACTACCACCAACCGTCAAAGTCCCAGCGAAGACCACCGTCGAAACCCCCGGATCGACCACCCCCGAGCTGTGAGTCCAGTTGCGGGTAGTACGGATCGTCCCCACCAAGCTCAACACCCCCGACGGCTTCACCACCTCCACATTGGGCAACGACCCCACCGTCGCCGTCGCCGCACCCGAAAACATCTGATCCCCCGCCCCCACCAACAACAACAAACCAGACCCCCCATCAAAAGTAGAAGCCTGAGAAACATCACCCCCCACCGACACCGACCCGGTCCCGGCGATCGACCCGTCAGTCAAAACCGCCGCCCCACCCACCAGCACCGAACCGTTCACCGTCAACGCCACCGCCGAAGGCATCGACAACGACCCCCACACCTGATCAGAACCCCCCGGAACCGTCACCGCCCCCCGGATCACCACCCCAGCAAAAGCCTGACTACCACCAACCGTCAAAGTCCCAGCGAAGACCACCGTCGAAACCCCCGGATCGACCACCCCCGAGCTGTGAGTCCAGTTGCGGGTAGTACGGATCGTCCCCACCAAGCTCAACACCCCCGACGGCTTCACCACCTCCACATTGGGCAACGACCCCACCGTCGCCGTCGCCGCACCCGAAAACATCTGATCCCCCGCCCCCACCAACAACAACAAACCAGACCCCCCATCAAAAGTAGAAGCCTGAGAAACATCACCCCCCACCGACACCGACCCGGTCCCGGCGATCGACCCGTCAGTCAAAACCGCCGCCCCACCCACCAGCACCGAACCGTTCACCGTCAACGCCACCGCCGAAGGCATCGACAACGACCCCCACACCTGATCAGAACCCCCCGGAACCGTCACCGCCCCCCGGATCACCACCCCAGCAAAAGCCTGACTACCACCAACCGTCAAAGTCCCAGCGAAGACCACCGTCGAAACCCCCGGATCGACCACCCCCGAGCTGTGAGTCCAGTTGCGGGTAGTACGGATCGTCCCCACCAAGCTCAACACCCCCGACGGCTTCACCACCTCCACATTGGGCAACGACCCCACCGTCGCCGTCGCCGCACCCGAAAACATCTGATCCCCCGCCCCCACCAACAACAACAAACCAGACCCCCCATCAAAAGTAGAAGCCTGAGAAACATCACCCCCCAC
>CAWKEI010000018.1:0-624763 GCA_963848695.1 uncultured Acidobacteriota bacterium
TGATAGCGGCTGTGTGGAGTGTCTATCTCCTGCCTTCGGTGTTCGGCGACCGGCAAAACTCACCCAAGAACTCGACTGAGGAATTCGATCGCTGGAGCCATCTGATGGCTGACGTTCAGAAGCGGCCGTACGACCGGAAGGCCGTGGGTCAGCGGGACGTCATCCGCCTCCGTCGTCGCCGCACTTTCACGGTACTCGGGTTCCTGGCCCTGCTCACCGCCGGGCTGGCCCTGTCGCAGAACTCGCTGGCACTGCTTCTGGTGCATCTCTTCATCGATTCACTGATCGTCCTTTACGTGGCGGCCCTGCGCCAGATGAAGCAGCAGCGTCAGTGGCGACTCAAGGTCACCCATGTGTCCGAGCGTCCCGCCGAGTGGGACGACACTCAGATCAAAGTCATCGCCCAGTAGGCGATGGGCCCCGATTCGCCGACGATGCCCGAGCCGTTCTCGACGCCCGGTTCGCGGCCGAGAAGGGAATCACCGGCTCGAGGAAGGTGATCCGGTCATCGGCCAACGGGATCCGCGCTCTTCATCGTGGCGAGTGGGACCAAGCCGCCGGGCTCATCTCAGAGGCCGGGGCGATCCTGACGGACATCACGGCTGGACTTGCCGACCATCCCGACATACTCCATGCCGGCTTCATCTCCGATGCCGCCAAGGAGTACGCGGAGGCACGGATCACCGAAGCGCTGTTCCGGAGTGAGCCGGTTCCAGGCTTCGCCGAGCTCGGCATCGACCCTGTCCCCTTCCTCCACGGTCTTGGGGAGGCGGTGGGGGAGTTGCGCCGGCGTCTGCTCGACCTCCTCCGGGCAGGAGACATCGAACAAGGCCCAGACAACGCTGGACGCGATGGACCAGATCGTCGACCTGCTTGCCGAGATGGACTACCCCGACGGTATGACCAACGGCCTCCGCCGCACCACCGACGTTTCCCGCGCCCTCGTCGAGCGCTCCCGCTCCGACCTCACCGCCACCGTGGTCCAGGAACGTCTGCGGCAGGACCTGCGGGGATAGCCCGGGGCGAGCGGAGGCGGCTGCGTAGGATGCCGGGCATGCAGCTCGACGGAGTTCGTCTCGAAGTCGACGACCGCATCGCCACCATCACCCTGGCCCGGCCGGAGAAACGCAATGCCCTCAGCCTCGAGATGCTGCGGACCCTGATCAAGGCACTCGAGGCGGTGCCGCCGAAACCGGGGTGGTTGTGCTCGGGGCCGAGGGACCGGCCTTCTCCGCAGGTCACGATCTTGCCGAGATGGTCGACCGCCCCGACGACTACTACGTCGAGCTCTTCGCCACCTGCACCCGCATGATGGAGGGGATCCATGCGTTACCACAGCCAGTCATCGCCAAGGTGCAGGGCGTGGCCACCGCCGCCGGCTGCCAGCTGGTGGCCTCGTGTGACCTCGCTATCGCGTCCGTCGACGCGTGGTTCGCCACGCCGGGTGTCTCCATCGGGTTGTTCTGCTCCACGCCGCTGGTCCCGGTGAGCCGGGCGGTGGGGCAAAAGACGTGCCATGCAGATGCTGCTCACCGGTGAACCGGTCACCGCGCATCAGGCGGTGGAGTGGGGGCTGATCAACCAGGCGGTTCCTGCCGATCGGCTAGACGAGGCGGTCGACGAGCTGGCCCAGAGCATCCTCCGCTTCTCGTCGAAGACAATCGCCACCGGGAAACATGCCTACTACGCCCAGGCGGAACTGACCGAGACCGCCGCCTACGAGGTCACCGAGCCGATCATGGCGGGCAACGCCGCCACCGCGGACGCCCAGGAAGGCATGAGCGCCTTCCTCGGCAAGCGCCAGCCGGTCTGGTCCGATCGGACTTGATGACCACACCACCCGTCTACCGCACCGAACTGACTCCTCTCTCCTTCTTGGAACGCGCCGCGATGGTCTTCGGGGAGAAGACCGGCGATCACGTACCGCGACCGGGATCTCACCTATCAGGAGATGGCCGCGCTCACCACCAGGGTGGCCCGTGCTCTCGAAGCCTCCGGTGTCGGGCAGGGCGACCGGGTCGCCTTCCTATGCCCCAACATCCCCGAGATGCTGGTGGCGCATTTCGCGGTCCCCCTTCTCGGGGCGGTGCTGGTGGCGGTCAACATACGTCTCTCACCTGAGGAGATCAGATACATCCTCGACCACTCCGGGTCCAAGCTCCTGGTTGGTGACTCCGAGTTCCTGGCCAAGCTGTCCCCGATCGTCGGCGATCTGGCCACGGTCGGCGAGATCGTGTCGATCGACGACTCCGGTGTCGAGGTGCCATTCGAGACCGTGTCGTGGGAGACGTTCCTGGAACGAGGGAGCGACGAGCCGCTGCCCTGGACGGTGGACGACGAGGAACGGACGATCTCCATCAACTACACCTCGGGCACCACCGGTCGGCCCAAAGGTGTGATGTACACGCATCGGGGCGCTTATCTCAATGCCCTCGCCGAGATGATCCACTCACGGCACTCGCCCGAGTCGGTCTATCTCTGGACTCTGCCCATGTTCCACTGCAACGGCTGGTGCACAACATGGGGTGTGACCGCCATGGGTGGGACCCATATCGGCCTGCGGGTGGTCGACCCTGGCGAGATCTGGCGTCTCGTCACGACACAGGGAGTCACACATCTCAACGCGGCGCCGACGGTTCTGATCGGCATGGTCAACCATCCCGACGCCCGTCCTCTGGAGCGGCCGCTCACCGTGACCACCGCCGGTGCCCCGCCCTCTCCCTCACTCATCGAGAGCCTCAGCGGGCTCTGGGCGCCAACATCGTCCACGTCTACGGGCTGACCGAGACCTACGGCCCGCACACCGTCTGTGAGATCCAGCCCGGCGTTGCCGATATGTCACCTGCGGAGCGGGCCCGGTTCCTCTCCCGGCAGGGCGTTTCCTTTGTGACCGCGGAACCGACTCGGGTGGTCGATGACGACATGAGGAGACATCGCCCGTGACGCCACGGCCATGGGCGAGGTCGTGATGAGGGGCAACAACGTCATGAAGGGCTACTTCGACAACCCCGAGGCGACCGATGACGCCTTCCGCGGTGGCTACTTCCACTCGGGTGACATCGCCGTCTGGCACCCCGACAACTACATCGATCTCCGTGATCGGTCGAAGGACATCATCATCTCGGGCGGCGAGAACATCTCGACCATCGAGGTGGAGCGGGCGATCGCCTCCCACCCCGATGTGCTGGAGTCCGCGGTCGTTGCAGTGCCCAATGAGAAGTGGGGTGAACGTCCCAAGGCCTTCGTCGTCCTCAAGGAGGGCGCCTCGACTGAGCCGGAGAGATCATCGAGCACGTCCGGGCGCGATTGGCTCATTTCAAGGCGCCGGACCAGGTCGAGGTGGTCACCGAGCTACCAAAGACGTCGACCGGCAAGATCCAGAAGTACGTCCTGCGTGACAAGGAGTGGGCCGGTCACGAGAAACGGGTCAACTAGCGCCGCGATCTGGCCTGCCAATGGCCCCTCGGTACAATTCCCTTCCCGCAAGGGGCTGTAGCTCAGCCTGGCAGAGCACCTCGTTCGCAACGAGGGGGTCACGGGTTCAAATCCCGTCAGCTCCACTGATTTCGCCTTGTATTCGTTGACAAAATGTTCGAGCCTGGTTTTGGCCCGAGGAGGGGTTTTCGGCCATACGCGCCACACCCCGTTCCACAGGTGTGCCACAGGATCGGCGTCCGAAGCACCTCTGTGGCGGCGAGGTGCTTTCGTATCAGCAGGCCATCGCGATCAGCAAGAACACCGTGCGTGCCACTCCAAGGACCGGACCGAATGGCAGGGCCAAACAAAATCCAGAGAGAACTTGGTCGGCAGGATGGCCGACGCGGCCACAGGTATCTCAGCGTTACACTTTCTCAAAGTGGCTGTGACCAGGGAGAAAAGCTGTCCTTCAGACCTCACGAGTTCTCACCTGGGACAGCCATCCAAAGATTGTCGGGCACCCAGAGGTGGAGCAGGCGCTCGCCATCCCGCACTCAATCCTCTGCTCGGCGAAGCGGCGGACTGCCGGACACTGCAATGAAGTCGGGACGGACGCCTGGTGCTTGAGCTCGCCGACATCCAGAGCGGCGCAATTCATCCAAGGCCGTCGCCGTACGTCGGAACGTATCTCTTCTTCCGCATCGACGACCGACACGCCGGTCGCGAGCTGCTTGGACGGTTGGCTCCGGTCGTCGCCGCCGCTACTGATCCCGCTCATGTCGCCGACGAGGCCTGGGTCAGCGTCGCCATTTCGTTCCAAGGTCTCAGGGCTTTGGGCTTACCGGGGGAGGCCCTCGACAGCTTTCCACTGGAGTTCAAGCAGGGCATGGCGGCCCGCGCGGCTCAGCTCGGCGACTTGGGGGAGAACGACCCCAAGAACTGGGAGAAGCCATTCGGGACCGAGGACGTGCATGTTGCGATCAGCGCACTTTCACCGGACGCGGCACGACTCGAGGTCGTGATGGCACGTGCGAGGAACGCATACGAGAACATGGCCGGCATCAGCGCCATCTGGAGTCTCGATTGCTACTCGCTCCCGGGAGAAAAGGAAGCATTCGGATACAAGGACGGCATGGGCCAGCCGGCAATCGAGGGAAGCGGCATCGAGGGGTCCAACTCGAACGAGCCGCCCCTCAAGGCGGGCGAGTTCTTTCTGGGCTATGAGGACGAGACGGGAGACGTTCCACCGATGCCTCAGCCGGAGATTCTCGGTCGCAACGGAACCTACGTCGTCTTCCGGAAGCTGCATCAGCGTGTGGCAGCATTTCGCCAATTCCTGAAGATGAACTCGTCGAGCCCCGAAGACGAGGAACTCCTGGCCGCGAAGCTGATGGGGCGCTGGCGAAGCGGTGCACCGCTCGCGGTTTCCCCCGTGGGAGACGACCCCGAACTCGGAGCCGACCTCAAGCGCAACAACGATTTCCTGTATGAGCACGACGATCCGAGAGGGCTGAAAACACCACCGGGTTCACACATTCGGCGGATGAATCCACGCGATTCGGTCGTCACCGGCGTCCCACGCCTCCACCGAATGATCCGTCGGGGCACCAGCTATGGACCGTTGCTCCCTGCCGGCGTCTTGGAGGACGACGGCGCCGACCGAGGGCTGGCATTTGTCTTCGTTGGGGCTCATCTGGATCGGCAATTCGAGTTCGTCCAGTCCGAATGGGTCAATGACAGTCGCTTTTTCGGAACGGCCGGGGACAGCGATCCAATCACGGGCCAGCGAAACGGACCCGGTCAATTCACGATGCCGAATCAGCCAATCCGCCGTCGGCTACACGGTCTTCCACAATTCGTTGTTGTGCGGGGAGGGGAGTACTTCTTTGCACCAGGGCTGCGCGCCTTGCGTTGGTTGGCAGAACTCGACACCTGAGGCTCAGGGGGGTGGTCGTGGGCACCGGTGCTGAAGCGGCTGACCACGGTGATCTGCTGTCAGGAGGCTTGGTTGCGTGCCGAGCCACAAAACGACCGCAGCAGAATCTCGATGGTGGGAGGGCCGCAATCCGCCTTCCAAGCAGCCTGTTAGCCTCCGCGGCGTGAGCGCTGACAGGCACGTTGATGCAAGGGTGGGCACATGACGGTGGTGGAGCCTGGTAGCGGTCGCCATGGCGCGACGTCCGGTCCGACGAGCGAGTTCAGCTTGTTCTTCCATGTCATCCCCGGCCACGGTGCCGAGCTTCGACAGAGCCTGCAGGACCTGCAGAATCACCCGGGGTACCGGCCGGGAGAGCACAACATGGCGATCACGTCGATTCACGAGGCGCGTTTCGTGCTCTTCGACGACGACACTCGCCTTCTGTTCGCCACGAGCTTCGATGGTTCGTGGGACGCATACATGGTCGACTTCTTCACGTCGGGTCCGACCTTGAGCTCTTCGACGCAATCTTCCGGCACGTCGAGGGTTACGATGGCCTGCCGACCGCGACAGCCGTGAAGGAGTTCGTCATGGGCGCGCAGGTCACGGCGGCGGCATACGCACGGAACTACGGCGGCACGGTGAAGGAGATCCGGAAGGCGGAGCGGGTGAACGACGCTTTCCAGCGGGTGTTGGATGATCCGAGGGCGGGGGAGCTCCTGCAGCAGCCGGCGCTGGCTCCGCTGCTCGCCGAAGCCGCCGACTGAGACCGGGCGGTCCATGTCCGATCACATTTCGGGGCCGCGGGCGATAGCGACGCCGATCGCCGATATCACGGACGTCTACGCATTCCCGAGTCCCGAGCGACCGGGGCACCTCGTGATGGTGATGAACACCCTGCCCTTCGCGCCGGCGAATGCCCGGTTCTCCGACGGACTCGTCTATCGCTTTCGGTTGCGTCCGCTCAGCGTGGCCGCCGGCGGGCCGGCACTCTTCGATGTCGCGTCGGAAGAGTTCCGGTTCGACTGCGTGTTCACTGCCGCCGAGGACGAGGACGGCGACCCGGTCATCGAGCAGATCGGCGAGTGCACAACGCCGCAAGGCCAAAGCGTCTCATTCAAGGTGGACGACATCGCGGGAGGCTCGGCGCACGGCGTCCGCGCCTTTGCCGGCGTGCGCTGGGATCCGTTCATCATGGATGCGCCCGCTGCGCTGAAGACGATCGCCACTGGCGAGCTCGCTTTCACGGAGTCGAGCTCCATCTACCTGGACGGCAAGAATGTCCTGAGCATTGTGGTGGAGGTCGACTGCGCCGAGGTTCTCGACGGGGTGGATCTGGTCGCGGTCGTGGCGGCCACCTTGACGCGGGGCCGCCACAACGTGCCCATCGAGCGCGTTGGACGGCCGGAGGTAAAAAACCTCATGCTGGCTCCGAAACAGTTCGACCAGGTCAACCGCGATCTCGAGATTCGCGACCTCTACAACAATGAGGACCCATTCCACCTCGCCGAGACCTACCTGGGGGCGTATCGGGCCCGGCTCGACGCCAACCTCGCGTTCTGGGACGGCCTCGACGGCAAGAGCGACTGGGCGCCGGCCGCGGACGGCACCCATCCGCTCACGGCGGTCCTACTGGCGGACTACCTGGTGGTCGATGTGACCAAGCCCTATGCCGAGCACGGCTCCTTCTCTTGAGATCGAGCAAGCCGTGCTCGCCGGCAAGGCCCATGAGACCTGCGGGGGACGGGCCCTCAACGACGACGTCATGGATACCGTGTTCACCATGCTCGTGAACGCGGGCAACGGACCTACCATCACGGACGGCGTCGAGCAGTCGTCGGCACCGGCCGGGCACACGTTCCCCTACCTGTCGACGCCGAACCCCAATCCGCCGAAGGCCCCGGAGCACCACCACTGATGTCGATCCGTCAGATCGAGCTCGACGACATCCAGAGCGGCGCGCAACAGTCGACGTCCATGCCTCTTTCGCGGTGCTTTTGCCGAACGCTGCTCGCCTGGAGTCCTGATCTGGCCCGGCCGCCTCATGACCGAGGAGATCCAATGACTTCGAACCCGCCTGGTACCCACCGCTGGGAAACCCTGGACTTCGGCCCTCCGCCGGAAGGTGGCGAGGAGCCGGATCGTCCCGTACTGCTCGATTACCTCGTCGACGGGCAGGTCGCGCTGATCACCCTGAACCGCCCCCATGCCGACAACGCGATCACCACCGAGATGGGTGCGCACCTCACCACGGTGCTCGAAGAGATCGCGGTGCGACCAGCGGTGCGCGTCGCCGTCCTGACGGGCGCCGGCGACCGGGCTTTCTCCGTCGGTAGCGAC
Organism: uncultured Acidobacteriota bacterium; assembly: GCA_963848695.1. Lineage (GTDB taxonomy): Bacteria > Actinomycetota > Acidimicrobiia > Spongiisociales > ZC4RG35 > JARDZU01. Next base: position 7,676 of record CAWKEI010000018.1, read on the forward strand.
CTGCGCCAGCGAAAGGACATGACCAAGGAGCAGTGGCTGCGCCAGCGGCAGGACTTCGATCGCACCCTGTACACGCTGCGCCAGGTGCGCAAGCCGATCTTCGCGGCCGTGAACGGCATCGCCTACGGCGGCGGTTCGGAGATCGCCCAGAGCACGGACTTCATCATCGCATCGGACAATGCCACTTTCGGCCAGCCCGAAGCAATGATCGGGCTGGCGGCCGGAGGCGGGTCGCCCGTCTTCCTGCCGCGTGTGCTCCCCCCGGGCAAGGCGCTACAGATGCTCATGACCGGCGACCCGATCAGCGCACACGAAGCGTACCGGCTGGGCATGGTCAACGAGGTCCACCCTCATCGCGATCTCATGGACGCCGCCCTCGCCATCGCAGCCAAGATCGCCAGTAACTCGCCCACCGCCGTGCAAGCGGTCAAGCGCGCTGTTCGCATGGGCGAGGGTCAGCCGATCGAACAGGCCATCGCGATCATGATGGAGGCGCATTGGCGCTCGGCTGTCCACCCCGACCGCATCGAAGGGATAGGCGCGTTCAACGACAACCGTGACCCCACTTTCCAAGACCCCGACTACTGATGGAGGGCCCCCGTGGGACTAGCAGACGAGCTCGAGCAGACGCGTTCAGCGCTGACCATGATCAACCAGTCTCCGTTCAACGCCGAGGCGCCGCCTGGCGCGCTGGCCGCTGAGATCACGCCCACGGAGCTGCACTACGTCCGCAGCAACTTCGCCGTTCCGGTCCACGACGGTGTGCTGGAGATCGGCGGTGCGGTCGGAAATCCGATCCGGCTCACGCTCGACGACCTGCGGGCGATGCCTGCCGTCGAGCGGGCGGTGACGCTCGAATGTGCGGGCAATGGCCGCCTCGAAGTTCGCCCCTTGCCTGTCGGCGAACCCTGGGGCGACAACGCAGTGTCGACGGCTCGTTGGAAGGGGGTTCTCCTTCACGAGGTCCTGGCGCTCGCACAGCCCGCGGCGGAGGGTGTGGAGGTCCTCTTCCGGGGCGCGGACAGCGGGGCGTACCACCTCTCGTCCGTGCTGGCGGCCACCGACGAGAGCAGCCTCGTGTTCGAGCGCTCACTGGCCCTTGACCTCGCCACGGACCCGGCGGCGGAGATCCTGATTGCCTACGAAATGAACGGTCAGCCCCTCCCACCGGATCACGGCGCTCCCTTCAGGATCATCGTGCCCCGTTGGTATGCCGTGGCCTCGGTGAAATGGGTGCATCGGATCGAGGTCCTGACGGAGCCGTTCAGCGGCGAGTTTCAGACCGGCCACTACATCTTCGAATGGCCCGATCGACCCCATGAGCCAGTGACCCTCATGCGCGTGCGCGCCCGCGTCACCGATCCCGCCCCGTCTTCGACCATCGCGGCCGGGACCTACACCATCCGGGGCAAAGCCTGGTCGGGTACGGGACCGGTCACGAACGTCGAACTGTCCTTCGCTGGCGAAAGCCAGTGGCAGCCGGCTGTACTCGAGCCTCCCAAGGGTCCGTACCAGTGGCAGGAGTGGTCGTTCGACTGGAACGCGGAGGTCGGGCGGCACAGCATCCGGGCCCGGGCGACCGATGCGGGCGGGAACGTGCAGCCAGACGTCCCGGTGTGGAACCGGCTGGGCTACGGGAACAACGCCGTCGAGGTTTCATACGTCGACGTGCGCTGACGCGATGGCACAAGGGAGCGGGGCCCGCCGGCGACGGGAAGCCTGCATCCAGAAACGTGGTTCGTCGGACTTGCACACACTGTCAAGGTCTCACCTCGTCTCACGTCGCTCGCCCCACAGCCGCGCCACAGGACCCAGAACTGCGCGCGTTATCCCCTGGTTACAGCGTTTTGTGCGCATCTTTCGCAACGAGGGGTCACGGGTACAAATCCCGTCAGCTCCACAAATCAACTATTTGGTAAAACGATCAAACGTCGCTCAACCGGGAGGGGATGTCCCATGTCTCGACCTTGAGTGAGGGGCCGTCCGCAATCCGCGCCAGTCAGGCCGAGTCATCTCTCGTAGGGAGCGAGTTATCCTCCGCCCGCACCGCCGAGCCCGGTCGAAGGTTGGGGCGGGGGACCCCGAACAGATGGGGCGAATCCCGGCCCGGCCGGGTAGGGCGACTTCCAGCCCGAGCCCGGCAGCTAACCCCGTAGGACAGAGGAAGGGTGGACCTGGATGGCTTGGTCTTTGTTCGCTTCGACGGAACGGGCGTCCGTCGGATGAGCACTAACGGCCGACGCCGATGGATCCCGATAGCTGCCTACGCCAGCATCTTCCTGATACTGGGGCTTGGGTTGCTGCTGACACTGCCCGTTGGCAACCAGATAACCCCGGCTCCCCAAGCGAGCCCGGTTGGCGACGTCGCAGGCGGTGGCGAGCAGTGTCTCGGGGAGCGCGTCGGCTTCGTCCAATCGGGGGTTTTCATCGACATCCATGCCCTTCCCCTCGGGGCGGACGACCGAGATCTGGGGCCGAAGCTGGTCGGTGGCCAGGTGGATCGCCTCACCGGGGCGGCGGAGCTGACGGGTTCCTGTGGCGAAGACTCCAGCCTCGGATCGGTTCCCGCTGTGGTGACCGGGGTGGTGATCGATGGAGGGGGTTTCGAAGGTGAGATGTTGGCTGGGGGCTCGACGTTGCCCGTCTCGATCGCGGTTGCGGGCACCACGGCCGGCGGCGAAGCCTCGAGCGAACAACTGACCGGTGGAGCGCTTCTATCGCGGATTCTCCTCGCAGTGGCGGTGGTGATCGCGGCTGCCCGTCTTCTCGGCTCGGCCTTCCAGCGGATCGGCCAGCCGCGGGTGATCGGTGAGATCACCGCGGGCATCCTCCTCGGGCCAAGCCTGCTCGGGCTGGTCCTGCCCGAGGTGACGGCGTTCCTGTTCCCATCGTCGGTGACGGGCGTCCTCGGAATCCTGGCGCAGATCGGGCTCATCTTTTTCATGTTCCTGATCGGCCTCGAACTGGACCGCACCCAGATCCGCGGCTCGGGACACACGGCCATCCTGATCAGCCACTACTCCATCGTCATCCCACTCGTGTTGGGAATGGCATCGGCCTTACTGGTATTCCCGATGGTGGGCAGCGGCACTTTCACCGGATTCGCCCTCTTCATGGGGGCAGCGATGGCGATCACAGCCTTCCCGGTATTGGCTCGGATCCTCACCGACACCGGTCTCCACAAGACGAGGATCGGCGCGCTCGCCATCACGTGCGCCGCCGTCGACGACGTCACCGCCTGGTGCGTGCTCGCCATCGTGGTTGCCATCGTCAACGCAGCGGGCCCGATGGAGGCGGTGACGACAATCGCCCTGTCGCTGATCTTCGTCTTTGGAATGTTGTTCCTAGTTCGCCCGCTCGCCGAACGGATCATGACGGCACACAAGGGCCGCGGCCCTCTCAGCGCCACTGTCCTGTCGTTTCTGATAGTCGGGCTCTTCCTCTCGGCGTGGACGACCGAGATGATCGGCATCCATGCCATCTTCGGCGCCTTCATCTTCGGGGCGATCCTTCCCCGCGAGCGTGGAGTCGCGACCGGGATCATCGAGCGGCTCGAGGATGTGACGGTCCTCGTCCTGCTTCCCATCTTCTTCGCCGTCGTCGGGCTCTCGACTCAGATCGGGCTGGTATCGGGTCGCGAGCTGTGGTTGCTGACCGGGCTGATCATCGCCATCGCCATCATCGGCAAGATCGGAGGATCGATCATCGCCGGGCTGGCCGCCGGAGAGTCGCTGCGGACCTCGAGCGTCATCGGTGTCCTCATGAACGCCCGCGGCATTACCGAGATCGTCATCCTCACCATCGGGATCGAGCTCGGAGTCATCTCGCCGGCCCTTTTCACCATCATGGTTCTGATGGCCCTCACCACCACCATCATGACCACGCCGCTGCTGTCACGTCTCTATCCCCGTTCCATGGTGGAACGCGAGATCCTGCTCGAGCACCACCGCGACGCGGGCCGCGGTGATTACGGCAGCCGACGGGTAATGGTCGGCGTGACCGACCCGGTCACCGCGCGCCCACTCGTCCAGATTGCCGGGTGGCTCCGCGGGGCGGACGGACAGGCAGCCACTGTCGTGCTTGCTTCGGTGATCGCCCCTCCCGGCCACGAACAGGTGCGCGCGAACATCGGTGAATTCGCCGCGACCAGTGCCAGGGCTGCCGCCAACCTTTCTGCGGTCGCCGACGAGCTCGACCAGCAGAATGTTCGCTCGGAGGTGGTGACCAGGATCGGGACTGACCGTGGCGAGGAACTCCGGCTCATCTGCCAGCAGCAGGACATCGACGTCATCGTCGTCGGATCTCACCTCGCCTACCTTCACCGCGCTCCGTTCGGCGGGCTCGTCGGCGAGCTGATCCGCACCGCCCCCTCTGATGTCCTGGTGGCGCTCAATGCGGCTCCGGCGCTAGGCCCCGGAGCCGGTCCGATCGGAGTGTGGCTGCCAGGGGAACCCACCGATCTCGCCACTTTCGACCTCGCCTCCAGCCTCGCACGCGGGCTCGAATCTCCGCTCCGCGTCGTCGGCGCCAACGGGACCGTCGCCGCCATCGAGGCGGATGAAGTGATCGAGATGGGCGTCGACGCCACTGCCCGAATGGTGGTCACAGCCGTGGACGGAGTCGCCATGATTGTGCTTGCCTTGCCCTTCGGCCAGGACGCCCTGAATGTCGAGGTGGTCGAAACGATGACCACCCAGGGCGAGATCCCTGTGCTCGTACTCCGCACTGCTCCGACATTGGCCTTGGACCGGCACGCGAGCAGTAACGCGGTGCCGGCGGGCATCTCCTCTGATCCGGCTGAATAGGGGCAGGTCAAGTGGAGGCTTCGGACCCAAGTCTGCCTATGCCGGCTGGCCCTTATCCAAGTGTCCTCGGCGCTCAGAGTCCGCCGCTTCGGTGTCGAAAGCGAGGAGGCCAACTAGGCCGCCCTGGGGCGAGGTAGTTCGTCAACCGGTCTGACGCGGATACTGTGCGGCGGCTATGGAGGACGAATTGATGGATTCTTCGGTCAAAGGGCGGGCGACGGGCGGGGCCGGGGAGGGCCGGCTCGGTGGGTTGGTGGCGCGAGTGCGTGAGGCAGTGCTGGTCAGTCCCGGTGTCACGCAGCCGGCCTTGCGTCAGAGCGTGGAGGAGCGGGCTGCGGCGACGGGCGGCCGGATCCAAGCGTCGGACGTCGTCGGCCCGATTCCTTCGGGTCTTTCCGAGTTCGTCGACCACGTGGCCGTCGCTGCCTGGCGGGTGACTAGCGAGGAGGTGGCTGCCTTGCTCGATGCCGGGTACACCGAGGACGAGGTGTTCGAAGTCACGGTGAGCGCGGCGATGGGCGCGGCCTGCGGTCGGTTGGAGCGTGGGCTGGCGGCACTGAGGGGAGAGGTCTGATGCGCCTGTCCGTGGTCGAACGGGGCCATCGGTTTCCGCAGAAGTTGCAGTTGGCGATGATCCGGGTCTTCACCCGGCGCCGGGCGGTGGACATCATCAGGACGGTCATGTACCGGCCAGAATTCTTTGGGCGACCCATGAACGAGTGGACTCAGAGGGTCATGCGCGGCCCATCAGACTGGGCGGTGTGGGAGCGGGAGCTGTTCGCGGCGTTCACGTCGCGGCTCAACCAGTGCGTCTTCTGAACGAGAGCGCACGGCGCGGTCGCGTCGAAGGCGTCGGGAGACGAAGGACTTATCGCCTCAGTGCTGGTGGATTGGCGGTCCGCGCCAGTGGAACCTCCTGTCCGTGCCATGCTCGGCTTCCTGGAGAAGTTGACCCGGGACCCTGCTGCGGTGACTTCGGCGGACGTGGTTCCCCTGCGGGAAGCGGGGTTGACGGACGACGCGATCGAGGATGCGATTCACGTCTCTGCACTGTTTCATGTGTACACGCGACTCGCAGACACTTTCGAGTTCGATATTCCGCCGGCGGAAGGGTTTGCCCAGGGAGCGGTGATGCTGCTCAAGCGGGGCTACTCCTAGGTTTGGCGCGTTCTCGTGCTCAGTCCGAGTTTCCGTCAATCTTGGGCGAGTCCGTTGCCCCCTCTAGGCCGCCGCTTCGTCTGGCGGTTCGCCAACTTCTATTGGATTGTTGACCGGGTCCTGGCTCCATTCGAACCAGCCGCCGTCGTAGACAGCGATCCGGTCCCAACCCATCAGAGTACGCGTAGAACCAGGTCTCGCTGGCTCGCCATCCAGTGCCGCAGTAGAAGGCCACCCACTTGTCCGGGGTGATCCCGGCGTCGGCCCAGTTGGCTGCGATCTCTGGGTATGCCCGCATCGTGTTGTCGATATTGCGGTAGTGCTGCATGTGGTAGGCATCGGTTCCGCAGTTGCCCCACACGTCGCCGGAGATGCGTCCCTTGGGCTCGATGTAGTTGTACCCGCTGACCTGGCCGATGTGCTCTTTCCAGGTGCGGACACTGACTAGGGCAGCTCCGGCCGGGTCGGTCGAGGATCGACTTGGCGTCGTCGATGTCGATGATCAGTTCGGGGCGCTGGGGGATCAGTCACCCGAAGTCGCTCTATCGGATGTCGGGAGCAATTGTCGGTTTCCAGCGGATAGCCGGCCGTGACCCAATGGTCATATCCTCCGTCCAGCAGCCGCACATCGTCGACGCCGGCATACCTGAGGATGGCGGCGGCTCTGGTCGCTGCGATCTGGCCGGCCCGACGCCCTGGCCATTTCTCGTTGGGATTCCCCACCGTGTCTCGGCCATAGAGCATGACCGTGGTGTCGATGGAGATCCCGAGCGAGCGGAGGACTGCGTCCAACTCCTCCGGAGAGCGCCGGTTCCAGTCTTCGGACGACTCCAGCCAGTTGGTATCCAGGTAGAGCGCGCCCGGGATGTGCCCGTCCGCATACTCCTCCGGGCACGCCGAAGTTCACATGGAAGACGAGATACCGATCAGCGTCGAAGCTTCTCGGGGCGGTTCCCGCTGAGGAGTTGGCTCACCCACTCCGGATGAACCAGCTTCTGGTAGTTGGGTAGCCGCTCCAGTGGGAGCTCGATGTCTGCGACCCACTCCGCCAGATCGTCATAGATGAGAGAGCGGTGGCCGAGACGGTTCAACTCTGAGGCGATGCCGGCGGATTGCTCGATGTCAGAGCCGTAGACCACGATGGTCCTGCCCTGACCGATTCCCTTTGATTCGAACAGATCAGATAGTTCGTTCGCGCTCGGCCAGGCCGAGCCATTCGCCCGGAAACGAGAGAGCCCCGGGCAGGTGGCCGCCTCGGGCATCCCCGGCGGAGCGCCAGCCGTTGTATTCGGCCATTGGACGCACATCTAGGAGGAGCGGCGTCGGGTCCTCGAGCTGACGCTGCAGCGGTGGTAATGGTCGTGATTGCTGGTGCGGTCGAGAGTGTCATTGTTCGCTCCTTTGGGGTGGGGGAGATCCGGCGTCGAGGGCCCAAAAAGAAAGACCCTGCGATATCGCAGGGCCCCGATGTCGAGTCGATTTGTGTGGTTATGCAGTCGTCACGCGCGACACCACCTGCCCTGCTCCTTGCAGCAGCGACACCTACAACGGGTGAAAAGCGTTCCACTCATGACGAGACGGGCAGTATGCCCAAATCCCGACTGGTTGGCAAGGCACCGTTCGTGGCGCTTCTGGAGTCTTCTAATCGAGTCTCGCGTCTGGATCTGAAACGGCCCACGTGATTGGCGCCAGGGCCGAGGTTGGAAGGCCTGGCTTGATCCGGATGACATCTGTCACATCGAGTTCGTGATCGATCTCACTACCCGCTCGCACCGGTCGTTCCGCATGATCGGTGTCAAGGAGGTAGTAGATGGAACATGTGCTCGAAGTACGAGGTCTCGTTCACCGATACGGTGACCACACGGCCCTCGCCGGAGTCGATCTGACTGTCAAGTCGGGGGAATGTGTCGCACTTCTCGGCCCAAATGGGGCCGGTAAGACGACTCTCGTCCGCAATGTGATCGGGTTGATCGAAGGCAACGCCGACCTCATCGAGGTGGCAGGTGGCAACCCTCGTAGCGCCGAAACCCGCCGCAGGCTCGGTGTCGTCCAACAGGCGGTCGGCTTTCCGCGGTCACTCACCGTCGGCGAGATCGTCGGCGGTGCGGCCGCCCGCCGGGGTTGTCCCCCGGAAGCAGCCAGCCGAGCCATCGATGAGATGGGCCTGGCCGGTTTGGAGAAACGTCGGGCGGTCAAGCTCTCCGGCGGACAGCAGCAGCGGCTGCAGCTCGCGATGGGGCTTGTTGCGGATCCGGTTCTGCTGGTACTGGACGAGCCCACCGAAGGACTCGATGTGGAGGCACGGCGTCGGTTCTGGAACACGATTCGGCGGCGTCTCGATAACGGAGCCGGTGTGCTCATCACGACGCATCTCGTGGAAGAGGCGGCCGCAGTCGCCGATCGGGTCGTTGTGGTTGATCGCGGACGAGTAGTCGCGGAAGGGACGCCAGACGAGCTGCGTCGGACGCTCCCCGACCGTCGGATCGAAGTCCGGACGAAGGTACCGGTGAGTGTGATCAGAGCGCTCGACTCGGTGCACTCGGTGGAGCTTCGTGACGGCCGCACCGTGATCGCAGCGACCGACAGTGAGCAGGTCGTCAGCACGCTGCTCGACCTCGACCCCGAGGCAAACGATTTGACCGTGGCGACGGCGAGCCTCGAGGAGGTTCTCGTCGCACTGACCAACCATGAGGAGGTAGCAGCATGAACACAAGAATCTTTCGCATAGAGGTACGAGAAGAGCTTCTGGGAATCGTCAGGGAGCCAACCGCTCTCTTCTTCTCGGTGCTGGTGCCAGTGGCATTCTTTGCCCTGTTCGCAACGATGTTCGGCGACGGAGGCGGCTTCGGCGTTGAGTCGTTGGCCACGTACGGGGCGTTTGGTGTGCTGTCCGTGGTTCTGATAAACCCGGGTATCGGCCTCGCCGACGCCAGAGAGCGAGGCTGGCTCCGCGTCAAGAGAGCGGACGGCACGCCGCTTGGCGTGACGCTGTCCGCCAAAGTCACCGCAGCACTGCCGTATGCGATCGTCACCCTGGCAGGGATAACTCTGGTCGCCCGTCTCACCGCTGGACCTCTGGACGTGCCTCAGGTCCTGCGTGTCATCGGTGTGCTGTTGCTCGGAGCCTTGCCATTCAGCCTGTTCTCCCTCGCTGTTGGGGCGAGGTTCAGCCTCAACGCCGCAATATCGGTACTCAACGCGATGCTCATCCCTTCGGTGATTCTCTCCGGCCTCTGGTTTCCGTTCGAGATGCTCCCGACGTGGCTCGGAGAAATCGCGGTGTATCTCCCGCCCTATCACCTGGCACAACTGGCCCTGGCGCAGGTCGAAGGTGGACCAGTGTGGGGTCACGTCGCCTATCTCGTGGGAACAACGATCGTGGGAGCGATCGCAGCAGCGTTGGCGTACCGTTCCGCGGAAGTGTGAACGACACGACAGTCAGACTCGCGAACTCGGAACGCCTCGTCACGAGGCGTTCCGGTTTCTCGCGTTGGGCTCCCCTGGTCTTCTTCGCATTCATCCTCATCGGACCGATCTTCTCTCCCGACGCCGGTCCCGAGGATTGGCTCTTGGCTGTTGGAGTGGTTGCCATCGCCCTCCCCACCTTTGTCGTCTCGGAAATACGAGGTTGGGATATCGGGGGAGCAACCGTCCTGATGGTGCTGGCAATCGCGACAGCACCCTTCGACTCGACAGCAATCATGGCGCTGCCCATCTACGCCGCCGCTCTCGTTGCCAGGTCAGCCACTCAGGAGACGCTCCGATTCAGACTGTCGGTGATCACCGTCCTCACTCTGACCGGTTTTTTCTTGAGTTCGATCCCTTGGCCGTTCCGGATCTTCATATTCATCCCGGTGATCATGATCTGGGTCATTGGATCCGCGGTCTTTCATGATGTGTCCCGGGACCATCGCGCGGTCGCGCTCCGGGCTGAGAACCGCCGAGTCGCTCATCTCGCCACCATCGCCGAGCGGGAACGGATCGCTCGCGACGTCCACGACATCGCAGGCCAGGCCCTCACCGCCATCATCGTGCGAAGCCAACTCGTCCAAAGACTGGCCCAGTCGGACCAGCGTCGCGCCACAGAGGAAGCCGATGAGGTGGAACGCATAGCTCGCGATGCGCTGTCTTCGATCAGGCAAAGCGTTGCTGGATGGCATCAGGCGTCGCTCGCCGACGAGCTCGCCGTCGCCCGCGATGCGCTCGCAGCGGGAGGCACCAAGCTGGAGACGCTCGGAGACTTTGAGGTCGATCTAGCACCCTCGGTCGAGAACGTTCTGGCGTTGGGACTTCGCGAGGCGGTCACCAATGTCCTGCGCCATGCCAACGCTGGCACGGTGGTAGTCCGAATCGACAGCCAGGACGGGGCAGTATCACTCACGGTCACCGACGACGGGATCGGACCCAGGAAGGGAACCGGCTCAGGAATTCAGGGGATGCGCGAACGTGTGATCGCCGCAGGCGGAACCCTCACCTTCGGACCGGGCGTGACAGGCGGGACAGAGCTGCGGATCGACATGCCATTCGGTGGAAGTTCTTCATGATCCGCGTCGTCCTCGCCGAAGACCAGGCCATGGTGCGAGGAGCCTTTGCGGGACTCCTCGACCTCGAACCAGACATCGAGGTAGTCGCTGTCGCCGAAGATGGCGAGCAGGGGTTGGCAGCTGTCGCAGAGCATGAGCCGGACATCCTTCTCACCGATATCGAAATGCCAGGAATGACGGGACTCGAGCTGGCGTCCCGTCTCAAGGGCAATCCGACGGTCCGAGTGGTAATCGTGACCACCTTCGCCCGAACTGGCTATCTGCGGCGGGCACTCGATGCTGGGGTGTCTGGATACGTCCTCAAAGACTCACCCATCGAGGATCTAGCCGACACCCTCCGGCGGGTGGCAGCAGGCAATCGTGTGATCGCCCCGGAGCTCGCGGTTTCGGCGTGGGCCGGCAGCGACCCGCTCACTGACCGGGAGCGAGAAGTCCTACGAGAGGTCGGTGAAGGACATCCCAACATCGAGATCGCGCAAAGGCTCCACCTCGCCGAAGGAACCGTACGCAATTATCTGTCGTCCGCCATCGTCAAGCTCGGGGCCAGAAACCGTACCGAGGCGTTTGCCAAGGCCCAGGAAATGGGATACCTGTAGCCCAGGGCGTGCACCTAGAACCGTGCGCCCGACCTCACCGATGCCTCACGCAGGTCGCGTCAGTCTCTCCCCACCACGTCTCACGTCGCTCGTCTCACAGCGGCGCCACAGGACCGGGACCGCGAGCCGTTTCTCCTGGTCAGAGAGACTGCCAGCACCCCACGGTGAGACGCCTCGCGCGGATTGGGCAGTCTGGATATGATGGTGGCCGGCGAGCCGCCTCGCCTCACTCGCTGATCGGGTTCCCATGCGATCCGACGTGGCGCGGGGGAAGGTGACTGTGTGTCATCGGCGGTCGGAAGGACTTGACGATCGCATTGTCGACGTGTCTGTCCCCGGGCGAGAGAGCATGGGTCTCCCCGCGGGGATTGACGCGCAGAGGAGACAATGATGACCCGTCAACGACAGCTCAAGTCCCTGATCCGCTCCCGCATCGACCGCACCGGCGAGAAGTACATGGTTGCCCGCCGGCATGTTCTCAACGCTCGCCCGAGTTCCGAATACGAGCTCCGGGGAGGAGCCGATCCCGAGACGTCGGCGTGTGCCAACGCCTTCGCCAACCGTGGGATCGACGATCCGTTTACCGGCCTCCCGATATCTGAGGGGCTGGTGCTGGGTGTTGGTGGTGGCCTCGGGGCCGGGTACATCTTGTGGGAGTTCAACGCCACGAAAGGCACCTCTCGCACGGTGGTCACGCTCGGGTTCCGCAACCAGTGGCAGTACCCCGACAGGTGGTATGCCAAGGTATGCCAACGCCTCGGCGTGGCCGTCCAGATGCATGAGACCTCAAGCGCCGCCAAGGCTCGGGACCTCCTCGACCAGGCCCTCGAGGATGGCATCCCGGCGATCGCCTTTGTATCGACGGCCGATCTGCCCTACTGGCATCTTCCAGCGGAGCAGTCCGGATGGTGGGGCTACCCGATCACGATCTATGGCACAGAGGGCGATCGCTACCTGGTAGACGACCGGAACACGGGACGACTCACCATTGGAGCAGACGACCTTGCCGCAGCCAGATCACGTATCCCGTCATACAAGAACCGTCTTGTCGTCGCCGACCCGGCCGCCTCCGAGGTTGACGAGGAAAAACTCGTGGCTGGGATGCGGGCCGGTCTAAAGGAGCAGTTGGCACATCTGGGTGAGAAGTCAGCCTCGTTCTCGCTGCCCGCTTTCGAGAAGTGGGCCAAAATGCTTACCGACACCAAGAACGTCAAATCCTGGTCCAAGGTGTTCGCGGACGGCGTCGGTCTGGTCGATGCATTGGTCTCAGTCGGCGACCAGGTCGATGACCGGGGGCTGTTCGGGGGAAGCCTGCGGCGTCTGTACGCCGAGTTCCTCGATCATGCCGGGCAACTCATCGACATCGACCTGTCCGAGCCCGCCAGCGCCTACGTGGTTGCGGCAGGGCGTTGGCATGACGTCGCCACGGTGTGCCGCTCCGTCCCGGCCGTAGATGAGGCGTCCCGACTGAGTCGGGTACGCCGCGATGCCGTCGAGCGGGGCGACATCGCCGACGACGCGGCTGTCAAGGCAGCGGAAGGGATCGCCGGTGTTCTCGACGCACCCGACCGCATTGGCCCAGACGAGATGGCCGACCTTTTCTCCAACCTCTCCGAGGCGATCGGCGCAGCCGCCAAGGCCGAGCGAGATGCCCTGGAGACGCTGCGGGGAGCCGTGACCTGAAGGGAAAAGGGGCACTGCTATGTCGACCTGCGGACCTTCGTGGATTCACCAGAAGGCCGGCAGGCCGGAGCGGAATGCGGACTTGCCGCCTATTTCTTGACCTCGTAGCGCAGAAGTACCACGCCGTTTTCGAACGGGGTGGCCTCGACCAGCTTCAGGTCTTGCCAGTCCTCGAAAATGCGCGTTCCCTTGCCGCGTGACGCCGGGCAGACGAGCATCCGGACTTCGTCGACGACGCCGGCGTCCAGCAGGGAGTGCATGAGTTTCAAACTCCCCCACAGCCAGATGTCCTTGCCGCTTTGATCCTTGAGTTCCCGGACGGTGGCGGCCGGATCGCGCGTCACGGTCGCGGCCGGAAAGTCACCCCAGGGGGCGTCATCCAGCTTCGACGAGGCGACGAATTTGGTGAGGTTGTTGAGCTTCTCGCCGTACTCACCCTGTTCGTCGGCGTACGGCCAGTAGTCCTTGGACTGGGCGTAGGTATTCGCGCCGAGAATCATCGTGTCGACCGAGTCGATGAGCCCCATCAAGCTTGCCTTGAACGCTTTGTCTGTGGTCTCGGAAAAGGGCTCGCCTGACACGAAGCTGAGCCCGCCGTCCACCTCCGCGGCGATATTGTCGACGGTAACCCACTGCTGGACTATGAGTTTTCTCATCGCGCCAACCTAGGGTCGCCGGCATGAGGACGCACGACTATCTCAAGGCGCGGCTGCAGTACGTGCGTCAGGACTTCGATGAGGTGCTCGAGAAGCTCACCGACGTGGACCTGACCTGGCGCCCCGCAGACGACCTGCCATCGATCGCAGGTGTCCTCATCGAGATGGCGAACAAGGAAAAGGAGCTGATCGCCTGGCTGCAAAGTGGCGAATGGCCAGACGACGATGCTGACGCCTTCGACGAAAGGGCGACACTCGCTGAAATGCGATTGGTTCTCGCAAACTTGCGCGAGGAAACGCTGCGCTATATCGACTCGTTCGATGAGGCAGGCTTGGAGGAGCTGATTCCGTGCCCTGAGCAGTGGTGGGAGGCGCTTCGTCTGGAAGCCTGCCCGCGCAGTGAGATTCTGAGGAACCTCGCGGCGCACGAGTGGTACCACACGGGGCAGTTGATCGTTTACCAGTCAATCCGGGGATTGAACCCTGACGACCAATGACCTGAGCAGGCGCGCACCCGCCCGATCACGGGGTGGGCAGCCCTCTAGGCGGGAGTCGGCTCGCGATCGGCTTGTTGGTAGCGATGGGAGAGATTCCGGTAGGGCCGTGAGTTGAGAGCGATGATCGTGACGACAAGCCCGATGAACCCGGCGACGATGAAGATGAGCGCCATGCCTCGTTCCGGTCCGGTACCGAACCAGCTTCCAATGGTGTCGGCTCCGGCTCCGTCGGTCATGTAGGGGATCACCCAGGCTTGGGCGATTGGGCCGATCAGAAAAGTGGTCAGGGGAGAAGCCGCGGTTTCGAGGGTCTGGGCAAGACCGAAGACCCGGCCCTGCTCCTGAAAGGGCACCACCTTTTGGATGATCGTCTGCTCAGATGCTTCGGCCACAGGCATCAGGGTCATGAAGATGAAGAACCCGATCGCCAGCGGGATTATCGAAGAGCGGATCGGGAACAGGATGGTGATGGTCCACAGCGCCACATTCACCAACAGGAGGCTTCTCACCGGGTTCGAGCCGAGCCCCCTCGACGCGACCAGCACCCCTCCGACGATGAAGCCGAAGCTCGTGATGCTGAGGACGATTCCCCACATCTCCACTGACACCAGCTCCAACCCGTAGGGGTCCATCAGAGCCATGAACACTCCGGCGAGGAAGTTGTTGAAGGTGCTGAAAAGAAGGAGAGCGAGGAGCCCGGGCACGAACCGCACCGCCCGCATGGCCCCCTTGAAGTCCACATTGGTGGAGTTGTCGACGTCCCCGCCCTCTTGGCCCGCCGTGTCGTGGTCGATGCTGATAGTGAGTAGGTGGGCGGTGACCAAGCCGGCCACGACCACTGTGATGACCAGGCTCATCCCCATGCCCAGGAAACCGATGGCCAAGCCACTGAATACCGAAGTGAGGGCGAAGGCAACGCCATTGGCGGTACCCACCAGACCATTGGCTCGGTCATGTCGCTCGGTCGGCACCAGCAGGGTGACTGTCGTCGACAGTGCAATCGACCGCAGATTTCCAGCGATCGCGCCCGCGAGGACCAGCACGAAGAAAACCCACGTCCAAGGCTGGGATAGCGAGGGAAGGGATCCTTCAGGCGCCACGAAGTAGAGGATGGTCGCCAGCAGGAAACACGCCAGCGACGCCACGCTGGAGAGCATCATCGAGGTCTTTCGGCGATGACCATCGACGAAGGTGCCGAAGAAGATCCCGGAAGCTGCAAACAGAAGCATGTAGACACCGCCGATTACCGACGTGGCGACCACCGAACGCGTCTCGAGGTACACCCAAAACACCAGGGCAAACCAGAGGAAGTTGTTGGCCGTGACGGCGATCAGAGTGTTGGCTACCAGGAGATGGAATGTCCGGAGGTCACCGCCGTCTCCGCGCACCTCGGTCGGTCCGGGTCCACCTTGCTCTGTCATCGTTTCGCTCCGCAGGGTGGGGCTTCAGCTCACATACCAATACAGACGATTCATGAATCCGAATCTCATCGGGCTACGGATCCCTCGTCATTCGCTCAGACCTCTGCCAGAACCTCGCGGAGCTTGGCCGCGAATGCGTCCGGCTCACCCATCTGGCCGTACTCGCCGCCGAGAAAGCCGCCGTGGCCGCTGGGGAAGACGACGACAGTGGTGCCCAGTCGATCGGCCACGCCGTGGGCGCCGCGGTGTGCCATCGTGCCCTCCTCGTTGCCGGCAGCCATGACGATCCGCGTGGATGCGGCGCGCAGGGCATCGAGGTCCGGCTCGTACCCGATGGAGCCGGCGAGAGCCAGCGCGAGCAGGGGATCGGAACGCGAGCCGTCGTCGTCGGACGGCATGCCGAATATCTGCGGGTCCGGTGCCGGCTGTCGGGCGAAGTCGTCCGGGAACTCGCCCTGGTGACTGACAACGGCGATGAAATGGGCCATCCCCGCGCCCCATCCGCGCTGCATGTAGGTCTCGTGGACCGCGCGGGAGGCCGCGATGGCGGCGTCGCGGTCCGAAAGGACGGCGGGGAGAGGTGGCTCGTGTGCCACGAGTGTGCCCACGTCGTCGGGGTGCCGAGCGACGAGCGCCAGCGCGTTCACCGCGCCGCCGCTGCTGGCGAACATGTCGACCGGCCCCACTCCGAGCTCCTCGATGATCTGGTGCAGGTCGTCGGCGTGCTGCTCGGGCGTAGGCGGGATGGTGGGCTCGGCCAACTGACTGCGCTCGCTCCCGCGAGGGTCGTAGGTGATCACGGTGCGGTCGGTGAAATGGCTCGCCAGAGTGCCGAAGCCGGCGGCGCCCATCGGCGAGGCGGTCAGGAAAAGGGGAGTGGCGTCCGGGGAACTGCCCGACCTGACGTCGTAGGTCAAGGAGGCGCCCGGCGCCTCGATGGTGCGCGTGGTCTCTTCTGTCAGGTTCATCGTGTTGCTCCTTCTTCGCCGAGGATCGCGTCGATCTGGCCGACGGCCTGGGTCATACCCTCCTCCTGGCCCATGGCGAGCAACTGCTCCATAGCCTCGGTGTTCGGGAAGAAGCTCTCAATCGACATCCGGGTCCGGCCCGAGCTGATCTCCTCGATCGTCACCCGCATCTCGCCCTCCGGCATCTCCGTGTTCGGTGAGCCGTCGTCGTCGGCGAAGCCGTCGCGGACGACGAGGGAGTGCGGGGGATCGACCTCCTGGACATCCCAGTAGCCCCGCGGCTGGTCGCCCTCTGGGCCGGTCATGTGGTACTCCACGCGTGCGCCGGGCTTCAGGTCGTGTTTGGTGAAGGTGGCCGGGTAGGTCGGCGGACCCCACCAGCGCTCGAGCTGGCGCGGGTCCGACCACAGCTCCCACACGCGCTCGGGTGAGGCGTCGAACTCGGCGTCGAGGGTCATGCTGAGAGTGTGCGGATCCTTGCGGACGGCTGTCACGGTCATTGGTCTGTCTCCCTGCTGTACTCGTTGACGAGCTGGGTCATCCGGTCGATCCGGCCACGCCACAGCTCCTCGTACTGATCGAGCAGACGACGCGCCATGCGCAGCCCCTCGACATTGGTGCGGACGACTTTTCGTCGCCCGATGCGATGCTTGGTCACGAGGCCGGCTCGCTCGAGGATGGCGACGTGCTTCTGCACCGCCGCGAAGCTCATCGGGTAATGGCTCGCCAACTCGACGACCCCCTCCTCCGAGTCGATCGCACGGCGAACGATGTCGCGGCGGGTGTGGTCCGCCAGGGCTCCGAACATGCGGTCGAAGTCGGGAGGGGCGATCTGCATTAATACAACCATACGGTTGTATGTGACTTCTTGTCAAGTACGAGTTATCGGCTTAGTCCCTCGTCCTGCTCCGCGTGGCCTCGCCGACGACGACTAGAGCGCCGGTCACCAACAATAAGAACAGTCCAGGGAGCATGAGGTGAGGCGCCTGGCGGATGTACCGCTGCGCTTCCCCAGCAAAACACCCCACGAGACGTCGGGTAGCTGGAGCCCCGCTCCGAGGAAGCTCAGCAAGGCCTCGATGCCGATCGAGAAGGCGATCGTCGACGGAATCACCGCGACGAGCGAGCCCACGGAACCCGGCATTACATGTCGGAGAACCAGGCGGGGCGACGACGCCCCCAACGCTCTGGCCGCGTCGACGTGCGACTGTTCGGACTCCCGGGATGTGGCCGCCCGGATCGACGCGGGTGTAGATCGGCCAAGCGGCCACCGCCATGACGATTGCCACGAGGAGCACACCACGTTCGTCGATGGCACTGAGGATCACGAGGCCGATCAAGATGACCGGCAGGGCGGTGACCAGATCCACTAGTCGCCCCACGAGCGCATCGAGCCAACCTCCGGTGAAACCGGCTGCGGTGCCCACAGGGATAGCCGCCACGATGGCAAACATGGAGGCCAGGACACCCACCAGCAGCGAGTTGCGCGTTCCCGCAATGGTCAGACTCAACAGGTCGCAGCCTTGGAGGTCGAACCCGAAGACGTGCTCCGGGAACGTCGGTGGGGTGAGGGAACGATCGAGGACGCAGTCGTTCGGATCGCCGCCGGGCACCTGTGGGAGCACTGCCATGACGGCTGATGCGGCGAGCACCAGACCGGCTGCCACCATCATCCACCTCGCCCGAGCGACGCTTTGCAGGGTCTCAACGCGGCCCCTCCCTTTCGAGTCTGATCCGGGGGTCGAGGACCGCGGCCACGATGTCGGCGGCCATGCCCCCAAGGATCACCAGCACCGATATCACCAGCACCCCACCCACGACAGTGGCTCGATCACGCCTCGCCATGCTGCTAGCTGTCGGCGGTGGCTACCTCGCGTCGATAGTCCTCGAGCCGATCGGCGACTTGGCGCGGACGACTCAGCGCCATCATGTGGCCGCCCTCGATCACTTCACCATCGAGTCCCAGGCGCTCCTTTGCCACCCGCAGCTGGAACGCCGCCGGGAACAGCCGATCGTCGCGACCGATGAGGACGCGGGTTGGCACGTTCGGCCACGAGTCGAGGGGCCACGGCTGCTCCATGGGAGTCATCGACTGACCCGGAAGGTGGTTGGCGGCTTCCTCCGCGACCTCAGGAGGGACGTCATGCATGTAGACGGCTACCTCGTCGTCGGAAGTCTCGGGCGGTAGGCCGACGCTCGCGTAGTAGGCCTGTTCGGCCTCTTTTCGTCGGGTGTTGGCCCACCACTGGTTCCCGGTCTCGCCGGGAAGGGGAATCATCGCGTTGATGAGGACGATGAGATCGACCCGCACCCCCTCGGCAACGAGCGGTGCGGTGAAGCCGGCCAGGGACTGGGCGACCAGCACGACTCCCTGCCGATCCCCGATCTCGTCCACGACCGCCCCGGCGTATTCCGCCCAGCCGGCACTGTCGTCGGCCGCCGGCAGGCGCACCGGTAGAGCCTCGTGGCCGCGCGCCTCGAGCTCACGAGCGAGCAGGTACCACTCCCAGGGGTCGCCCCCCGCGCCCGGGATCAGCACAAAGGTGCCCATCCTTCACCTCCTCACGAGATGTCGACTCAGGGGCTATCCAGATTGTCCCGAACCGATTGTGCTCTCTCGAATCCTCAGCTCGGCGCGGAGCGGGATGACGACGGCGGGTGTGGCGCTGCCGTTGAACTCGGACCAGAGCCTCCGCACCGCCTGTCTCCCCATCTCCTTGAGCGGTTGACCCACCGAGGTGAGCGTTGGCGCAAACCAAGCGGCCTCGTCGATGTCGTCAAAGCCGGTGACCGCCACGTCCTCGGGTATGCGCCGACCCCGCCCCCTGAGAGTGTGCATCGCCCCCAGCGCCATCCCGTCGTTGGCGGCAACCACTGCATCGAGATCCGGGATGGCGATCGAGAAGGGCGCTCATGGCCGCGGCGCCACTTGGCGGGAGACCAGTCGCCCTCTTCGCAGAGCCCGGCGTCGGCTTCGAGTTCGTGCCTGTCCAATGCCGCGCTGCCATCCCTCCCGGCGGTCGTGTGCCTCATGCCAGTTGATTGGGCCAGAGATGTGACCGATCCGCGTCCTGCCGATGGAAACCAGATGATCGACGACCTCCTCGATGGCGGCGGCGTTGTCGACCAGGACACTGGAATATCTGTCCGATACCCCCGCCTTGACGAACACCACGGGCTCACGATGCTCGGGAAGCACGGCTTTGATGCGGTCCACTGCGTGCCCGACAGCCGGGACCGACATGATGATGCCGTCGACGTGGCGCTCGACCAGGGCCGAGATGGCAGGACGTGGATCATCGAGGCTGTCACCTTCGGGTAGCTCGGCGATCAGCACGGTGAGCCCGAGGTTGGCTGCCTCGTCGACGATGCCGCGCCAAGGTGAAGACGGTGCCGGTGTATCCCATCCCGGCGAGCAGCACACCGATCGCGTTGCTCCGCCTGGCCACGAGCGTTCGAGCCACGGCACTCGGTCGGTATCCCAGAGTGGCAATGGCGTCATCGACTCGTTCTCGCGTGTTCGGGGGCGACATCCGGGACGGTTGTTGAGGACTCGGGAAACGGTCTGGGTCGACACACCGCAGAGATTGCAGCCACGTCTTTGATCGTGACTCTGTGGCTCGACCCCAGCATTACCTAACTCCTCCCGGAGCGGGACAGACTTCTGGAGAAACCGGGCTACGAGACAACAGGATATCCCTTGCCCTGTTATCGTTAACGGGAGCGTTAACAGATACCGAGGTGGAATAGCGTAGAGTAGACAAGGACGCTCCTGCGAGATGTTAGCGTTCCCGTTAACGATAACATGCATACGATAACATGAATACGATAACATCGAGCTGCCGCCGAGATTTTGATTCCAAGGACACCCGCTGACTCAGAGGCAAGCACAGGAGGAGATGCCACGTCAACGACCAGACCAGACACCGAGTGCTTATCCCCAAGCGTCACGCCGACGAAAGAGAAGGGAAATCCCGATCAATGAGGAGGAAGAGTATGAGAACATTGAGAGACCGGAAATGGAGGTTCCTGGGTCTGGTGACGGTGCTCGCACTGGTACTTGCCGCCTGTGGAGGCGACGGATCGAGCGACACGACCACCGGAGGCGTGGAGCCGCCACGATGGCAGCACCGCCGCGAGCGGAGAGCTCGTCACGGTCGGCTTCGCCCAGACCGGGCTCCGAGTCGGGCTGGCGCTCGGCCAACACCGAGTCGATGAAGGCGGCCTTCTCGGAGGAGAACGGCTTCGAGCTGATCTTCAACGCGGCCGACAACGATCCAGCGGCACAGATCGCCGCGGTTCGTGGCTTCATCAACCAGGGTGTGGACGCAATCGTCATCGCACCGATCGTCGAGGACGGCTGGGAAGACGTGCTGCAAGAGGCCGCGGACGCCGGGATTCCGGTCATCCTCGAGGACCGCACCGTGACCGCCCCGGAAGACCTGTACGCCACCTGGGTGGGCCTCGACTTCCGCAACGAGGGCGTGATGGCTGGTGAGTGGGCCGCCGAGACGTTCGGCGACACCCCGACCAAGATGGTGGTGCTCGAAGGCACGACCGGTTCAGCTCCGGCCAACGACCGTGCCGAGGGCTTCGACGAGGCCATCGCCGGCACTGCGATCGAGAAGATCGCCTCGCAGACCGGTGAATTCACCCGTGACGGCGGCAAGACCGTGATGGAGGGCTTCCTCCAGAAGTTCGGCGTAGACGGCATCGACCTGGTCTACGCCCACAACGACGACATGGCTCTCGGTGCCATCGAAGCCATCGAGGCTGCGGGTGGCGTTCCGGGCGAGGACATCCAGATCGTCTCCATCGACGCAGTGCACGACGGCATGCAGGCGTTGATCGACGGCAAGATCAACTACATCGTCGAGTGCAACCCACTCCTCGGTGAACTCGCAGCAGGCCTGGTGAACGACGTCCTCGCCGGCGAACGCCGTCGAGAAGCGGTACTACGTCGAGGACCAGACCTTCACCGCAGGAGCAGGCCGAAGAGGTCACTCCCCGATCGCCTGTACTGATCTGCACGGGTTACGTCCCTATGTAGATAGGTTGCAATGTCTGACCGGGGGCCGGTACGAACCGGCCCCCGGTCCAACACTCCATCACAGATCAAGAGAGTGAACGTGTGACCTTGCCCGCGGACACCGCCATACCCCCCCATCGTCGAGATGCGGGGGATCACAATCAGCTTTCCTGGTGTGCTCGCCCTCGACAACGTGGACTTCTTCCTTCGTCCGGGCGAGGTGCATTCTCTCATGGGCGAGAATGGCGCCGGGAAGTCGACCCTTATCAAGGCATTGACCGGCGTCTATCCGTCGACAGCGGGTCGATCGACGTCATCGGCGACCAGCCAGATCTTCCGCGGCACCTCGGACGCGGAGACCGCGGGCATCTCGACGGTGTATCAGGAGATCAACCTGTGCACGAACCTCTCCGTAGGCGAGAACGTGATGCTCGGCCACGAGCCCCGCAAGCGGCGGACGGATCGACTGGAAGGCCGTGCATCGGATGGCAGCCGAGCACCTGAAGAGCCTGGGGATCTCGATCGATACCCGGTCGCTGCTCTCCAACCACTCGATTGCCATTCAGCAGCTGGTCGCGATCAGCCGGGCCATGGTGCTGGACGCCAAGGTCTTCGTCCTCGATGAGCCGACTTCCAGCCTGGACCGTGGCGAGGTCGAGCAGCTATTCGCCGTGATCCGTGATCTGCGGGACAGGGGTGCGGCCATCCTCTTTGTGAGCCACTTCCTCGACCAGGTGTACGAGATCTCGGAACGGATAACAGTTCTTCGCAACGGCAAGCTGGTTGGCGAATACCTCGTCAAGGACCTGCCGCGTGAGCGATCTCGTGACCAAAATGATCGGTCGCCAGCTCGATGACCTCGAGGCCGATCTCCGCGACCGCCGCCCGCGCGATCGACCGCACCGACTCACCCATCCTCGAAGCGACAGGCGTGGGCAGGCGTGGCGTGCTCGAACCGGCAGACCTCGACGTGTTCGAAGGTGAGATCGTCGGCATCGCCGGTCTTCTGGGTTCGGGGCGCACCGAGCTAGTGCGGCTGCTGTACGGCGCCGACCGGGCCGACTCGGGCCAGATCGAGGTCGCCGGCAAGCAGGCGAAGATGACCTCACCCCGCCACGCGATCGACCGTCGTATCGCTTTCTCCTCTGAGGACCGACGGGCGGAGGGCATCGTGTCCGACCTCACCGTTGCCGAGAACATCGTGCTCGGCATCCAGGCGCGCAAGGGGTTCCGGAAGATCCGCCGCGAGAAGCAGGAGTCGGTCGTGTCCGAATACATGGCGGCGCTGGATGTGCGACCTGCCGATCCGAGCATGATCGCCGGCAACCTCTCGGGAGGCAACCAGCAGAAGGTGCTCATCGCGCGCTGGCTCGCCACGGCGCCAGAGCTCTTGATCCTGGACGAGCCGACGCGAGGCATCGATGTCGGCACCAAAGCCGAGCTTCAGCGCAAGGTCGCCGAACTGTCGAGCAGGGCCTGTCAGTGATCTTCATCTCGTCCGAGCTCGAAGAGGTGCTGCGACTCGCCCAGCGGATTGTCGTCATGAGAGACCGCAAGTGCATCGGTGAGCTCGACTCGCAAAGGTTCGAGCTGGACGGCCTGATCGACTTCATCGCCAATGAGGGCAAGGGGAGCGCAGCTTGAGGAGGGTCGTGAAGCACCGGCTCTTCTGGCCGGTCGCCGCATTGGTCACCCTCATCGTCATCAACACCATCGCCCGTTCCCAATTCGCCAGCATCACCGTTCGGGACGGCCGCCTCTATGGCGCCCTGATCGACATCCTGCGTCAGAGCGCCCCACTGATGTTGGTGTCGTTGGGGATGACGATCGTCATCGCCACCCGCGGCATCGACCTGTCGGTGGGAGCGGTCATGGCCGTGTCCGGAGCAGTGGCACTCACGATCATCGACGGCTCGGCCGATCCGGATGACCTCGGGGTGGTCATCGGTCGCCGTGGTGGTTGCCATCCTGGCCTCGCTCGCTGCTCGGTGCTTGGAACGGGTTTCTCGTCTCCCTGCTGGGGATACAGCCGATCATCGCGACGCTGGTGCTGATGCTCGCCGGCCGCGGAGTGGCCCTCCTCATCACCGAGGGCTTCATCACGACCGTCAACAGCTCGCCGTTCGAGTTCCTCTCGACCGGATATCTCCTCCTGCTGCCGTTCGCTTTCTTCATCTGGGTCGCCGCGGCGCCGGCAGTCGGGCTGACCGAGCGGCGCACCGCACTCGGCGTCCTCACCGAGGCCGTCGGCATCAACCCCGAGGCGAGCCGTCTCGCCGGGGTGCGCTCCCGCGGCATCATCTGGAGCGCTTACGCCGCCAGCGGCGTGCTCGCCGGGCATCGCGGGCATCATCTATGCCTCGAACATCAAGGCAGCCGACGCAAACGCGGCGGGCCAGTTCATCGAGCTCTATGCCATCCTCGCCGTCGTGCTGGGCGGCACCTCACTCATGGGCGGCAAGTTCAGCCTCGCCGGCACGGTCGTAGGCGTATTGATCATCCAGACACTCGAGTCCACGATTCTCTTCCTCGGGGTCCCGCCGGCGGAGAGCCCGGTGTTTTTCGCCGTCGTCGTCGTGGTCGTGGTGATGATCCAGTCGCCGCGCCTTCATCGCTTGTCCGCGATGTCACCCAAGTCGATTCGTTCTCGCGGGACGGCCGAACCCAGCCGGTGATGCGGAGGTCGTCGAGATGACGAGCCTCGAAACCGTCGAGCACGACGACTCGATAAACCGGCTGGGTACTTCGAGACCTTCATGAGCCGGCGTGCGTCGCTCCTTCCGACTCTCGCGGCCGTCGCCATCCTCATCCTGCTCTTCATCGGCGCGGAGATCTTCGTGCGTGGCGACTTCATCACCCCGAGGAACATCTCCGCGTTATTGCTGGACAACGCCTACCTGCTGATCTTGGCGGTCGGGCATGACCTTCGTCATCGTCACCGGAGGCATCGACCTATCGGTGGGCTCGGTCATGGCGTTCACCGGCATCTGGCTGGCCCAGCTGCTCGAGGCCGGCACGCCGCTGGCGATCGCCGTGCCGGTAGTCCTGCTTGCCGGCGCCCTGGTCGGCCTGCTGATCGGAATACTGGTGCAGTTCTTCGACGTGCAGCCGTTCATCGCGTCGTTGGCCGGATTGTTCCTCGCCCGCGGTCTTGCCTTCGTCGTGAGTCTCTCGTCGATCAAAGTGGAGACCACGAGTCGGTGCTGTGGTTGCAGTCGACACGAATCACATTCGGCGACTGGTACATCACACCGACCGGCATCCTCGCCCTGGTGGTGGTCCTAATCGGGGCATATGTGATGCAATTCACCCGTTTCGGGCGGACGACCTACGCGATCGGCGGTAACAGGCAGGCATCGCTGATGGGTCTCAAGGTGGCGCGCACCACGGTGGCCGTCTACGTGATCTCGGGTGTGTGCGGTGGTCTCGCCGGTCTGGTGCTCACCGCATACTCGGGTGCCGGTTATCCCCGCAACGGCATCGGCACCGAGCTGGACGCGATCGCTGCCGTCGTCATCGGTGGAACTGTCCTGGCGGGCGGCCGCGGCTACGTGCTGGGCTCGATGGTCGGTGTCTTCGTGTACGGCACCATCAAGACCATCATCTCGTTCATGGGCGCCGAGCAGTCGTGGACGCAGATCATCATCGGGGCGCTGCTGCTGGTGTTCATCGTGGTCCAGCGTGCGATCGTCGCCCGCTCGGAACGCCGCAGCTAGCCCGCGACGTCGACCAGCCCGGCCAACGCGGTCGTCAGCCAAGGTCGGATGATCGGTAGGACTCGCTGTCGTCATGGTTCCTTCCTCGAGGACCTCCCAACGAGTCTGGTCTATCGATCAGATGAACCCGAACAACGGGGGGAGGATGACCACCACCGCGGCCGCCCAGACGCCAAACACCGGCAAATAGCTGGTCTGCCAGCGCTCCAGCCGGTTGAAGGTGCTCTGTCCGGTGAGGAACCTGGCGGATAGCCAAGCAGTGCCGGCCAGGCTCACGAGGAGCAGGACGTTGAGGCCGAGTGCCGCTGTCCGGTTCGGGGTGAACCCGAGCTCGCCGATCCGGGCGATCATCGTGCCGAGCACGATCACATCGAGTACGAGGGCGCTGATCACCGCGACCAGTTGGATCCGGTCCATCCAGCCCGGCGAGGCTGACGGATCTCGGGCCGAGATCCCATACAGGACGAGACCGAGGACCACGACCAGCAATGCGTCGAAAACGCCGAGGAGGTCTCGATCGAACCCGCTGCCAAGACCGGTCGCGGCGTAGACGACAATGGCGGCGACCAGCATCACCGCGAATAGCGGCGTGAAGAGCATGGTCAGGACCGGCGCCATGTTCTCCACGACCCGTTGCTTCGACTCCACGAGCCAGGCGGCCACGATCACAGCACCCGCCGCTGCTGGGGGCAACACCCAGTCGATGACCCGTTCCGAGTCGACTCCTGTGGGGTCGAGGATGAATGCGGTCAGTGCCAGGAGCACTCCGCCTCCGAGTGCGATCAGCACGTAATAGATGAACCACTCGCCCGTGAAGCGAACGAAGTCCATCCGCCGCTCGTGAGATCGCACCACGCCGCTCATATACGGGTAGGCGACCACGAACCACAAGGCGACGGGCAGGTGCGCAGCGACCAGGATTTCGGTCGGCCCGCCATCGACGAACGGGTAGACGTTGATCACGACAGCGGCGATCAGGAAAGGAATGCCAGTCAACAGAGACAGGCGCATGGGGAGTCGTCGACGGCGGGCGAAGTATCCGGCCAGGAACGGCAACACGAACAGGCTCGCATTGAGAGGCAGCCACGATGCCTGCTCGGTCGGGAAACCGGCCGCCAGACGTGCGACCTGGACTGCCCCGGCCGCCGCCACGGCGAACACGAGTGCCTCCAGCCAACGACTGTCGGGCTGTTCCTGCTCCAAATGATCGGAGACGATGAGCTGTCTCCAGAGCCTGCCGCTTTGCTCGCTCGCGAACTCCCGGGAGAGGTCGTCGAGTTTTCCCATACGCTTGACGGCGACCAAGAAGGCCTCATCGGGACTGAGACCTGCCGAGATCAAATCGGTGATCTGATCACGAAGATGGGTCTCCAGTTCCTCCACGTCGCGGCCATCGAGTGCTGCGTCCTGCCCGATGAATGCCCGCCACTCCGCGATCTCCAGCTCTAACTGCTCCACGGTCAGGCCGTCCCGAAGGCAAAGGGCAGCAGAGCGCCCCCTCTCCATATGTCACCCAACGCCCGCGTCACTGTCTCCCACTGTCGCTTGTGCTCGGCGAGGGCCGCATGGCCCCCATCGGTGACGGCGTAATACCTGCGGCGTCGTCCCTCAGGCGGCGACCGCCATTCCGTCGTCACGTAGCCGAGCCGGTGAAGACGATGCAACAACGGGTAGAGCATCCCGTCAGTCCAGTCCAGCTCTCCATCCGAGAGCTCTCGCACCCGCCTCAGGATGGCGTACCCGTAGCTCTCCCCCTCGGCCAGTATCGCCAGGACCAATGGCGTTGCCGACGCCGCGACTAGGTCTTTGTCGATCTGCACCAATACCTCCGATACCTCGATCCGGAATGCATAGAACCACAAGGTATCGCAAGACGGCGAAGTTGGCAAGACCTGATTCCGGGAGGCGTGAAGCTGCTGTTCTGAGAAGGTCGGGGGGCACGCGGAGGAAACTGTTCTGTCGATTCCGTTAACGACCTGTTCGGCGAGCAGAAACACTGCTGAAACAGAGCCTCGGAACGATGCTCCGGCAACACAACCAACCCGGCTGGAGGAGTGCTGATGGATACTGGTGATGCGGCGTGGGTGTTGGTTTCCTCGGCCCTGGTGTTGTTCATGACGCCAGGTCTGGCCCTGTTCTACGGAGGCATGGACCGGACGAGAAACGTCCTGAACATGCTGATGATGAACTTCTGGTGTCTGCTCATCATCCCGATCGCATGGGTCGTCGTCGGATACTCCCTGGCGCAGTCGGGTGACGGAGCCTTCCTGGGCAACCTCGACCTGGCTTTCCTCAATGGCCTGGGCATAACCGGTGAAGATGGCGGGTCGACTCTGCTGACAGTGGCCTTCCTGGGCATGTTCGCGGTGATCACGCCCGCCCTCATCTCCGGCGCGGTCGCCGATCGCATGAAGTTCTCGGCTTGGGCGATCTTCGCCCCGGCCTGGTTGCTTCTGGTTTTCAGCCCGGTCTTCAAATGGGTGTACGGGGGCTGGATCGGTGAACGGGGTGGGCTGGACTTCGCAGGTGGCACGGCCATCCACGTCAACGCCGGCATCGCCGCCCTTGCCGCAGTGCTGGTGTTGGGCAAGCGCAAGGGCTGGCCGGGACAGGGTCACCCGCCGCACTCGATGCCTTTGGTGATGCTGGGCACCGGGATCCTCTGGTTCGGCTGGTTCGGGTTCAACGCCGGCTCGGCCCTGGCGGCGAATGGCACCGCGATCCAGGCCTTCATGAACACTTTCCTGGCGGCGGCGGCGGCCGGGTTGTCGTGGGGATTTGTGGAGAGGTTCCGAGACGGCAAGTTCACGAACCTCGGCGTGGCGTCTGGAATCGTCGCCGGGTTGGTGGCCATAACTCCCGGCGCGGGTTTCGTGGCCGGCATGTCGCCCATTTGGATCGGGCTGGCCACCGGAATCATCTGTTGTTTCGCAGTCGGGTTGAAGAACAAGGCCGGCTACGACGATGCCCTGGACGTAGTGGGGATCCACTTCGTAGGTGGTCTGGTCGGCTCGCTGGCGATCGGTTTGTTCGCCGATCCCGTGTTCTTCGGCGGAGAGTTCATGGCGGGTGCTTTCTATGGCGGCGGGCTCGAGCTCCTCGGTGTGCAAGCCCTCGCCAACGGAGCCACCATCGTCTACAGCTTCGTGGTGACGGCCTTGATCATGCTGGCCCTGAAGGCGACCGTCGGTGTTCGAGTCTCCGAAGAGGTCGAGGACAGCGGGCTGGATCTGGCCGAGCACTCGGAAGCGGCGTACAGCAGCGGCAGCGCCACCCTGGCCGGGCACTGACTGGAGAAGAGATGAAGCGAGAGCAAATGACGACTCGTCTACGGCCAGTGATAGTGAGGATTGGGGTCGAGCGTATTGGGGTCGAAAGGACTGGGGAATGAAACTGATCATCGCCTTCATCAAGCCCTTCAAGCTGGAGCAGGTTCGGGACTCGCTCAAGACTGCCGGGGTCTCCGGAATGTCGGTCAGTGACGTTTCCGGGTTCGGCCGTCAGGGGGGCCAGACCGAGGTCTATCGGGGCGCCGAGTACGAGGTGGAGTTCGTTCCCAAAGTGCGACTCGAGGTCATCCTCACAGACGAGCTGGCCGGGCCGGCAGTGGCGGCGATCGAGTCGGCGGCGCATACCGGGGAGATCGGCGACGGCAAGATCGTCGTCCTCCCGGTCGAAGACGTGGTACGCATCCGTACCAGTGAGAGAGGTGCCGACGCCATCTGATTCCGGGGGAAGCCTCCTCCGCGACTTCATCGACCTTCGTGACTCCCTGCGATGGAATCGGATGGGTGATGGTGGTCGTGAAGTCTGTGCCGCGCTGACCGCGAGCCTCGACCGGACGCTGTCGGGCCTGGTTGCTCCGGGAGCGACCCCGATGGCGGTGGTCGCCCTCGGCGGGTATGGCAGGGGCGAGCTCAGCCCGCACTCCGACGTCGACCTGATGCTCCTCCACGACGTCGGGGATGCTGCGGCTGCGGCAGCCGACCTCTTCCGTCCCCTGTGGGACGCCAAGCTCCGCGTCGGCCACTCCGTGCGCACGGTCCGGGAGGCCTCGGATGCTGCCCGAGAGAGATTCGACACCCAGACCACCCTCCTGACCAGTCGCCTCGTTGCCGGCTCCGAGGAGCTCTTCGAACAGCTGATGGACGCCGTCACCCGGGTGACCCGAGCACGTCCCCTCCGTCGCTACCTGGTGGATGCCGAGCGACGCCGGCGGGCCGAGGCCCCGTATCCGCTGATGGCCGTCGATATCAAGACGGGCCGTGGCGGTCTCCGGGCCGTCCAGGCATTTGGATGGGAGCGTCGCCGCGAAGAGCTGATTGGAAGGTTCTCCACCCAACATCAGCAAGAGGAGGAACAAGCACTCGAGGTCCTTCTCCGGGTTCGGAACGCACTCCATGCCGTGACTGGAAGGGCGCACGATGTGTTCTCACCCGAATTGCGCGAGCCGGTGGCGCGCTGGCTGGGGCGCGACACTTTCGAGACGGCAGGCGACCTGATCGCCGCCATGCAATCGATAGACCGTCTTGCCGAGCGCAAATGGCCGGAGATCCTGGAGGATCGGCCGGTGTCTGCCGGCAAACGTGTCTGGTCCCGCATCGCCGGTCCGAGCCAGTCGGTCAATCCCGACTCGCCGCCGACGATCGACGATCTCGATCGGCTCCTGGAAACCGGTGAACATGGGCGAGCCGTCTTCGACAGTCTCTGGGAGGCAGGACAACTCGCGGATGTCCTCCCCGAATGGGGTGTCGTCGCCGCCCTGCCCCAGCTCGAGCCGTTTCACCAGCACCCCGTTGCCGCACACCTGTGGCGCACCGCGGCGGAGATGCAATCGATCTTGTCAGAGGACGGCCCCCTCGGCGAGGTCGGGCTCGAGTTGGACCGGGCCCAGCTGCTGCGTCTCGCCGCTTTCCTCCACGACATCGGCAAGGGTCACGGTGGAGGGCACGCCAAAGTTGGTGCCGAGATCACCTCGGCGTTCGCCGGGCGAATGGGGCTGGACGCCAAGACCACTGACCTTCTGGTCGATGCCGTGCGGCATCATCTCCTTCTGCCGCTGACCGCCACGAGACGTGACCTGGCCGACCCGGCCGTCATCGATGAAGTCGCCTCGGAGGTAGGCAGCCTCCAATTGCTGCAAGTGCTCTATCTGCTGACGATCGCCGATTCGAGAGCAACCGGGCCTTCGATGTGGAACGACTGGAAGGCGAGCTTGCTCAAGACGTTGTTCCTGAGATGTGCGGCCAGACTTGGCGCCGATGAGCCGGCTGAGGCGGGGGGCGGAGCCACCAGGCCGGAGGTCATGGCCCTGGCGGGCGGAGCTTCAGATGCAATGGCGGCACATCTCGACGCGATGCCCGACGATTATTTGCGAAGCATCGAAGTCGAAGAGGTGCTTTGGCATCTCGAGCTGATCTCGGATCTGATCGGTGTGTCCAACCTGGGAGTTCGGGAAGGGGAGCCCATCGAGACGGTGGTGGTAGTTGGCCCGAGCCGGCCCGGCTTCCGCCGGACCGTCGCTGCGGTCTTCGCCGCCAACGGCGTCGACGTCCTTGAGGCCCGACTGTTCGGCCGATCGGACGGCTTGGTCGTCGACTCCTTCCGGGTTAGGGACGACCGCACCGGTGGAATGGTCCCTGGGGAGCGTTGGGACAGGGTGCGCGGCGATGTCGAAGCGGGTCTTCTCGGGCAGCTCGACACCGATAGGAGCGTCGAAATCCGCGCTGCCTCATATCCGGTCCCGGACCTCTCCCGCCCCCGACCGAGCGCCCGAATCTCGATCGATCCTGCCACCGGCGATCTGGTGGTGGTTGTGAAGTGCTCCGACCGCGTCGGGAGACTGGCCGAGATCCTTGGGGTCCTCGACGCATATGGCCTCGAGATCCGCCTCGCCAAGCTCGATAGCCGCGAGGGTGAGGTGATAGACACGTTCCACGTCGACACGGGGTCGTTGGAGCCTGATCTCGACCTGACCGGGTTGGAGCAGCGGGTCGCCGACAGCGTGCTGCCGTGAACGACCAGGCAGTCAGACACTCACGAGGGAGCCTTGCGATGTGATCCGCTCGCTGGCCGTGGCCTGGCATATCCGGTGACCATCGGAGTAGACGTTGGTGTTGGGACAACCGTCGACCTGGTAGTTGACTCGCAAGGCCTTGGGGACCAGATACTCACCACCCAGCCCGATCGCCGCAGGCTCGGACCAACCGACCACGCTTCTTGGGTCAGAGCAAGCACAGAAGAGCTCCGACCAAACCATCAAACGGCTCAGATGGTCACCCCCAGCGTGGAGATCGCGGACGATGGTCACCACTCCGGTGTCGGCATCGGTCACTTCGCCCCTCCAGCCGATCTCCGGAGAGCGGAAGATCCGCAAGCTGTACCTCCGCCCGGGTAGCCAGGGGTAGTCCCGGGTATTCGGATCCCGTGGAGTGCTGGGGAGTGCGGAGTCGGATCCGGGGAGGATCTTGCCCTTGGGGTCATAGCCTCCCCAGTTGACGGCCTGGTACCCGGGGAACCTCGGATTCCACTGCAGGCCCAGATGTCCTCCGCCCTGGAGCCCGGAGCTGTCCATAAAGGAGGCCTGCAGGGCCCAGAAGTAGAGACGATCCACCGATGGAGGCTCGAGGACTTCGAGGGTCACCGCCACCTCACGGGCTGGTGAGACGAGATCCCAGTGGAGATGGAACGAGAAGGCCATGCCAATCCGGTTTCGAACGACGCCGCTTCGCCGGAGGCGACGATACCGGCGACGGCCGAATTGTTGGGCGGCAATGACCCCGAGCTAGGCGGTGGCCATGGAGCCCTCGGTCACCTCATCCTTGTGTGCGGCGAAAGCACCCAAGACCTCGTCCTTCTCCTGCTGCGGTATCTCGAAGGCGTCGAGCGTCGCGGCCAGCACGGCAGCCACTTCGTCGAACTCGGCCGGCGTGATCCTGAATTCACGATGAGCCTCTTCGAGCCCCAGTACCGTGCTACCCGGCTCGGTCGGGGTGTACTCGAAAGGCCCACCCGAGATATTGCACACCCAAAGTGTCCGCATGAACTTCAGGCCAGGGAGCCGGCCGAGGTTGTTGGTGTGCCACTCGCGCAGCGCCGGGTTGCTCGACCCCTGGCCGACGATCGGGTTCTCGATGAGAGCGTCACTGAATCTGTCCACCACGGCCGCGATGGCAAATACGCCTCCCAGCCTGTCGTACAAGCTCGACTCCGTCATGACTGCGGCCTCCTAGTAGTTCTTCGGCGATTCCTGTTCGCTCTATCGCCAATCAGATTTATTTTTACACCGATAAGTCATACGAGTCAACGGTTCGAGCCGGTTTCCAGCAGATCACCGCCCCGCCGTGGCATGATTTCTCGTGGCCGAATCCCAGCGAGACAGTCATTCACCTCCTGCCGCTGACGAGGCCGCCCTGCAACAGTTCCTCCTCTACCTCGGCAGTGCGCTGACCGCAGCCGGGGAAGCCGTCAACGAAGTCCAGGATCACCTCCAGGCGGTGGCCGCGGCCTACGGGGCGACCAGAGCCCGTTTCGCCGTCCTCCCCACCTTCGTGGTGGTTGCCCTCGATCCGAGCCGTCCCGCCACCTTGGAGCCCACCCCTCAGCTCAGAGGGGTGCTCCGACTCGATCAGACCTCGGCCCTGTTCGACATCCTGAAGCGCGCCATCCGGGCCGAGATCGATCCTGCCGAAGGAAGCCGTCAGGTGGTCGAGGTGGTCGCCCGACCCTCGAAGTACCGGACCCTGTCCACATTGGCCGGGCACATGGTTCTCACGGTGGGGATCTGCCTCATCCTCCAGCCGACCTGGTCGGACGTGGCGCTGGCCGCGGTGTTCGGCCTCGCGGTCGGCGTCCTCAAGTTGATCGGAACGCGCTGGGTGCCTGCACAAACATTGATGCCCGTCGCTGCGGCCTTCATCGTGTCGGCCCTCACCTTCCTCCTCGCCAATCGGGGGTGGGCCAACGCCAACCTGAGGACGATGATCCCGCCCCTGGTCACCTTCCTTCCCGGAGCTGCTCTCACCATGTCGGTGATCGAGCTATCGGCCGCACAGATCGTGAGCGGAGCCAGTCGCCTCGTCTCCGGAGGGCTCCAGTTGGTCCTGCTCGCCTTCGGGATCGTGAGCGCCGCCGAGGCCTTCGGTCTTCCGGCTGCGGAGGTCCTGGTGAACACCCCCCAGAACCTGATCGGCTGGTGGGCACCTTGGCTGGGCATGATCGTGTTCGGGATCGGGGTCGCGGTGTTCCACTCGGCGCCGTCGGGCTCGCTGCCAGGTCTCTTCCTCGTTCTCTTGGTGGCCTTTGTCGGTCAGCAGGTGGGCAGCGCGTTCTTCGGTGGCTACGTCGGTGGGTTCATTGGTGCGACCGCAATGACAATCACCGCGCGTCTCGTCGAGCGAACCAGGTTCGGTCCTCCGGCCCTCGTCTCTTTCCTTCCCGGGTTCTGGCTTCTGGTCCCCGGTGCTCTTGGCCTCATCGGGGTCACCGAGTACATCGCATCCGGCCCAGTAGTGGGAGTGCAGGACTTCCTGGGGACGGTGGGGGCCATGGTCGCCATCGCCATCGGGGTCCTCTGTGGGTACCTCCTCTTGGATGCGGTCAAGCCCGTGTACCGGCACACGGTGCGTCCGGCCCTCGACCTCCTTCCCTTCCAACTGATGCCGGCGAGCTGGGATGAGGCATTTGGTAAGCGTGATCACGATCAGAGCAGCAAACGGAAGCCGGGAGCGGCGGGTCGGATGGATGATGCATAGGATCTCGACCCGTGACGAAGTCTGATCCAGTGCCTGGATCGTCCGGGACCGACATCAAGCCAGGTCTCGGTGTTCTCCTTGCCACCTGCATTTCCGCACTGGTGGTGAACGCCAACACCTCTGCGGTGTCGATCCTGCTTCCCTCGATTGGAGAGGATGTCGGCGCCCCGGTGAGCACCCTGCAGTGGGCGGTGACCGGCTATTCCCTGGTCGGGGCAGCCTTCATCGTGACCGCCGGCGCCCTTGGTGATGTTTTCGGCCGGCGGCGCATTTTCCTGGGCGGCCTCGCCCTCTTCATCGTCTCCTGTGCCCTGATCGCAATGACCGACACCGCGGCCGGGGTCATTGGCGGCCGCGCCATCCAGGGGGCGGCAGGCTCGACGATCCT
Source organism: uncultured Acidobacteriota bacterium (assembly GCA_963848695.1). GTDB lineage: Bacteria > Actinomycetota > Acidimicrobiia > Spongiisociales > ZC4RG35 > JARDZU01. The sequence goes on from CAWKEI010000018.1 coordinate 41,890, forward strand.
GGCCTGTGGGCTGAGTCTCCTCACAGTGGCGTCGTCCGGATCCGAACGCCTCAGGGCCGTCTCGTACTGGGGTGCAGCATCGGCGATCGGCGCTGCTGCTGGACCGCTGGTCGGCGGGGTCCTCGTCGATACGGCGGGATGGCAGGCGTTGTTCTGGATCGACGCCGGGATCGCCGTTCTCTGTGTGCCCCTCACCCTGCGCCGAGTCGAGGAATCGCTGGACCCGAACCGCTCCCGCAGCATCGATTGGCTGGGCACTTTCCTCGTCGCCGCGATCCTCGCCCCGTTCATCCTCGCCGTGAGCAAGGGATCGGAATGGGGGTGGACCTCACCGGCGACACTCGGCTCGTTCTTGGTCTCGGTGGTGGCGGCGATCGCGTTCGTATACGTGGAACGCCGCTCTGATTCGCCACTGGTCGACCTGAACCTGATGCGAAACCGGGCTCTGATCGGGGCAACGCTCGGCATCCTGATCGGGGCGGGCACGATCAATGGGCTGATGTTCGTCTTCAGCCTCTACTTCCAGGACCCGGCGACGCTCGGGATGACCGCCCTTCAGGCGGGTCTGGCCACACTCCCCGCCACAGTCGGTCTGGTGATCCTGGCCCCCTTGGTCCCCAGGTTCGCGACCCGGCTCGGCACCAGGCAGACCGTGGGGATCGGCTTCATCGTGATGACCGTCGGGTTCGCGGTTCTGATTGGCATCGATGCATCGTGGGAGTACGCCGCTTTCGTCCTACCGCTGGTCGCCGTCGCCGCCGGCATGGCGATGTCCAATGGGCCGTGTTCGTCTGTCGCCACCAGCGCGGTCCCCGAGGAGCAAGTGGGATCCGCCTCCGGGATCTCCAACATGGCTCGCTACGTAGGAGCCGCAGTCTGGACCGCGGTGGTTGCCACCCTCTACGCCAGCGTCAGCGCAGATCAGGTCGCAGCCGGCGCCACGGCCGGCGACGGCTTGGCGGACGCGGTGAGTGCAGCTGCCGTGTTCCTCACCATCACTTCTGCAGCGGGCATCCTCCTGGCATGGTTGGCGGGTCGACATCGGCCCCCGGCACCGATGGCCGTGGATTACGCCGCCGCTGCCACCGCCAGCACCCATACCCTCCCCACTCCGCACCCGTCGTCGGCCGAGAGGGTCAGGGCCGACGTGTAGGGTCGGTCGATCTTCGACGTTCAGCCTTGGCGCGACCTCCGGATTGGGTGCTCACCGTCAAGGGCGCCGGACGGTGGAATTGGGAGTGGCCGTGAAATCCGCGGCGACGGTTTCGAAGGAGGAAGGTCAGCATGACTATTGGACCAATCCAGGGACTCGTGATCGGTTTCCCGGACAACGAGATGTTCGAGGGTCGGATCGCCGAGGAATTGGCACGGCTCAGTGATGTCGGACAGATACGGGTCATCGACGCCGTGTTCGTGACCCGTGATGGCGACGACATCGACGTGGTGTCCGTATCCGGTCTCGACGATGAGCAGAGGGCTGAGTTGCGGGCCGCAGTCGGTGCTCTGGTCGGTCTGGGAGTGGCCGGAGAAGCAGGTTTCATCGCTGGAGCCGAAGCCGGTGCATCAGTCGATGTCGACGCCCTGACCATTGCCGAGTCGGTCGCCGCCGACCTGATCGACGAATTGCCCGATGGCAGCTCTGCCCTCGTATTGGCGTTCGAACACCTGTGGGCGGTGCCGTTGCGGGATGCCGTCCGAGACGCCGGCGGCATCGTCCTCGCTCACCGCTCCCTCTCCGCCGAGGACTTGATCGGGCTCGGGATGCTGATGGGCTACGCGGCCGAGCTCGAAGCCGAGCAGGAGGCCGTCGAAGCCTCGACTGAGAGCTAGTCGACTGCCCGCACTTCTCATCCTGATCTCGATCCGGGTGAGAAGTGCGGTGGAATCACGTATCGCGGGCTGACTCCGACGTAGCTTGGATGATCAGGATCTGACGAGACCCCGGAGAGACGCGATCAAACCACGCACGGTTGGGCCATCCTCATATTTCGTCACGTCCGGAGGCCAGCCCCGCGTGCGGCGCCCGAGCGACGTGTTCAAGGCGGTTCTTGGGCTTTTCCTCGTCGTATGGGCCGTAGTCAACGTCGACAGCATCTCGTCATGGGCGCAGGCCCTCACCGCGCTGGTCCAAGCGAGCCCATCCTGGGTGACCCTCCTCCTCGAGGTCGGCTACGCAGTCAGTCTCATCTACGTAGTCGTCGTTTTCGGCGCGTTGATCACGGGTGGTCGGGAGAGACGACCCGCTTTACGTGACCTGGCGATCGCGGGCGTGACCGCCGCGGTGCTGGTGGTGATCCTCTCGTTCATCATCAACGACGCCTGGCCCTACGTCTTCCCCGAGATCGGACTGGAAGATCCGGCGCCGAGATTCCCGGTGTTGAGGGTGGCGATGGTGACTGCCATCCTCGTGGTGGTCGGTCCCCACGTGACTCGCCCTCTCAGGCGTTCCGGCTGGCTTGCCATAATCGCCACCGCCATCGCCTCGGTCAGTTTGGGCTATGGAACCCCGACCCACATCATCGGCTCCTTCGGAGTCGGTCTCTTCTCTGCCGGGCTTCTTCTGGCCATCGTCGGGTCGCCCCGGGGTTATCCCGATCCGAGTTCCGTGGCGGCAGCGCTGTCCCGCCTCGGTGTCCAGGCCAGCGGTCTCGAACCGGCGCCATACCAGACCTGGGGGGTCATTCGTTTCGTGGGTCGGGACGGCGATGGCGAGGTAGTCGACATCAAGGTGCACGGGCGCGACGCCGTTGACTCGAGACTTGTGGCCAAGCTCTGGCACACGCTCTGGTACCGCGAATCCAGCACGACCCTCGGCTACTCACGGCTCCAGGCCGTCGAGCATGAGGCTTTGGTGACCATCGTCGCGGAGCGCGCCGGGGTGCGAGTGCCTCAACTGGCAGCGGTAGGGAGCCCCACGTCCGAGGTCTCTCTCATCTCGTTTCGTGGCACCGGGACGGCTCTACCCGAAATGGACCCGGGCGACCTCACCGACGACCTGCTCATCCAGATATGGGATCAGGTGCGTCTCATGCAAGAGGGATCTCTGAGCAATGGCTCTCTGGATACCTCTGCGGTCCAAGTGGGCCCGGACGGGCCCATCATCACCGATTTCGCCCTCGGCTCCCTCGCAGCGGATGAGTCCGACCTGGCCACCGACATCGTGGAGCTTCTGTTCTCGCTCGCGGTGCTGGTTGGAGAGGAGCGGGCGGTCCGCACTGCACTACAGGGAGTGGGGAATGAGCGCCTCGTGTCCGCCTTGCCCTATCTCCAAGTGCCTGCGGTCAGCCCCACGACTCGGCGCCTGACTGAGAAGCCCAAGAACCTGATGTCTTCCCTGAGCGCGAAGGTGATCGAGGTCACCGAATCCGAGATGCCGGAGCAGGTGAAGCTGCGCCGGGTCACGGTGAGAAATCTCATCATGGCGCTCCTCCTTCTCTTGGTCGCCTGGGCGCTCATCCCTCTGTTCACCAGTGTCGACTACGCCGAGATATGGGTCGTCCTCGAGTCAGCGGATTGGCCACTGATCGTTTTCGCCCTGGTCGTCGGGCAGACTCAATTCTTCCCCCAGGCCACGGCAACGATGTGCGCCGTCCAGGTCAAACTGCCGTTTTGGCCTTTGCTGACATTGCAGACAGCAAGCCAATTCGTCTCGCTGGCCATACCGAGCGCGGCCGGCCGTGTGGCGATGAACACCGCGTTCTTGACCAAATTCGGACTGACGGTGCCGGTTGCCCTCGTTCAGGGCTCCATCGACGGTTTCTCGGGGTTCCTGGTCCAGACGGCCATCCTCATCCTCGTGCTGCTCTTTGGTGACATCAATCTCGGGCTCAGCATCGACCCTGCTGATGTGCCTTGGCTGTGGATCCTCGGTGTGGTGATCCTGGTCGGCGTCGGGTTGGTGGTCGCAGTTCTGAAGATCAAGGCGCTTCATGACCGCGTGCTCCCCATCATCAAAGAGGCGTGGGGAGCCTTGGGAGTCGTGCTCCAACAGCCGTCGCGGGCGTTCGGTCTGTTGGGGAGCAACTTCGTCTATTGGAACGTGCTGGGGATCACTCTCTGGCTGACGCTGCAGGCAGTTGGGAGCGGTCTCAGTTATGGATCAGCCTTGTTCGTCGCCGCGGGCACCAGTCTTCTGGCCGGTTTCATGCCGGTGCCTGGAGGAGTCGGCGTTGCCGAGGCGACCATGACCGCTCTGTTGGTCACGTTCGGTGTCGATCAGTCCACCGCCTTCGCGGTCACCGTCGTCTATCGGGTGATCACGTTCTACCTACCCGCGATGGAAGGCTTTTTCGGGGCCCGCTGGTTGGGCAAGCACGGTTACGTGTAGAGCGGTTCAACCATGGGACATCATGTCGATGGCCACAGTGGCAGTCAGGATCAGTATCGGGTCCTGACCGGGCTCGATCTCGACCCCGTATGAGTCGCGGACCCGGAACCACTTCTTGGACACCTCGGCGACCTTGTCATTGCCGTTGGAGACCTCGTACTCGTGGTCGACCAGGTTTCCCTGGGCTTCGAGCTCGATGCCGGTCGCGGTCGTGATAGAAAATCTCTCTCGCAGTGGCGTGATCATCGCCTTCTTGATCGTTGCCATGGTGGACCCGTCGGGCCCTTCCACCTCCATCACCTCTCTTACTCTCACCGGCCGGTCCTGGATGCGGGCCACTTCGTTGCCTTGAGGGTCTTCGAACACGAGGGTGCTCCGAACCCGGAGCGCCTTCCCGTTGACCTTGAACGCTCGGTCGCCCCGATCCGTCTCGATCCAGAAGTCATCTCCTATGGAGACCAGTTTCTCCCGCATCTGGTAGTGAACGGCGTTTCCCCCGATGCCGAACTCCTGGCGGTCTTCCTGACGCTCTTCTCGCCGATCCTGTCTTCTGCCTCGCAGTGCCATGTCACGCTCCGTATTCGCTTCCTGTACTCAACGTCTGCTCATTGACCGCGGCATCACCCATACTGGGCGAAAGTGTTGGGCCGCACGCGAGATTCACCCGAGCTCGGTCACCGAGGCGACAGATTCGACGTTAGGTGGGCCAAGGGCATAGGGATCGACCAGCAACGCCCGTGACAGCCCGGCCGCCCTCGCCCCATTGACGTCGTGAAAGACCGAATCGCCGATGTACCAGGCGTTGGATGCATCCACTCCCATCCGCTCCAGGGCCGCGTGGAAGATCGCCGGGTCGGGCTTGGCCACGCCCACCTCATGGGAGTCGATCACGAATTCGAAGCGCTCGAGGAGCCCGGCACGTCCGAGGGCAGATCGCACCGAGCCATCTGAATTCGACACCACGGCAACTCGCACGCCCTCTTCTCTGAGTTGGTCGAGGGTGAGCGCGACACCCTCGAGGGGGAGACTCCACAGACCGAAACCGCGATCGATCCTCTCACCAGCGAGGTGCGGCTCAGCCACTTCGAGAATGGTGAAGTATCGCTCCAACCACCAGTCCCAGTCGATATCTCGGCCGGCCAGACGCAGATCGGAATACTCGGCCATCGCCTGGTAGTGGGCTCGATGGGCACTGGTCGGGTCGATCGCAGAGCCAAGTCGCCGGCCCATCTCCTCCGGGTCCTGGAGGATGAGAGTCCCACCTGCGTCGAACAGGATGGCCTCGGGCCTTGGGGTCATCATTGGCACAATGTCAGCAGATCAGGCCCGGTAGACAGGAACCGGCTAGAACTACGCCATGCTGAGCCCGCTGCCGCCCATGGCGAGCGACCTCGAGATCGCCCGCACCGCCAAACTCAAACCGATCACCGACGTCGCACGAGAGCTCGGGCTCGAGGATGGGGAAGTCATCCCGTTCGGCGCCACCAAGGCGAAGATCCATCTCGACGCCCTGCGTCGGATCGCGGCCAACCCGGTCGGCAAATACGTGGACGTGACGGCGGTGACCCCGACGCCGCTCGGCGAAGGCAAGACCACGACCACGATCGGGCTGGTCCAGGGGCTGGGCGCTCTGGGACATCGGGCGATCGCCTGTATCCGGCAACCGAGCATGGGGCCGACTTTTGGGATCAAAGGGGGCGCCGCAGGTGGCGGTCACAGCCAGGTGGTCCCGATGGATGAGTTCAACCTCCACCTCACCGGCGACATGCACGCCATCTCGGTTGCGCACAATCTGGTCGCGGCCGCAATCGATGCCCGCTGGTATCACGAAGGCCGTCTCACCGACGACGCCCTCAAGGCACTCGGGCTGGGACGGCTCGCGATCGACCCAAATCGAATCTCGTGGCGCCGGGTGGTGGATGTCAACGATCGCGCCCTCCGAAACGTGGTCATCGGCCTGGGCGGCTCGATCGATGGGCGGCCCCGGGAGAGCGGTTACGACATCACGGTCGCCAGCGAGCTGATGGCGATCCTCGCCCTCGTGGACGGCGCTGACTACCCATCGGCGCTGCGCAACCTGCGCGAACGGGTGGGCCGTGTCGTCTTCGGTCTGTCGAAAGACGGCGCCCCGATCACGCTCGACGACCTCGGGGTCGGCGGGGCGGTGACGGTGTTGATGAAGGACACGCTGCACCCCAACCTGATGCAGACACTCGAAGGCCAGCCCGCTCTGGTCCACGCCGGTCCTTTCGCCAACATCGCCCACGGGAATTCGTCGATCCTTTCCGATCGGATGGCGCTCCATCTCGGGGACTACGTGGTGACCGAGTCCGGGTTCGGGGCGGACATGGGCATGGAGAAGTTCTTCGACATCAAGTGCCGTGTCTCGGGGCTCAGGCCGGACTGCGTCGTGATGGTGGCGACGGTTCGTGCCCTCAAGACCCACGGCGGTGGCCCGAAGGTGGTGGCCGGCCGACCGCTGGACAGTGCCTACACCGAGGAGAACCTGCCCCTGCTCCGGGCCGGAATGGCCAACCTCGAGGCACACCTCGACATCGCAGACAAGTTCGGCGTGCCAGTTGTGGTGGCGATCAACCGATTCCCAACCGATAGCGAGCACGAGCTCGAGCTGGTGCGCCAGTCTGCGGTGAAGGCGGGTGCCTTCGCCGCAGTCACCACCGAGCATCACGCTCGTGGGGGGGAGGGGGCGCGTGAACTGGCGGAGGCTGTCGTGGCTGCGACCAAGGAGCCCACCCAGTTCGATTTCCTCTACCCGCTCGATCGATCGATCAAGGAGAAAATAGAGATAATCGCCCGCGAGGTTTATCGAGCCGGATCGGTCGACTACACGCCTCAGGCGGATTCCCAGATCGCCGATTTCGAGCGATCCGGGTTCGGCTATCTGCCCATCTGCATGGCCAAGACCCATCTCTCCATCAGCGACGACCCAGCGCTCAAGGGTGCTCCGGAGGGCTACGAGCTGACGGTGAGAGAGGTGAGGGCGTCGGTAGGAGCCGGGTTCATCTATCCGCTGTTGGGTGAGATGAGCACGATGCCCGGTCTGGGGGCCACGCCGGGATTCATGAAGGTGGACGTGGATGAGGCAGGCGAGGTGGTTGGACTGACCTAGACACCAGGGAGCAGTATTCGCTCCTCACCGGTATAGATGGTGAAACCAGTATCGCGGAGGAATCCGACCACGGTCATTTTGAACTCCTCGCCGAGTTCGACTGCGAGGCTCGATGCGGCCGAGACCCCGCAGACCAGGGAGAGACCGGCTACCGCCGCCTTCTGCACGATCTCGAACGACACTCTCCCCGACACCAGCAACCCGAGCTGGTGGATCGGCCACCGGGTCGAGGCGAGATGTCCGACCACCTTGTCCACGGCGTTGTGACGCCCCACGTCCTCCCGCACCGCCACCAGGGTCCCATCCGGCTCGAATGCGGCAGCGGCGTGGATGCCGCCCGTGGAGCGGAAGGCGGGCTGTTCCTCGAGAAGACGCCGGGGCAGCCCGAGCAGAACGTCGCTGGTGACCTCGGGCCCCTCCGGGGGCACCGACCCGGCGACCCGGATGGCATCAATGGATGCCTTGCCACAGACCCCGCAAGATGAGGTGGCGTAGAAGTTGCGCTGAAACCGGGCCGGGTCTACGCGGACACCGTCGGCTAGCCGGACGTCCCACCGTCCTTCGCCCAGGTCGGTGACGGATGCCACCTCATCGGGACCGGTGACGATGCCCTCAGTGATGGCGAAGCCGAGTGCCAGCTCGGCATCGTTGCCCGGGGTGCGCATTACCACCGCGAGGGCGGTCCCGTCGAGGCGAATCTCGACCGGCTCCTCGACTACGAGGTCGTCGTCGATGTGCTCGGCCGCCCCCCGAACCCGGATCACCGGCCGATGACTGACCGCCTCAGTCACCGCGGCCACTGCTGACATACATCCAGCCGAATCGACCCTTGATGCAGAGGTTGCCCAATGTCACGTCGTGGTCATGGGGGGAGGTGACGCTCACGATCCGGCCGTCCTGAGTGTGGAGGTCCAGGTTGCAGCCGACCCCGCAGTACGAGCAAACAGTCCGGGTCACCTCCTGGCGCGATTCGTCCCAGATCCCTGCCTCGCGCATGTCCCATTCGATCTTCCCGGCCAGGGCACCGGTGGGGCACACCGCGATGCAATTCCCGCAGTAGACGCAGGCGGAGTCGGGGAGAACGACATCGAACTCAGTCGAGATCCTCGCGTCGAACCCACGCCCTGCAACCGCGATGGCGAAGGTGTTCTGATGCTCGACCCCGCAGGCATCGACACATCGATAACAGAGGATGCATCGGCTGTAGTCACGGACGTATAGGTCGTCCTCCACCTTGGCGGGCTCGGCCACCGTCGCCGACAGCTCCGGATTGGGCGGGTGGTGGTGACCGGGTGCCGGCGCCTGGCGCGGCTGCTCAGGCTCGGGCGGGCCGAAGCGCTCCGGGCGGGCCCCGGCCTCCGTCATCCAACGGTCGAGATCGGGTCCGGCCCGATCGAGCTCGGAAGCCGACCCGAGCAGCTCCATGACCAGGCGGCGACTGAGCCGCGCTCGGTCTGAACCCGTCGTGATCTCCATCCCCTCCTCGAGTTTGCGGGAACAAGAAGGGACAAGGGTGCGCGATCCCTCGATTTCCACCACGCACACCCGACACGCGTTGGCTGCGGTCATGGTCGGCCCGTAGCAGAGAGTGGGGATGTCGGCGCCGGCCTGGCGGCAGGCGTCGAGGACCGTGGACCCCGCCGCCATGTCGACCCCGACTCCGTCGACCTTGGCCGAGACCACGGAGGCAGGTTGCCGGAGCGCGGTCATGTTGGTGCCCCGGCGAGACCCAGCCGCATCGCCGATTGAATGGCCGATGCGGCGGTTTGGCCCAACCCGCAGATGGAGGCATCTGTCATCACCCGGGCCAGGTCGTCGAGGCGCTTTCGCTCATCGGAGACATCACCCAGCGGGTGTTGCGAGGCGATTCTGGCCAATGCCTCTTCCTGGCGAACCGTCCCGATCCTGCAGGGAACGCACTGTCCGCACGACTCGTCTCTGAAGAACTGGGCGATCCGGCGAAGAACCGGGGCAAAGTCCGTCCGATCATCGAAGACGATGACCGCTCCTGAGCCGAGACCGGTCTGGGCGGCGGCTGCCCCCTCGAAGGACAGTGCCATGTCGAGCGTGTCGGCGTCGACGAAGCTCCCGGCGGCCCCACCCACCAGGACGGCGCCCACCCCGGCCCCATCGGGCACGCCACCCGCCAGCGTGATCAGGTCACGAAGCGGGATACCGAACGGCACCTCATAGAGACCGGGGAGGGTCACATCTCCCGAGATGCAAAAGAGCTTGGGCCCGGCGGATCGCTCGGTGCCGACGGCGGCGAACTCCTCGGATCCCATCTCGAGCACTGCAAGGACAGCCACCAGGGTCTCGATGTTGTTGACGGAGGTCGGTTTGCCGAACACCCCGCTCTCGGTCGGGAAAGGCGGTTTCTGCCTGGGCTCGCCGCGCTGGCCCTCGATCGATGCGAACAGAGCGGTTTCCTCGCCGCAGATATACGCGCCCGCTCCGCGGCGGACCTCGATGTCGAATTCGAACCCCGTGGTGGCGATATCGGCCCCGAGCAGACCCGCCGCCCGAGCCTGTTCGACTGCGTTGGTGAGACGTCGCTCGGCCACCGGGTATTCACCCCTGACGTAGACGAATCCCTTGGTCGCTCCCGTGGCGAAGCCGGCGATGGTCATCGCCTCGACGACGGCAAAGGGATCGCCCTCCATCAGGATCCGGTCCTTGAAGGTGCCGGGCTCCGACTCATCGCCGTTGGCGATCACGAATTTCGTATCACCCCCGGCGTCGGCGACTCCGCGCCATTTCAATCCGATGGGGAAGGCCGCGCCCCCCCGGCCGCGCAGTCCCGACTGGTCCAGAGCTGCGATCAGGCCGTCTCGGCCCATGGCGATGGCGCGATCGAGACCGGCATATCCGCCGGCGGCCCGATACGAGTCGAGATTGTCGGGATCGACTTCCCCGATCCGACGGAGCAGACGCAGCTCCGCCCGGTCCTGATGGATGAGACCGGTGGGCAACTCCTCGAAGACGAGACGGGCCAGACTGTCCGCCTGGGCCGGTGCGATGTTGTGATATCCACTGCCAGCGTTGTGGATCAGTGCGGCCGGGGCTCGGTCGCACTGGCCGAGACAGGGGCTCGGCGCCCAACTCGGGCCCGGTCCGAGTGTCCCGGGAGGCCCAAGTTGTTCTTCCAGCGAGCGCTTTAGGTCGTCTGCTCCGAAGCGGGCACACACGATGTCGTCGCAGACGTGGATGAGGGTCGGGGACCGCGGCTCGGTGTTGATCAGCGCGTAGAAGGTGGCAACGCCGTACGCCTCGGCAGGCGGGACGGTGAGACGATCCGAGATGTAGCCCAACGCCCCTTTGCTCACCGAGCCGACCGCGTCTTGCACGGCATGCAGGGCGGGGAGAAGGAGATGACGACGGGCCCGGGCCGCATGACCCCCATACGCGACGTGCCCGTCCAGGTGGGAGAACTCGCCCCCTTCCCAGCCCGAGGCGGGTTGCCCAAGCAGCTCGTCGACGGCCGTGCGCTCGGCTTCGTTGGGGCCTTCCAACAGATTGCGGAGATCCATTACGAGTCGCCGGTCGGGGCACCGACCTGTGTCTCGATCCGCACTGCGGTCGCCTTGAACTCGGCGGTGCCCGACTTGGGGTCCCAGGCGTCGATGGTGAGCTGGTTCACGTCGGTGTCGTCGGGGAAGTGGACGGACATGAAGGCCAGGCCCGGCCGCAGCGAACGGTCGAGGCGGACCGGGGCCTCGAGACTGCCCCGACGCGACACGACCCTGACCACGTCACCTTCGTTGACATTGAGCTCTGCGGCGTCCTCGGGGGAGAGATCGAGCACTCCATGGATGCGACGGGGAGAGGGGTAGCGACCACTCTGAACGCCGGTGTTGTACGAGTCGAGCCGGCGGCCGGTAGTGAGTCGGAGCGGGAAATCCGCGCTGAGTGTGTCCACTGGCGGAAACCACTCGACCACGGAGAGCGGAGCCTTCGGACCCGTCTCCTCCTCCCACAGGCGGCCGTGGAGGAACAGGGTCCCGGGATGGTCCTCTGTGGGACAGGGCCATTGCAGGCCACCCTCCTCGTCCAACCGCTCGTAGGTCATCCCGCCGTGCATCGGTGAGAGACTGCGCACCTCGTCCCAAGCCTCCTCCGCGGTCAGGGTCGGCCATTCGTGGCCCATGGCCCGTGCCACCATGCTCATGAGCTCGATGTCGTCCTTGGCCTCGCCCGGCGGGTCGACCGCCTTTCTCACCCGTTGCACTCTCCGCTCGCTCGAGGTGAATGTCCCTTCGACCTCACCCCAGCCGGCGGCCGGCAGCACCACATCGGCGATCTCGGCCGTCGCGGTCATGAACAGGTCCTGGACCACCATGAAGTCGAGACCGGTGAGCCGCCGTTCCATCTGCTGGGCATCGGCTTCGGACTGGAGTGGGTTCTCCCCGACCACGTAGAGGGCGCGCAACTCCCCTTCGTCCATCGCCTCGTGCATGAGACTGATGTGTTTGCCGGGCTTGTGCGGGATCTTGCTTCCCCAGACCCTCTCGAACTTGCCTCGCAGATCGGGGTCGGCGACCAATTGGAATCCAGGGAGCCGGTTGGGGAGGGCGCCCATGTCGCCTCCGCCCTGGACATTGTTCTGACCACGAATCGGGACCACACCAGAGCCGTAGCGCCCGACATGCCCGCAAAGTAGGGCGAGGTTGATCAGGGCGAGGACGTTGTCGGTGGCGTTGTGGTGCTCGGTGATGCCCAGGGTCCAACACAGTTGAGCGGTGGGCGCGGTGGCGTACTCGTGGGCCAGCTGCTTGATCGCCTCGGCCGGGACACCGGTCACTTCCTGCCCGCGTTGCAGGGTCCAGTGCTCCACCGACTCGGCGTATTCATCGAAACCCGATGTGGCGTGGGCGACGAAACTCTCGTGATAGAGATCCGACTTGATGATCTCCCAGGCCACGGTGTTGGACAGGGCGATATCGGAGCCGACGTCGATACCGAGCCAGACATCGGCCCAGCGGGCGGAGGAAGTGCGTCGGGGGTCGACCGCGAACATCCGGGCTCCGTTGTTGATCGCCTTGAGGACATGGTGGAAGAAGATCGGGTGCGCCTCGCGCGCGTTAGAACCCCACATGACGATGAGGTCTGTGTCTTCCATCTCTTGATACGAGCTAGTGCCGCCACCGACACCGAACACAGTCGCCAGACCGGCGACAGAAGGAGCGTGTCAAGTGCGGTTGCAGCTGTCGATGTTGTTGCTCGCCATGACCACACGAGAGAACTTCTGTGCCATATAGTTCATCTCGTTCGTTCCCTTCGAGCAGCTGAACAGCCCGAAAGCGTCTCCCATGTGGGGGGCGAGCCCCGTGGCCACCCGCTCGACGGCTTCGGCCATGCTCGCCGGGCGCAGGGAGCCGTTGTCCCGCACCATCGGCCGGGTGAGCCGTTCGTAATTTCGCTTCACAATCACCTCCTTCCCACCAATGGGGACGAGGGTACCCACCGACCCAATCGAGGAGACGCACTCACGTTGTAGGAACCCTGCGCCGATAATCTGTCGTCGTGACCCGCCGTCTTGCGATTCTTCTCGCGTGCGCCCTGAATGCTCGGCGCGTGCACGCCAACCACCGCAGGCACCACCACGACGGCCCCGGATTCGTCCTCGACCACCGCGCCCGCCGAGGAGACGACCACCAGCGACTCCGGTGAAGAGGCCACTACGACCACCACGCTCGGTGAGCCGACCTGGGAGGAGCTGCCTGGAATCGAGGCTCTTCCGGCCGAGGTGCAGGACGAGCTCTTGGATCTGGTCCGCATCACGGAGGAGACCCGTGGGCTCCGCTTCCAGGAGCCTCCCACCATCGTGATCGTCACCGAGCAGGAGCTCGAGGAGCGTGTTCGGTCTCAGATCGAGGAGGAGGCCGACGACTTCCCGGCGGACGAAGCGCTCTACAAGTTGCTCGGGCTTCTCGACGCCGAGGTGAACCTGCAGTCCATGCTCACCGAGCTCTACGGCGAGCAGGTCGCCGGCTACTACGACGGAGACACCCAGGAACTGGTCGTCCCGATGCGGGAGGAAGGTTTCAGCGTGGTGCAACGGTCGACGATGGTCCACGAGCTGACGCATGCGTTGACAGATGAGCGTCTCGCGTTCCATTCCCCCTACACGGCGATGCTCGACGAAGATCGGCTCGACGAGGCCTCTGCCTACCAGGCGTTGATCGAGGGCGATGCCAGCCTGACGGAGCTGCTCTACCTGCAGACTTTGTCGCAAGGTGAGATCGGCGAGTTCATGGCCGAGGCCCTCGATGTCGACACCGCTGCACTCGACGCCGCTCCGAGCTTCATCAAGGACTCGCTGATCTTCCCTTACGACTCCGGGCTTGCCTGGGTCCAAGACCACTACCTGCAGGATGAGTGGTCGACCATCAACGAGGCATATGCCCAAATGCCCGGTCTTCCGGGCTCCACGGAGCAAATCATCACGCCGAGCGATTACCAGCGAGACCTGCCCAGGGAGTTCGACGCCTCTGCCCCATCGGTTCCCGGCTACGAGCTGGAGCGAGAATCGGTGTGGGGCGAGTTTGGCTTTCGAACCATGATCGACCAGATCCTGGGCGAAGAGGTGGGCGTCGATGCCGCCGACGGTTGGGGTGGCGACTACTACGCCCAGTGGTTCGATGGTCAGAATGCGGCTTTGCTCATCCTTTTCGAAGGCGATACCGACCGCGACACCGAGGAGCTCAGGTCGGCGCTTCTCGACTACGCCCTCACCGCCGTCGCCGAAGAGGACTACGTGTGGGTCGAAGTCTTCGACGGGCAACTGGCATTCGTCGCCGCCGATCAGCCGGAGGTCGGCGAGTCGATCCTGGCTTCGGTCAGCGGATAGCCGTCTTTCGCCAGGCCCCGCCATCACCTAGGTTCGGACCTATGGAGAAGGTGGCGCTCACGACATCAGACTGGCAAGCGACGGCATACATCGCGCGCGGTTTCGTCGACCGCCTCCTCGGAGTGCGGCGCGCCCCGGAGGGCTCATCGATTGTCTTACAGACCTCGAGCGTGCATGCTTTCGGCCGTCGCGTCCCACTCGAGGTATTCGGGCTGGACGCGGAGATGAGAGTCGTGGCCAGGAAAGCCCTCCGGCCCAACCGAATCGTCGTCATGCCGTCGGCCCGATTCATCGTGGAGCTGCCGGCCGGTCGACCGCTGCCGGCCGTTGGTGATCGGGTCGCGCTGACCGATGGCTGAGAATGGCCGCCTTCTGATTTGTGCCACCCCCATCGGCAACCTCGGAGATGTCTCGGACCGACTCCGGGAGAGTCTGAGGGAGGCGAACCTCGTATTCGCCGAGGACACCAGACGCACCGCAACCCTGCTCCGCCACATCGGAGCGACCCCGAAGGTCAGGTCGTTGTTCGTTGGCAACGAGACGACCCGAACACGGGAGCTTCTCACCGCACTCGACGAAGGGCTGATCGTGGCGCTGGTCACCGACGCCGGCATGCCGACTGTGTCGGATCCGGGCTCGGAGGCAGTGCGTCAGGCACGAGATGCCGGATACCACGTGACGGCGATACCAGGGCCATCGGCAGTCACCACCGCGGTGGCGCTGGCCGGGTTCGGGGGTGACCGCTTCGTCTTCGAAGGGTTTCTGCCACGCCGGGGCAGGGAGCGATCAGAACGTCTTGCCTCGATTGGCGGGGAGGACCGCCCGGTCGTGCTGTTCGTCAGTCCCCATCGTCTGGGTGGGGATCTCGAGGCGATACGGGACGTCACCGGCTCCGACCGCGAGATCGCGATCACCCGCGAGTTGACCAAGCTCCACGAGGAGGTTTGGGCCGGATCGATAGGTCAGGCAATCGAGCACTGGTCGGATCGCGAAGCGAAGGGGGAGTTCACCGTGGTGATCGCTCCGAGCCCCTATGAGAGACCATCTCTCGATTCTGCGGTAGATGAGGCGAGAGACATCGTGGCGGCAGGAGGGTCGCCTTCGGAAGCCGCGAGACGGGTTGCGTCGGCAACGGGTGTCGCCAGACGTGCGATCTATGAGGCTTTGATCGGAGATCAGGACCGGAGCTGAGCCCGGCACGACTCGCAGATCCCTTTGCCTTTGAATTGGCCGACCTTGGTCTCGGACCCGCAGAAGGTGCACGTGTCCGTCAACTTGCGCAGGATGATGGAGCTGCCCTCGACCGCGATGAAGAGATGGTCCCCTTCCCGGATGTTGAACAGCCTCCTCGTCTCCGCGGGGATGACGATCCGTCCCAGGTCGTCGATCTTTCGAGCGATGCCAGTTTCCATATCGACCTCAGCCTCCCGTGTGTCGAGCCTACCCGGGGGGTTAGAGGGCATGCCGGGTACCGTCCCGGCGATGCAATGGGTCGACACCCACTGTCATCTCCAGCTCGACGAACGCGAACCCGGGCTGTTGCTGGAGCGGGCCAGTGAGGTCGATTGGGTGGTCGTCCCTGGAGTCGATCTGGACAGCTCGCAGGAGGCAGCCATCCTCGCTGTTGCCCATCCCGGTCGGGTTTTGGCGACGGCCGGGCTTCATCCCCATGAAGCGGATCAGTGGGAGGTCCAGGCGCCACACATTCGCGAGCTCGCGGTGACGGCGGTGGCGATCGGCGAGACCGGCCTCGATTTCTATCGAAACCTCTCATCCCGCGTGGACCAGCTCAGGGCATTTCGCAGTCAGGCCCGGCTCGCCGCCAAGCTGGGCAAGCCTCTCATCGTGCATTGTCGGGACGCTTTCGCCGACGTGATCGAGGTCATCGATGAGCTGGGCATCGGGGGCCAAACCGTCATGCATTGCTGGACGGGCGGCCCGAAATGGACGCGGCGCTATCTCGATCTCGGGGTGATGTTCTCCTTCGCCGGCCCGGTGGCGTTCGAGACGGGAGACACGGTCAGGCTCGGCGCCGCCCAGGTCCCCCCAGAACGCGCTCTGGTCGAGACCGACACGCCCTACCTGGCTCCGCCCCCCTATCGCGGGGAGGCGAATCAGCCGGCCTGGGTCGCCCTGGTGGGGGCTGCACTCGCCAAGGTGTGGGGTCTCGAAGTGGAGGAGGTGGCCCGGGTGACCACTTCGAACGCGACCCGGGTATTTCGGAGTGGGGAGCCGGAGCCTTGACCGCTCAGACCAGATCGGAGATCGCCGGCTTGCTCTCCCGTCACGGCCTGGCACCGTCGCGACGGCTGGGCCAGCATTTCCTTGCCGACGCCAACATCACCAGGAAGATCGTGGAGGTGGCAGGAATCGGGCCCGGGGAGCAGGTGGTGGAGATCGGAGCAGGCACCGGCACCTTGACCAGGGCGCTGGCCGCCACGGGTGCCCACGTCGTTGCCTACGAGGTGGACGGCGGGCTTCTTCCCGTGCTCGCCGAGGTGACGGCCGGGCTCCCGGTCGAGCTTCGCTTTCTCGATATCACCGATGCCGACCTCGCCGAGGATCTGGGAGATGGGCGCTGGGTGATGGTTGCCAATCTTCCCTACAACGTCGGGACACCGCTGTTGCTGGATGCATTGCGCCGCGCCCCCCAGATCGAGCGGTTCGTCGTGATGGTGCAGCGAGAGGTGGCCGAGCGTCTGGTGGCCAAACCCGGCAGCAGGCAGTACGGCCTGCCCTCGGTGGTGGTCGGTATCCACGCACGAGGAAAGCTTGCGTTCAGGGTCCCCGCACAAGTGTTCTATCCACAGCCGAAGGTCGAGTCGGCAGTTGCCGTCATCGACCGGATCGCAGCACCCGAGGACGCGGAACGCGCAATCGTCATCGCTGCCGCTGGGTTCAACCAGAGACGCAAGATGCTTCGGGGCGCCCTATCGGGTGTCTTCGACGACCCGACGTCGGCGTTGGAGACGGCCGGCATCGACCCCACCGCACGGGCCGAGGACCTCTCTCCGGCCGACTACCTGGCCTTGGCGCGATCGTGACCGTGTACGAATCGCCGGCCAAGCTCAATTTCGCCTTGCTCGTCGATTCGCCCCGCAACGATGGGCTCCACCCCATCGAGTCCCTGGTGCAGACCATCGAATGGGTGGATCACCTCGAAGTGGAAGAGTCCGAGGAAGACAACCTCGTCATCGAAGGTGCCGAGCTCGACCCTGACGACAACCTGGTCACACGCTCGTTGCGAGCGGTCCGGGAGAAGGGTTTTGTCCCGCCCCTGGATCTCCGGTTGATCAAGCAGATCCCGATCGGCGCCGGGCTCGGTGGGGGTAGCTCGAATGCGGCCGCCATGCTGGTCGCAGCCACGGATGCAGGGCGGCTGCCCTCGTCCGTTCCGGAAGGTCTGGCTCCGTCGCTCGGTGCCGACGTGGTTCTCTTCCTCACCGGCGGCACCATGCTGATGACCGGGGTGGGGGAAGAGATCGAATCCCTTCGACCGTTATCGGGGTTTGCGGTCGCGGTTGTTGTCCCGCCATTCGAGATCTCGACCGACGATGTCTATCGGTGCTGGGATGAGATGGAGGGGCCGATGGGGGAGTCGCTCGAGCCCAGGCTGCTCCCGCCGCCTCTGCGTGATGGGATCCCGCTCCGCAACGACCTGACCGCGGCTGCCTGCGCGCTCAGAGCCGACCCTGGCCGATTTCATGGCCGACCTGAGGGCACGGTGGGGCGGGCCGGTAGCGATGACCGGATCGGGAGCGGGCTGCTACGGCTTCTTTCCCGACCTCGACGAGGCCAACGATGCGGCCCGATCGGTGGAGGCCCTTTGCCGGGCTGCGGTAGGGGCGCGGCTCCGCCCGCAAGGGGTGTCAAGGCAATGACCTCTCCGGTCGCCGATGTCGAACGCTGGTCATCATTGAAGGTATGGCTCTTCTCGCTGTTCAACAAGAGCCCCCAGAGCAACTTCGCCGCGGTCGATCGCATGGCACTCGACTCCGGGGATCATTTCCTCGACCTGGGATGTGGTCTGGGCGCGGCTCTCGAGCACGCCGCTGGCACCGGCGCGAAGACCGCGGGCGTCGACCCGAGCCCGGCCATGGTGGAGCGGGCCTCGGAGCGGGTCCCTCAGGCCGAGGTCAGGTTGGGATCTGCAGAGTCGATCCCCTTCGACGACGACGATTTCACGGCCGCACTCTCAGTCTCGACCTATCACCACTGGGCCGACCCGGAGACCGGCTTGAACGAGGTCCGTCGGGTGCTTGCGCCGGGAGGGCGGCTCCTTGTCGTCGAACGGAAGCTGAAACGCGGCACCGGTCATGGATTGGACGCCGCCGCCGCCAAGCGCCTCAGCGAGCTGCTGGAGAGTCATGGGTACACCACCACCGGGATCGAGACGATGCGGGTTGGTCGAGCCGACTATTTGGCGGTGTCTGCGGTCAAGCCATGACACCGGCTCACGGTCGAGCTCAGTGCTCGGCGGCGTCTGCCTCCGCTTTGGTGCGGTGGATGGTCCCGTCGGGGTGCTCGGGAGGGGAGTAGAGGGAGTAGAGCTTGAGCTCGCCGTCCCCGGTGTTGACCACGTTGTGCCACACCCCGGAAGGCACGATGGCCGCCCAGTCAGCCTCGACCTCATGCGTCTCGTCGACCGAGTCTTCGTCACGGCCGAACTCGACTCGGGCAGATCCCTGCTCGAGACGAATGAACTGATCGTGGGTGTCGTGCGCCTCCCACCCGATCTCCTCGCCTGGAGCGAGGCTCATCACCGTGAGCTGGGTGTGCTTGCCGGTGAACAGCACCGCCCTGAAATACTCGTTGTCGAGAGTCGCCTTCTCGATGTCATCGATCCATCCGAGCATGTAGTTCTCCTTTGTCGGTCAACAATCAGGGAGGCGTTCCCGACAGGGGTGTGGGTCACTACAACGTCACCGTTCCCTCGATCAAGATGTTGGTGTCGCCCCCGACGAGGATGCGGCCGTCCGACTCCTCAACGTAGACCCTGCCGTGCCGGCCGATCACTGTCCCCTGCGAGATGATCTTGGGCCCGTCGAGCAGACCTTGTTCTCTCAGCCAAAAGGCAAAGGCAGCGTTCAGCGATCCGGTGATGGGGTCCTCGCTCATCCCGCTGGAAGGGGCGAGCAGCCGCACCTCGTAGTCACACTCCGAACCGGGCGGGTGGTCCCCGATCAAACCGATCGCATTGAACGCCGGCCAGCGGACCCGCGAGGAGTCGACTTCCAGGACCCGCTCCGCCGAGCTGAGATGAAGGCCCTGGAAAACGGGCCCGTTGTCGAGTCGCCCCGATCGAACGATCTCCTCTCGTTCGATGCCAAGAGCTTCGGTGATGGCGTGAAGCTGGGACTCCTCGAGCGCGTCGATGTTGGTGTCCGGCGCGACGAAGGCGAGTCGCTTCTGGCCTACTTCGATGTCGACGATTCCGATCCCGCATTCCTGGCGGACGACACGTGGGTCCTTGGGTTGGCCGCCGACATGGAGCCATGCGGCGCAGCTGCCCAGCGTCGGATGGCCGGCGAACGGAAGCTCGACAGTTGGAGTGAAGATGCGAACCCGGTAATCGGCGCTTGGGCTCTCAGGAGGGAGGAGGAAAGTGGTCTCGGCGAGGTTGGTCCACGCGGCGAATCCCTGCAGTTCGGCGTCGGTGAGGTCCTCCGCGTCGACCACCACGGCCAGGCCGTTGCCCTGTGTCGGGATCGGGCTGAACACGTCACATTGGATGAAGCGCCGCGTCGTCGTCATGTGACGTCGAACCTAGCGGCGGGTGGCAACCGTTCCGCTGGTTCCTACATTGGCTCACCTGTGCATCGACGTCGACTCCTGCTCACCGGGATATTCCTGCTATCGCTGGTAATTGCCGGTTGCAGTAGTCCCTGTTCGGAGCGAGTTGGCGATTACCCACCGGATCACATCGTCGTCACGGGGGCCGAGGCCGTGGATGTGCCTCACATCGGTTGGTCCTGCCCGGGTTTTCATGCCGACACGATCGACCCGCCACCTTCGGTCGCCCCTGACGCCGAAGGCAAGTTGCGGATCGGCGTAAATCTGGAGGAAGGGAGCACCGTTGACGTCAGGTTCGGCAACGGGCCGGTAGTGGTCGATCCCGCCCCGGTCGCGGGCGCCAACTCTTGGACGTTTCAGGTTCCCACCCCATCCCAGCCCCTCGTCGTCCGGCTCTGCTCGGACGACCAAGCGTGCGCCTTGTACTGGGTCAATACCTACGGGGGATAGCTACAGGTCCGATCCCGGATAGGGGGCCCAAGCCTATGTCATCTCGTCGAGGCGCTCGATCAGACGCTTCGGGGCGATCATGCGATAGGCGTCCTCGACCAGTTCCTCCACCGTGCCCCAATCCACCACAACGTCGAGATAGACGCCGAGCCACCCGCGATGTCCCACATACGGTGGCCTGAAGAAGTGGTCAGGTTCGGAGACGACTCTCGCCTCCTGAACTCCGGGTGGGGCGGCGCACCAGAATCCGAGCCGATCGTCGTGATGATGGTCGGCATACGTGACGAAGACCTTCTTCCCGCCAACGAACCAGGTCGGCTCGCCATGACTGGCCCGCTCGGTGGTTTCAGGAAATGAGAGGCAGATGCGCCGAAGCTCGGCGAGGGGCCCGATCGTCATGAGTCCTCCTTCCGTCGATTGAACCTCTTTCGCCCGACTCCGGGAATGCGAATCGCCGCCTTCATTCGAGGTCGCTCTTGAGCGTCTCCGGCACCGCTCTCCAGAGGACGCCTGCGCCAACGAGGCCCACTCCGGCGACCGCGATCGAGGCCGCTCCGAGGGAGGCAAGGGAGGTGACCACCGCCACCAGCATCGGTCCGCCGGCCGTCCCCACGTCACTGACCAGCCGCCAGAGGCCGAGGAATTGGCTCCGCCCCAACACGGGGGAGAAATCCGATCCGAGGGTCATGTTGATCCCGGCGCCGAGCCCATTGCCCAATCCGAGGAAGAGGCCAACCATGAGCAACCCGAAGAAAGTCGAAGTAAGGGGGATCATCGCCATCCCGATCGACAACAGGACCAGGCATGGGATTCCCGCCCACTTCCTGCCTTTCCGATCCATCAGCATCCCGATCGGATAGAAGATGACCATCTCTATCCCCGAGGAAGCGCCGAAGATGAGCGAGATCTGGCTGGCGCTCAATCCCAGATGGTCACCCCACAGCGGGATCATGGCTTGACGCGCCGTGCGAAGCACCTGCACCACGACCGCGACGAAACCGGCGGTGCCAAGCGTTCGGCGGTTGTCGTGGAAGATCTGTCGCAAGGAAACGGGCTCTGGTCTGGTCACTGTCGAGGTGAGCGGCTCGGGGGTGAACCACAGGGTCGCCGCAGCGGCGATGGCGAAGATGGCCTGGGCGATGAACGGCCCTGCGAGCCCTAGCGGGATGACCACGATGCCGCCGATGAGCGGCCCGATGAACTGGCCGATCCGCATCGTCCCACCCATCATCGACATGACTCGCCCTCGGTGCCGGAGGGGAGCTGCTTCCGTTGCGTAGGCGAGTCGAGCCAACGCCCATATCGACCAGGCGCAGCCCAACACGAACACGAGGATGGCGTAGACGATCAGTGAGGGCCCGAGCGCGATTCCCACCGCGGCGAGACTCAAGGAGATCGTGGCGATCAGCATCGACCACCGCTCACCGATCCGCGCGACGAGAAGGCCCGAAGGGACATCGAAGGCGAGCGTCCCGATCCCGCGAAGGGCCACGATCGCACCTGCCAGGGCGGGGGAGGCTCCCAGGTCTAGGGCAACGAGGGCGATGACCGGGATCGCTGCCCCCTGGCCGATCGCGAAGAGAAGGTTCGGGATGTAGACCGATCGGGTGAGCGAGCTGACCCGGAATGGCTCAGGCGCCCTGGGCTCGTCACTCAACCGATGATCACCGTTCAATCCTGTCCAGCTCCTCCAGTGGCCTGTAGATCGACGTTATCCACGTCATATTCGAATCCCCCCTCCCCGCCTCCGGCGGTACTCCCCCCTTCGGGGGGAGAAACGGCGCGACAGGCATCAGACAACCGATAGGTCCCGACGGAGCGATCATGGCATGGCCGCGTCGCCCTGCGATACTCACCACCCAACCCACTCACAACTCATTGGGGGGTGGTGTAACCGGTAGCACCGTCGGGTACGGGGTCCTGCCGGAGCGTCATAACCTCAATTGGGGGGTGGTGTAACCGGTAGCACAGCAGGTTTTGGTCCTGCCGGAGCGGGTTCGAGTCCTGCCCCCCCAGCGTCAACCCGTAGAGAGGTGTCTTTGCCGATCCATGTCGTCGTCCTCGCCGCCGGTGAGGGGAAGCGGATGAAATCCGGTCTCCCCAAGGTGGCCCATATGGCGGCAGGGCGGACCCTGATCGGCTGGGTCCTCGAGGCGGTGCGCCCTCTGCAACCAGCGAGCACGGTCGTAGTGGTCGGCCACGGCGCCGACCAGGTCGATCGCCACCTCCCCGCCGGGGTGTTGCCCGCGGTGCAAGAAGAGCAACTGGGAACCGGACATGCCACCCAAATCGGGCTCGAAGTGCTGGCAGAGGTTTCACCCGAGGACACGATCATGGTGCTCTATGGGGACATGCCCCTCCTCACCGACGACCTGCTCTCACGTCTCGCCGATCGGCCCGACGACATCGCGGCCCGGATCGTGACCTCGGTGTTCGACGATCCAACCGGCTATGGGCGAATCATCCGGGACGACCGGGGTCTCGTCGTCGAGGTGGTGGAGGAACGTGACTGCGACGACTCCCGAGCGCGCCATCGCCGAGATCAACGCCGGGGCTTACGCGTTTCGGGCGAAAGACCTGATCGATGCACTCGGGGCTGTCTCGAATGAGAATGCCCAGGGTGAGTACTACCTCACCGATGTCATCGGGATCCTCGTAGGTCGAGGCGAACGTCTGCAGCCGGTCGAGGCGACCCCCGAGGAGGTGATGGGCATCAATTCTCAAGACCAACTATCGGAGGCTCGGGCCCTGTTGCAGGCGCGCACCAATCAAAGGCTCATGGAGTCGGGTGTCTGGATGCTCGACCCTGCGCGCACATACATCGATGAGACGGTGACGGTAGAGCCCGGAGCGCGGATCTATCCCGGCGTTCACCTCGAAGGGAACACCTCGATTGGGGCCGGCGCCCAGGTCGGTCCCGATGTCTTCGCCGTGGACGCCAGCATCGGTGCGGGCGCGACGGTCTGGTATGCGGTGGTCCGCGGTGCCGTGATCGGTGAAGACTGCGAGGTGGGTCCCTATGCCTCCTTGCGGCCGGGAACGGTGCTCGACAAGGCCTCCAAGGTAGGGACGTTCGTCGAGACCAAGAACACCACCCTCGGGGAAGGGGCGAAGGCGCCCCATCTCAGCTATCTCGGCGACGCAACGGTCGGGGCGCGCGCCAATATCGGGGCCGGGTCCATCACCTGCAACTACGACGGATACCAGAAGCATCAGACCGTCATCGGCGACGACGTCTTCATCGGCTCGGACACCATGCTGGTGGCTCCGTTGACGATCGGCGATGGGGCAGTCACCGGCGCAGGTTCGGTCATCACCGATGATGTCGAGGCAGGGGCACTCGCCCTGGAGCGCAGCGAGCAGCTTGCCTTCCCCGGCTACTCTCAGCGTCGCGCCGAGAGACAGGCCGCCAAGAAAACCGAGGACTGAGTTGGACATTGTCTCCCGCAATCGAATGATGCTCTTCACGGGGGGAGCCAACATCCCTCTGGCTGATGAGGTCGCCGAGGTCCTTGGTGTGTCTTTGGGCCAGCTCGAGCGCTCACGGTTCGCCAACGGCGAGATCTATGTGCGGCCGGGCGAGAGCGTCCGCGGCGCCGACTGCTACGTGATGCAGAGCCACTGCCACCCGATCAACGATCACATCATGGAGCAGCTGATCACGATCGACGCTCTGAATCGGGCTTCGGCGCGGCGCATCACCGCCGTCATGCCGTTCTTCGGTTACTCGAGGCAGGACAAGAAGGTCCGGCCGAGGGAGCCGATCACCGCCCGGCTGGTCGGTGACCTCTTCATGACCGCCGGCGCCGATCGCCTCGTCTCGGTCGATCTTCATACGGGCCAGTTGCAGGGTTTCATCCACAAGCCGTTCGACTCGCTCACCGCCCTTCCGATCATCACCGACTATCTGGCGCAGAGGCTCGATGGCCAGACGACAGTGGTCTCGCCTGATGCCGGTGGTGTGAAGCGGGCTGAGCGCTACGCCCGATTCCTCGATGCCTCGGTGGCTTTCGTCTACAAACGGCGCGATCCCCTCCTCCACAACGTCTCTGAGGCTCTCGAGCTGGCTGGATCGGTTGACGGCAGACATGTGGTCATCGTCGATGACATCATCGACACCGCCGGCACCGTCACCAACGCGGCCGAGATGGTGCGCGATCAAGGAGCGCTCAGTGTTCGAATCGCGGCCACTCACGGTGTGTTCTCCGAGCCGGCCCTCGACCTTCTCAAGAACGCCCCGGTGGAAGAGGTCATCGTCACCAACACCTTGCCTGTATCGCCCGAGGTCCTCGAACTGGACAAGATTCAGGTGCTCTCGATCGCCCCGATTCTGGCCGAGACTCTCCAGGCGATCTTCATGGACTCGTCGGTGTCTGAGATCTTCCTGGGCGAGAACGCCTAGGCGCTGTCTGGCGCTGGTTCGTTCCTAGACTCCCGGCCTCGTGAGCGCCCGCCACCGTCAGCCCGACTCAAACCCTCAGTCGCGGCTTCGCGCTCTGGTCGTTGCCCTCGTTGCGATCTTCATCATTGCCTTTTTCTTCCTGCGGGGATCGGGTGAGGGTGCCGCACCGGACGGCACCGAGCCTCCTCTCGCCGGCGGCACCACCACAACGGCGCCGGAGGGCACCGGCTCGACCAACGCGGGGACAGGTGGGACCACCGTTCCGGGAGGATCGACAACCACCCCAGGGAATCTTCCCGCCCTGCAGGCGGTGCGGCTGGAGACGCTCACGGGTGATGTCCGGCAACCGACCGCCATAAGCACACCTCCCGGCGATGAACGACTCTTCATCGTGGAGCGGTTCGGCGTGATCCTGGTCATGGATGCCAACCGCGAGTTGCAGGAAACGGCCTTCCTCGATCTGACCGACAGGGTCCTCGCCGGAGGCATCGAGCAAGGGCTCCTCGGTCTTGCCTTTCATCCCGATTACGCCAACAACGGGAGGTTCTACGTCTATTACACCGACCAGGGTGGCCGTCGCCAGCTCTCCGAGTTCCAGGTCTCCGTGTCCGATCCCAACATCGCCTCTCCCGACACTGAGCGGGTCCTGATCGAACTGGAGCAACCGCCCGACGCCACCGATATCCGCCATTACGCCGGGAACCTCGCCTTCGGCCCTGACGGCTACCTCTACATGTCGATGGGCGATGGGGCCGACTCCCGTGACCAGGGCCAGGATCCGAACACGTTGTTTGGGACCGTTTCCCGGCTCGACGTAGATGGGGGAGATCCCTATGGGATCCCGCCGGAGAACCCGTTTGTGGACGGAGGTGGAGCCGGTGAGGTCTGGGCCTACGGTCTGCGGAACCCTTGGCGCTTCTCCATCGATCCGGTGGATGGTCTGATCTACATCGCCGACGTCGGTCATGCCGATCAGGAGGAGGTCAACGTCCTGCCCATCGCCGAAGGTGGATTCAATCTGGGTTGGTCCGACGTGGAGGGGACCCGGTGCTTCCACCTCCAGGATTGCAACCTGGCCGACTACACCGCGCCGGTGATCACCTACAGCCACGAAGAGGGTTGCTCGGTCACGGGTGGATATGTCTATCGGGGGGCGGCGATCCCCGAGCTGGCCGGAACCTATTTCTACAGCGATTGGTGCTCGGAATGGATCCGTTCCTTCAAGTATGTCGGTGGCCAGGTCACCGAGGAGCGCGACTGGAGCGAGGATCTAGGGCAGTTGGGCCAAATCAACACGTTCGGGGTCGACTCCGCCGGTGAGCTCTATGTGGGCACCCATGAGGGTCTCGTCGCAAAGCTCGTGGCCGATCGCTAGGCGGGGATCGACGAAACCGATCGAAGACGGAACACATCGACGGGGGTAGCCACGCCTTTGAGCTCGACCGGGCCCATTGGTTCGAACTCAAACCGATCGGGCGCCAACTCCACGATATCGCGGCTGACCAGGATCACGTCCGGCCCAGCAAAAGCCGAGAGTCTGGCGGCGAGATTCACGGCTCGCCCATAGATATCCCCATCTTGAAAGATGACCGGCCCTGTATGGATTCCGACATGGGTCGGTGGCAGCCCTCGGGTGGGTGCCTGATCCACAATCTGCAACGCTGCCTCCAGCGCCGATCCCAGCTCTCGAAAGACGAGCATCCCGCCATCACCAAGCCATCGCACCGGTCTCCCGTCGTGTCCGATCGAGATGTTGTCGACCATCGAGGCCAGCTTCCCAGACATCTCGGCTGCTGCCTCGTCGCCCAGTTCCTCTGTCAGGCTGGTAAATCCCGTGAGGTCGACGAAGACAACCGAAGGGGGATGGGTGACTGAGGGCGAAAGACCGGCGATATCGAGCGCAGCCTCAACGTGGCCGATGGTGTGATCGAGC
Source organism: uncultured Acidobacteriota bacterium (assembly GCA_963848695.1). Lineage (GTDB taxonomy): Bacteria > Actinomycetota > Acidimicrobiia > Spongiisociales > ZC4RG35 > JARDZU01. The sequence goes on from CAWKEI010000018.1 coordinate 68,775, forward strand.
CAAACGTGATGCCGATGGCGTCGATAGATGGCGAGGATGGCCCTCTCGATCACAGGCACCAAGCGGTGACCTATCGCCATGCCGAGATCGAGCAGCTCTAGCTCGCTTTTCCCCGATCGGCGGGCCGGCTCTTCGATCTCCGCTTCGAAGAACTCCGCTTCGGCTTTGCCGAGACGTCTGAGGACATCCGCGTAGACCCGGACAAGCCGCAGGACGGCGTCCTCACTGGCGCCCGCAGCCTCCATCGTCGCCATCAGGTCGACGAAATCGGTCTCTCCCTCGCGCATGACGTCATCGAGGCTTGAAGGTTCGAGCCCGAGCGCCGCTTGGAGGCGGGTCACGCCTTCTGGCTCCAGCGAGTGTTCGGTCGCATATTCCCGATAGGTCATCTGGAGTCGAAGCAAACGGCGAATTGAAGGTGCGTCGAGGAACGAAAGTGAGAGCCTGCCCTCTGTAATGCTCTGTCCGATCGCTTCGATCGAGAACCCGGCCGTTTCCCACAGCTTCAGAAGGCGGATCTCCGGCTCATGTGCCTCGGTCAACTCATTCGGTGATGGCATACCGAGTGCCCCCGAGGCAATGGCACTCTCCACAAATTCAGGGTCGACTTCGGCCAGATCGGCCAGTTCGCTAGGGGTCAGCACAACTGGTCTTACCACAACAGGTCTAGTTGATGCGGTCCTCGCTCTTCCGAGCACTATCCGGCGGCCGGGAGCGTGATCACCTCTCCTGGATAGATCAGGTCGGGATCGCCGGACTGGATCTGGTGTCGGTTGACTTCGATCACGGATCGCCAATAGGGATCGACCTCGACCGGCTCGGCCGGCCTCCCCAGGATCTGGTCGAGGTGCCTCTGACTGATCTTCCAGAGGTGATCCCCGGGCTGAACCACCACCGATCCGGTGTTCGGGGCATGGTCGATCGAGACCGGCACGAATGATGGGGTTCCCGCCGCCTGAGCCATCGCCACCGAGCCGACCAGCATCACCGCGGTAGCGCCACCGAGCCTCTTCCCCCAAGCCATGACCGTTGACTACGACATCGGGAGAGCGAGGGGAAGAGGGTTACAGTGCCTGCAATGAAGGTGCGCATCGGGATCGCCGACACAGGCAAGGTCGTGGAGATCGAAATCGAGGACGTGGAGGCGTTTCAGTCGGAAGTGGAACGCGCGGTGGCAGACGGGGGTCTTGCCTGGTTCATCGACACCAAAGGGCGGACCGTTGGTGTTCCCGCACAGTCCGTTTCCTTCGTTGAGATCGAGGCCACCGAAGGCGGCCCGTCAGTCGGCTTCGCCCCGGCGGTGTGACCGCGCGCATATCACTGGGGTGACCATGCCGTCTACCTCGGTGGTGGGAGTTGTGAAGTCAGCAGCTCATAGGCAGTGACGAGGACTTCGGGATCGGCGTCTCCGATCGAACTCAGCCGCAGCTCCTCGTCCATGAGCGCCCAGGCGATTATCTCGGCCGCCTGCTCTGAGCCTTGCTCCGCCCACGATTTCGAGTCGTCATCCCATTCGTCGAGCCCTCTGAAGAGCGTGAACGAGAGCCGAGTCTCTTCGGTCAGATTCTGGTGCGCCCAGGCATGGCCCAGCTCGTGCAAGATCGTCTTCTTCGGTGTCACCAGAAATCTGTCCCAGTTGAACCCGCAGACATCCACTGTCAGGGTTTCGAGCGGGCGGAAATATCCGAAGTTCCCCCGGCACGGCGCGTCGTCATCATGGAACGCGATCGACAACGGGGGCAGTTGGAGCCCGGCCTGATCAAAGCGGGCGAGAGCCCAATCGGCCAGCGCACGATCAGAGTCTGAGCGAAGAATGAACTCGTGTGAGGGGTCGGATGAGATGGTCGAGACCCCCCAGAAGGCGATCATGGCTATTGCAATTGTCCCGATTCGAACGTGGGCAGTGGTTCGCACCAGCCCACCGTCCGAGACCTGGCTTTCGGGCCAATTGCGTGGCTTAAGCCGTGCTTAAGTGCGCAGACATCGAATGCGTTGATGAGCGGAAATTGGAGGGACGTGCCCAGTAGGGAGACGCAATTCCGGATCTTGGGGGCGCTCGAGTTCGAACGATCGGGTGAACTGGTCGATCTCGGGACCTACAGGCAGAAGTCTTTGCTCGCCTTGATGCTGCTGCATCGCAACCAGGTGGTATCCACGGATCGAATCCTGGACGAGCTCTGGGGTGACAGCGGCGCCGGGAAACGCAACGCCCTTTGGGTCCACGTGTCGAACCTACGATCGGCGTTGGAGCCGGAGCGCTCAAACCGCTCCGAGGGCTCGATTCTCCTCACCAGGGCGCCCGGCTATCTGCTCAACGTGGATTCCGAGGCCGTGGACTCCGCGGTGTTCGAGCGGTTGGTGTCCGAAGCCCGCGGGCTGTTGTCGTTCGACCCCTCTGCCGCCGCTCTCGTCTTTGCCGAGGCACTTGCGTTGTGGCGGGGCCGAGTCCTTCAGGAGTTCACCTACGAGTCCTTTGCGCAGGCCGAGATCCACAGGCTCGAGTTGCTTCGCCTCGATGCAGTCGAAGGTCGTGTCGAGGCCGACCTGGCGAGAGGTCTCAGCCATCAGCTGGTTGGAGAGCTCCAAGGTCTCGTTCGAGAGAATCCGTTGCGAGAGCACCTGACCTATCTCCTCATGACGTCTCTGTACAGGTCCGGGCGTCAGGCCGAAGCGCTCCGCGCCTACAACCAGCTGAGGAGCCGGCTCGGTTCAGAGCTCGGCATCGAGCCGTCGGGACCGGTGAGGGATCTCGAAGAGCAGATCGTCCTGGGAGATCCTCGGCTAGAAGTGGCTACGAAGACATGGGCCCCTGAGGGCAGAGACCCGGGCCTCGCGGTCCGTGGGTATGAGCTTCGAGCCCAGGTAGGGAATGCCGGCTACGGGGTCATTTACCGTGCCTATCAGCCGGCCATGGGCCGCGAGGTCGCGGTCAAGGTGATACGCCCTGAATTGGCCAATGATCCGGGGTTCATCAGGAAGTTCGAGACAGAGGCAAGCCTCGTGGCCGGTTTCGAGTCGGCCAATGTGGTCCCGCTGTACGACTTCTGGCGGGAACCCGACGGAGCGTATGTCGTCGAGAAGCTCATCAGCGGAGGGACTCTGAGTCGGCTCGTCTCGAACGGCCCGCTCGCGTCGGATCGGGTGGCGGTGATCGTCGATCAAGTGGCCCGACCCTTGGTGGAGGCACACAGCCTCGGCATCGTCCACGGCTCGGTGTCTCTGGAAACCGTGCTGCTCGATTTGGAGGGGAACGCCCACCTGAGCGGCTTCGCCACCACCTCCGACGAGAGTGCAAGACCGGAGGGCGACATCGAGGGTCTGGCGACCTGTGCCGCCCAGCTTCTCGCCGGCAGCGAAGGGACCATCCCACAGCTGGTGCCACGGCTGGACCCCCGCCTTGGCGACGTCCTCCGCGCCGCATCCGACCCGCCCGCCTTTGTCTCAGTCGGCGAGTTCGTTTCGGCGTTCCAGTCGGCGGCCGGTGTCGTAGGTGATCCACCGGACCGATGGTTCGACGGGGCCAATCCGTACAAGGGCCTCGAGCCCTTCGATGAGACCGATACCGCGCATTTCTTCGGCCGCGAGCGATTGGTCGAGCGGATGCTCGTCAGGCTCGCCGAGGGGGGACCGGGTGGACGTTTCCTGGCCGTCGTCGGGCCCAGTGGCAGCGGCAAGTCGAGCGTTGTAAATGCCGGGCTGATCCCAGCCCTCAGGGCGGGAGGCGTCCCCGGTTCCGATTCATGGTTCATCGCGACGATGACGCCGGGCTCACATCCCTTCGAAGCACTCGAGCAAGCGTTGAACAAGGTGGGTGTCGACGTCCCGTCGATCCTCCTCGAGCAGTTGATGGCGAGCCGGGACGGATTGCGACTGGCGGTCGATCGAGTCCTCCCCGATGAGGACTCACCTCTGGTCCTGGTGGTGGACCAGTTCGAGGAGCTCTACACCATGACTGACGACGACGAGCGCGAGGCCTTCACACTCGCTCTAGTCGAAGCCATCACCCACCACAAGAGCCGGTTGCGGGTCGTGATCACACTCCGGGCAGATTTCTACGATCAGCCGCTCACCTCTCGGGAGCTCGGCGAGTTGTTGCGGGGACATACCGAGCTGGTGACTCCGATGACTCCATCGGAGCTCCAACTCGCCATCAACAGCCCGGCCGAGACCGCCGGCGTTGTCGTGCAACCAGCTCTCTTGGCCGCTCTGACGGACGACGTCGTTTCCGACTCCGGGGCCTTGCCGATGCTCCAATACACCCTGACCGAGCTATTCGAGCGCAGGCAGGCCACCACGATGACGGCCACCTCTTATGCATCGATGGGAGGGCTCACCGGTGCAGTGGTCGGGCGAGCGGAGGACCTCTACGGAGCACTGACCCCTGGGGCGCGTTCGACCGTACGGCACGTGTTCCTTCGTCTCATCTCGATCAACGAGACGGGTGAGGCGACCCGTCGCCGAGTCCTGCTATCCGAGCTCCAAGGACTGGCTGCTCGAGACGGTGACATCGATGAGATGATCCGGGCGTTCGCCCGCCACCGTTTGCTCAGCTTCGACCGCGACCCGGCGAGCCGGGGCCCGACCGTGGAAATCGCACATGAGTCGCTGATCGTGGCTTGGACCCGGCTCAACTCGTGGATAGACGAGGCCAGGGACGACCTGCGCGCCCAACGTCGGTTGTCCACAGCGGCAGCGGAGTGGTTGGGCCAAGGCGAAAACCCCGACTTCCTGTTGACGGGGGACAGCCTGGCCCGGTACCAGTCGTGGCGGGTCGACCCACCGGTGCGGCTCACCTCCGACGAACGCAGGTATCTGGATGTCGCATTCGAACAGCAACAGGTACGGGACTTGGCGGCGGCGGACCAATTGCTACAGAAGTCACGGCTCCAGCGTCGGACCCGAGCCCTGGTCGGGCTCGGAGTCACGTCTGTCGTTGTCATCGCCCTGGCCCTGATCGCCTTCGACCAGCGGGAGACGGCCCGCCGCCTCGCCTCCGAGCTGGCGGCAACTGACCGGGCCCGGCAGCTGGTCGCGGAGTCCGGTCTCGCCGTGAACGACGACCCCGATCTCGCCATACTTCTCGCCATCGAGGCGATGCGAGCCACGGGTGACACCGGGGAGGCGCTCCCCGAGGCGGCCGACGCCTTGCACTGGGCGCTGCAGGAGGCCAACGTTGCCTTCCCGCCCGACGACGAGGACATCCCGGTAGCGGTCCGGCTCCGCGGTGACGGGTACCGGGGGGTGTTCGCGCTCTCGCCGGCGACCCTGGCCGATCTCGGCCAGCAGGCGGTGGGACACGGGTTCACGACCACCGAGTGCGATCGCTTCTTCCCGGACGGTCAGTGTCCGGATCCGATTCGACCTATCAGCCCCGAGATGTCCATCGCCGGAGGTTTCGAGCAATACACCGGCGTGGTCACCGAAGGGCCCATATTGGATGGAACGAGGGTGGTGGTGACCGGTGCGTGGGGCAGCCAAGACGCCATGGCGGACTGGGAGCCAATTGAGGAATCCCTCGGCATCGACATCATCTATCGGACCCATCGCTTCGACCAGGGTCTCAACGACACCGCCCTCGATGAGGACTCGACCGACATTCCTCTCATCAGCGCTCCGGGCGCGCTCGCCGACATTGCCTCTCAACGTCCGCTGGCCGACATCGGCGCCATCGTGGGGGAGCGGTATCTGCGCGACTCCTTCGGGGACTACCTCACGGAACTCGGATCCGTGGAGGGACGGTCGTATGGTCTTCCTGTCAGGGTCGGAGCCGGATCACTGATCTGGTACAACCCCGAGGCCTTCGCCGCCGCCGGTTACTCGGTTCCCTCGTCGTGGAATGAGTTGATCGCGCTGAGCGACCGGATGGTCGAGGACGGGAACCATCCGTGGTGTCTCGGCATCTTCGCGTTCGGCGACACCGGGTGGCCCGCCACGAACTGGCTGGAATCCACGCTCATCGGGTCCGAGGGCCCCGAGTTCTACGATCGCTGGGCCACTCATCAGGTCCCCGCCAACCACCCGGCGGTGGTGGCCGCTCTGGAGAAGGTCGGTCAGCTGGCCCACACGCCGGGGTATCGCACCCCTCGGCGGATCGAAGAGACCGGTTGGGACGAGGCGCTGTACCTCGCCTCCCAGGACCCCCCACAATGCTGGCTGGCTCCGTTCCCCGACTTCGCCCCCGTCGGCTTCGACGCCACATCGGGGACGTCGATGGCGCCGATGCCGTTCCCGGCGGTCGACCCAACGTTTGCCTCCGCCATGTTCGGTGGCGCCGACTTTGCCCTCGCCGTGGTGGACCGACCCGAGGTGAGGGAAGTGCTGAGGGCGATGGCCGCGCCGGAATGGGGGACCAATTGGGCGGGGGCAGGAGGTTTCATCGCCCCGCACCGCGATTTCGACCTCGAGGCGTATACCGATCCGGTCTGGCACGCCATGGCGTCCTCGGTGGACAGGGCTGTGGAGGCGGACATGTGGAGGTATGACGCCTCGGATCAGATGCCGTTCGAGATCGGGTTCGGCCCGCTCCTCACCTCCGTCACCGACTATGTGAAGGACTCAGAGATGTCGGCCGAGATGGCCCTGTTCCAGGTGGAGCAAGCTTGGCAGGCCTATGAGGCAGAAACTGCTGAATGATCAGACAGCGCGGCGGCGCCGCTCGGCCAGCCAGCGCTTGCGGAGACGCCGGCGGTCGTCCTCGGCATATCCGCCCCAGACCCCAGATTCCTGATTCGTCTCGAGGGCGTACTGGAGACAGCTCTCCTGGACGGGGCAGGTCATGCAGATTGCGATGGCGGCATCGATCTGCTCGATTGCCGGGCCGGTGGTGCCGACCGGGAAGAACAGAGTGGGCTCGGAATCCCGGCACTCGGCCAGATTCCGCCAATCTGTGGTGATGATGGTGGTGGTGAGCAAGACTTGTTCCTAACTTTGTGATGTTTTTCACAAGGGTTCCCTGAGATATGAATCCCCTGGGAACGGTGGTTTTCCGGGGCGCACGATACTGTGCATTTCCCTGGCTGTAAATGGTTTTCTTCCGAGGAGGGAGATGAGCGGCACACCGGTAGTGGTCGGCCACAGAGGCTGGCCGGCTCGTTTCCCGGACAACACATTGGCCGGATTTATCGCTGCAGCGGCCGTCGTCGGCACGATCGAGACCGACGTTCGGCGCAGCAGAGATGGCAAGCTGGTCCTTTCCCACGATCCCATCCTCGGGGGGCTGACGGTGGCCGAGGAGCCCTGGTCGGTCCTCGGGGAGGTCGATCTAGGCGACGGGCATCGCCCCGCTCTCCTCGACGAGGCAATCGCCGCCATACCCGGCACCTCATTCCAGTTCGAGATCAAGAACATGCCCGATGAACCTGGCTTCGAGCCCGATCACCGGCTCGCCCTGGAGGCTGCGGAGCGGGCCCGGCCCGGCGACACCGTCACCTCGTTCAATTGGGCGACGGTTGCTGCGGTGCGGAGGGTGTTCCCCGATGTGGCAACCGGCGTCCTCGTCGACGGACGGGGCGACATCGACGTCGCTATCAGCGAATGCTTGGACGTCGGCCATCCCGCGTTGGCTCCCTTCGTCCAGTTGCCGGTTCTCGGGATGGCCCGTGCCGTCGAATCGGGCCTACTCGTCTACCCGTGGGTGGTCGACGATCCCGAACGAGTGATCGAGTTGGCCGGCATCGGGGTGTCGGGCATCATTACCGATGACCCGGCCGCGGTCAGCTCCGCCCTCGGGATAGGCCTATGAGCATCAAGGAAGAGCTCGCCAACGAGTTGAAAGACGCGATGAGGGCCAAGGACGGTCCTCGTCGCGATGTCATCCGTCAGATCGAGACCGAAGTGTCCGTGGCCCGCAGCGAGCCCGGATTCACCGGTGAAGTCGACGACGACCTCTATCGCAGGGTGATCGGCTCCTACGTCAAGAAAATGGACAAAACGCGCCAGGACTATCTCGATCTGGGGGAACGAGGTGAGGCAATGGCGGCGAAGCTCGGATACGAGGTGGAGTACCTGTCCCGCTGGCTGCCTCGGAAACTCGACGAGGGTGTCACCCGGGCCCTGGTTCGCAAGACGATCCAAGAGCTGGGGGTCGGTGGAGACGAGAAGGCGGCGGGTCGTGTGACCGGCCAGCTCATGAAAGAGCACGGCAAGGACCTCGATGGCGCTCTGGTGAACCGGCTGGTTCGCGAGGAGCTGTCCGCCGGTTGAGCATCCCTGATTTCGAGCCGATGCTCGCGACCCGGGTCGACCTGGCTTTTGACGACCCGGGTTGGTGGTTCGAGGTCAAATGGGACGGCTATCGGGCGGTGGTGGCCGCGGACAGTGGACGGATTCGGGCGCGTTCCCGACGTGGGCTCGACCTGAGCGGCCCTTTTCCCGAGTTGAGCAAACTCCCCATCCCGGATGGGGTGGCCGTCGACGGCGAGGTGGTTGCCTTCGACGAGGACGGGAAGCCGTCGTTCTCTTATCTGCAGCAGCGAACGGGCTTTGGAGGTCGAGGCACCAAGGCTGATGTAGGGGTCAATTTCGTCGCGTTCGACGTCCTCTTTGCCGGTGAGAGCTTGGTGTCTCGTCCCTACGAGGAGAGGGTGGCCCGCCTCGTGGAGCTGAGCCTGCCTTCGCCGATCGTCGTTCCCGCACCGACACCGGAGCACGGGACTGCGCTCTTCGAGGTGGCCAAGGAACAGGGGCTCGAGGGCATTGTGGGCAAGAGGCTCGGCTCACCCTATCTGCCGGGCAGGAGGTCACCGGACTGGCGGAAGATCTCGGTGAGGCGTCAATTGCGGGCGGTGGTGGGGGGATATCTGCCAGGGGAGGGCGGTCGGGCATCCACCTTTGGCTCGGTTCTGGTCGGCCTCCACGACGATGAAGGGCTGCGCTGGATCGCAGCAGTCGGATCCGGGTTCGATGACGCCACCCTCGGGGTCTTCGCGGCTCACCTTCGCCAAATCGAGCGACCCAGCTCCCCGTTTCACAACAAGGTGGTCCTGCCCAAGCCGGCCAAGCCGATTTGGGTGGACCCGAGCATCGTGGTCGACGTCGAATACAAGCAGTGGACCCACGATTTCCACCTCCGCGCCCCGGTGTACAAGGGGGTGGAGATGACGGACCCGGAGACCGTCACCTGGGCCGAAGAGGGGCCCGGCTAGCCGGCCTTGGCCGCCTTGGTCTCCTTGGACTTGGTGGCCTCCACCGACGCCTTCAAGGCCTCGAGCAGGTCCACGACCTTGGTCGGCTCCGGTGACACGGTGGCGATGATCTCTTCGCCGGCGACCTTCTTGGCCGCGAGATCCTCGATCGCCTCACGGGTCGGGTCGACGTACTCGTCGGCGTCAAAGGGTCGGGTCAGGTTATCGATGAGAGACGCTGCCATCTTCACCTCTTCGGGCCTGATCTCGACGCTGGCATCGAGCTCCTCGAACTCGGCCTCGCGGAGCTCGTCGGGCCAATACATCGTCTCCATGACGATGACCCCGTCTTTGGCGCGAAGCGTGGCGATCTGTTGCTTCTCCCGGATCGACACCTTGGCGATGGCGACCCGCCCCTTGTCCTTCAGAGCCTCCTCGAGGATCTTGTAGGCCTTCACCCCGGTCTTCTCCGGGGCGAGGTAGTAGGCCGACTTGTAGAACATGGGGTCGATCTCGGACTCGTCGACGAATTGGACCACGTCGACCAGCTTGTTGCCGTCTGGATGCGCCGAGTCGAGCTCATCGTCGGTGAACACGACGTAGCGGTCCTTCTCGAACTCATAGCCCTTGACGATGTCGTCCCATTGCACCTCTTTGCCATCGGCCTCGGCGACCCGTTTGTAGCGGATCGGGGAGTGGTCCGTCTTGCGAAGCTGCTTGAACTTGGGGGTCTTGTTGTCGGTGGCCGTGTACAGACCCACCGGGATAGTGACCAGCCCGAAGTTGATGGCGCCTTTCCAAATAGCACGTGGCATGGATGTGAGTTTATGCCGGGCCCTGGCGTGGGTATGTGCCGGGGACACACCGAGCTCGACAGAGCCCCTGAGTCAACGCCGATCGATCCCGCGGCGCGCTACCGGGTCACCGTCAACAGCTTCCTGGCTGACGGTGGCGACAACTACACGGTCCTGACCGGAGGCAACGACCGTCTTGGGGGGGCGGTGGACCTGGATGCTCTGGTGGCCTATTTCGCCGCAAATTCGCCGGTTCCCCCGGGCCCGCAGAACCGCATAACGATGGTCCCGTAGGGGAAATCCGTGGGCGCCCGGCCTGTCTGGGCGCCCACCGAAGAGGCCTTACGAGCCACACCTAAGGGCGCTCCCGGCAGGATTCGAACCTGCGCACCCGGCTCCGGAGAGAGGTCACGGTCAGCCGCGGCTAGAATCGGTAAAACCCCTGGTCACAGCGATTTCTGGTGGCTCTATGTTTTGTTTCGACCGGGTGCGTTTGGTTTGCCGATGCCTGGCGAGGAAGTCCGGCCTCGAAGCGAGCTCAACTTTGGACTTCCTGGTGGAAGTCATGGGACCGATTACTCCAGGGTTGTTGCATAACTGACAGCTCGTCCAGTCGAGTCAGCAACTTGTCGAGCAGCCCCTCGAAGTCTTTTCCCTCGGTTGGCGTGAACTCATCGAGCATGGATTGGTAGACGGAGAGGCTGGTGGTGAAGGCTTGGTCGATCAGGGCCCGGCCGGCATCAGTGATCTCTAGCCTGATCGTCCTCCGATCATTGGGGTCTGGGATGCGTTCGAGCAGGCCCTGCCGCTGGAGTCGATCGAGTTTGCCCGTCATGCCCGATTGTGAAGTCAGGAGCTGCTGGGCGACCTGGAGAGGGGTGAGGAAAGCTGGTTCAACGCGCCGGAGCAGGGCCAGCACCTCATAATCCCCGCGACGCCGCAATCCGCAGGCGACAGCCGTTCGTTCCAATAGCTCCTCGGCCAACCGTCCGCTCCAAACCAACCGATGGGCGACACCCAGACCAAACAGGTTCTGATCTGGGCGGAGGCGGCTCCAACCGTCGACCGTCTCGCGGGAGAAGTTCATTCGGGTCATGTCTCCACACTACTTTGACGTATACCGTTCACGTACGTATAGTACGTCGACGAAGTATAGATCGCCAGGGTCCCATCCCTCCCGGTCTCCAACGACCAGGGAGGCGACGACCAATGGCTACCACGACTACAGCGCACGGAAACACTGCATCGGGTCAGGTCCCGATGGACCCTTTGCGGAAGACCGCCTTCTGGGCGGGCGTTCTGTACCTGATCACCTTTGTCTCTATCCCGACCCTCATCCTGTATGGCCCGGTGAAAGAGGCGGGCTACATCGCCGGTGCTGGCCCGGACACGGGCGCGCTCGTCGGCGGCGTCCTGGAACTGATCGTGGGCCTCGCCGGCATCGGCACCGCCGTCGTCCTGTACAAGGTGTTGAAGAGGCAGAACCAAGCAGCCGCGCTAGGCCTAGTCGGCTCTCGAGTCCTCGAAGGCGCCCTCCTCTTCGCCGGCGTCGCCAGCATCCTTACCGTCGTAGCCCTGCGGCAGGCCGGAGTCGGAGCAGACGGATTGGTGATCGGCCAGGCGTTCGTCACGCTCTATGACAAGACGTTCCTCGTCTCCGGAAGCCTCATCCCCGCCGTGAACGCCCTGTTGCTGGGCACCCTGCTATACAAGTCGCGCCTAGTGCCACGAGTCCTTCCAATGCTCGGACTCGTCGGAGCGCCCCTGCTTCTCGTCGGCACCATGGGCACGATGTTCGGCGCCTGGGAAGCAGCGTCCTCAGCGACTGTCCTCCTCGCACTCCCCATCGCCACGTGGGAGTTCTCCCTCGGCGTCTACCTGGTCATCAAAGGTTTCAAACCCTCACCCATCACAGCTGGGATGACCGCATGACAACATCGACCAACCACGAAAGCCATCTCAACCGAGACGACATGAGCGTGGAGCCCATCGTTGTCCCTAAGGCTGACAGCCCAGTGGAGGGCCCCATATCGACCACTTCCAAACCGCGGAGGGTCAAGATGCGGGCCATCGTCCAGGACGCATACGGCTCGAGCGACGTGTTGCGGCTTGCGGAGATCGACCGGCCCGAGATCGCGGCCAACGAAGTGCTCGTCGACGTCGCAGCAGCCGGGATGGACCGCGGTACCTGGCACTCCATGGCCGGCAAGCCATACCTGATGCGAATCATGGGATTCGGCTTCAGCCGACCGAAGAATCGGGTACCCGGTCTCGACGTGGCCGGCACGGTGGTGGCAGTGGGCTCCGAGGTGACCAGGTTCCAGCCCGGCGATGAGGCGTTCGGCATGAGTCGAGGGGCTTTCGCGGAACAGGCGGCGGTACGCGAGGACAAGCTCGCCCCCAAGCCGGCCAATCTCACCTTCGAGCAGGCAGCCGTCGTCCCCATCTCTGGGGGAACCGCCATCCAGGGTCTGCGGGATTCCGGGCACATTGAGCCAGGTCAGAAGGTGCTCGTCATCGGGGCGTCGGGAGGGGTTGGCACCTACGCCGTGCAACTTGCCAAGGCATTCGGGGCCGAAGTCACCGGTGTGTCCAGCCCAGCGAAAACCGATCTCGTCCGTTCGATCGGCGCCGACCATGTCCTCGACTACACCCGAGACGACTACCTCGGCGGCTCGAAGAAATACGACCTCATCCTTGACATCGGTGGAAACAACGGCCTCTCCCGACTTCGGCGGGCGCTCGTCCCCAAGGGGACACTTGTGATCGTCGGCGGGGAGGAGGGCGGAAGCCTCACCGGAGGTTTCGGCCGCCAACTGCGCGCCCTCGTGGTGTCGATGTTTGTGAGCCAACGCCTGACGATGCTTGCTTCCAAGGAGCGCTCACACGGACCTTGAAGCGTTGCGCCCGTTCCTCGAGAGTGGCCAAGTCGTTCCGATCATCAATAGGAACTACTCCCTCGCCGAAGTGCCCGCCGCCATGAGACATCTCGAAGCCGGGCTGGCGCAAGGAAAGATCGCCATCGTGGTCCACCCTCACTCGTCGTGACCTCTGCCTACCTCATCGTCAAAGGCTCACCACAACATCACCCGTCCCGTCCATGAGCGAGAGAGCAGACAGAACATGACAACCACGACAGGGGCGACAATCACTATGAAAGCCATCATCCAGGAGGGCTACGGCCCACCGGAACGGGTCCTCAGAATGCAGGAGGTCGACCGACCTCCGATAGGCGACGAAGACGTCCTGGTTCGTGTGCGTGCCACCAGCGTGAACACGCCGGATTGGATCAAGGTGACGGGGGTTCCCTACATCCTCCGGCTGGAGTCCGGGTTGAGGCGGCCGAAGACCGCGGTGCGGGGAACCGATGTCGCCGGAGTGGTTGAGGCGGTAGGCAGGAAGGTGACCGACTTCAAGCCCGGCGACGAGGTGTTCGGATCCGCGTGGGCTGACAGGTCGGCGACCTCGGGCACGTTTGCAGAGCTCACCGTTGTTCCGGCGTCTCAGTTAGTCGCCAAGCCCGCCAGCGTCACATTCGAAGAGGCGGCTGCATCGGTCATGTCGGGGATCACGGCGCTGATCGCCATGCGCGACGTGGGCAAGGTCGCACCCGGGAGCCACGTCCTGATCAATGGTGCCTCGGGTGGCGTAGGGACCCTGGCGGTCCAGATCGCGAAGGCCCTCGGCGCTGAAGTGACAGGCGTGTCCAGCACCAGGAACCTTGAGTTTGTGCGCTCCCTGGGCGCGAACCATGTCATCGACTACACGAATGAAGACTTCACTCTCGGCGAGCCGCGCTACGACATCATCTTGGACAACGTGATGAACCACCCGCCGTCGGTGACGGCCAGAGTGCTGACACCAACCGGGACGCTGATCCCCAACAGCATCGGAAACTCCGGTGGGCTCCTGGCGGGTCTACTGAGAGGGTTACGGGCGGCCTTCCTGGGACGGGGATCAACCAACGTGCGGTTCGTCAAATGTGTGGTGAACCGTGGGCACCTGAATGCCCTCGCCACTTTCCTCGCATCCGGCGAAGTCAAGGTGACCATCGACAAGACCTACCCGCTCAGCGAGGCCGCCGACGCGGTCGCCCACATGCTGGGACACCACGCCCGAGGGAAAGTCGCCATCACCGTGTGAGGCGCCGACTTTCAGCTCACAGGATCTCGGAACCCCAGGCGAGCAGAGACCCCAGATGAGCCACAACGAAGGAAACAGGACATGACGTCGATTCGCACAACCGGATTGACCAAGGACTTCGGCGACTTGAGAGCCGTGGACAGCATCAACATGAACCTCCCCCAAGGCGGGGTGGCCGTTTTCGTCAGCCCCAACGGGATCGGATACGGCATCCTCAGCGTGGCGATCTCTGCGTCCGTCCTGGCTCGGCGGGATGTGACCAGTTGATGGCCGCCCCCTCGATGACCGGCAAGACCGTCTTGATCACCGGAGGGACCGGCGGGATCGGCAAGGCAGCCGCGATCGGTCTCGCCTCGATGGGTGCTCGGGTGGGCATCACCGGCCGGGATCGGACACGGGCCGAGCGGGCCGCCACAGACATCAAGACCGAGTCGGGCAATCCGGCCGTCGATGTATTCGTCGCCGACTTGTCGTCACAGGGCGAGATCCGGCGTATGGCCGATGAGGTCCTCTCCGCCTACCCGCGCCTGGATGTGTTGGTCAACAACGTCGGAGGGTTCTGGGCCCACCGCCACGTGACCTCCGATGGGCTGGAGCACACGTTTGCCCTCAACCATCTCGCCCCTTTCCTGCTGACCAGCCTCCTCTTGGAACGGCTCATCGCTTCGGCGCCGGCTCGTGTCGTCACGGTGGCATCCCGAGCTCAGTCGATGGGGAAGATCGACTTCGGCGATCTGATGGGGGAGCGGGACTACTCGGGCCAGCGGGCCTACAACCAGTCGAAGCTGGCCAACGTGATGTTCACCTACGAGCTTGCACGACGGCTCGAGGCCACCAATGTCACCGCGACCGCGCTACATCCGGGGATGACCAACACCGCTTTCAGCTGCTGAGGACCCGGCCCGCGCGATGGCGCCCGTCGTATTCGTCGCTCGTCCTTTCATGAGAAGCGCCAAGAAGGGAGCGGACACCGTCGTGTATCTCGCCAGCTCATCGGCGGTTGAGGGCGTCACCGGCAGCTACTACGCGAACCGCAAGGCGAAGAAATCCAACCAATCGTCGTATGACCGCGAGATCACCGGGCGGCTGTGGCAGGTCAGCTCCAATCTCGTCGGCGGTGCCGGCGCCGGCTGAACCGAGAGGAAACAAAGGATGCAAACTCAAACGACGAAGCAGACGATGCGGGCGCAAGGTGATTGGATGACAACGGCTCGTCGGATGTGGCTTTGGCCTCTGTCGGTCCTCATCGGTGTTCCAATCGGGGGTTATGTCGCGGACTTGGTCGTCGATGGAGTCGAATCCGTGGGAGCGGCGCTTGCCGCCGGCCTCATCGCGGGTGCAATCATCGGAGCGGCAGAGTGGTTTGCCCTGCGTCGGTGGGTCTCCTGGCTGTGGATCCCGGCGACGACTGCTGGGATGGCCATCGGCCTCGCGATCGGAGCGGCAATGGCCGATTACGGGATCGGCCGGGGAGACCTTGCCCTCATGGGCGCCGTGACCGGCCTCGGTGTCGGAGTGATGCAGGCCCTAGTCCTCGCACGACAACATGTGCCCGGCGCATTCTGGTGGGCGATCGCCAACCCGCCCGGCTGGGCGCTTGGCTGGTTCGTGTCCTCATATGTGATCGCGAGAAACATCGCCGAACGATTCCCGATTTTCGGTGCAAGCGGAGCGCTCGTCTTCGGGCTACTGACCTGGTTGGTCCTCGCAATTCTCTTCCGTGAGACGCCACTGGAAGGCGAGCGGACCTCAGCCCGAACCATGCGTGACCGTAGAAGCCGCCGCGGGCGTTTTTCTCATATTCCTGCCGCTCGCCTTCAACGGGTTCTTCCTGTTGCTCGGGCGACGCTTCGACTACCCAGACATCCTGCGACGCCCAACCGAGGACATACTGAATCGCTTCCAGGCAGGAGGGGTCGGCTTGAAGCTGGTCTGGTACGGCTTCATGCTCACGGCTGTCTTGTTCGCTCCGCTCGCCGTGCTCGTGGGTCAGGTATTCGCCGGCGACGACATCGCCTTGATGCCGACGGCGATCGTTGTCGGCGTCCTCGCCGCAGTCGTGCAGTTCCTCGGGCTTGCTCGCTGGCCCTTCCTCGTCCCGGCGTTAGCGCGCACCTACACCGATCCCTGCTTCCACCCCGGCCACCCGGGAGGCGACCAAGGCCGTCTTCGACTCGTTCCACCGCTACCTCGGGGTCGGGATCGGAGAGTGCCTCGGCTATCTCCTCACCGGAACATGGAGTGTGCTGATCGGCGTGGCAATGCTCGATTCGTCGCCGTTCGAGGCGTGGCTCGGTTGGCCGGGGATCATCATCGGCCTATTCCTGGTCGTCGGATCGCTCGAGTTCGTCGGCCGCTTCGAGGAGCAAGGCTGGAAGCTCGCGGGCACGATCGTCCCGATCACTTACATCGCCTGGTCGGTGTGGCTCATCGTGTCGGGGGTCGTACTCCTGCTCGGGTAGGCAGCGCCGGTGCGGCTGGTCAGAGGCATGGAAGCCAAACATCAGGAACGACCTGAAACTCCTGATCAGAGAGTTTCGCGCTCCCGGCAGGATTCGAACCTGCGCACCCGGCTCCGGAGGCCGGCGCTCTATCCCCTGAGCTACGGGAGCACGCAGGGGTAGATTGTATCGGCGGCCCATCTTCTACTCTCCCTCCCGTGAAGTACGTCTCGACCAAGGGTGAGGCCCCGATGTTGGACTTCCGGGGCGTGCTCGTAACCGGTCTGGCTTCCGATGGCGGGCTCTATGTGCCTGAGGAGGTCCCGACACTTCCAGAAGTGTGGATGGACTGGTCATATCAACAGGCGGTCACGGCCACTCTGACCCTGTTTGGAGCAGAACAGGTCGGGCCGCTGGTCATCGAGGCAGCCTCCAGGTTCGTCCCCGAGGTGGTGGCCCCGGTGGTCGGTCTCGGCGACCGATACGTCTTCGAGCTCTTCTGGGGCCCGACACTCTCCTTCAAGGACCACGCCCTGCAGGTGCTCGCCGGCTTGTTGGACCGTGAGGTCAGCTCGCCATCGACCATTCTCGGAGCCACCTCGGGAGACACCGGTTCAGCTGCGATCGAGGCATGTCGGGGCAGGGCCAACCTGAGGATCGTGGTGCTCTACCCCGAGGGTTTGATCTCCGAGTTCCAGCGGCGTCAAATGACGACCGTCGAGGACGACAATGTCCTCGCGGTAGCGGTCAAAGGGAATTTCGACGACTGCCAGGCCATGGTCAAGGCCGCCTTCACCCGTCATGAGGGCTTGCTCGCGTTCAACTCGATCAACTGGGCGCGCGTCGCCACCCAGGCGGGGTACTACGTGTATCTGGCGGCCCAGTTCGACCAATCGTTCGATGTCGTGGTTCCTACTGGCAACTTCGGCAACGTCCTCTCCTGCTTGGTGGCCAAGCAGATGGGAGTGCCCATCGAGACCATCGCCATCGCCAACAACGCCAACCACGGCCTATCCGACCTGGTGAACAAGGGGACGATGGAACCAGGCTCGGTGATCCCGACCCTGGCCCCCGCGATGGACGTCAATGTCCCGTCGAATCTGGAGCGATTCACCGGTGACCCTTCGCAGGTCTTCACAGCGGGGTATGCGAGCGATGAGGAGATACTCGACACCATCTCCCGGGTGAACCGGCGCTATCGCTATCTGGTCGACCCGCACACCGCCGCCGCCTGGCACGTTTCGGACTCGCTCATCGGCGAGAGGCCCGTGGTTGTGGTCTCTACCGCCCATCCGGCCAAATTCGGTGATGCTGTGGAGCGAGCAGTGGGCCGGCGCCCCAAACCACCTAAGGGGTTCGAAGACCCTTCCAAGAAACCGGAGCGCCTCACGGTCATCGAGCCCGACCCTTCAGAGCTCGACCGGCTCCTCCGATAATTAGTTGGTCGCTGCTTTGCGCAAATCCGGTGAACAGCTACCATACGGGTAGCCGACGACGCGAAGGGACGTCGCGGCCACCCACTCACAGTCCTCATCCGAGGCATGCCACATCATCGTTTCCGATGGTGCGCAATCCCGGTCCGTTAGAGCCCGAAAGCGAAGAATCGCGAAGGATCCAATGACCACACGAGCTCAACTCCAGAGCAAGTCCATCGACGAGCTGAGACAGATCGCCGATGCAGTAGGTATCGAGACCGACGGTCTCCAGAAATCGAAGCTGATCAGCGCCTTGGTCGACGCCGGTCAAGTGGCCGACTCCTCGCCTGGCGAGGAAGTCGATCTTCCCCAAGCCACCCCTCGCACCGAGCGGGCGGCCCAGGACGGGGAGGCAGAAGCCAGCGCTGATGTCGCTGATGAGTCGCGTCCCGAGCCGCGCCAGGGCGGTCGTGTCGAATACGACGATCAGCGCCAGGGAGGCAATCGGAATCGCAACCGCCGCCGTCGTGGTGGTGGAGGTCGTGAGGACGAGTACATCCCCGAGGAGGACCTCGAGACCCGTGAGGGTTTGCTCGACATCCTGCCCGAGGGGTACGGGTTCCTGAGGGTCACCGGCTACCTGTCCGGCGACAAGGACGTCTATGTCTCCGCCAATCAGGTGCGTAAGTTCCGCCTGCGCAAGGGCGACATCGTCTCCGGCCCGATTCGACCACCCCGCTCGAAGGAGAAGTTCGCCGCAGTAGTCCGTATCGACAAGGTCAACGGCATGTCGTCCGAAGAGGCGATGAAGCGCCCGAAATTCGAATCTCTCACCCCGCTGTTCCCGGACCAGCGACTTCGCCTCGAGATCGATGACAGGCCCAATGGCATCCTCACCCGAATCGTCGACCTCATCGCACCGATCGGCAAGGGCCAGCGCGGTCTGATCGTCTCGCCGCCCAAGGCCGGCAAGACAACCGTTCTCCAGGAGATCGCCCAGGCCATCACCACCAACAACCCCGAGTGCTACCTGATGGTGGTCCTGGTCGACGAGCGACCGGAAGAGGTCACTGACATGCAGCGCTCGGTCAAGGGCGAGGTCATCTACTCGACATTCGACCGTCCCGCCGAGGAGCACACCCAGGTCTCAGAGCTGGCGCTGGAGCGGGCCAAGCGGCTGGTTGAGATGGGCACCGACGTGGTGATCCTGCTCGACTCGATCACGCGTCTCGCCCGCGCCCACAACCTGGCCACGCCTGCCTCGGGCAGGATCCTCTCCGGTGGTGTCGACTCGCAGGCCCTCTACCCACCCAAGCGCTTCTTCGGCGCCGCCCGCAACATCGAGGAGGGCGGCTCGCTCACCATCCTCGGCACGGCTCTCGTCGAGACCGGGTCCAAGATGGACGAGGTCATCTTCGAGGAGTTCAAGGGCACCGGGAACATGGAGCTTCGCCTCGACCGGAAGCTGGCCGACAAGCGCATCTACCCGGCCATCGACATCGAGGCGTCGGGAACAAGGAAGGAAGAGCTTCTGTTCGACCAGAAGGAGCTTGCGCAGGTTTGGAAGCTGCGCAGGGTGCTCCTGGCCCTCGAGCCCGGAGCCGCCCTCGAGCTTCTCATCGACCGATTGAAGACCACGAAGTCCAACGCCGATTTTCTCTCCGAAGTGGCGAAGAGCAGCGGCAGCTAGATAGGAGCCAGCGGTGAAGACCGACATTCATCCGACGTACGCCGAGACGCATGTGACCTGCTCGTGCGGCAACACCTTCACGACCCAGAGCACCAAGGCCGGCGAGATGCACATCGAGCTGTGCAATGAGTGCCATCCGTTCTTCACCGGCAAGCAGAAGCTGGTCGACAGCGGTGGCCGGGTGGAGCGCTTCCAGAAGCGTTACGGGAAGACTGCCTTCACCAAGGCCGGCGACCCGGTCGATCCGAGCGCAGAGGCGGAAGCCGCTGACGCAGAGTGAGTCAACCGCTCCCCCGCTGAGCGGTCCGATCGACCCGGCCAAGACGGTCGGGGGCCAGGCGGTGATCGAGGGTGTGATGATGCGCGCCCCGGGCGCATGGTCGGTGGCGGTGAGAGCACCCGACAGCACGATCGTCGCACGCCGTCACGAGCTGGGTCGTCTCGCCGACCGCAATCGCGCCGCCCGGATTCCGTTCGTCCGTGGGATCGTCGTCCTCTGGGAATCGCTGAGCCTCGGTTTCCGTGCCCTCTCCTGGTCAGCCGAGGTGTCGTCAGGTGAGGAAGAGGAGCCGCTGAGCAGGTCTCAGATCGGTATCACCATGATTCTCGCCTTCGTCTTGTTCGCGGGGATCTTCATCGTGCTTCCCGCCTTTGCCGCCGGATTCGTTTCGGGGGAGTCGGGGATCATGTTCAATGTCACCGAGGGTGTCATCCGTCTTGCCCTCTTCGTCGGCTACATCTGGGCGATCGGGCGCTCGGCCGAGATCGGGCGCGTGTTCGAATATCACGGCGCTGAGCACATGTCGATCCATGCCTTCGAGGCAGGCGAGCCGCTCAGCATCGAATCCGTCCGCCGTTACCCTCCCGAGCATCCCCGATGCGGCACCAGCTTCCTTCTGATCGTCGTGCTCGGCTCGATCATCCTGTTCTCGTTCTTCGGTAGGCCGGAATGGGTCTTCATCGTTGTCTCACGCCTCATCGGGATCCCGATCATCGCCGGATTCGCATACGAGCTGCTGCGCTGGTCGGGGACGCGGAGCAGTGGGTGGCTGGCACGGGCGTTGGCCGCGCCGGGCATCTGGCTGCAGAAGCTGACGACACGCGTTCCTGACGAGTCTCAAATCGAAGTGGCCATTTCGAGCCTGGTCGTCGCGCTCGATGACGAGATGGTCGACGACGTCGTTGCCCGGGGCGGTCTGCCCGGGACGGCGTTAGAAGTCCGCCGCGTCGTTCTTCTATCCCCTCCGGCTGCGGAGGAGTGATGGACGAGACGCTGGCTAAGAGGCTCGACGAGATCGAGTCGGCGTTCGAGGAGACCGAAACGGCGCTGTCCGATCCCGAGACGCTCGCCAATCCTGTGCTGCTGGCCGAGCTGGGCAAACGACATTCCGATCTTCGAGATGTCGTGGCAGACATCCGTCGTCTCCGCCAGGTCCGCACCGACCTCGATGACGCCAGGAGCCTGTCCGATGACCCGGACATGGCGGGATTGGCCCGCGAGCTGTCGACTGAGGCCGAGGAGATCGAGGACCGGGTGCGTCATGCCCTGATCCCGGTGGATCCGGCCGATGCCAAGGACGTGATCCTCGAGATCCGATCGGCCGCGGGAGGCGACGAGGCGGCGATATGGGCTGGCGACCTGCTCCGCATGTACGAGCGGTATGCCGACCGCATCGGCCTCGAGATCGAGGCGATGGACAGCTCGCCGTCGGAGGCCGGTGGCTATGACAAGGTGACCGTCGCCATCAAGGGGCGAGGCGCCTACTCCAGGATGAAATACGAGGCCGGAGTGCACCGCGTGCAAAGGGTGCCCAAGACCGAGTCGCAGGGGCGCATCCACACATCCACTGCGACTGTCGCCGTCCTGCCGGAGGCCGAGGAGGTCGAGGTCGAGATCGACGTCAACGACATCAAGATGGACGTCTATCGGTCCACGGGGCCGGGGGGCCAATCGGTGAACACAACAGATTCAGCAGTGCGGCTGACTCATATCCCCACGTCCCTCGTGGTCACGGTTCAGGATGAGAAGAGCCAGCTCCAGAACAAGGACAAGGCCATGCGGATCCTCAGAGCCAGGCTGTACCAGCTCGAGTTGGAGCGCCAGCAATCCGAGGTGGCCGGGGAGCGCCGTTCCCAAGTGGGCTCAGGGGGGCGGTCCGAGAAGATCCGCACCTACAACTTCAAAGAGAACCGGGTGACCGACCATCGCATTGGCCTCACCCTCAAACGCCTCGATCAGGTCCTCGACGGCGACCTCGACGACATTCGTCACCGCTCTCAGCGCCGATGAGCAGGCCACCCGCCTCGCCGACGGAACCTGAGGTTCGCCGGATCACGACATCAGGTGCCTACGCCCAGATTGGCGACCCCCTTGCGTTCCATGTTGCCCCAGGTGCGGGTCGCTTTCCCGCCGATGATGGCGCGGATCCGCCAGACGACCGTGATCTGTCGCATGCCGAAGTTCTCGATCAGGATCATCACGATCAGCCGGAGGGTGTCGGCGAGTGAGTTGAAGTATCCGTACGACTCGTCGAGGAGCAGGGCGACGAGGGAGTTGATCAGGCCGACCCCGAAGGCAAGAGCCAGGAGGATCACCAGCGAGGTCGTGTTGAGCGCTCCGAGCAGGAGGGCCAGGACGATGGTGATCCAGCCGGCGAACTCGATGATCGGGGCCAGGTACTCGAAGAGGAACATCGCGGCCCAGGTGACCATCCCGACTTTCCCGTAGCGGGGGTTGAACGTCATCGGCATGAAGTCCTTCACCGCCGTCATCAGGCCCCGATGCCAGCGCACGCGCTGCCGCCGTAGGACACGAAGAGTGTCAGGCACCTCGGTCCATATCACTGCCGACGGCTCGTAGACGATCCGGTAAGGGATCTCGTTGTCGATGTGGTGGCGGTGCAGACGCATGGTCAGGTCCATGTCCTCGCCCATGTGACCGCTGGTGAACCCCCCGACTGCAATCACGGCGCTCCGCTTCCAGACACCGAATGCTCCGGATACCAGGGGGAGCGCCCCCATCTCCGACCAGGCCGGCCGGGTGGCGAGAAAGGTGCGCAGGTACTCGAGGACCTGCATGCGCGCCACGAGCTTCTTGGGCACCCCCGCCTCGACGAGATGGCCGAGCTGGACTTTGCTCCCGTTGAGTGGCCGGATGTTCCCTCCGACTGCGATTGTGCGCTGCCGATCCTCGACCACCCGCCGCATCGCCCCGATCAGGCAATTGGCATCGAGGATCACATCCGCGTCGGTGCACAGAGCGTATGGGTATCTGGCTGCATTGATCCCGGCGTTGAGGGCGTCGGCCCGCCCGCCGTTCTGCTTGTCGATCACAGTGATGTCGAACGGCCCGTGACCGCGGTAGATCGCCCTCACGGGAGCGGTGGCGATGTCCGGTCGATATGGGATGCGGACCTTTTCCAGGTTGAACGCCTCGATCAGGGCGTCGAGCGTCCCGTCGGTGGAGCCGTCGTTGGTGATCACGATCTCGAATCGGGGATAGCCGACCATGGACATCGACCGAACCGAATCGACGATCCCGGTTGCCTCGTTGTAGGCCGGTATGACTATCGAAACCGGTGGCGAGGTCTGGCTGGACAGCATCTCTGAGACCCGGCCAAACCGATCCAGATGGTGCACCCGGCGCATGACCGCGGCCGAGCGGAGCCCGAGCCCGATCATGTAGGCCTGCATGAAGATGAAGTAGATGATGGTGCCGTAGCCGGCCCAGCTCAGGATGTCGAGGATCACGACAGCACCAGCGCCTCGTCACCTACGTAGTCGAGGAGCATCTGATCGGTCTCCGTGGCGTCGCCGGATTCGTGACGTTCGCGAGCTGCAGCCAGGGCACCGCAGTCGGCCAGGGCCTCGGCTGCTGCGTCCCGGGCGAATGGATCGTCCGACCCGATCGCTTGCAGCAGCAGCTCCTCGCCGCCCGCCAGCGCCGAAAGGGCCGAGGCGCTGTTGCGACGCACCCACCAGTTCGCATCTTCGAGACCTTTGGCGAGGACCCGGTTGACCGACGGATCGCCGATATGGCCCAACGAGGTGGCCGATTTCGCCCTCAGCCTCCAGTCGGTGGAGCGGAACGTGTACTTGAGCGGCCGGATGGCGAGCGGGCCACCCACGGCACCCAGGGCCTCGATGGCAGCTATCCGGACCTCCGGGTCGACGGCGACACGGAGGATCCCCGCCAGGGTCGGACCCACCTCGCGATCGCCGATGACGCCGAGCACCCGGATCGCTTCGACGACACCCTCGTTGTCGCTGTAACGGAGATTCGCCCTGATGTAGGCCACCAATGGCCAGGTGGCCTTGGCCCCGAATCTGACCAACGTGTCGGCGAACCGCGCCCGCACCCATGGGGCTTCGAGACCGAACCGCTCCAGGATGGCGTTGATCGCCGGTTCATGTTGCATGCGACCCAGCCCTCGGGCGCACTGGATCCGGATCTCTGGCTCTCGATCCGAGAGATGCAAAATCAGGACCGAAGCGGTCGACTCATCGCCGATCTCGGCCAGTGAGACGGCAGCTCGGAGCCGTCGACCCAATGGGAACCGGCTGCGCAACCTGGCCTCCTGCCGCCGCGCCAGCCCAACCCCGTCGACGATCCCGGCAAGTGTGTCGATCTCGCGACCGGAGACGACGTTGCGGATATCGATGACGGCATCGAGGAAGGCATCGTCGTCGACCGCCGAGGCATCGATCGGGTCCGACGAGGACTTCGACGCGAGGAGGCGGCTGAGCTGAACGACATATTGGACACGCCGCTGCCGGCGACGCCGGGCGCGCCGTCGGTGGACGATCTTCAAAGTCACCAGCCCGATGAGCATGGCGATGGCCGCGATGAAGACGATGCCCACGGCAGTGATGCCGATGGTGGTTTCGCTCATGAGACGTACCCAGAGCTATAAATCGGCCATAAATCGGCGCAGTTGAGCGGCGTGGTCAGTCAGGCAGACGTGAGCGGATCCGTGCCAGCAGCTCGGGCATGCGAAAAGGCTTCCGGACGAAGTCGACCGCCCCGGCTTCGAGGCTTTCGACCGCGACGCGGTCATCGTCGACACCGGAGAGCATGATGATGGCGATCTGGTGGCCTTCCCGCGCCCAACGCTGCATGACCTCCATCCCCAGCAGCCCGGGCATCAAATGGTCCAGGATGACGAGGTCGTATTGCCCGGTTGACCCCATTTCGTAGGCCTCGATCCCGTTGTTCGCGACGTCGACCTCATACCCCTCCAACTCCAGGGCGGTGGACAACACCGTCGTCACTGTGTCCGAGTCGTCGGCGACGAGGAGACGCTTGATGTCACCCATAAAGGTCTCGGATCACTCCCGGTGCGACTGAGTTGCGGCGCTGATAATGGCAGAAGAACCGTCGCGTCTTGGGTTGCCCAAACCGCCGGGTTGTCGGTTCTGGACCCGAACCGAACTATCTTCTGACGGCTGTCGTGATGTGAACTCTGGGGCGCCATGGCGACTATTCCCGAACATGAGAGGGCGAGGCTCGAAGCCGTTGCCGGCCCCGACACGCCCATCGACGGCCTCATCGCCCGCCGTCTCGGTGGCGAGCCGTTGCAGTACATAGAGGGGACCGCGGCTTTCGGGCCGCTCGATCTGCTCGTGGACCAGCGGGTATTGATCCCGCGGCCGGAGACCGAGGGCATGCTCGACCTGGCCACCCGGATGGTGCGAAGCCCGGAGATCATCGTCGACTTGTGTACCGGATCGGGGGCGCTGGCTCTCGCCCTGAAGAATCGCTTCCCGTCGGCAGCAGTATTCGCCACAGACATCTCGGCAGACGCGATCGAAGTCGCCACTGACAATCGGTACCGCACCGGCCTCCAGATCTACCTGGCTGAGGGAAATCTCTTCGACCCCCTGCCCACTGCGATCCTGGGGACGGTGGACCTGATCGTGGCCAACCCGCCCTATGTGGCCGAAGTCGACTTCGCCCGCCTCCCCGCCGACGTACAGCGCGAGCCAAAGGTGGCATTGGTGGCGGGGCCGACGGGCCTCGAGGTCATCCAGAGGATTGGCGCCTCGGCGGCGTCGTGGCTCCGACCAGGCGGTGTGGTCGTCTGTGAGATCGGGGAGAAACAGGGCGTATCGGCGACCAGCTCCTTCGCGGAGCTGCCTGCCATCGTCCGTCAGGATCTGACCGGCCGCGATCGCTACGTCGTCGCGGTCAAGCCTTGAGCATCGAAGCGGCGGCGGCTGCGATTCGAAGGCGAGAGGTGGTTGGCCTTCCCACCGACACTGTCTACGGGATCGGTGCCGACCCGCTGAGCGAGGAAGCCGTCGCGAAGCTGTTCGACCTCAAGGGGCGGCCCGAGCTGAAGCCGATCGGGCTTCTCGTCGCCTCGATCGAACAGGCGGAGGTCATTGGAGTGATCGAGGGTGTGGCCTCCGAACTGGCAGCGGAGCACTGGCCTGGTGCGTTGACCCTGGTCGTCACTCCGAAGGTGATCCTCGCCGACTGGGTTGGCGACTCTCAGAGTCAAACAGTCGGTCTGCGGGTGCCCGATCATCCGGTGACCATCGAACTGCTCGAGGCGGTCGGACCTCTCGCGGTGACCTCGGCCAATCTCAGCGGAGGCGCCGAGTCGATGAGCGACGGGGAAGCCCGGGCGGTATTCGGTGACCGGGTTGCCGTCTACGTCGAGGGGCGCGCGCCGGGAGGCCAGGCATCGACCGTGGTCGACGTCACCGGGACTGAGGTCGTGGTGCTGCGTCAGGGGCCGGTCGCCATTTGATTGCCGGGGTTGCCGCCGCGACTCGGCGTAATCCTTGGCCGTTACCCTCCATCGCATGATCTCGATGGACCCCCTGGAGCAGGTCGATCCGGCTATCGCCGGCCTCATCCGCAAGGACGTGGATCGCCAAAACAGCCATATCCACCTCATCGCCTCCGAGAATTTCGCCTCACCCGCAGTGATGGCCGCATCGGGATCGGTGTTCACCAACAAGTACGCGGAGGGCTACCCGGGCCGTCGCTACTACGAGGGCTGCTCGGTCGTGGATGAGATGGAGCAGCTCGCCATCGATCGGGCCAAAGAGCTGTTCGGGGCGGAGCACGCCAACGTCCAGGCGCATTCCGGCGCCCAGGCCAACATGGGCGTCTACTTCTCCCTTCTCAAACCGGGGGAGCGCGTCCTGGGAATGCGTCTCGACCAGGGCGGCCATCTGACCCACGGCTCTCCCGTCAACTTCTCCGGGCTCTATTACGACTTCGTCGCCTACGGGGTCGATCGGGAGACGGAGCTGGTGGATATGGATCAGGTCCGAGCCCTGGCACACGAGCACGAGCCCAAGATCGTGCTCGCCGGATACTCGGCGTACTCCCGCACTCTCGATTACGAGAGATTCCGGGAGATCGCCGATGAGATCGGCGCCATCTTCCTGGTCGACGCCGCCCACTTCATCGGGCTGGTCGCTGGGGGGTCCTATCCCTCACCGGTGCCGCACGCCGACATCGTCACCGGCACCACACACAAGGCGCTGCGTGGCCCCCGGGGCGGCCTGATCATGAGTACCGAGCGTTTCGCAAAGGACATCGACCGGGCGATCTTCCCCAACGCCCAGGGCGGACCGATCGAGTCGCAAATCGCGGCCAAGGCGGTCTCGTTCCATGAGGCGATGCAGGACTCGTTCCGGGTCTACACCGATCAGATCGTGGCCAACGCGCGGGCCATGGCGGCCTCTATTCAAGAGCAGGGGGTGCGCGTGGTCTCCGGCGGGACCGACAACCATCTCTTCCTGGTCGATCTGCGGTCGGTCGACCCCGATCTGGACGGGAAAGAGGCGGCAAAGCTGCTCGACACCGTCGGGATCACCCTCAACTTCAACACCATCCCCTTCGATCCCCGTCCTCCCTACCGCGCCTCAGGGCTGAGGGTCGGTACCCCGGCCATGACCAGTCAGGGGATGAAGGAGGATCAGGCCAGCGAGGTCGCATCGCTCATCGCCCGGGCCTTGCAGAATCGTGGTGACGACGGGGAGCTGGCGAAGGTGTCCTCACGGGTGTCCGAGCTGGCCGCCGAGTTCCCTCCCTACCCCCATGACTTTGTTGGGCATCCTTGATTGCCGGCCGACTTCGCCCTCGGCCATTCCAGGGATCCGAAGGGGTGTTGGTCTTATGGGTTGGGGGCGCCTCGGGCGAACAGACGCCGGTCGGCCGGGGCTGCCGCCTCGTCGGAGGTCCGCAACTCTCGTCGGCCTGCAATCAACTAGGTTCCGATTTTGCCCACTGAGCCCACCTCCGTAGACTTTGTGAATAGATTCACAAGCCCTCCCAGCGGCCAATGAAAGACGAGACCATCAACCAGAGCGTCGGACGCGCCGTCAGCGAAGGCTGGGGTCGATCCGGTGCATTCGCCGGATCGATCATCTCCGGCACTCTTCTCGGTCTGCTCGCCGACAACTGGCTGGGGACCGAGCCCTGGCTGGTGGTGATCGGGGCGCTCGTCGGCTCCTACTCGGGGTTCATGAACATGTGGCGCTGGTCTAAGGAAACGGAAATGGCCGATCGTGAGCGTTGAGCACGGTCCGCCCCTCGAGGCCAACCTGGCGAAGGAGACCGTGGCCCGCGCCGTCTACATCGGGCCGTTGCTCGTCCTTTTGTTCGGCCTCCTCAACGGGTGGGATGGGGCATGGAGCGCAGCGCTCGGGGTGGTAGTGGTGGTGGCCAACTTCCTTCTCGCCGGGGCCATCCTGTCGATTTCACTGAGGATCAGCCTCCAGGCTTATCATGCCGCCGCTCTGATCGGCTTCCTCCTGCGTCTCGCTTTGTTCGTCGGCGCGGTCTATTTGATCGCCACGCTGGTCGAGGTGGATCGGATCGCCTTCGGGATCTCGGCAGTGGTGTCCTATTTGGCGCTGCTGACCTGGGAGGCAGTGTCGATCACGAGGGATAGAGAAAGGGAACCCAGTTGGCGCAGTTGATAGTGGCGACCTCCGAATGTGACGTGGTCAACGAGGTGATCTGCGCCCCGGCCAACGTCAATGAGCTGTTCGAGTTCCCCACCATCTTCACCATCGGTGGGTTCGAGGTGACCCGGACCATTATCCTCATGTTCCTGGCGGCGTTCGTCGCGGTGGGAATCCTCTACTTCGGACTGCGCGGACAGAAACTCGTCCCGACCAAGTTCGGAGCGGCGGTGGAGGGAATGGTCGGGTTCGTGCGGGACGGGATCGCCCGAGACGTGATCGGGCCCGAGGGCACCAAATACCTGCCCTATCTGATGGCGATGTTCTTCTTCCTCCTGGTGGGGAACCTGTTCGAAGTCACTCCGCTGATCAACTTCCCGATCACATCGCGGATGGCGATACCTGCCTTCCTAGCCCTGGTCACCTACGTCATCTTCATGTTCGTCGGCTTCGCCAAGAACAATTTCCGCTACCTGATCGACACCATTTGGCCCAAGGCGGTCCCGATCGGTCTCCGCTGGCTGGTGGGCCTGATCGAGCTGTTCTCGATCTTCATCCTGCGCCCGATCACGCTGGCCGTCCGACTCTTCGCCAACATGGTGGCCGGGCACCTCATGCTGACTCTGCTCCTCACCTCGGGGGTGATCTTCGTGGCCGCCATCCCCGAGATCGGGGTGAAGGGTTCGATCGGCGTCTTCTGGTTCGGCCTGGGTCTGTTCATGTTCCTGTTGGAGATCCTGATCGGCGTGCTCCAGGCATACATCTTCACCTTGTTGACCGCGATCTACATCGAATCGTCCATCCACTTCGAGCACTAAGGAGAAAGACAGTATGGAAGGCAGCATCGAGGCCCTCGTGCCCGCACTCTCGCTCATCGGCTACGGCCTGGGCGCTATCGGCCCCGGCATCGGGATCGGCATCGTGGCCGGCAATGCCATCACCGCCATGGCCCGCCAGCCCGAGATGCAGGGGACGATCAGGACCACCATGTTCCTGGGCATCGCCCTCACCGAGGCGCTGGCCCTCATCGGCTTCGTCCTCTTCTTCATCGCCTCTGCCTGATAGGAGACCGGGATGCACCTATTGACAGCATTGGCCGTGTTGGCCACGGAGGAGGGGGGTGAGTCCGGCGGCGGTCTCAGTCTGGTCCTGCCCCATCCCGAGGAGCTGATCGCCGGCATCCTCGCCTTCCTGATCGTTTTCTTCTTCGTGTGGAGGAGGGCCCTTCCGACCATCAACAAGACGCTCGAGGCAAGGCAGCAGGCGATCTCCGGCCAGCTCGCCGATGCCGAGGAGTCGAAGCGAGAGGCGGAGAGCTTGCTCGCCGACTATCGGGCTCAGCTGGCCGAGGCCAAGACCGAGGGCAATCGGATCATCGAAGAGGCCAGAGCCACCGGAGAGCAGATGAAGGCCGACATCGTCGCCCGTGCCGAGGACGAGGCCGCCCAGACCCTGGCCAAGGCCCGGGAGGAGGCCGACAACGAGAAGACGCGCGCTCTGTCAGACGCCCGCCGCGAGGTCGGGGAGATCTCGGTCGGGCTCGCCGAGAAGATCGTGGGCGGCTCTCTCGACGACAAGATGCAGAAAGATCTGATCGATCGCTATCTGGCCGACCTGGAGAAGCTCTAGTGGTCTGTCACGGAAATAGTGTGAGCGTGTCTCCGAGTCATCGGCGTCATCTGGCCAGGAGAAGCGCGCAGTCGCAGCCGGGGAGCTGCGGCGAGCACTTCGACGCCGCCAGTGGCGTTGAGGGCCGGAGAGACGCCACAAGTATTTGCGGGACGGGCCGCTAATGGACGAGCGGATCAGCGGCTACGCCAGCGCCATCCTCGACCTGGCGCGGGCCGAGGGTGAGCTGGAGCGCGTCGAAGGCGAGTTCCTCGCTCTGGGCCAGGCCCTGGAGAAATCCGCTGACCTGCGATCGACACTTACCGATCCGCAACTCCCGATGGACAAGAAGCGGGGGATCATCGACGAGCTCATCGGAGGCCGCGCCTCGTCTCTCACCGTTGGCCTGGTCCAGTTCATCGTCGCCCAGGGCAGATCGTCCGAGATCCCTTCCATAGCCAAAGCCTTCGTGGAGAAGGCGGTCGAGTCGCGGGACCGGGTGGTTGCCGAAGTCCGATCTGCCGTTCCCCTAGATCCCGAAACCATCGAGCGTCTTGCCGCGGCTCTCGGCAAGGCCACCGAGAAGAGAGTCGAGGTGAAGGTGGTGGTCGACGAGTCGGTCATGGGCGGGATAGTCGCCCGTGTCGGCGACGTTGTGATCGATGGGACCATCGCCAACGCCATCGGCGAGCTTCGCCAGGCCGTCCTGAGCCGCTGAGGAGACCAATGACCGATTTGACCATCACCGCAGACCAGATCACCCAATCACTCCGATCTCAGCTCGAGGGCTGGAAGCCCGAGGTGGACAAGGAGACGGTCGGGTACGTGACCTCGGTCGCCGATGGCGTGGCCAGGGTCGAAGGCCTGCCCAGTGTCATGGCGTCGGAGCTGCTCGAGTTCCCTGGAGCGCTCATCGGCGTCGCCCTCAACATCGACGAGGACGACCTGGGTGTCGTGCTTCTCGGTGAGGCGAGCCATATCCAGGAGGGCGACGCGGTCAAGCAGACCGGCAGCGTGCTCTCGGTCCCGGTGGGGGACGCCCTGCTCGGCCGTGTCATCGACCCGCTCGGCAACCCCGTCGACGGGAAGGGGCCGATCGACACCACCGAGAGGCGGCTTCTCGAGACCCAGGCCCCTTCGGTTGTGCATCGCCAGCCGGTGAACCAGCCACTGCAGACGGGGATCAAGGCCATCGACGCGATGACCCCGATCGGCCGCGGCCAGCGCCAGCTGATCATCGGCGATCGTCAGACCGGCAAAACCGCCATCCTCGTCGACACCATCATCAACCAGAAGGTCAATCAGGGGACCAAGGACGAGGTCAAGTGCATCTACGTCGCCATCGGGCAGAAGGCGTCGACCGTCGCCGAAGTCGTGTCGACACTCGAAGAGCACGGCGCGATGGAGTACACGGTCGTGGTAAACGCCCCGGCCTCCGCCGCCCCGGCGCTTCAGATGTACGCCCCCTATGCCGGATCGGCCATCGGCCAGCACTGGATGTACGACGGCCAGCACGCCCTGATCATCTTCGACGACCTCTCCAAGCAGGCCGTGGCCTATCGGGAGATCTCGCTCCTGCTCCGGCGCCCGCCGGGACGTGAGGCATACCCCGGCGACGTCTTCTATCTGCACAGCCGGCTGCTCGAGCGCTGCGCCAAGCTGTCCGACGAGCTGGGCGCCGGCTCGCTCACCGGTCTCCCCGTCATCGAGACCAAGGCCAACGACATCTCGGCCTACATCCCGACCAACGTCATCTCGATCACCGATGGCCAGTGCTTCCTCGAGACCGACCTGTTCTATCAGGGCATCCGCCCCGCTCTCAACGCCGGCACCTCGGTGTCCCGTGTCGGCGGCGCCGCCCAGGTCGCCGCGATGAGGAAGATCGCCGGCCCGCTGCGGCTCAACCTGGCCCAGTTCCGCGAGCTGGCCGCCTTCGCCGAGTTCGGATCGGAGCTCGACGCCACCTCGCTGGCCCAGCTGGAGCGGGGGCGCCGCGTTGTCGAGGTGCTCAAGCAGCCCCAGTTCTCGCCGATCCCGGTCGAGGAGCAGGTCCTCTCGATCTACGCCGTCACCGAGGGCCACATGGACGAGGTCGCCATCGCCGACGTGCGCCGGTTCGAAGACGAGCTGCGTCGAGTTCTTCCGCAGCCGCCAACCGGGCATCCTCTCCCAGATCAAGGACACCGGGAAGCTTCCCGAAGGCGACGAGGTCGAGAACGCGCTCGCCGAGTTCAAGGACGGCCTTCGAGGCGACCCGGGTCGAGGAGCAAGTGGTCTAGAAGATGGCCTCCGCCCAGCTGAGGGACACCCGGCGCCGCATCAGGAGCGTCGAGGCGATCAAGAAGATCACTCGCGCCATGGAGTTGATCGCCACCAGCCGGATCCCCAAGGCACAGGCAAGGGTCAACGCATCCAAGCCCTATACCGCCAAGCTCATCGAGGTCATCGAGAACGTTGGTGGCGCCGGCGCCAAGCACCGGCTCTTGGAACAGCGCGAGATCAAAACGGTGGGAATCCTGGTGGTGACCTCCGACAGAGGCCTCGCCGGCTCCTACGCCTCGAACATCATCCGGCTCGCCGAGAACCGGATTCGCCAGCTCGATCGCGAGGGCAAGGACGTGACCCTTTATGCGGTCGGGAAGAAGGCTCAGGCATATTTCCGATATCGAGGCTTTCGCATCGAGCAGCTCATACCTCGGGGTCACCGACACTCCCGGCTATGGCGACGCCCGGGCGGTGGCCAGCGCGGTCGTGACCGCCTTCGCCACCGGGCACATCGACGCGGTGGAGGTTTTCTTCACCCGATACCAATCGGCGATGACCCAGATCCCGACTCGTCTCGACCTGCTGCCTATCACCCCGCCGGAGCGTGTCGAGAAGGAGGGACCCACCGCCACTTATGAGTTCGAGCCCTCACCCGAGGAGATCCTCGACAGGCTCCTTCCGAGGTATGTGGAGGCGACCGTCTTCAACGTGTTGCTCGAGGCTTCGGCATCGGAGCACAGTGCCCGCCGTCGGGCGATGAAGGCGGCGACCGACAACGCCGAGGACCTGATCCGGGTCCTCTCCGTCCAGGCCAACCGCGCTCGTCAGGCCGAGATCACCACTGCCATTGCCGAGATCGTTGGCGGCGCCGAGGCGCTCGCCGACGTGAGCAGATGAAGGATTCACACCAAGAATGGAGACAGCATGAGTGACGCCACCAGTGTGGGGAGGATCGTCAAGGTCGCCGGCCCTGTCATCGACGTCGAGTTCCCCCCCGACAGGTTGCCCGAGATCCTCCATGCCATCACTGTGGATTTCACCGTCGGTGGCGAGAAGCGGTCGGTGCTCGCCGAAGTAGCCCAGCATCTCGGGAGCAGCAAGGTGCGCGCAATCGCCCTGGCCCCAACCGACGGTCTGACCCGAGGCGCCGAGGTGCACAACACCGGCGGGCCCATCACCGTCCCAGTCGGAGACCAAACCCTGGGACACATCTTCAACGTCTGGGGTGACTCCCTCGACGCCCCCGACCAGGACTTCTCCGAGCCGCGTTGGCCTATCCACCGGACCCCGCCCGCGTTCGAGGACGTGGAGCCGCAGAAGACGGTCTTCGAGACCGGGATCAAGGTGCTCGACCTGATCAGCCCCTACCTCCAGGGCGGGAAGATCGGCCTGTTCGGCGGCGCCGGGGTCGGCAAGACCGTCCTCATCCAGGAGATGATCAACCGGGTCGCCACCCAGCACGGTGGCGTCTCGGTGTTCGCCGGCGTGGGGGAGCGCACCCGTGAGGGCAATGACCTGTACCTCGAGATGAAGGAGTCAGGCGTCATCGATAAGGCCGCGCTGGTCTTCGGCCAGATGGACGAGCCACCCGGTGTGCGCCTCCGTGTCGCCCTGTCCGCGCTGACCATGGCGGAGTATTTCCGGGACGTCCAGCGTCAGGACGTACTGCTGTTCATCGACAACATCTTCCGTTTCACCCAGGCCGGGTCCGAGGTGTCGACCCTCCTCGGCCGGATGCCGTCGGAGGTGGGCTATCAGCCCAATCTCGCCGAAGAGATGGGGTTCCTGCAGGAGCGCATCACCTCGCTGAAGGGCCGGTCGATCACCTCTTTGCAGGCGATCTACGTGCCTGCCGACGACATCACCGACCCTGCTCCCCACACCGCATTCGCCCACCTCGACGCCACCACCGTGTTGTCCCGCCCGCTGACTGCCCTCGGCATCTACCCGGCGGTCGATCCGCTCGACTCGTCGAGCCGTGCCCTCGACCCCCAATTGCTCGGGGCGGAGCACTACTTCGTGGCCACCGAGGTTCAGCGGGTCCTGCAGAGGTACAAGGACCTCCAGGACATCATCGCCATCCTCGGCATCGACGAGCTCTCTGAGGAGGACAAGCTGGCGGTGGGCAGGGCCCGGCGCATACAGCGCTTCTTCGCCCAGCCAATGTTCGTGGCTGAGCAGTTCACCGGTCAGGCCGGGATCTACACCCCGCTCGAGGAGACGATCGCCTCGTTCAAGGCGGTCCTCGACGGCGAGATGGACCAGTACCCGGAGCAGGCGTTCTACATGGTCGGCGGACGTGAGGACGTGGAGCGCAAGGCCGCCGAACTCACCAAGGATGCGGCTGCATGAATTGGCATTTCAATTGCCGGCCGACTTCGCCCGTGGCCAACCATCGCCTGGTCGAAGGGTCGAGTTAGCCGTGAGATCACAGGCTCGGGCAAACAGACGCCGGTCCGCCGCAGCTACCGCCGCGTGGCGAGGACCGCCTGACAAAGTCGGCCGGCAATAGTGGCTGCTAATACGTTTCAGGTGGATGTGGTCTCGCCGGAGGCGACGGTGTGGAGCGGCACCGCCACCTTCTTGCTCGCCAAGACCCCCGACGGCGAGCTCGGGATCATGGCCAATCACGAGCCTTTGATGGGCTCGCTGGTCACCGGGGCGGTCATGGTCGAGGCTGAGGACGGCAGCCGGACCACCATCGGCGTCCACGGCGGCTTCCTCCAGGTGCTGGAGAACCAGGTCACTCTCATCACCGACCGCGCCCAGGTCACACCAGGCGGCCGCGAGGAGGGCCGGCAAATGGCCGAGCAGCTGGCTGCCGAGGATGAAGAACCGGAACCAGAGCCGGCCCCGGAGCCCTGAGCGTCATAGCCCAGCGACGAACTCCTCAACGGTCGCCGGGAATCCCTTGCCGATGGCGCCGGCGATGACGGGGAAGAGCAAAGAGCCGAGCATCCCCGCGCCCTCGACGTCGAGTCGCACCTCGACCCGGGTGCCCGTTGCCTCGGGGGCGAGCCCGACAGTGACTTTGCCCTTGATCTCGGACGAGTCGATGTCCCATCCGATGAGACGCCCTTCCTCTCGCCCGGCGGGTGTCGCCTCCCCGACGTACTTCCTCCCTCCTACGTCGCTCTCGAAAGAGAAGCCCTGGAGCCGGCCTAACGGGTCGACCTTCGGTTCGATGACTCGATCGACACCGGGTATCGCCTCCCATGTGGTGGGCTCGTCGAATCGCGCCCAGACCTCTGTGACCGTGGCCGGGCTCATGGCGGCATGTTTGAAACTCTGTCCCGGCATCGGGGCAAGCTAACCAGAGGCGACGCCGCGTGGGATCGGGCTCCGGGAGGTAACGTCGTGCGAGTTGTGCGCGTGGGCCCCAGGGATTGACGGATGGGAGAGATCGGCTCGCTCGCCGATATCGTCGCCGATCTCGTCCCGGACGAGGCGACCGTCGCCATGGAGGGCTTTACCCACCTGATCCCATTCGCCGCCGGGCATGAGTTGATCCGGCAAGGCAAGCAGGATCTCGAGCTGGCCCGCATGACCCCTGATGTCATATACGACCAGTTGATCGGGATGGGCTGCGCTCGACGTCTGATCTTCTCCTGGGGCGGCAATCCCGGTGTCGGTTCGCTTCACCGGTTTCGAGATGCCGTGGAGCACAGGTATCCACAGGCACTGGAGCTGGAGGAGCACAGCCACGCCGGCATGGCGGCCAGATACGCAGCCGGCGCGGCGGGGCTTCCCTTCGGCGTCCTCCGCGGGTACTCCGGTTCGGATCTGCTCGCCCATACCTCGGTTGCCACGATCTCCTGCCCCTTCACCGGAGAGGAACTGGCTGCCGTTCCGGCCCTGACTCCCGATGTGTCGCTCATTCACGCACAGCAAGTCGATCGGAAGGGAAACGTGGGCATGTGGGGGATAACCGGGGTCCAGCGGGAGGCAGTCCTCGCAGCCAGGTCGGCGATTGTCACCGTCGAGGAGATAGTGGATGAGCTCTCGAACGGGGGGCCCAACCACGTCGTCTTGCCCGCCTGGACTGTCACGGCCGTGGCCTGCGTCCCACGCGGATCGCACCCGTCCTACTCCATGGGATTCACCACCAGGGACAATGCCTTCTACACGGAATGGGATGCGATCTCACGGGACCGTGACACGTTCGCCGACTGGATGCGCCGACACGTCCAGGAGACGAAGGACCATTCCGAATATCTGGCCATGGTCGACAGGCGAGGCGATGACTGAAATCGGGCCCGACACCCTCGGCTACACCGCCGATGAGACGATGACGGTGACGGCGGCACGAAGCCTGAAGGACGGTCAGGTGTGTTTCGTGGGGATCGGCCTTCCCAGCGAGGCCGCCAACCTCGCCCGGCTGTCGCACGCCCCGAACGTCGTGCTGATCTACGAGTCGGGCACCATCGGCACCCGGCCCGATGTCCTTCCCCTTTCCATCGGGGACGGTGAGTTGGCGGAGAAGGCCGACGTCGTGGTGAGCGTGCCAGAGGTGTTCAGCTACTGGCTCCAGGGGGGCCGCATCGACGTGGGTTTCCTGTCGGCGGCCCAGATCGATCGTTACGGGAATCTCAACAGCACTGTGATCGGTGCCTACGAGGCACCCGATGTGCGCCTGCCCGGAGCAGGAGGTGCTCCGGAGATAGCATCGTCAGCAGGTGAAGTGATCGTCATGCTTCGCCAGACCCACCGTTCGTTTGTCCCGTCGGTTGACTTCGTGACCTCGTACGGCTTCGGGCGCAACGGCGAAGGGAGATCGGGAATCGTCGGCGCCGGGCCGGCCCTGGTCATCACCGACCTGGGGGTTCTCCGACCGGATCCATCCACACATGAGCTCACGCTGACCGAGATCCACCCCGGGCTCGATCTCGAAGCAGTGCGAGCCAACACTGGTTGGGAGCTCCAGGTAAGTGAATCGCTGAGACCCACCGCGCCACCGACCGGGGAGGAGCTCGAGATCCTCCGGGACCTGAAGGCGCGCACGACTGCGGCTCACGCCCGAAGCGGCCCCTAGGCCCCTTGCTGGGCGTCGAGGAAGGCAGTCACCGCTGCCATCCACTCCTCGGGCTTTTCCAGGTTGGCGAAATGGGGGGCACCGTCGATGAGGACCAGCTCGCTCCCCGCGATGTGCTCATGCAGCCACACCGAATCTTCCGGAGGGGTCGATATGTCTTTGCTGCCGCCCATCACCAGGGTGGGGCATCGGATTGCCTCCACCAACTCGCGTAGATCAGCATCCCGCAGTGCGGCACAACACGACATGTAGGCGCCCGGGTCGGTGCCGAGCAGCGTCCGGGCGGTTCGCTCGAAGGTGCCCGGATCGGCTGTGGCGAAGTCAGGGGTGAAGAACCTCGCCCAGCGCCTGCTCCGACACCGCGGCCATGCCTCCTTCCGCGACCGCATCGATTCGGGCCTGCCAGATCTCTTCGGTGGCGATCCGGGCGGCAGTGTTGGAGGCGATCAGCGATCGCACCCGTTCCGGGGCGTGGGCGGCCATCCACAGTGAGATGAGCCCGCCCAGCGACATCCCGCACAGATCGAATCGATCCGCCCCCGCCGCGGTGGCGATGTCGAGGATGTCTTCGCCCAAGTCCCTGACCGCGTAGGGACCCGGGGCCGCAGTGGATGTCCCGTGCCCGGGCAGATCGACCATGACGACTCGTCTGATCCCGGCGAGGGTGGGCAGCTGAAGTTCCCACATCTGGCGGTCTCCGCCGAGGGCGTGGATCATCATCAGCGTTCGGTCTGAGCCGTCGCCGGCTTCGGTCCATGCCAAAGCCCCGGTTCTCGAAGCCGAGCTCATCGGTCCCCGGCCACGGCTTCGTATTCACGAAGCACGCGGTCGATCAATCGCGGGTCGAGCTCGGGCAAGGCTCCCGCTCTCTCGGTCATCCGCTCGACATCCACTTCGAGCGAGCCGAGGCAACGGGTGATCGCCTCGATAGTGGCGGCGGTGGCTTGGAAGACGAGGGGGACCGCCACCCATTCGGCGTGCCAGCCCCCGATGCCACGGTCAAGCTCCGAGAGCCGACCGCCAGTGATCATGCTCGCCGCAGCGCCGGAAAGCTCCGCGGCGGCGGCTGCCCGAATCGAATCGATCGGGTTCTGCTTCTCGCTCATGCTCGACGACGCGCCGCTTCGCACCGTGACCTCCGCGATATCACTGGAGGTGAGGAGGGCGATGTCGAGCCCAACCCGGGCCATGGTCCGCGCACAGCGGTCCAGGGAGGCCGCCAGGCTGGCCATTCCGGACCGATCGGAATGCCAGGGGAGCGTTGGCGCAGCGAGCCCGAGCCGCGCAGCAAAGGCATCCATCACATCGACGCCGCGGTCACCGTATGGAGCCAGATTGCCTACCGGCCCGCCCAATTGGACCGTGAGACCCGACCCGATCTGTTGCAGTTCGGAGATGTGGACCAGCGCGGGCTCAAGCCATCCCGCCAGGGTCATCCCAAAAGTGGTCGGCCGGGCATGCTGGAGGAAGGTTCTGCCCATCTGGGGCTGATCCCGGTGCCGGCGAGCGAGATCGGCCATGAGGCCGGCGACTGTGAACAGACCCGCGTCGAGGATCCCGAGCCCCTCGCCCGCTTGGAGCATCGTGGCCGTGTCTATGACGTCCTGGCTGGTGGCGCCGTGATGGACCCATCGGGACTCCTCCTCGTTGAGTCGTGAGCGGATCTCGTCGAGAAGGCGGTTGAGCGGGGTCCCTTCTTCCCAGGTGGCGGCCACGATGGCCTCGGGATCTGCGATCGAGGAGCGGCAGGCCTCTGCCACCCGCTCTGCGGTCTCGATCGGGACGAGACCGGTGTCGGCCAGGGCGAGGGCAAGGGCAGCCTCGACTCTCATCATCGAGTCGACCCGGTTGCTCGCCGAGAAGACCCGGGTCATCTCCGGTGTGGTGAAGCCGGGGTCAAGCATCAGAAATCGAAGAAGACGGTCTCATCTTCGCCCTGGAAAAGGACATCGAACCGGTACACCTTCGGATCCCCCTCATCGATCAACTCGGCGACGAGGGTGCTGCGTCTTTCCAGCGGCACCGCACGGAGAGTGAGGTCGTCGCGATTGGCCTCATCTTCGTCGGAGAAGTAGATCCTGGTGAACACCGGGTTGAGCATGCCCCGTCCCTGGATGATGAGCGAGATGTGGGGCGCCTGGAATGCCCCCTCGGCATCGGGCACCAGGCCCGGCTTGACGGTTTCGAATCGGTATTGGCCGGTCTTGAAGTCGGACACGGCCCGGCCGAAACCGGTGAATCCATCGTCGAGCTCCGGGTCGCGGGTGTCGTCGGGGTGGCGGTACCGACCGCGGGCGTTGGCCTGCCAGATCTCGAGCAAGGCATCCTCGATGTGATTGCGGTCGCCATCGAGAACACTCCCCTCGATCACGATGCGCTCTCCCACCTGACCCGGCGCAACCAGCATGTTCCCACCATCGTTGAATAGCCGCAGCGTGAAGTAGGGGCCCACTGTCTGCGATGGCGTCTGCCCGAGGGTGTCGCTCAATCGGCGCCCTCGTCCATGGGTGTTGCCACCTCGCCGCGGAGGACGATGTCCCATCGGTAGCCGAGCGCCCAGTTCTCTTCTGTCACTTCGTGGTCGTAGGTAGCGATCATCCGTGATCGGGCGTGGGCAGGTGCGGAGTTGAAGATCGGATCCAGCGGGATCAGGGGGTCGCCGGGGAAGTACATCTGAGTCACCAGCCGCATCCCGAGGGCTGGGCCGAGAATGGAGAAGTGGATGTGTGATGGACGCCAGGCATTCGGGTGATTCCCCCACGGGTAGGGGCCCGGCTTGATGGTGGTGAACCGGTATCCCCCTTCCGCGTCGGTGAGGCACTGGCCGACCCCCACGAAGTTCGGGTCGAGCGGGG
Organism: uncultured Acidobacteriota bacterium; assembly: GCA_963848695.1. Lineage (GTDB taxonomy): Bacteria > Actinomycetota > Acidimicrobiia > Spongiisociales > ZC4RG35 > JARDZU01. Next base: position 109,068 of record CAWKEI010000018.1, read on the forward strand.
CAGGGAACTCGGTCTCTCGCCAGTGCGCATACCGACCGCTGGCGTTGGGTTGCCAGATCTCGAGGATGGTGCCCGGCACACCCCGGCCGTTTTCGTCGAGTACGCGACCGGTGACGATGATCCGCTCTCCGATCGCCGGGCTACCGGTCCCGGTGTTGGTGGTGAGATCAGTGTCCTCCTCGGATATCTCGCCCCATGCCGGCCCCGGGCCCGTGGTCTCGGACAGAGTTTGGACGATCCGGATCAGGTCGTGAGTCGGGCTCCGCTTCACCGTCGACCTGTAGTCGGGATACGAGAATGGCGGGTGATCGGCGTACGCCTTGGGCCCGTAGTGCCTGATAACGGGCTCGCTCACGACGCGTCTCCCTCGTAGATCTCCTTGGCGACCTGGAACGCCCGGTTCGCCGCGGGCACACCTGCATACACCGCCACATGGAGCAGCGCCTCCCTGATCTCCTCGGGAGCGATGCCGTTTTTCCTTGCGGCGCGGAGATGGAGCTCGAGCTCGGAGTGGTTGAGGGCGCCGAGAATGGCGATGGTCAGCAGGGCCCTCGTCCTCAGGTCGAGGTCGGGTCGCGCCCACACACCGCCCCACGCCGACTCGGTGATCCATCGCTGGAAGTCGGCGTCGAGATCGGTGGCGGCCGCGGTCGCCCGGTCGACGTGGTCGTCGCCGAGCACCTCTCTTCGCATCTTCATGCCTTCTTCGTATGCGCCCACTTGCTTTCCTCTCTCGGTCAGAGGGGGAGCCCGACGTAGTTCTCGGCCATCGCCCGCTGCGCGTGTTCGGAACCGAACAGATAGTCGAGCTCCGTCGCCTGGAGACGCCGCTCGAAATCATCGCTGATTCCCGGGAAGCGATGCAGCATCGTCGTCATCCACCAGGAGAATCGCACGGCTTTCCATACTCGCGCCAGTGCCCGCGACGAATACTCGTCCAGCCCCGACGTGGAGCCCTCGCCGAAATACCCGCCCAGGGCGTCAGTCAGATACACGACATCGGAGATGGCGAGGTTCAGCCCTTTGGCCCCGGTAGGGGGCACCACGTGGGCGACATCGCCAGCCAGGAACAACCGGCCATGACGCATCGGCTCCGATACCCAGCTTCGCAGCGGGGTGACGAGCTTCTCGATGGATGGGCCCGTCACCAGTGTGGATGCTGCCGGCTCGGGCAACCTCGCCGTCAACTCAGACCAGAAATGGTCATCGGGCCAGTCGTCGAGGGTCGTCTCTGCCGGGCCCTGGACGTAATAGCGGCTCCGGTGCTCATTGCGCATGGAGCAGAGAGCGAAGCCGCGCTCGTGGCTGGCGTAAATGAGCTCGTCGCTGACCGGCGGGGTCTCGGAGAGAAGCCCCACCCAGCAGAACGGGTAGTTCCTCTCATAGGAGCGCCGCGCCCGGGTGGGGATCAGATCCCGGGTCACACCGTGGGCGCCGTCACAACCGGCCACGAAATCGCATTCGATGATGTGCTCAACACCTCGATGATGGAATGCCACCGTCGGCGAATCGCCCTCGATGCCTTCCACGCGCAACGCCTCTGCCTCGTCGATCAATGGGATCCCGTCGGCATCGATGGCGTCGTAGAGGTCCGTCTGCAGCTCGGTCTGGCCATAGATGGTCACGTGTTTCCCGGTCAGCCGCTCGAAGTCGATCCGGAGGGTGTCGCCGGCATGGGCCAGCGCGACGCCATGGTGGACGAAGCCCTCGGTGTCCATGCGTTTGCCCACCCCGGCATCACGCAGGACCTCGGTGCTCCCGTGTTCGATGACCCCGGCCCGGACTCGCTCCAACACGTGCTCACGGGTGCGCAACTCCAGGACCACGCTGTCGATGTCTCGTAGGTGGAGCAGATGGGCGAGAAGCGAGCCGGCCGGCCCACCCCCCACGATGACGACCCGGGTGCGTTTCGGGATCTCGCTCATGGATGGTGGCCCGAGCCTATTGCGAAATCGAAGCCGAACGAGATCGGGGCGACTCTGAGGTCGCCCCGATGATCCTGGGAGGAGGGATCTGGTTGTCGCCATCGACTGGGAGAGTCTCTGGCGGGGACATTGTTATCGGGGTCAAGTGACCGGGAGATGAACGGGGTCTTGCGGCGCGCTGAACCTTCTGAGCAGGCCCAATCAACGATCTCAAACCACAGCGGGCTCGGGCTCCTCCCGGAGCGGCCGGAGGTCACCGAGGGATTCGGCGACGATGACGAGGTCGTCGGACAACTCGACCCGGAACTCATGATCGGGGTTGGTGTGCGTGGTGCCGTCGCGCACTACCGCCAGCAAAGTGGCCCGGTATTCCGCCCGGAGCCTGGGGATTAGCTCGTCGATCGAGAGCCCGTCGCAGTCTTCGGGCAGGACCACCCGGTACAGCTCGGAGCCTTCGCCGCCGGACACGATGTCGGTCACAAGCTGGGACAGACCTGGGTACAACGCCGAGCGGGCGAGCAGGTGGGAGGCGAGCTTCGACGTGACCATGACCTCGTTCACATTGGCCCGTTGGAAATGGGCCACATGATCCGGGTTGTTGACCTCGACCACCGTCCGAACCTCTGGGTTGATCGACTCGATCGCGAGCACGGTGAGGATGGAAGTCATGTCCGCCTGGTCCGATCCGTCGACGGGGCAGATGATCGCCGCCGTGGCGGACTCGATTCCCGCCCGTCTCAGGTCGGAGTCGTTGCTGGTGCTGCCCCGCACGAAGTACACGTCGTCGGCGGCAGGGCTCCGCTCCGAGTCGTTGAGCAGAACCACTCTCGTCTCGTAGTCGTCCTTGCTCAATTCATCGATGAGATCACGCGCCGTCGCGTTCCACCCACAGACCACGATGTGGTCCTTGTATCCCGATGCACCCATCCCTTGTCCCTCCTTCAACAGGAAATCGATGACGAAACCAACCAGAGCGCCGGTGATGGTGGCCACGATCGCCACCCCGAACAGACCGAGCAGCCAACCGACCACCCATCCCACCGGGCCGGACACGAAGCCGCCCTCCCCGAGACCGAGGACCGTCGCGCCCGCCCAGTAGAAAGACTGCCCGAGGAGGTCGATGGATCGGTCCGTCTCCGCTAGCCAAATGACCACCGAAGCGATGCCCAGGATCACGACCAGGGCGAGAAAAAGCGAGATGAAGAATCGTCGGTCGATCTTCTCGCCCACCCGCTTCACGTGCCAGCTCACCCGGCGCAGAAACGGGGAGTCGATAAGCGTGTTCACCCACCCGAACATCGGAGTCGAAGTTAGTCGGCGAGTACCCCGGCAGACGCCCGCGAAGCGGCTAATTCACCCCGGATAAGGGGCAGGCGTCTTCTATCGTCCTGTCGACACAGGTTCCCGCCATGTTGATCGCCCGCGACCTTCGAATCGATGTCGGCCCCCGTACCTTGCTCGAAGGGGCCTCGTTCAGCGTGCAATCCGGAGACCGCATCGGCCTCGTTGGCAGAAACGGTGCGGGCAAGACCACTCTCATCCGGACCCTTACCGGTGCCCAGACTCCGGTCGAAGGGACGGTGCTCCGCTCGGGCCGCATTGGCTATTTCTCCCAGGAGGCCGCGCTGCCAGAGCTGGAGCACCCGGACGCCACCGCTCTGGAGCGAATCCTGATGGCCCGTGAGATCGGTGCCCTCCAGCGGCGCATCGAGGAGGCCCGTCGCCGGCTCCACGACCTCCATGGAGCGGAACGGGACCGCGGCATCGCCCACTTCAGCCGCCTCCACGAGGAATTCGAGACCAAGGGTGGATTCGTCGCAGAGGCTGAGGCGAAGCGAATGGCCGCTTCGCTCGGGATCGGCAACGAAGAGCTCGACCAGTCGGTGCTGACGATGTCCGGTGGCCAGCGGCGCCGGGTCGAGCTGGCGAGGATCCTCTTCGCCGAGACCGACATCCTTCTCCTCGACGAGCCGACCAACCATCTCGACCTCGACGCCAAAGCCTGGCTCATCGAGTGGCTCACAACCTATCGGGGCGGGATGCTGGTGGTCTCGCACGATCTGCCGCTCCTCGACGAGGCGATCACCTCGGTCCTAGCTCTGGAACATGGCGAGCTGGAGGCGTACCGGGGGAACTACAGCCACTATCTGGTGGAGCGGGAACGCCGACGCCATCAGAAGGAGCGTGAGCGCAAGCATCAGGATGAGGCGATTGAGCGTCTCGAGGAGAACATCCGACGGTTCAAGGGCACGACTGAGAAGATGGCGAAGATCGCCCGGTCATGGGAGACCCGGGTGGACCGGATGAAACGGGAGCTGGTCGAGGTCCAGAAGAGCGGGAAAAGGGTCAAGGTCGCCTTCCCTCAGCCCGAGCCGTCCGGGCGCGTCCCGCTGTCTGCGCTAGGGCTGGCCAAGTCATTCGGCGACAATCTCGTGTTCATCGATGTCGAGTTCGCGGTTGAGCGAGGGGAGCGGATGCTCCTGATCGGTCTCAATGGCGCCGGCAAGACGACCCTGCTTCGCATCCTGGCCGGCGTCGAGACGTCGGATCTGGGACAAGTGTCGCTTGGTCACAATGCAAGCCTGGGGTACTACGCCCAGGAGCACGAGCAGATCGAAGACGGGGTCTCGGTCTTGGATCACATGCGCCGGGTCGGAGGATTGAGCGACCAGACGCTGCGCTCGTTGCTGGGCCATTTTCTTCTCGCCGACAAGGTCGACCAGAACGGCTCGACGCTCTCGGGCGGCGAGAAGACGAAATTGGCGCTTGCCATGCTGGTCGCCGCCCGGCCCAATGTGCTTCTGCTCGACGAGCCGACCAACAACCTCGACCCCCAGGCCAAGGAGGCGCTTCTCGACGCCTTGACCATCTACGAGGGGACTGTTGTCCTGGTCAGCCACGACACCGATTTCGTGGCACAGCTGATGCCGGATCGGGCGGTTCTGATGCCCGAGGGCGAGATGCGCTTTTTCGACGAGGAGCTGCTCGACTTGGTCTCCCTTGCCTAGAGCTTCCGTGGAACTCTTGACCTCGCCTCGGCATCTAACTGTGATGAAGAGATATCTCTTGGCGATCGGGCTAGCTCTAGTCGTTGGCGCTTGCGGCGGTGGCGAGGTGGGTGACGGAGGTGGCGATCCGGCGCCGACCACCACGGTCGACCCCGATCAACCGGTCGATTCCGGCGACGGCGACGAGCCGATCGCGGAGCCGGGGCCACCGGGGTCGATTCCTGAGCCTCGTCCGCCCCTGGAAGACGGCATCGATGACGCGGTATTGGTCACGGGCACCGATCTCAGGATCATGGAGAGCTTCCCGATCCAGGTCATGCTCCAGGTCGATGGGGAGAAGCCGACGCCCTGTCATGAGATCTTCTGGACGGTGGACGATGACGGCGAGGTCATCTACGTCGACATGATCTCCCAGGTCGCCCCCGAGGCGATATGCGCCCAGGTGGTCGAGCCCTTCTCCATCGCCGTCCCACTGGGGAGCTGGGCCGGGGAGAGCAGGGAGATCCGCCTCAACGGCGAGAGCGTGGGGTCTTTCGAAAGCTGAGAAACGGTGAAGGGAGGGCCTCCCTGTGGTGAGACCCCCCCTTCGGGTGATTTCAGGAATCGCTATCGGGCACATTCGACCTGCAAGCCAAGATGCCGAAGGGTGAGCCCCCAACGACGATCCCCATTTCTGCGCCTCCCAGCGCACCGCTCAATCTCCCTCCCCACGGCCTATTCATCCAGAACCGTTCCCGATTCGTGCAAGGTGACTAGTCCTTAGGACGGCTAACAAACGAACGTTCGTTTGTGATAAACTCGCCCTATGACCCCCGAGGAGCATTTCGACGCGATCGTCGCCGCCGAGGACAAAATCGAGCCTGCCGATTGGATGCCCGAGGCGTACCGCAAGACCCTGATTCGCCAGATCGCCCAGCACGCCCACTCCGAGATAATCGGGATGCAGCCGGAGGGGAATTGGATCGCACGGGCGCCGACGCTGCATCGAAAGGCGATCCTGATGGCCAAGGTGCAAGATGAGGCCGGTCATGGTCTCTACCTCTACTCCGCGGCGGAGACTCTTGGGGTCGATCGCGACGAGATGCAGACTCTGCTTCATCAGGGGAAGCACAAATACTCATCGATCTTCAACTACCCCACCCTGAGCTGGGCCGACATCGGGACCATCGGTTGGCTGGTCGATGGGGCGGCCATCACCAATCAAGTGATGCTGACCCGTTGCTCGTACGGCCCTTATGCCCGAGCAATGGTGCGGATCTGCAAGGAAGAGTCATTTCACCAGCGCCAGGGCTATGAGAGCCTGATCAAGCTCTGCTCGGGATCCCCCGAGCAAAAGGCAATGGCCCAGGATGCCCTCGACCGGTGGTGGTGGCCCTCGCTGATGATGTTTGGGCCCCACGACACCGACTCCACCCACACCGAGCAGTCGATGGAATGGAAGATCAAGCGCGTCTCCAACGATGACCTGCGCCAGCAGTTCGTCGACATGACCGTTCCCCAGGCCGACTATCTGGGCCTCGACATCCCCGACCCGGATCTGCGGTGGAACGAGGAACGGGGCCACTACGACTTCGGCGAGATCGACTGGGACGAGTTCTGGACGGTGGTGAAGGGCAACGGCCCGATGAACCGCGATCGCGTCGAGCACAAAGTCGCCGCCTGGGACGAAGGCGCCTGGGTGCGTGAAGCCGCGCTGGCTTACGCAGCGAAGAAGGCAGCGGCGTGACCTACGACGTTCCGGTGGCGCCGGGGGAGAGCGCCGAGATCGAGGAGACCGCCGAGCTGGCCGGGGGAACCTGGCCGATGTGGGAGGTCTTTGTGCGGGCCGCGACGCGGCATCTCGCATGTCCACATCGGCAGCCTTCATGCGGCCGATTCCGAGACGGCCCTCCAGAACGCCCGCGACGTCTACACCCGGCGCGGCGAGGGGGCCAGCCTGTGGGTGGTACGCAGCACCGAGATCCATGCCTTCGAGCCTGAGGACATCTCCGAATACGTGGATGCCAACGAGAAGCCGTACCGGCTGGCGACGAGTTACGACATCCCCGACGAGGTAGGCCACATGTGAGCGAGCGAATCATCTCGACCGCACCTCAGGGCTCGCCTACCGATGACAATGAAGACCCGGTTCGCCAGCTGCTGGGGCACGCCGACGACAACCTCGTCCTGGCCCAGCGGCTCGGCGAGTGGATATCGAGGGCCCCCGAGCTCGAAGAGGACATTGCCCTGGGCAACATTGCCCTCGATCATCTGGGGGTAGCCCGTGCGCTGTACACCAGGGCCGGCGAGATCGAGGGGAAGGGGCGGACCGAAGACGATTTCGCGATGCGGCGGTCGGAGCGGGAGTTCCTCAATCTGCTGCTCGTCGAGCAGCCCAACGGCGACTTCGCCCACACCATGGTGCGGGGCATGTTCTTCGACGCCTACCAGCTGGAGCTGTGGGCCGGTTTGTCGGTCTCGGAGGACACAGCCCTGGCCGGCATCGCGACCCGGGCGGGTCGTGAAGCTCGCTATCACCTCCTCCACTCCTCGACCTGGGTGATTCGCCTCGGCGACGGCACGGAGGAATCCCATCGCAGAGCACAGGACGCAGTCGATGGATTGTGGCGATACACCACAGAGCTGTTCGAGGGCATGGCCGCGACTCAATTCGAGAATTGGGAGAAAGTCGTCACCGACATCCTCCACGAAGCGAGGCTTGGCGTTCCTGACGACCCCTATCAACGGGGTGGGGGGCGCCGCGGCTTTCATTCTGAGCACCTCGGGCCTCTTCTCGCAGCGATGCAGTGGGTGCAGCGCAGCCATCCGGGGTCGGAATGGTGATCTCGATGACGGCCGCCGACGTCGATCTCGCCCGCGCGGTGGCCGAGAACGTCACCGATCCGGAGATCCCGGTCCTCACCCTCGCCGACCTGGGTGTTCTTCGCGAAGTGACGATCGAGGGGAGCCGGGTCGTAGCCACGATCACACCGACCTACTCGGGTTGCCCTGCGATGCGGCAGATAGAGGACGATCTGCGCTCGGCCCTGTTGGCGGCAGGCTTCGAGGAGGTCGAGGTGCTCACCGTACATCAGCCCCCTTGGAGCACGGATTGGATGACGCCCGAAGGCCGGGACAAGCTGGCCGAGTTCGGGATCGCCCCGCCCGGCCGGGAGATCCTCTGCCCTCGTTGCAGCTCGGCCTCGCCTCGGCTCGTTTCCCGATTCGGATCCACCGCCTGTAAGGCGCTGCTGGTCTGCACGGCTTGCGGTGAGCCTTTCGGGCACTTCAAGGAGTTCTGAGTTGAGCGTCGACTTCCATCCTCTCCGCGTGCTCGAGGTATCGCCACTCACAGACGATTCGGTGGCGGTCACCTTCGACGTTCCCGACGGGTTAAGCGACGACTTTCTCCATCTCCCTGGCCAGCACGTGACTCTGCGCGCCATCGTGGATGGCGACGATGTCCGTCGCTCCTATTCCATCTGCTCCAACGCCAACGTCGGAAAGCTGCGGGTGGGGATCAAGCGGCTGCCTGGCGGGGTGTTCTCGACTTGGGCGATCGATGGGCTCAGGGCAGGGGACATGATCGATGTGATGGCCCCGGTCGGGGAGTTCACCATCGACCCTGATCCCGCTTCATCCCGTCACCGGGTGGCCATCGCCGCCGGCTCGGGGATCACCCCGGTCCTTTCGTTGATCGGCACCACATTGGAGCTGGAGCCCGGATCATCGTGGACGCTCCTCTTCGGGAACAGGACGGCGAACAGCATCATGTTCCTCGAGGAGTTGGAGGGGCTCAAGGACCGATTCCCGGATCGATTCCAGCTGTTTCACCTGCTCAGTAGGGAAGGTTCCGATCTCCCGTTCCTGTCGGGGCGGATCGACGAGGCCAAGATACGTACGGTCCACGATCAGCTGCTCGGGGGCCGGGAAGTCGATGGGTGGTATCTGTGCGGGCCATACGAGATGGTGATGATGGCCCGGCGCACTCTGGGAGAGCTGGGCATCGAGGATGATCGCATCCATGACGAGCTGTTCTTCGCCGGCCCTCTCGATCTGGAGTCGTTGCCACCCGAGCCCCCGCCCGGTGAAGGCTCGATCGATCTGACCGTCATCCTCGATGGGAGAGCTGTCCAGACCCGGATGAGGCCCGAGACCTCGATCCTCGACGCGGCACTCCGCGTCCGGTCGGAGCTGCCGTTCTCCTGCAAGGGCGGTATGTGCGCAAGCTGCAAGGGTCGCATCGAGGAGGGCGAGGTGCGTATGGACAAGAACTACGCCCTGGTCGACGCCGAGCTCGACGCCGGCTACGTCCTCACCTGCCAGTCTCACCCGCTGACCGATCGAGTCGTCGTGAGATACGACCACCGCTGATGGTTACGACCCGCAACAGCCGTGACGATGTCGTGTCCGCCGCGGGCAGGTTGTTCGCCGAGCGTGGGTACCAGGCCACCTCGATCCGCGACCTGGGCAAGGAGCTCGGGATGCTCGGCTCCTCTCTCTACGCCCACGTCGAGTCGAAACAGGACCTTCTCGTCGAGGTGGTAGAAGAGGGGGCGCGTCTCTTCCAGGATTCGGCCGATCGAGCGCTCGCCGAAGGTGAGACCGCCACCGCGAAGCTGCGGGGCCTCGTCTCCGGCCACATCGATGTGGTGCTCGACAACCGCGACGTGGTCCGCACCTTCCTCAACGAGGCGAGGATGCTCGATCACGAGCATCGGGCCCGGGTCATTGCCGCCCGTGACGTCTACGAGGCGGCTTTCCGAAGTGTGATCGCCGAGGGTGAGGTCGAGGGGACGATTCGCGCCGATGTGGATCCGAAGATCGCTTCGATACTCATGCTCTCCGTCCTCAACGCCGTGGAGCGTTGGTATCGACCGGACGGAGAGGTGGATAGGGCAGGTTTGGTCGAAACGATCGTCTCCTCAACCATGAAGGGGATCGCCGCCTGAAACCGGGGTCAGCCCCCGTTGGTAGAGGGGTCCTTGACCGTCCACGTGCCCTGGCTGGCGATGAGGTGGGAAAGCTCGCCTTCGCCCTGCTTCTCTTTGGCGGCCTCGATCTGGGCGTTCATCTGATTCTCGTAGGTGGGCCGGCTCACGTCCCGGAAGATGCCGAGGGGGGTCGGGCCGTACGGGCCATGCGATAGCCGGCTGAGAGCGAAGGCGATGGACGCGTCGGGTCGGGTCGGGTCATGGATCAGGATCGCCTGCGGGTCGACGGTCGCAGAGTCCACGATGGTGGCCTGGCCCTCCCGCATCACTACCGCCTTGGCCCCGCCATCGAACACGATCGGTTTGCCCGCCTCCAGGTCGATCCGGTTGTGGACCCGCTCCTCCTTGCCGGTCAGCTGGATGAACGCCTTGTCGTTGAAGACGTTGCAGTTCTGATAGATCTCGATGAAGGCGGAGCCCTCGTGCTCATAGGCGGCCTGGAGCAGGGATTGGGTGTGGGTGCGGTCCATGTCCAGGGTTCGTGCCACAAACGTTGCCTCGGCTCCGAGTGCAAGAGACACCGGGTTGAACGGGTAGTCGATCGAGCCGTAGGGCGAGGACTTGGTGGTCTTGCCCTCTTCCGACGTCGGTGAGTACTGGCCCTTGGTCAGGCCATAGATCTGATTGTTGAACAGCAGGATCTTGAAGTCGACGTTGCGGCGAAGAGCGTGGATCAGGTGGTTACCCCCGATCGACAGGGCGTCCCCGTCACCGGTGATCACCCACACCGAGAGGTCGGGCCGGGTGGCGACGATCCCTGAGGCGATGGCCGGCGCACGGCCGTGGATGGAGTGCATGCCATAGGTGCTCATGTAGTACGGGAACCGTGAGGCACAGCCGATGCCCGAGACGAACACGAACTCCTCTCGGGGCCTTCCGAGCCCCGCCAGGAATTGCTGCACCGAGGCGAGGATGGTGTAGTCGCCGCACCCGGGGCACCAGCGAACCTCCTGGTCTGTCTGGAAGTCGGCACGTGTGTAGGAGGGGGCGGTCACTTCATCATCTCCAGGATCTTCTCGGTTATCTCAGCGACCTTGAAGGGCTCGCCGGCGACCTTGTTGAGGCCCTTGGCGTCGACCAGGAACTCGGCCCTGATCACCTTGCGCAACTGGCCGGTGTTCAGTTCCGGGATGAGGATCTGCTGGTAGCGATGGAGGATCTCCCCCAGGTTCTGCGGCATCGGATTCAGATGGCGGAGGTGGAGTGTCGCCACCTTCTTGCCCTCGAGCTCCACCCTCCGGGCCGCGGCGCGGATCGAGCCGTAGGTCGACCCCCAGCCGAGCACCAGGATGTCGGCATCCTCGTCATTGGCCACCTTGAGATCGGGGATGTCGTTGACGATGTTGGCCACCTTCCATGCCCGGGAGTCGGTCATGAGCTGATGGTTGCCGGGGTCGTAGGAGACGTTCCCGGTGATTGCCTCCTTCTCCAGACCACCGATCCGATGCTCCAAACCCGGCGTCCCCGGCAGTGCCCAGGGTCGGGCGAAGGTGTCGATGTCGCGCATATAGGGGAGGAATGTGCCGTTGGGGCCGTTGGGGTGCTTGGCGAACTCGACGTCGATCTTCGGGATGGCGTCGACATCGGGCAGCAACCATGGCTCCGACCCGTTGGCTACCTGGTTGTCGCTCAGCAGGAGGACCGGGGTCATGTATTTGAGGGCGATGCGCGCCGCCTCGATGGTCAACTCGAATGCGTCGGAGGGAGATGCGATCGCCAACACCGGGATCGGCGACTCGCCATGACGCCCGTAGAGCGAGAACAAGAGGTCGGACTGCTCGGGCTTGGTTGGGAGACCGGTTGAAGGCCCGCCCCGCTGCACGTTGATCACGATCAAGGGCAGTTCCATCATGAACGCGAGGGAGATGGCCTCACTTTTCAGAGCGATGCCTGGTCCCGACGACCCTGTCACTGCCAGGCTCCCGGCGAAGGCCGCGCCAATGGCGGTACCCACCCCGGCGATCTCGTCCTCGGCCTGGAAGGTGCGGACCCCGAAGTTCTTGTGCCTCGCCAGCTCGTGGAGTATGTCGGATGCCGGCGTGATCGGGTAGCTCCCATAGAAAAGGGGGAGCCCCGAAAGCTTGGAGGCAGCGATGAGCCCCCAGGCAAGGGCGGTGTTGCCGTTGATGTTGGTGTAGGTGCCCGGCCGTAGTGCAGCAGGCTTGACCTCGAAGGTGATCTTGGCCGCCTCGGTGGCCTCACCGAACGTGTACCCGGCCTGGAAGGCGGCAACGTTTGCTTCGGCCACCTCCGGAGTCCGGGAGAACTTCTTCCTCGCCCAGTCGACAGTCGGCTCGGTGGGCCGATGGAACAGCCAGGCGAGCAGACCGAGGGCGAAGAAGTTCTTGGAGCGAAGGACGCTCCGCCCGGACACGCCGGTGTCTTTGACCGCTTCCTTGGTGAGCTCGTCCATGGGGACCGAGATCACCCGGTAGCCATCGAGGCTGCCGTCTTCGAGCGGATCGCCTTCGTAGCCAGCTTTGGCGAGGTTGCGCTCGTCGAACGCGTCGGTGTTGAGGACGAGCGTGCCGCCCTGGCGCAGGTCCTTCAGATTCTTCTTCAGAGCAGCCGGGTTCATCGCAACCAAGCAATCCGGCTGGTCGCCGGCGGTCAGGATGTCGAAGTCGGCGATCTGCACCTGAAAACTCGACACCCCCGGGAGCGTCCCCGCCGGGGCACGGATCTCTGCCGGGAAAGACGGCAGGGTTGCCAGGTCGTTTCCGAACAGGGCGCTGGCGTCGGTGAATCGTGATCCGGCCACCTGCATCCCGTCGCCGGAGTCTCCAGCGAAACGGATCACTAACTTGTCGAAGGTCTCGGTGTTCTTCTTGGTAGAGGGCTCTGCTGTGGCGATCTCGTCGGCCACTTTGGGTCACATCCTTGGGTTGTCATCAGCACGCGTCTCTCCAGGGCCTCGATGGTGAGCTCTGGTGAGAAAGACCGCATCCGGGTTGCCGCGTGATCTCAGTTTATCGGCGTCACGAACTAGCTGAGGTCGATTCGGGCGGGGGTGAATCCGACCAGCCCGGCCTCCTCCAGAGATCTACCGAATCCGATGAGTGCCGTCTCTGAGTCGAGCGGCCCAATGACCTGGAGCGAGACCGGAGGCGACCCGGTCCCGGTCAGCGGTAAGGCGATCGCCGGGTGCAGGGCGTGATTGACCAGGGCGGTGAACCAGGAGAGAACCGATCGGTAATGGCGATCGCCGATCATGTCCTCCCCGATCATCTTGCGCATTGTCGGTGTGGTAGGGGTGACGAGCAGATCCACGGTGTCGAACACCTCGGCGAACAGACGCCGGATCATCTTCTGCCACGCTCTGCCCGCCGCGATCCGGTCGGCGGTTGTGGCCAGACAGTCGTCGACTCTCTTGCCCACGTCCTCGCCATAGGGCAAACCACGCTCCCGAAACCCACGATGCACGTCGCTCACCTCTCCGGCGATGGCGTCGATCAGCTCGCGAGCAGGGACCGCGCCCGTCATCTCTACGACGACGACGCTGTGCCCCAACTCCTCGAGCCGACCGATCGTCTCCTCGAATACGGCCCCCACCTGCGCGTCCATCGGGGCTTCGGCCAGCCAAGGCCCAGGGACCCCGAGACGGAGGCCGCGAGGGTCGGGCTCGTCACCCGAGTCACCGGACAAGACCCGGTAGCAGACATCGAGGTTGCCGATCGAGTTGGCCAGAGGGCCCACGGTGTCGACGGTCGGGGCGAGAGGGAAGACACCATCGAGCGGGATGCGTCCATGGGTGACCTTGAGCCCGAAGCATCCACACAATGCGGCCGGCACCCGGACTGAGCCACCGGTGTCGGTTCCGACCGCCACAGGGGTGATCCCGGCCGCTACTGCCGCTGCCGAGCCGCCCGAGGAGCCGCCGGGCGAGGTGGCTGGGTCCCAGGGGTTCCGCACCGGCCCGAAGTGAGGGTTCTCAGAGGAGAAACCGAAGGCGAACTCGTGCAAACCGGTCCGCCCGATCAAGACCGCCCCTGCCTCCTCCAGCCGGACCACGACGGGCGCCGATCGCTGTGGCACCTCGCGGTAGAAGGCCGAGCCGGCAGTGGTAGCTCTCCCTTCGTGGTCGATCAGGTCCTTCAGCCCCACCGGGATTCCGGCCATGGATCCGATGGGCGCCCCACGCCCAACGGCTGCGTCGATCACCTCGGACCGGGCCAATGCGAGCTCGCGGTCGATGTGGGTGAAGGCGTTGAGAGTCTGTTGGCTCGCCTCCGCCGCATCGAGTGCGACCTTCACCCGATCTGTGGCGGTCATCGGGAGAGAAGTTACCGAGCGCCTTGGGTTGGAGCGGCAGCCCTGGCCGACCGGCGTCTGTTTGCCCGAGACTGCACGGGCGCGATCCGTCGGGCCCGTGTCAATGGTGAGGGTTGGTCGAGGGCAAAGTCGGCCAGCAATTCACTCGATATTGATGCCGGTGCTGTTGGGCACGAGGGAGATCCAAACCTGCCCGGGTGGCACCAGGATGGCCTCACCGTCATTGTCGGCCAGAGTGAACCACTTGTAGATGTCGTCTCGCTGCCAGGTGCCCTGGACGACCTTTCCGTCGGCAAAGATGTACGCCAGGCCCTGACCGGTAGTCCTGCTCGCTGGAAGGTCGCCGACGCTGTACTGCTCGACGTAGAGAGCCACCAGGACCGGGACCCCGATCTGGCCCTCCTCAGCACCATCTTCAGACACGAAGTTCGATTCGTCACCGGCGATAGAGCGAAGCCACTTCCCCTCGGCCTCGTCCCAGGTCCACTCGACCGGATTGCTGAGGAAGTCGAAGGAGACCTTGGCGGCTTGATCGGCGTCTTCTCGCATCGGACCGAACTCCCACATCGGCCCCGGAATTGGCTCATCGGGGTAGCCGGCTTCGTCGGCGTACTCACGCAAGAGGACGGTATTCGCGTAGAGGTTGTGCGGCGCCCGTCGCTCGGATGAGCGGAAGGTGGCGGGCTCTACCTCACCGATGAGGTGGATACCCACCGACGCAATCATCTCTTGCACCCAGCTCTGCGCGCCGGAGATGGCAAAGCTCGGCTCGTTGAAAGCGGCGAGGATCGTCTGATCGGTGGGCCGTCCCGAGCGCATCGGGCCCAGGTACTCCACGTCGCTCTGCTGCCACATCGAGATGAAGCGGGTCACGCCCTCCACCATGAGCTCGACGACGGCGTCGGCCTGCTCGATCCCCGAGTGCGGCCTGGCGTTGGGATGATTGTCGATCTTCACGGCAAGGAGCCTGCGGTCGAGGAGGGCAGGGTCCTCCACCGGCAGCCCGTTGATCTGAGAGGTCCCCCCCGAGACCGTGGTGGTCGGCGCCTCAGTGGTGGTTGTTGCCTCGGTCGTGGAGGTCGTGGTTGGGGCGGTGGTCGTCGTGGTGACGACTGTCTCGCCGGTAGCCGCCATGAAAATGGCGGTGCCGGCGCCCAAAACGACGACAAGGGAGGCTATTGAGAGGATCTTGTGGGTGCTCACCCACTCCGTGAATCTTGACCACATGGGGCGGCAGAGTATCGCTGCCCCGTTATTAGACCACCAACACCCCGCCGGTCACCGGCAAGTCGGGCATGGCCTCATCGTCTTGGTCTATCGAGATCGCGAATTCGATCCCTTCGGCATTCGAGCGCAAAACGTAGATCGCGTCGATGTTCACGCCGGCGTCGGCAACGAGGCGGGTCAGCCTTGCCAGCTCGCCTGGACGGTGGGGCAGCATGGCGGTCAGGACGGTGCGCTCCTCGTTGAGGAGGGCAGCCTCGTCGAGGACCCGACGCGTCGTGGCTGCGTCGTCGACGATGAGTCGGACGGTCCCCTCCCCGTCGTGGCCGTAGGCGGCGAGCGCCTCGATGTTGACGCCGAAGGCGGCCAAGGCCTCGGTCAATGCCGCGAGTCGGCCCGGACGATTCTCCATCTGGACCACGAACTCGGTCATGGTGCGACTCTACGCCGGTCGCGAGAGTCCGTGTCCCGAGGTCGGGTCGGGGGGCTCGACCCGACCTCTCGTCCCCAGATAGGCATGCCAGATGATCCTCGCCGCGGAAGCGCGGATCGGCCGCCAGGGGCGCGAGATGAACTCGAGATCGTCTCCCGTAGGCACCGACGACAGACCGAGCACCTCGGCGGTACCCACTTGGAGGGCCCGATCGCCGAGAGGGAACACATCGGGGAAGCGAAGCGCGGAGAGCAGATACACCTCTGCCGTCCATGGGCCGATCCCCTTCACGGCGAGCAGAGTCGTCCGGGCCTCGTCCATTCGCATCGTGGCCAGTTCCTCCAGGTCGAGATCGCCAGCGATCACCGCTCGGGCGAGTTCCAACAAGTACTCCGTCTTCTGGCGAGTCACTCCGATGCCCCTCAGCTCCGCCTCGGTGGCGGCGGCGACGACCTCGGGAGTGATCACGCCGAGCAGCCCATGAAGCCGGCGATACATCGCCGCCCCTGATTCGAGGGAGACCTGCTGCTCCATGATCAGCCACACCAGAGTGGGAAAGCCCGCCGGCCGATGCCAAAACGGGGGCGGTCCGTGACGATCGATGACTTCGGCGAAAGCAGGCTCCTCGTCGGCGAGAAGAGCCACGGACTCGCCAAATGTCACCTCGTCCAGATGGCTGACCTGGGGCAGGAGCGTGGCGATCGAAACCGGCCCGAAGCTGCGCGAATCGGTGGTCGCGGCCGCGGGGTTGTCCGAGACGACCCAGGCCTCGTTTCGGCCCAGGGCGCCTCTCCCATCGACCCGATCACCGGGACCCGCGGCGAGACGTTTGACCAGCCAGAAGTCGGGGCGCCCCGGGTGAGGCAACGCGACGATCTCGCCCACAATCGCCGGCCTCGACCCGGTCGCGATGAACTCGTCGCCAGGCGCCAGCGTCGGGCGCATCGAATTTTCGGACACTTGGAACCGCTGCATGAGAATTGCCCTGGCAGGGTATGGTCGGCCGAGCACATCGACAACGAAGGAGTGCCATGCGGCAGACAACAATTGCCCACGCCCACTGCGATCTCTTCTGCGGCGTGTACGACCCGGCTCAGGCCAAGATCGAGGCGATGTCGGTCCTCAAGTCGGCCGAGAAGTACCAGGGCTCCGACGACGAGGTGTTTCGAGCCAGGGCCATCTCGATCAAGGAGGAGCGGGCCGAGTTGGTCAAGCATCACCTGATGGTGTTGTGGGTGGACTTCTTCACCGCGGACCACCGCAAGGAGTTTCCCGACCTCGACGACCTGTTCTGGCGGGCCATTCTCCAAGCGGGGAATGCCAAGAAGTCGGTCGATCCGGCGGATGGTCAGAAGCTGGTCGACCTCATCGACGAGATCGCCGACGTCTTCTGGCAGACCGAGAAGGCGAAGACGGCCGGGGTGTACCCGCCGAGCTAAGGCTTCTTCTGATCGGGCGGAGCCGATTTCTTCGGCTTCAGCTTGTCGGTGATCCGCTTGGCCCAGGGCATGTCCCGCTCGAGCAGGGTCAGACCGCCGAGGATGGCGAGAACGCCAGGTCCGGGCAGGACCAGCATCGCCGTGCCCGCGCCAAGCAGAGCGAATCCCCCTGCGATACGGGCTGCCCTTTCCATGTCCTGGAGTGTATCGGCCTGATCACACTGGCAACTATTCGTCGAGGGCGTCGGGCTCGAGCTTGGTGAAGAGGGTCGAGACGGTGCCGAGCTCGGTGTCACCGGGAACGTCTGGTCGCTTCCATTCGGCTAAGTCCGCATCGATC
Source organism: uncultured Acidobacteriota bacterium (assembly GCA_963848695.1). Taxonomy (GTDB): domain Bacteria; phylum Actinomycetota; class Acidimicrobiia; order Spongiisociales; family ZC4RG35; genus JARDZU01. Next base: position 126,682 of record CAWKEI010000018.1, read on the forward strand.
CCGAGCATCTCGCCGAGCCGAGAAGAAGTCCAGGGCAGATAGGGGGTGAGGGCTACCCGGATCCCGCTGATGGCCTGGATCGCGGTCCAAAGGATGGTGCCTGCCCTTTCCCGGTCCTCCTTGAGCACATGCCAGGGCTCCTCTGAGTTGAGATAGGCATTCACCTCCGAGGCGGCATCCATCGCCGTCCGTAGCCCGGCCCGGAGCTCGACGGCCTCGATGTGGCCGGCGGTTGTCTCCAGTGCTTTGTCTATGGACGCGATGAGCAACTCGTCGGTCGGGCTCAGAGCGCCCGCTGTCGGGACCTTCCCGTCGAAATTTCGATCGCTCAGCGAGAGGACCCGGTTGACCAGGTTGCCCCAGGTGGCCACCAGCTCCTCGTTGATGCGGCGAATGATGTCCTCATCACTGAGGTCGGTGTCGTTCTGCTCGGGGAGCACCGAGGCGATCGCATATCGCAGGGCGTCGGGCTCGAGTCGATCGGCGTACCAGCCGATCGACTGGCCCACCCCTCGGCTCGCCGACGCCTTCTCACTGGCAAAGGTGACGTACTGGTTGGCCGGGACGTCGGTGGGGAGATTCAGCCCGCCGTAACCCATCAGCATCGCCGGCCAGATCACGGTGTGGAACGGGATGTTGTCCTTGCCCACGAAGTAGTAAGACTCGGCCTCGGGGTCTTGCCACCACAACTTCCAGGCGTCGGGATCTCCCTCGAGCTGAGCCCACTCCTTCGAGGCCGAGAGGTACCCGATGACGGCGTCGAACCAGACATAGATCCGCTTGCCCGGCCCGAGGTCGTCTACAGGGATCGCCACTCCCCATTCGATGTCGCGGGTGATCGCCCGGTCGGGCAAGCCTTCGTCGATCATCCCCAGTGCCCAGTTCTTGACGTGCTTCCTCCACCCCTGCCGACCTTCGAGCCATTCCCTCAGAGGTCCATGGAGCTTGCTGAGGAGGAGGAAGAAGTGCTCCGTCTCCCTGCTCTCCGGTGTGGAGCCGGTGAGACGGCTTCGCGGGTTGATCAAATCGGTGGGATCGAGAGTGCGCCCACAGTTCTCGCACTGGTCGCCCCTGGCCTCGTTGTACCCGCAGTAGGGGCAGGTCCCCTCGACATAGCGATCGGGGAGAAAGCGCTTGGCCTCGGGGTCATATAGCTGGCTCGAGGTCTGCTTGGCCAGATAGCCGTTCTGCAGGAGCCCGAGGAACATGTCCTGGGTGACGGCGTGGTGGTTGGCGGTGCCGGTCGATGTGTACAGGTCCCAGGAGATCCCGACCCGCTCCCAGTTCTCCAGAAACTCGGCGTGATAGCGGTCGACGATGACCTGGGGCTCGACCTCTTCGTTGTCGGCCCGGACCGTGATCGGAGTGCCGTGGACGTCTGAGCCGGAGACCATCAGCACGTCGTTGCCGGCGAGGCGGTGATAGCGGGCAAATATGTCGGCCGGCAGATATGCCCCGGCCAGGTGCCCGAGATGACGCGGCCCACTGGCATAGGGCCACGCCACCGCAACCAGGATCCGCCTGCTCATGCTCGCAGGGTAAACGGGACCGGGAACCTGAGGTCTGTGACCCATGTCCGGTTTGGGGAACCTGAGATTGGAGGTCAGCAAGGTTCCGGGGGATTGGGGCTAAAAGATAAGGCCTGAGGCGTCGATAACGTGTCGATATGAAGCGTCTTACCTCTCTCGTCGCCGTGCTGGCGTTAGGGCTCGCCGCTTGTGGCGATCCCTCCGGCACCGCAAACACCACCGCTCCCGAAGCAGAGACCGTCGAGGCGGTGCTCCTCTCCTACTCCCTGGCTGCCGGAGACGAGCTCAAATACGAGGTCGGCCTCGACCAGCACATCGAGATGACCGCCACTGGCGATCCGGCGATGATGGGCGGCGAAGATGTCCCCGGCGATGCCTCGGTCGATGTCGCCGGCACGGCCACGTTCACGCACGTCGTGTCCGAGGGCCCGCAACCGGGGACGTACGAGGTCCACATCACAGGCGAGTTCGCCGATGTGAGCCTCACCGGGACCGTCGACGGCGAATCGATCGACTCGAGCGAAATGCCTGAGTTCGCGGCTCTAGAACCGATAGACGTGACCGTGGTGGTCGACGAGCAGGGCAACCTCGTCCACGAGGGCGGCGACCTCGAAGATCCAATGGGCGGGATGCTCGGCGACCTCGGGGCATTGGGTAGTGGCGGCAGCCCGGCTCCCGGACTCGATCCTGGTCAGTTCATCGGCCCCCCGTTGTCCGACGAGGAGGTCACCGTCGGTGACAGCTGGACCAGGGAGATCGAGACTCCAGGTCTTGGCGACGACCCGATCGTCACCAACATCACCAGCACGGTGTCTGGAGTCGAGGACCTTGACGGGTCCGAGGTGCTGGTTATCGACAGCAACGCCACCACGTCATTGATCGAGGTCGACCTTGCCGAGTTCTTTGCCGGGATGTTCGGCGAAATGGCGCCAGAGGGTGCCACTCCCGAGGAGTCGGCCGAGCTCGAGGCTTTGATGGACCAGCTCCAATTCCTGATCAGTGTCGACGAGACCACCGTCGACAGCAGGACGTGGTTCGATGCCGAAGCCGGGGTGGCCAAGCAGTCGGAGACAACCTCGGGCACGAGCATCTCGATGGACATGAACCTCCCCGATGAGGCGACCGGCGAGATGTCCGGCTTCGTGATGGACATGGCCCTCGATCAGGACGTCACGTACCGTCTGATCAGCGGCCCCACTGCCTGATTGCCGGCCGACTTTGCCCGAGGCCTTCCTTCGGGCTGCCCGCTTCTTTGGCGTAATTCCGTGCTAGCTGCCTCGGGCAAACAGACGCCGGTCGGCCGTGGCTGCCGCTCCCGCGCTAGTCCCGCCGTCACCGGCCCCGCTGCTTGATTGGCCGGCCGACTTTGCCCGAGGCCTTCCTCCGGGGCTGACCGCTTATTTGGCGTGATCCCGTGTCAGCTGCCTCGGGCAAACATACGACGGTCGGCCGGGGCTACCGCTCCCGCGACGCTCACTCCGAACCAGCGCATGCAGTCGTCGATCACCGCGTCGAGGAGATCGTGAAGCACGCTGTCGGGGTCGGGGATGCAGGCCTCACTGATCCCGGTGACGGCGACATTGACCATGCTCCGGGCCGAGCGATGCCCAAAGGTCTTCGAGTCCATTTCCACGCGGCTGATGAAATCCTCTGCCCAGCGCCTCGCGTGGGGAGCATCCGACAGGGCCTGGTCCACGTCATCGAACAGACTCCCGGGATCGAAGATCGACGATGACTGATCATCGAGGGTGGTGAAGACCCGATGGGCGCGGAGAAGCCCTGCCGCCAGCGCCCGCTGTCGTGGCTGAGCCGCAACGGGGAGGGCGACCGCTGCACATCGCGCCGCGATCCCGACGGCGACGCGGGAGTCGTCCCCGTTGAGGCCAACTACCGACGGGATCAGCGGGACTAGCCGGGATCGCCCGGCATCGGAGATGTGATCGTTGACATCTCTGGCAACCTCAGCGAGGAGAGCGTGAGTACATCGGGGATGATCACTCCACCGCTCGCCAGCGAGGAACGAGGCGTACTCCATGAAGCACGCCCCATTGCGGGGGCTCCGGTGTTTCCCCTTCGAGAGCACCGGAACCAGTTCGGGCGTCTCCAGCCGGATCATCGATCCGAGACTACCGAACGCATCTTGTTCTGAGGGTCGATATTGACCAGGCTCCTCGGCATCAAGAGTCCCGACAACCCGTCCACCGGGCGGCCAGGTCAACGCGTATGTTGCGGGCCGTCGTCAGGAACCCACATCTCTGGTTCCAGGAGCTCAAACCTCCCAAAGCCGGCCGTCGTCGGTTTCACATCGACATTGCGGTACCGGCCGATCAGGCCGAGGCGCGAGTCGCGGCTGCTTTGGCCGCGGGGGGCCGGATCGCCGACGACTCCAGGGCGCCCGAGTGGTGGACACTCGCTTCCCCGGAGAACCATGGCGTCGACATCGCCGCCTGGCCCGACTTCGAGGACTACGCCGAATAGTGACCTTTGAGGAGCTCTAAGCCCGCCTGCGCCGGCCCGAGGCCGCCATTCGCCACAGATAGGCGCTGAACCGAGGCATCTTGGCGGCGGTGGCCGGTTGGGGGTCCGGGATGGTCGGAGGCTCCTGCTCGATCGCAACCGCTTCTGGCTCGGCTGCTGGAACACCTTGTGCTGCCTCACGTAGCTCGGCGAGACGCTCCCTCAAGAAGATGGCTTCGGTCTCGGCCTTCGCGGCGCGCTCCCTCGCTTCGGCCAACTGCTGGCCCGCCTGGTGGAGATTTCCGAGCTGGAGCAGCATCTTGTCCCAGGCGTCGATCGGGACCAGCATCGTCCCCGGAGGCGGGGCGGTCTTGTCCTCCGCAGGCGAGGGTTGTGTCTTAGGCAAATCGGGCTCCGCCCTGAGCTCGAGGTCCTGCCCCAGCTGTCGGGCACGCGCCTTCACCCCCTCCAGGGAGACCATGCGATGGGTCTCACTCCCGGACTCCTCGAGAGCGGTCGGCACCCGCCCCTTCCGGGCCCAGTTGCGCACTGTCGACAGCGGCAGCCCGGTGGCGTCGCTGGCTTCCCGGAGCGTGAGCCAATCTCGCAATCCTTGTCTCGCCGGTGCCCGAGCCGAGACCCCCGAGGTGCGGAGCGCCTCGGTCTCCCAGAGAAACGCAGGGTCCCGATTGGCCATAGCCGCATCTTAAGAACATCAGTCGGCCGGGACCTGGGCCATGGGCCATCTTCCTAGAGTGGGCCCGGTGAGGAGGCCGCACCCAACCCGATGACATCACCTGCCGGCCCCCAGTCTCCTTCCCAACAGCCTCCATCGGAACAGGAAGTTCGCTCGCTGGTGGAACGCGTGCTCGATGGAGTGGTTGGCTCCGGCACTATTCCCGACCCGGCGCCTCCCGAGGCCCCGCCTGAGGGGTTGTCCACCGGCGAAGGCACGGGAGGCAAGATCGCGATCGGGTCCGACCATGGCGGCTTCCCCCTCAAAGAGCGGATCGGGTTCAGGCTCAAAGAAACCGGCTACGAGGTGTTGGACTGCGGCACCGACAGCCACGAGGCGGTTGACTACCCGGATTTCGCACACGCGGTCGCCCGTGAGGTCGCCTCGGGAACGTGTCGATATGGGATCGTGGTCGATGGGGCGGGCATCGGCTCGGCCATCGCGGCGAACAAGGTGCCGGGGATTCGCGCCGCCCTCTGTTACGACATCTCCTCGGCCCGCAATAGTCGGGAGCACAACCACGCCAACGTGCTCACCCTGGGGGCGGGTCTGATCGGGGAGACCCTGGCCTGGCAGATCGTCGAGGAATGGCTGTCCGTCGATTGGGGCGGAGACAGGCATGCCCGACGGGTTGCCAAGATCGACGAGATAGAGCGGCAATACTCCAGAGCCGAGATGGGACAGCAATCCCGATGAACCGGGAGGCCTTGGTCGAAGTGGTCACCCGGGAGGTGCTGGCCGCCCTCTCCGCCCGCTACGACGTCTGCGACACCGGGGACAAGGTCCGCGAGGTCGTGGCTAATGGCGCGGACCGGGTCGCCTTCCACGGCGAGGCAGCGGAAGTCCCTCTGGACATGGCGCGTTACATAGATCACACGCTGCTGAAGCCGGAGGCGACCGCCGCGGAGATCGACCAGCTCTGCCGGGAGGCGGAGCAGTACCACTTCGCCTCGGTTTGCATTAATCCCACCTGGGTGAAGCGAGCGGCAGAGAACCTCCGGGGGACGTCGGTTCCAGTGTGCACAGTGATCGGATTCCCCCTCGGCGCGACTACCCCGGAAGTGAAGGCGATGGAAGCCCGTCGGGCGCTTCGTGACGGGGCGCGCGAGGTCGACATGGTGCTCAACATCGGCGCCCTCAAGTCCGGTGACCACGACCTCGTGCTGAAGGACATCGAGAAGGTGGTAGACGCTGCCCACGAGGTCGGGGCGTTGTGCAAGGTCATCTTGGAGACCGCCCTGCTCACTGATGAGGAGAAGGTGGTCGCCTCCTCCCTCTCCAAGCAGGCCAAGGCGGATTTCGTCAAGACTTCTACCGGGTTTGGCCCTGGAGGCGCCACCGTCTACGACGTGGCGCTGATGCGGGAAACGGTCGGCCCGGAGATGGGGGTCAAGGCTTCTGGCGGCGTGCGCACGGCCAGCGACGCCGAGGACATGATTGCCGCTGGGGCGACCAGAATCGGGGCCTCGGCCGGGATAATCATCGTCGGAGGGAAGGACGGAGGCAGTGGCGAAAGGTATTGAGCTGAGGTCATTTGCGTTCCTGGACAGCCTCCAGCCGCAATACGCCGCCTTCCTCGGGACGGTGGCACAAGGCTTTCTCCCTCTGGCCGGCGACGCGTCCCTGTGGATCGAGGTGGCCCCCGGGATCGAGATCAACCGTCTCACCGATGTCGCCCTCAAGGCGACCTCGGTCAAGCCTGGTCTTCAGATCATCGAGCGCTATTACGGGGTCCTCGAGCTGCACTCACCGGATCAGGCCGAGACCCGCGCTGCCGGTGAGGCCATCCTCGACGGCATCGAGGCAACCGAGGACGACCGGATCAAGCCCCGCATCCTCTCCTCGCAGATCATCCGCCGCCTCGATGACCATCATGCTCAGCTGATCAATCGCACCAGGCATGGGCAGATGATCATCCCCGGCCAAACCCTCTACGTGCTCGAATGCGAGCCGGCCGCTTATGCCTCGCTTGCCGCCAACGAGGCTGAGAAGTCGGCGGAGATCAACGTCCTCGAGGTCAGGAGCTTTGGCTCGATGGGCCGTGTCTACCTCGGGGGCGAGGAGCAGGACATCGATGTCGGATGGCAGGCGGCGGTGGGGGCCCTCGAGGGTCTCTCCGGGCGGGACGCCGGGTCGGGATGAGCCCAACGAATGTAGGACAAGGAAAGGAGGAGCTTCATGGCTGAAGCTCTGGGAATGATCGAGGCACGCAGCTTTGCAGCCATGGTCGAGGCGGCCGACGCCATGGTCAAGGCCGCCAAGGTGGAACTGGTGAGCATGGAGAAGACCGGCGGCGGTTACGTTACCGCGGTCGTCCGCGGCGACGTGGCGGCAGTCAAAGCGGCAGTTGACGCCGGTGTCCGTGGCGCGGAGAAGGTAGGCGAGGTCATCGCCACCCATGTCATCGCCCGCCCCCACGTCAACCTCGACCTGGTCTTGCCCCTGGGCCGCCAGGATCAGGCGGGGGAAGACCTCGGTTAGCCGCATCCGGCCTCCGAAAGCGCAGGAGACAGTGCCGTGCACCTAGGGCGCGTCGCCGGGACTCTGGTTGCCAGCCGGAAAGACCCCCTCATGGAGGGAATGAAGTTCCTCGTCGTTCGCCAGCTCGACGCCGAGAACTCGGAGACCGGCAGCTATGTGGTCGCGGTCGATGCGGTGGGTGCCGGGGAAGGCGAGGTCGTGTTGTTCGCCTCCGGCAGCTCGGCCCGTCAGACCGAGCTGACTCGTGACCGGCCGGTGGACGCGGTGATCATGGCGATCGTCGACTCATGGGACGTGGGTGGGGAGGAGCGCTACCACAAGGGCCGGGAGGAGGGCGGCACTCGATAGGCATGCTGAACGATGCAGAGATCCAGGCCATCATCGAGCGGGTCAAGGGACGCGTGGCCGCCGCCGAGATGTCCGATCGGGCGGCGCCGACGCTCCGCGCCACCGACGACCTCGCCGTCTCCGAGGTGGAGCTCGTCGATGGGATTCATGCCGACATCGACAAGGCGGTGACAGCGGCCCACGCCGCGTTCCTCGACTACCGCGAGATGGGCCTCGAGGCGCGTAAGACCATCGTCGATGCGATGCGGGCGGCCATGCTCCGCGAAGGCGAGCGCCTCGGCTATATGGCGGCGGAGGAGACCGGGCTGGGGCGGGGTGAGGACAAGGCGATCAAGAACCGCCTGGTCACCACCCGGACACCCGGGCCCGAAGACCTCGAGCCCCAAGTGGTCACCGGCGACGCCGGGATGATGGTCACCGAATACGCCCCGTACGGAGTGATCGGGTCCATCACCCCGACCACCAACCCGACCTCGACGATCATCAACAACTCGATATCCATCGTCTCGGCGGGGAACGCAGTCACTTTCAACGTTCACCCCAATGCTCGTCTGGTCTCGGTGGAGAACGTCCAGTTGCTCAACCGCGCAATCGTCGGGGCTGGCGGCCCGCCCGACCTGGTCACGGCCATCCCCGCGCCCACCCTGGAGTCTGCGAAGGAGCTGATGAATCATCCCGAGGTTCGTGTGCTCCTCGTCACCGGGGGCCCTGGGGTGGTCAAGGAGGCCCTCAAGACGAGCAAGAAGGCGATAACGGCGGGGCCGGGCAACCCACCTGCTGTCGTCGACCAGACCGCAGACATCGAGGCTGCCGGGCGGGCCATCGTCAGGGGCGCCTCATTCGACAACAACGTGATTTGCACCGACGAGAAGACGACGATCGTGGTCGACAGCGTTGCCGACCGGCTGGTGCAGGCCATGGTCTCCGCGGGCGCTTACCGACTCAAAGAGCACGAGTTGAAGCGGCTGGAGCGGGTGATCTTCAAGGAGATGGGCCCGCCGGAGAAGCCGGGGATGATCAACCCGGAATGGATCGGCAAGGATGCGGCCAAGATCCTCGCCGAGGTCGGGGTGAGCACTGATGAGGACACCCGTCTCCTCGTGGCCGAGGTTCCGAGAGAGCACAACCTCGTCTGGACCGAGCAGATGATGCCCGTGATGCCGGTGGTGCGGGTAACCAACGTCGACGATGCCATCGACCTGGCGGTCCGCTCCGAGCACGGGTTCCGGCACACGGCCTCGATCCACAGCACCAATGTCGAGACCATCACCCGGATGGCCAGGGCCATGAACTGCAGCATTTTCGTGGCCAACGGCTCCAACTTCAACGGCCTCGGTGAGGGCGGGGAGGGGTTCACCTCCTTCTCGATCGCCAGCCCGACGGGAGAGGGGTTGACCAGGCCCCGGACGTTCTCCAGGGTGCGGCGGGTGACCGTGGTTGGGGCCTTGCGCATTGTCTGAGCGCGACCCGGCCATCGCTCTCTTCGAGTTCAGCTCCATCAGCGCGGGCATCGTCGCCGGGGATGCCATGGTCAAGGTCGCCCCTCTGACCGCGATCTACGCCGGCACGGTCCATCCCGGCAAGTACCTGGTGTTGGTCACCGGAGACACCGGCAGTGTCGACGAGGCGGTGCGAGTGGGCTCGGGAGCCGAGACTCTTGCCGACATGGTCTTCCTCCCTGATGTGCACCCGTCGGTGGCCGATGCCGTCACCGGCGATGTCCGGCGGGCCCCGGTCGGGAACGAGGCGCTCGGTGTTGTGGAGACGACAACCGTGGCTGCAGCCATCGACGCCGCCGACGCCGGGGCCAAGGCGGCCGATGTCGAATTGGCCGCGATTCGCCTCGCCGACGGGCTCGGGGGCAAGGGATATGTGCTGTTCTGTGGAGCAGTGGCCGAGGTAGAGGCGGCTCTCGGCGCCGCCATCGACAGGGCAGACGGGCATGGCACCCTGGTCCGCTCCGATCTCATCGCCCAACTTCACGGCGAGATGGCCGAGAACCTGCGGAGCGAGCTTCACTTCCTCGATCGATTGTCCTCAGCTTCGGGAGACGGCTGATGCATTTGGGCCGGGTCCTGGGCAGTGTGGTGGCGACCGAGAAGGCGCCCGGGCTGGAAGGGATCCGCTTCCTCATAGTCCAGCCGCTGGACCGGGGGAGTAGACCCGACGGGGACACCCTGGTCGCGGCGGACGCGGTCTCCATGGCGGGACCTGGTGAGCTGGTCTACTTCGTGGCCTCCCGGGAGGCGGCCGAGGCTTTGCCGGAGCGGTTTGTCCCTGTCGACCACGCCATTGTGGGCATCGTCGACGATGTCCATCTCGAGGAGGAGTGATGAAGATCGGGCGTGTCGCCGGGACGGTGATCTCCACCATCAACATCCCTCTGCTCGATGACCACCGGCTGCTGTTGTGTGACCTGCACGACTTCGCCGGCGAGCCCTCGGGCTACATCATCGCGATCGACGTGGTCGACGCCGGGGTCGGGGACACCGTGCTCATCCTCGACGAAGGCAGCTCCGCCCGGCAGATCCTCGGTCTCGACTACGGCGCCATCCGCGCCGTCGTCGTGGGCATCGTCGACCAGTTGGTCGTCGATGGGAAGGTGCGAGCGATCGGTTAGACGCTCGAGTCCGAGTCGATGACTGGTGCTGTCTCGGGCTCTGCGTTGGCCTGGTCCCGGGCTTGGGCCAACCACCAGAGGATCAGGGCCAAGATCGCCCCGATCACAAGGATGGAGACGATGCCGATCCCGATGAGATAGAGGGCCAGGAGGGCAATGGCCACGGCCGCCACCCTGAGCAGGTCGTAATGGGACGCGATCCATCCGTTGAATCCACCGGTCTCGGCGTTGCCCGGCATCAATCCGCTCACCTTGCCGCCCGTGCTGGTCACCCATTCCGGTCGCCCCATGAAATAGAGCACCACGGCGATGATCGTCGAGATCACCATCACTGCGATTACTCCGTTGCGGAGACCGGAGAGGAGGTGCCCGAACAAAGTGCTGGCTGTCTCTCCCGCTATCGGGTCGGCGATCTCCGCGACCAGGGCCGACTCGATTCGATTGACCACCGCCACACCGATCACCGAGGCGACCACTACGCCGATCCCGAGCTGGATGCCGGTGCGTCGGCGCGTTGGCGAAACGAGCATCGTGGCGATGATCATGACGACCGTCAGGATCACGATGCCCCACACCCAACGGTGGATCCGGTCGGCGGTGGCCTGGGCCGCGTTCAGTCGTTCCTCTGACATCAGGGTGATCTGACCGAAGTCATCGGGCACCCGGTCGCCCAGCGATTCCCGTAACTGGGCCACTGCCTCATCGACGTTGTCCGAGACCGCGCTGGGCAGGTTGACATCTGGAAGCAACTCACGCAGGTCCTGAGCCACCGACTCGAGCACCCTGACGATGATGGGCAGTGTGTTGAGACGGACCTCACCCTCCTCGATGCTGATGTTGGGGGTCTCCTCGATGTCCCCAGCAATCAAGGCCATCGCGCCTTGGTGGGCACGTCTGACCACTTGGGGGATCAGCTCTGCCATCGGCTCGGACTCCATTACCTGGTCGACTCGCATCTCGACACGCTCATTGACGGCGTCGGCGATGGGGCCGGCCAACGCCTCGAGGGTTGGTCGATCGATGCGATCGAGGAGTTGCTGGCCCTGCTCGTCGATCCCGAGGAGCCCGAGAAGTGCGGCAGAGAGATAGGCGTCGAGGTTGGCCAATGGCTCCTGGAGCCGCTGCTCCAGATCCAGAGCGCTGGTGATCTCGTCAGTGAGGTAGTCACCAAGGGACGCTTTGAACTGGGGGTCCTCGATGGCGGGCTCGATGGTGGCCATGAAGGCATCGGTGTCGAACACCGTGCGATGCGCCCATACCGCCACGACCGATACCAGGACGAGGACCGACGACACGACGACGAGCAGGACTGCAATCCACGTGCGTGGACGGGACCTTTCCGTCGTCGTGTCGTTCGTGGGTGTCAAAGGTCGGTCAGACTCCGTCCACGATGTCCCGACCGTGAGCCGTCAACGCCCAGATGACGAAGATGGCCGAGGCGGCGATGAGCGCGCCCCAGATCGGGTAGTAGGGAAGCCAGGCAAACGCGGCCACCGCGCTGACCACTGCCAAGATCACGCCGATGGTCCTCGCCCACGTCGCGCCGCTGAAGAGTGCCACTCCGGCGAGAATCACGACAACGCCGAGGATGAGATGGATCCAACCCCAGGTGGTGACGTCGAGCTGGAAGACATATTCCTGACCAACGACATAGAACTGGTCCTCCAAGAGGGCCACAAGACCGGCAATGGCGTGCCAGAAGCCGATCATGATCATCATCAGGGCGGCGAAGGTGGTCCATCCGACCGCCCAGCCACTGGTTTCGCGCTGCGTCATGCTCCTCCTTGGTTTAGTTCGGTCGATTGTGGACGACCAACCCGAAAGAGTATTCGTCCGATGTGGGTGATTGCGGGCATGTCGAAAGTTGTAGCATCGCCCCGGACCGAATCGTTGGCGGCCTCCGAGTCCCAACCAAACTAGAAAGGTGGCGACGTGCCATTAATGGATCTGTTCTGGAGCATGCTCTGGTTCTTCCTGTTCTTTGCCTGGATCTGGCTGCTCATCACGATCTTCTCCGACATCTTCCGCAGCAATGACCTGAGCGGGTGGGGGAAGGCATTCTGGACGATATTCGTCGTGATCCTGCCCTGGCTGGGGGTTTTGATCTATCTGATCGCCCGCGGCGGCTCGATGCAGGAGCGCGCCATGGCCATGGCGGTGCAGCAGGAGAAGGCGCAAAGGGAGTACATCCAGCAGGTCTCCGCTGCCGGTGGGGGTGTTTCCTCTGCCGATGAGCTGGAGAAGCTGGCTCGTCTGCGTGATTCAGGGACAATCACGGCCGAGGAATTCGCCGCCCAGAAGGCGAAGATCCTGGCCTGAGTAAGACTGCTTCGATGTCCGGGCCCTCCACGGCCCGGGCATCGTCGCGTCCGAGCCCTTAGCGGGCGAGGTCGTCGAGGGCGAGATTCAAGAGGAGCACGTTGACTCCAGGCTCGCCGAGGAAACCGAGGTCCCTTCCCTCGGTGTGCTCCACTACCAACTCCATCACCTGATCGACCTCCAAGGCGCGATTCTCGGCGACTCTCTCCGCTTGCAGCCGGGCGTTGGCCACCGAGATATGGGGGTCGAGCCCGGAGCTCGATGAGGTGACGGCGTCCACCGGGACGGGTGCCTCGGCGTCGAGCCCGTTCGTTTCCCGGTAGGCGCGGACCAGGTCATCGACACCGTTGGTCTCCGACTCGTCGACATCGGTCGTCTCCGGGTCGTCCTCTCCGAAGAGGAAAGTCTCGTTGGTTGGCCCGAAGTTCGATCCGAAGCTGTAGCCGGGACCGGGGGCATAGCCGGCAGCCGACGGACGGGGATGGAAGTACTCGGGGGAGGAGAAGGGCTGACCGATCAAGGCTGACCCCACCAGCTGCCCGTCGACTTCCACACGGGAGCCATTGGCCTTGTCTGCGAACAGACCTTGGGCGACGCCGGTCACGACCAGCGGATAGGCGAGGCCGGTGATGACGGTGAAGACCAGCAGCATGCCGAGGGCGGGAAGAAGCTGTCTACGCATCATGAAACTCCAATTGCGACGATGAACAGGTCGACGATCTTGATGCCGATGAAGGGGGCGACGATCCCGCCGAGCCCATAGATCAGGAGGTTGCGGCGCAGCATTGCAGACGCACCCTCCGCCCGGAACCTCACGCCTCTCAGGGACAGGGGTATCAGTGCAACGATGATCAAGGCGTTGAAGATGACCGCGGACAGGATCGCGGAGCGCGGGGTTGCCAGCTGCATCACGTTGAGCCGGTCGAGGACCGGGAACACCCCGGCGAACATGGCCGGGATGATGGCGAAGTACTTGGCCACGTCGTTGGCCACCGAGAAGGTGGTCAGCGCGCCCCGCGTGATCAGCAGTTGCTTGCCGATCTCTACGATCTCGATGAGCTTGGTCGGGTTCGAGTCGAGATCGACCATGTTGCCCGCTTCCTTCGCGGCCTGGGTCCCGGTGTTCATGGCCACACCGACGTCGGCCTGGGCGAGGGCGGGTGCGTCATTGGTCCCGTCGCCGGTCATGGCGACGAGGCGGCCGCCGGCCTGCTCCCGGCGTATCAGGGCCATCTTGTCCTCGGGTGTGGCCTCGGCGAGGAAGTCGTCGACACCGGCTTCGGTCGAGATGGCCCGTGCAGTCAGAGGATTGTCGCCGGTGATCATCACGGTGCGGATGCCCATGGCCCGGAGCTGTTCGAAGCGGGTGCGCATGCCCTCCTTGACCACGTCCTTGAGGTGGATGACGCCGAGAACGGTGACCTGGGGCCCGCTTCCCTCGGCGACTACCAGCGGTGTCCCGCCGGCGACGGCGACACCTTCGACCAGCGGGTCGAGGGTGGCCGGGATGGTGCCGCCTTGCTCGGAGACCCATCGCTTGACGGCATCGGCGGCGCCCTTGCGGACGGTCTGGCCATTCAGGTCGATGCCGCTCATTCGTGTCTGGGCCGTGAACGGGATCAGGGAGGCTTTGGCCACGTCGCGCTCCCGGAGGTTGTAACGCTCCTTGGCGAGTACGACGATCGATCGGCCTTCCGGGGTCTCGTCGGCGAGACTGGCCAGCTGAGCCGCCGCCGCCAGCCGCTCCTCCTCGATCCCGGGCAGGGCGAGGAACTCCGCCGCCTGGCGATTGCCCAGAGTGACCGTCCCTGTCTTGTCGAGGAGGAGGGTCGAACAGTCCCCGGCCGCCTCGACGGCCCGACCAGACATCGCTAGCACATTGTGCTGCACCAGACGGTCCATGCCGGCGATGCCGATGGCGGAGAGCAGGGCGCCGATCGTGGTGGGGATGAGACATACGAGTAGAGCCACGAGGACGATGACCTCCTGCTCCGCATCGGAGTAGATGGCGAACGGCTGCAGGGTCACCGTCGCCAGCAGGAAGATGATCGTGAGCACGGCGAGCAGGGTGTTGAGAGCGATCTCGTTCGGTGTCTTCTGGCGATTAGCCCCCTCGACGAGCGCGATCATCCGGTCGAGGAAGGTCTCACCGGGCCGGGCAGTGATGCGCACCACGATCTGGTCCGACAGGACACGGGTGCCACCGGTCACCGCAGAACGGTCGCCACCGGCTTCGCGGATCACAGGTGCCGACTCGCCGGTTATGGCGGATTCGTCCACAGAGGCGATGCCTTCGATGATCTCGCCGTCCGAGGGGATCATCTCGCCTGCAGACACGACGACGACATCGTCGACCGTGAGCCTGGAGGACGGGACTTGCTCGATGCTCCCGCCGACGCCCCGCTTGTTGGCGATGGTCTCGGCCCTGGTCTTGCGTAATGCGGCGGCCTGGGCCTTGCCCCGGCCTTCGGCCATGGCCTCGGCGAAATTGGCGAAGAGGACCGTGAACCACAACCACGCCGCCACCAACCCTGCGAAAAGGTTGTCCTCGGCCCTGGCGTCGCCCAGGTCCTGAAGGAAGATCAAGGTGGTGAAGACGCTTCCAACCAGCACCACGAACATGACCGGGTTGCGCGCCTGAACCCGGGGGTCGAGCTTGCGGAAGCTGTCGATGATCGCCTGTCGCACGATGGCGGCCTCGAACAACGGCCGCTTCCGGGCCCGGCGACCGTCGGTCTTGGGTTCTGGTGATGTCTGAGTCTGCATTGTCTCGTGTACTCCTAGAGGGAAAGGTGCTCGACGATCGGGCCCAGCGCCAGCGCCGGGAAGAAGGTGAGGCCGCCGACAATCAGGACGACTCCGATGACGAGGCCGATGAAGAGCGGGGTGTAGGTGGGGAAGGTCCCGGTGGTGGCCGGCATGACCTGCTTCCGGGCCAGCGCCCCGGCGATGCCGAGGACCGGGATGATCAGGAAGAACCGGCCGACCAGCATTGCGATTCCGAGGGACGTGTCCATCCAGTCCGTGGCCGCAGTGATCCCTGCGAAGGCCGACCCGTTGTTGTTGCTGGCGGAGGCGAAGGCGTAGAGGATCTCGGAGAGCCCGTGCGGCCCCGGGTTCCAGATGGTCGTGTTCAGCACAGAGTCGATGAACATCGAGGCAGCGGCGAAGCCGAGGAGGGCGGTGGGCATGGCCAGTATGTAGAGAGCGACCATCTTCATCTCGGGTGCCTGGATCTTCTTGCCCAGGTACTCGGGTGTCCTCCCCACCATCAGCCCGGCGATGAACACCGAGAGGATCGCCATGATCAGCAGGCCGCTGAGACCCACGCCAACCCCTCCCGGGCTGACCTCGCCCAGCATTATGTGGGAGAGCGGGACCGCACCTCCCAACGGGGTGAAGCTGTCGTGCATGGAGTTCACCGAGCCGTTCGAGGTTCCTGTGGTGGAGGCTGCCCAGAGCCCAGAAGCGGCAGGGCCGAATCTGATCTCCTTGCCCTCCGTGTTCCCGCCTGCCTGCTCGGAGGTGGTCGCCTGAGCGGCACCGAGGGCATCGAGACGCGGGTTGCCGCCGGCCTCCAGGCCCATTGCGAGGAGAGAGGCTCCGAGCCAGACGATGAACATGATGGCGAAGATGGCCCGGCCCTGGCGCCGATCCTTGACCATGTCCCCGAAGGTGAAGGCGTAGGCGAACGGGATGACCAGGATTGACCACATCTCGACGAAGTTGTTCAACTGGGTCGAGTTCTCGAAGGGATGGGAGGAGTTGACGTTGAAGAAACCGCCGCCGTTGGTGCCGAGCTGCTTGATGGCTATCTGGCTGGCCACGGGGCCGCCCGGGATGAGCTGTTCGGCTCCGGCCTCCACGGTCTGCGCCGCGGTGAAGCCGTCGAAGTTCTGAATCACACCCTGGCTCACCAGGACGATCGCCACGAGGAGGGACAGCGGGAGGAGGATTCTTGTGATGGAGCGGGTGAGATCGACCCAGAAGTTGCCGATCGTCGATGCCCGCCGCCGGGAGATCCCTCGGATGAGGGCAGCCACGGTTGCCATGCCCGCCGCGGCGGAAACGAAGTTCTGGACGGCGAGGCCGGTCATCTGGGTGAGATGGCTCATCGTCGACTCGCCGCCGTATGACTGCCAGTTGGTGTTGGTCATGAAGCTGACCGCGGTGTTGAACGAGAGGTGGGGGACGACAGCCGGCATGTCCGTCGGGTTCAGCGGTAACGACGCCTGGAACCGCTGCAGTCCGTAGACGGCGAGGAAAGAGAAGATGCTGAATCCCAGCAGCGAGTAGGCGTAGGCAGTCCATCGCTGCTCCCGGGTGGAGTCGATCCGGCACACCCGATAGATGAGCCTCTCGATCGGGAGGAAGAATCGATCTCCGGGCGAGCGCTCGACATCGCCGTAGACCCGTGCCATGTAGCGGCCGATCGGCACCGCGGTGACGAGGAGGACTGCGATGAGGACGAGGAGCTGGAGCCAGCTTGCGGCGGACATCAGAACTTCTCGGGGAACAAGAGGGCAGCGACGAGGTATCCGGCGAGCAGGACCGCGACCACCAGGCCCACGATGTTGTCGGCGCTCATGAGGTCAGCACCTCCTGGCCTTCCTCCTCGGCCTCCTCGGCGGCCCGGACGATCCTGTCCAGGCCACGGACATAAGCCACACACAGCCCGAAAAAGGCGATGGTGGCAACGATGAAAACGATGTCAGCCATGGGAGCATGTCTACCCATGACAAGACCGCTGCGCAGCCGCTTTGACGCGTTCCTGTCGGGCCCTTCGATACCCTTGATTTGCTCTTAGCGCGGACGGTCTGCGAGTGAGATGGTGAGCCCGAGAGCCCTCGCAGCTCATTCGAGAGCTCCGGGTTCGGAACGCTGTGGCGGTCGCTAGGAACGCGTTAGGTCGCGCGCCTTTGGGGCAGAGCCGTCGTAGCTTGAAGGTTGGAGACGAGCATGACGGAACTGGGAACAGCCTCGATTGGCGCCATGGAGCTACGCATCGACTTGATCCCGCTGGCGGCGGGCATACTGCTGATCTCGGTGGCGACCTCGATCGCCGTAACACTCATCCGCCAGTCCAATCGGGCGCCCGCCTCCGACGAAGACCTGGGCACAACCGTCAAACTGACGCTGCTGGTGGCGATGGGGCTGGTCGGTGTCGTTTTCCTCTTCTTGGGCCTGTTCGAATGAGCTCCGTGGATTCCCGCCCGGCCGACGCAGGGAACCCCGGGATTCTCCGGGCCGTTGGGCGCGCCCTGCTCGGGTTCGCGATCGGCACCGCCGCCGCCTGGGCGTTCGTGCCGGCCGATACGGCTCAAGCAGTCATCGCGATCGTGCTCCCGGTGGTGGCTGCGTTCTCCGCCTGGACCTGGGGCCGGGAGGTTGGGGCGGTCACTGCCATCGCCGCAGCGCTCTGGTTCGGATACGCGCACACCGAGCCGCATTTCCACTGGGAGATCTATGCGCGGGCCGATGTGATCCTCACCCTGGCCGTCCTGGTGGTAGGTGTCCTGGCCAGCGAGCTGGCTGATGCCCGGCACCGGTTACGACAGCCCCCGGGCGATACCGTGAAGAGGTGAGCAGCGGCAAGCTGAGAGTGTTCCTGGGCGCTGCCCCGGGGGTGGGCAAGACCTATGCCATGCTCGAGGAGGGGCACCGGCTCCGGGAACTCGGGAAAGATGTGGTGATCGCCTATGTCGAGCCTCACGCCCGAACCGACACCATCGCCATGATCGGCGATTTGGAGATCGTCCCCCGAAAGCAGATCGAGTATCGGGGGTCTACGTTCGAGGAGATGGATCTCGAGGCGGTCCTGCAGCGGGGTCCAAGGGTCGCCCTGGTTGATGAGCTGGCCCACACCAACATCCCGGGCTCGCCGAACGTCAAGCGATGGCAGGACGTCGAGGCGCTGCTCGACGCCGGCATCGACGTCTTGAGCACCCTCAACATCCAGCATCTCGAATCCCTGAACGACGTGGTGTTCGAGATAACCGACATCACGCAGAGGGAGACCATCCCCGACGAGGTGGTACGCCAGGCGAGCGAGATCGAGCTGGTCGACCTCACTCAGGAGGGCATCAGGGAGCGAATGGCCTCAGGGAAGATCTACCCGGCCGAGAGGATCGACGCCGCCCTCGGGAACTACTTCCGGCCGGGGAACCTCGGGGCGCTTCGTGAGCTCGCCTTGTCCTGGACCGCAGACCGGGTCGACGAGGCCGTGGCCAAGTACCGCAGTCTCCATGGCATAGACCACCAGTGGGAGACCAGAGAACGAGTCGTGGTCGCCATGGCGGGTGCGGTCGGAGGGGATGACATCGTCAGACGAGCAGCCCGGCTCGCGATGCGCTCCCGGGCCGATCTGCTCGGAGTATTCGTTCGTCCCACCGACGGGCTGACGGATGACACCAGCACCGCTTTGGCGGCCCAGATCCAACTGCTCCAGAGCCTGGGTGGCAGATATCACGAGGTGGTCGGGGACGACGTCGCTTCGTCGCTGATCGCCTTCGCCAAGGGCGAGAATGCCACCCAACTTGTGCTCGGCGCAACGCGACGCTCCCGCTTCCAGGAGCTGATGGGCGGCTCACCCGTGGCACGGGTCGTCCGAAAGGCTGAAGACCTCGACGTCCACGTCATCTCCTACGAAGGCGCCAGACCGCGACGGGCGCGACGACCGGCGACGCGGGAAGCCCTGAGCACCAAGAGGCGTGTCTCCGCCTGGGCGGTGGCCCTGATCGGACCGCCGCTGATCACTTGGGCCCTGCTCACCTGGTTCGATGCCCCGCTCCACAACGTGCTTCTGGTCTATCTCCTGGCGGCGGTGGGCGCCGGAGTCCTCGGCGGGGCACTTCCCGCGGCGGCTACCGCGGTGTTGGGCTTCTTCCTGGCCAATTGGTATTTCACGCCCCCGGTGAGGTCGTGGACCATCAACAGCGCCGACAACCTCTTCTCCCTGTTCGCATTCCTCTTTGTCGCGCTGGTCGTGGGCCTCCTGGTCGGCGTCTCGAGCCGACGCGCCGCAGAAGCTCGGCGGGCAAGGGCTCAGGCCGAGGCCTTGGCCGCAACTGCCGCCCCTGGTCATCCTGTCTTCGGCACCGACGACATGGGATTGGTGCGCCGGATCAGGGAGACTTTCGCGCTCGAGGCGGTGAGCGTCCTTCGCCGCGAAGGGGACACCTGGGAGACGCTTGCCTGGGACGGCGCCGTGCAGCTCGAGGCCCCACAACAAGGCACGGAGACGATCGACCTCACTGAGGACGCGGTGCTCGTCCTGCTTGACGGGAAGCTCACCACCGACGATCGCCTCGTGCTGCGTGCCTTTGCAGCCCAGATCGTCCAGGCGATGGAGCGAGAGCACCTGGAGAAGGAAGCAGGGTCGGCGGAGGCGATGGCCGAGACCGACCGGCTGCGTACCGCCCTGTTGGGGGCAGTCTCCCACGACTTGAGGACGCCACTGGCGACGATCAAGGCATCGGTGACGAGCCTTCTCGAGACCGAGATCGACTGGACGCCAGAGCAGATCTCTTCCTTCCTCCAGGCGATTCTGGAGGAGACGGAGCGGCTCGACCGGCTGGTGGGGAGGCTCCTCGATGCCAGCCGGGTCCAGGTTGGGGCCGTTCACGTCTTCTTTCTCCCGGTGGGGCTCGATGAGGTGGTAGCTGCGGCGGTGGCCGGCCTCGGGAGCGGCGGGGATCGGGTGATCATCGACATCCCGGAGACATTGCCGCCGGTCCAGACCGATCCGGCGCTCCTGGAGCGGGTGGTGGCCAACCTGATCGAGAACGCTCTGGTGTGGTCGCCGAACACGGAGACGGTACGGGTGAGCGCCGGGGAGATCGCCCGTCGGATCGATCTGCGAATCAGCGATCGTGGCCCCGGGATCCCCATCGATTCCCGAGAGACCGTTTTTCAGCCCTTCCAACGCCAGAGTGACTCCTCCCGAAGTGAGGGCGTGGGGCTGGGTTTGGCGGTGTCACGCGGGCTCCTCGAGGCGATGGGAAACGAGTTGATCATCGAGGACACACCGGGCGGCGGGACCACGATGGTCATCGGCTTCAAGATCGCCGGCCCGATCGAAGTCCCCGAATTGGTGGAGCCCGAGGCGCATCGTGTCCGGTGAGGGCAGGATCCTCCTCGTCGACGACGAGCCGCAGATCCTGCGCGCCCTGGCGATCAATCTCAAGGCCCTGGGGTATCAGATCGAGGCGGCTCAAAGTGGGGAGGAGGCGTTGCAAAAGGCGGCCGGGCATCGCCCGGATGCGGTCATCCTCGATCTCGGGCTGCCGGGGATAGACGGTGTGGACGTGATACGCGGGCTGCGCGGCTGGACCGATGCTCCGATCATCGTCCTCACAGTTCGCGAGGGAGAGGGGGACAAGATCCAGGCCCTGGACGCCGGCGCCGACGATTACGTGACCAAGCCCTTTGGGATGGGCGAACTGCTGGCCCGTCTGCGGGCAGCCCTGCGCCGAGCAGCGACGGACGATTCAGAGCAGGCCATCGTGGAGACGCCGGATTTCACCATCGATCTGCAGGCGAAGCGCGTGATGGGCGCCGATGATGCCGAGATTCGCCTCACCCCGACCGAATGGGGGATCGTGGAGGTTCTGGTCCGCAACCAAGGCAAGTTGGTCAGCCAAACCAAGCTGCTCCGTGACGTGTGGGGCCCGCAATACGGGGAGGAAACCAACTATCTCCGGGTCTTCATGGCTCAGGTGCGGCGAAAGCTCGAGCCCCGGCCGGGAGCGCCCCAGTACTTCATCACCGAGCCCGGGATGGGGTATCGGTTCGAGCTTCCGACTTCGACAGAGAATCCTGTTTGAGATCGGGGACAGCGGGGTAAGCGGGCCAACTTGAAAGTCAAGAACGTCGGGACGGACCCGGAAATCGCTCCCGCCTCCCTCGGCGAGCAATAGCCCCACCCCGCCCGGTCCGTCCCGTCTTCTTGACTCCCGACACCAACGAAACTTCAGTAGTACTCGAGGTATTCGGTGATCTCCCAATCGGTGGTGTGATGGTTGAAACGCGTCCACTCCGCTCGTTTCACCGCCAGGAACCCCTCCACGTAGGCAGGGGAGAAAGCCTCGACGAAGTCCTTGTCCTCTTCGAGAGCGTCGAGCGCCCTGCCCAAGTCGGAGGGGACAGTCACATCAGCGTCTGCCCTGGTGATGCAATCCTGCGTTTCGGCGGGAGGGCACTCCAACTCATGGGTGACGCCACGCAGGGCGGCGACCAGAGTGGCCGCAGTAGCCACGTGCAGCGATGCCGCCCCATCAGCCAGTCGGTGTTCGAGCCTGGTGGCGCTGTCGCCGGCCGGGGGGACGCGCAGCGCCACACCCCGGTGATCGAAGCCCCAGTTGGCATAGAACCCGTTCAACGAACCAGAGCGGAGCCGCTTGTAGGCGTTGACCGTCGGCGCCACCAAAGCGGCCATCGAAACGTGGTGCCCAACGATCCCGGCGATGCATTGGCGGGCGAGCACGCTCAGACCGTCGGGCGCCGATCGATCGGCCAGTGCGTTGTCGCCTTTGTCGTCGAGTAGGGAGAAATTGACGTGGATGCCGCTCCCGCCGCGATCCGTGATGGGCTTTCCCATGAATGAGAGCAGATAGCCGCGCTTCGCAGCCACCTCACGGGCCATCACCTTGAACAGGAAGGCGTTGTCGACGGCCTGGAGCGCCGGGCCGTAACGAAGGGTGAGCTCGAATTGGCCGTCGTCGTATTCGGAATTGACCGATTCCAGTTCGATGTCCATGCGATGGGCGGTCTGCATGATCTCTTCGATCGTCCCACTGGGGTCGACGGCGGTCCCGGTGCCGTAGACGTAGCTCCCCGGTGTGTGAATTGGTCGCCAGCCTCGGTCCTGATCGGGTTCGAATAGAAACGCCTCGAGCTCGAGGCCAACCATGGGCTCGTAGCCGACGGCGTTCCACTCGCCGACGACGCGTTCCAGGATCGATCGGGGAGCGAGCTCGATTGGCGCCCCGTCCTTGGTGATCGAGGCAACAACGACGCCGGTGCCCTCCTCCCACCCCGGTCGGATGGCGTCGAGATCGAAACGAGCTTCGACATCGGGGAAGCTCTCGTGATGGGCGCCGGGAAACGGGATCATCTCCCGGTTGAGCTGCAGGGAGAAAAGGGCAACGCAGTGGTTCGACCCCTCCGCGGCACGTGCCGTGGAGAGATATTTGCCGCGGGCAAGGCCGAGATGGTCGGGCCAGAGGTATCGGACGCGGTCGTAAGGCAGATCGGTCACTAACCGACAATGTATCAATGAGGGCCTGGATGCGACAGGCCCCGGGTGTCGGGTAGTGCGCTGATAGCCTGCCGCCTCGTGCGGGCTCTAGTCGTCGAACACGATCCTCTGTCCACACCCGAGCGGGTTGGCAGCCACCTGGAGAAGCGCGGCTTCGCGCTCGAGCCTTTCGTCGTGGTCGAGGACATCACCAACCCCGCAGTCACGGCGACCTTCCCCGACGACAGCTTTGACCTCGTCGTGCTGATGGGCTCGCCCTGGTCGGTCTATGAGGACCGGGTCCAGGGCTGGCTCGGCCCTGAGCTCGAATTCATCCGTCGCCATCTCGGCGCGGGCAGGCCGATGCTCGGAATCTGCTTCGGGGCTCAGGCGATGTCGGCAGCGCTGGGCGGGACGGTCAGACATGCAGCGAGACCCGAATACGGCTGGACCAGCGTCACACCGGCGATCGAGCACATCGCCGAGGCACCATGGTTCCAGTTCCATCACGACGAGCTGACCGTGCCCCCGAATGCATCGGAACTGGCCCGGAACGAGTCGGGTGTCCAGTCGTTCCGTGCCGGCCGTGGGCTGGCGGTCCAATTCCATCCCGAGATGACCGGCGACCTGCTCGACTCATGGTGCCGGGTCGAAGGGGGAGCGGACGAGTTGCTCGAGGCCGGCCTCGATCCGGAGGAGATCATCGAGGAGAGCCGATTCCGCGAGATCGAGTCCCAGCCCGCCCTGGAGCGGATGCTCGATTGGTTCGTCGACGAGATCGCCGACGGCGGTCAGACGGCCGACGGCCCCGGGTAGACCAGATCGGCCATGACCTCCTCGAAGGGGAGGTCCAACTCGAGCAGATAGAACGGCGGGTTGGGCTGTCGTCTCCGCCGCCGCAGGTTCCGGAAGAATCTCACATGCGCCTCCTCGCTACTGACTGCTTGCCGTTGGTGAGTTTCGAATAGCTACTGACAACCATACTGCTAGAGAGTGGTGCATTGCAACTAAAAACTCGCTAGGGTGATCACATGTCCCGCAAGTCGCTTCAGCATCTCGAGTGCGCGGTGGCCAACACCGTGGAGATGGTCAACGACTCCTGGACGATCCTGGTCCTCCGCGACGCCTTTCTCGGTGTGCGCCGATTCGACGAATTCGTCAACGACCTGGGTATCGCCCGGAACGTGTTGAGCGATCGGCTCGAACGGCTGGTGGCCAATGGGATGCTGGAGACCCGCATCTATCAAGATCGCCCACCGAGATACGAGTATCGGCTAACCGAGCAGGGCAAGGACCTCTTCGATGTGCTGATGACTCTTTGGAGCTATGGGGAGCGGTGGAAGCCGCCGTCGCCGAGCGAGCGGCAGCGGGTGATTCACGTCAATTGCGGGAATGAAGCCCAAGCGGTCACCCATTGCGCCAATTGCGGTGAGCGATTGACCCGCCACGACGTCAGGATCGAGCCCACGTTGCCGGTGGTCAGGAGCCGAGCAGACGAGGTGCTGGTCGCCGGGATATGACCGCGTCGACTGACTTCAGGACTTGCCCGCTATGTGAAGCGACCTGCGGTCTCGAAGATCAGTCACGAGGACGAGAAGGATCATTCGGATCCGGGGTGATCGGGAGGATGTGTTCAGCCACGGCTACATCTGTCCCAAGGGCTCTACGCTCGGCAAGCTCGACGAGGACCCGGACCGACTGCGCACCCCCCTGATCCTGCGCAACGGTGTCCATGAGCCCGCCACCTGGGACGAGGCCTTCGCTGTCATCGAATCACGTCTTTTGCCCATCATCGCCGAGCATGGCAACGGGTCGGTCGGCGTCTACCTGGGGAACCCCAACGTCCATTCGATGTCGGGGACGCTCTACCCGCGGGTGTTCCTCAAGATGCTGGGGACGAAGAGCATCTTCAGTGCGGCGACCGTCGACCAGATGCCGAAGCACGTGTCATCCGGTCTCATGTTCGGCCACCCCGATCTGATCCCGGTGCCCGACCTCGACCGGACGTCCTATCTCCTCATGCTGGGGGCCAACCCCCTCGAGTCGAATGGGAGCCTGGCCACCGCCCCCGATTGGCCCGGTCGCCTCCAGGCGATCAGAGAACGAGGCGGCAAAGTCGTCGTGGTCGACCCGAGAAGGACAAAGACCGCCGACGCGGCAGACGAGCACGTATTCATCCGTCCCGGCGCCGATGCGCTGCTGCTCTTCGCGCTGGCCAATGTTCTGTTCGATGAGAGCCTGATCGATCTCGGCGAGCTGGAGGCCCTCGTCGCAGGTGTCGGCGAGATGGCGGCTGCGGTCGAGCCGTTCGGCCCGGAGGACGTTGCGGAGCCGACCGGCATCGACGCCGATCGGATTCGCCGGCTCGCCCGCGAGCTTGCGGCAGACGGAGACGGCCGCCGTGTATGGCCGGATAGGCACGCACACCGCCGAGTTCGGGACGATGTCATCGTGGATGGTCGACGTCCTCAATGTCCTCACCGGCAATCTCGACCGGGCGGGTGGGGCGATGTTCTCCCACGCTGCACACGAACAGCCGAGGTCACCGAGGGGATTCCAGGTCGGCAGATGGCATAGCCGGGTCAAGGGGCTGCCCGAGGTGCGAGGTGAGCTCCCGGTGTCGACGATGGCAGACGAGATCCTGGAGCCGGGTCCCGGGCAGATTCGCGCGTTGGTCACCATCGCCGGGAACCCGATCCTCTCCACACCTTCCAGCGATCGTCTGGATGCGGCTCTCGCCGGGCTCGACTTAATGGTGTCGCTGGACATCTACCTCAACGAGACATCGCGTCACGCCGATGTCATCCTTCCGGGTGCCTCTCCCTTGAGACGCTCTCACTACGACTTCGCGTTCAATCAGCTCTCGGTCCGCAATGTCGCCAACTACTCCCCGCCCCTGTTTCCGCTGCCCTCGGAAACGCCCGATGAATGGCAGGTGCTGCTCCGCCTCGGCGCCATCGTGTCCGGCCAAGGCAGCGATGCCGACCTCGACGGACTCGACGACGGTGTGTTCGGGATCATGGTCGGCTCCGCAGTGGGCGATCCCAAGTCATCGATCCATGGCCGTGACCCGGAGGAGATCTTCGCCGCGACCACCGGCGAGCGGGGCCCGGAGCGGATGCTCGACTTCCTGGTTCGCACCGGCCCTTACGGCGATGGCTACGGCTCCGATCCCGACGGACTCACTCTGGCTCGATTGGAGGAGGCGACTCATGGGATCGACTTCGGCCCGCTCCATCCCCGGCTGCCCCAGGCGCTCTGCACCCCCTCGAGGATGATCGAGCTCTCCCCGGAGCCACTGCTGGCCGACGTGCCCCGGTTGCGGGCGTCGATCGACCAGGGAGCCGAATGGCGGCTTTCGCCTGATCGGGCGGAGACATGTGCGCTCCAACAACTCATGGATGCACAACATCGACGTGCTGGTGAAAGGCAAGGAACGCTGCACGCTTCAGATCAACACCACCGACGCAGCTCGAATTGGCGTCAGCGAAGCCGGCAAGGTGAAGGTCTCCTCGGCCGCCGGCATGGTCACCGTGCCCGTGGAGATAAGTGAGGACATCATGCCCGGCGTGGTCAGCCTGCCCCACGGCTGGGGACATGATCTCGAGGGCTCTTCCTTGTCGGTGGCTGCCGAACGCCCCGGAGTCAACACCAACCGCCTCTCCACCGGCGACATGGACCCGATCTCCGGCAACGCCATCCTCAACGGCATCGAGGTCGAGGTGGTCCCCGTCTGACGTAGGCCTCTTGCCGTCAGAGCGAAGTGGCTAGGTTGCCCTGATGGAAACTTGGGACGCCATCACCGACGCGTCGCGCCACCAGGGAGTACGCCACGACTCCGCTCGCAGAGTCGGACCTCGAGCGGATCCTGGATGCGGGTCGTCGGGCTCCGTCCTCCCGCAACGACCAGAGATGGGACTTCATCCTGATCCGTGATCATGGGCAACTGGAGAAGATCTCCAATGTCTGGCAAGGGGCCGGCCACATCGCCAACGCTGCAGCGGCGATCGGACTGGTGGCCCCATTCAGCGAAGATCTCCGTCTCACCGCATCGATCAATTACGACCTGGGACAGGCAGCCATGTCGATGATGATCGCCGCAGCCGACCTCGGGATCGGGAGCCGGACCGCTTCGGTTCACGACTACGAGCTTGGCTCAGACGTCCTTGGCCTCCCCGACGACCGGCGGCTCACCTGGCTGCTCGGGCTCGGGTACCCGGGCGACCGGCCCTTGAAGCCGATCCAGAACCCGGCCCGTCGCCCCCTCGACGAGGTTGTCCACCACGATCGATGGTGACGATCATGGCGATGGTGACTCCTGTCAGCCGCTCGACTCCCGATCGATGGCCCGCTCGATCTCAAAGCCTCGCTTCGCCCATACATGGGTGGTTCGCCGACGATGGCTGGTGGCTGACGGCGCGTACCCCGCTCGGGCCGGGCTCGCTTCGGATCAGCCGAAGCAGGGAGGAGCTCTTTGGTGACGCCTGGGGGGACGGCGGGCCTTGGCTGCTGGACCGTCTCGGCGGCATCGCCGGGCTCGGTGACGACCCTACGGAATTCGAAACCGACCATCCCGTGGTCGGGGAGTTGCACCGGCGTCACCCTGGCTGGCGTTTCGGGAGGACCGATCTGGTCTTCGATGCGCTGGTGCGTGCCATTTGCGGTCAGAAGGTGACCGGAGCAGAGGCGATAGCGGCGCTTCGGGGGCTGCGGCGACAATTCGGTGATCCGGCGCCGGGGCCGCGGGAGTTGCGTCTGCCCCCGGACCCGGAGCGGATGGCACGTGCCCCGTACTGGGTCTATCACGGGCTGCACCTGGAGAAGCGACGGGCGGATCTCCTCAAAAGGGTGGCGGCGACGGCGGTCCGCATCGATAAGTCGAGATACGAAAGCCCGTCAGAGGCGGCGGCTCAGCTGGTCTCGATCCAGGGGGTGGGACCCTGGACGGTGTCGAAGACCATCTCGATTTCGCACGGCGACGCCGACCAGGTCGACGTCGGCGACTTCCATCTCAAGCACATAGTGGTCCATCACCTCACCGGTCGGCCCAGGGGGACAGATGAGGAGATGCTCGAGCTGCTCGAGCCCTTCCGCCCTCATCGGGGACGGGTGACCCGGCTGCTTCACACCTTGGGGCATGAGCCGAGCTTTGGCCCCCGGTTGGCCCCGAAGGACGTCACCCGGATCTGAGTGAGGGCTCCTCGGGCGTCTGCTCCATCGGTCTGAGGAGAATCACGCCGGAGACAGCGACCATGATGAGCAGGACGTAGAAGAGGCTGGTCGGAAGAGCGGAGCAGATGAACATCCCGATCCAACCGATAGCGCGGTTCATCGGCGTCCGAAACTTCGTCGGGCCGTCGATGCTCAGCAAGAAGAGCGTGCCGCCGATGGCGCCGGCCAACCCGACCCCGAGCACGACCAACAACATCCAGCGGGGCTCATAAGCGTTGGATCCTGTGACTGTTTCGAGCAGATTGATGCTGAACATCCAGGCTCCATAGAGCAGGACGACGAGGCCAGTCAGCCTCGCGAAGATGCGCAACACCAGGTCATCCTACGATCCACGGCGATGATCACCTATCGCACCGGTAACGACATCGATCTCGGCGAGATGATCGATGTATACGTCGATTCGACCCTCGGCGAGCGCCGTCCCGTTTCTGACCGTGCTCGGATGGGCAGGATGCTCCAAGACGCAGATCTAGTGATCTCAGCCTGGGACCAGGACCTGATGGTCGGGATCTCGCGGTCTGTCACCGATTGGGTGTACTGCACCTATCTCTCCGACCTCGCGGTTCGAGCCGACTACCAGGGGCAGGGGATCGGGAAGGAGCTCGTCCGCCTCACCAGGGAGGCGACACCGGATGCCTCGGTCATCCTCCTCGCGGCCCCGGCGGCTGTCGACTACTACCCCAAAATCGGGATGACGCGTCACGAGAGCGCCTGGGTCCTCTGGCCGGGAGAGTTCCCCGTCTAATCCCGCTCCAACCAGGCGACGATCAGATCGCCGACGACGGCGGGGTCTTGCATCTCGGCATGGCGGGCACCTTCCACCACCTCGACCACGGCCTCAGAACCGCCTTCGGTCAGGGCGGCGGCGAAATCGGTGGCGAAGCTCAGGTCGAGCAGTGCGTCCTCATCGCCGTGCATCAGCAGACTGGACAGCGCGGGGTTGTTCGCGGCCTGGTTCAGGGGATTGCCGGCCTGCCAGAGCGCCGGATTCTCGTTGGGGGGCACCCCGAAGAACGGCACGATCAAGGGCCCGAGGCGGCTCACGTCGTAAGGCCCGGCCAGGCCGATCAGCCGATCCGGGACTACCGGCTCTGTCAGTGGACAGTCGTCTCCGTATATGCCTTGGTCCAGGGCAGTCAAGGCTGCGATATGGGCGCCCGCAGAGTGGCCCATCACTGCGACCGTGCCATCGCCATCTGGATGACCGGCTGCGTGGCGGATGGCGCACGCGACGTCGTCGACAGCGGCCGGGTACCCGGCGACACCATTGGAGAGTGTGTACGGGGTGTTGACGGTGAGCCAGCCCTCACTGGTGAGGAATCGAGCGAGATCGGCCATCAGTTCCGGCGAGCCGCCGACCCAGCCGCCGCCATGCACCAGGACGATGGTCGGGAACGGGCCTTCCCCCTCGGGTACGCGTACTTCGAGACGAAGGTCGATGGGAGGCGCCGAGGTGGTGGGCGACGAGGTGGTCGACTCAGGAATGGTCTGGATCGATGTCGTGGTCGTGAGAGCTCGAGGACACGGGGGTTCGATCCTCCGAAGCCGAGTCGCATGCCGCCACGACCAACAACCCCAGGGCCCATGGGATCAGCCGACGAGAGATGCCGCCTCCCGGTCGAGATACCACTCCACGGCCGCATCGCCCTCGCCGAGTCGGCCCGCCGGGGTAGTCCCCTGGAAGCTCGCCCGCACCGCTGATGCCTTGGCAGCGCCCACCACGAGGACAATGAGCAACCTGGCTTTCCAGAGCAGGTTGAACGTCGCGGTGAGCCGGTCTTCGCCCATCGCGGGGACGTGGTTGGCGACGAACCATCGACTCTGCTCGTCGAGGGCGGGTGTGTCCGGGAACAGCGAGGCGGTGTGCCCATCCTCGCCCATCCCGAGCACCACCACATCGGGGGGACGGTCGTGGTGGATGGACCGGAGGCGCGCCTCGTAATGAGCGGCGGAGTCTTCCGGCTCGATCAACTCACCCCATATCGGCCGGTGAAAGACGGCGTCGACATGGTCGAGCAATGCGATGGCAGCCATCTGCCCGTTCGACCGCTCGTGATCGTGGGAAACCCACCGCTCGTCCGACAGCCAAGCGTCGACCCGGTCCCAACCGGTGGCCTTGTCTCGCAGATCTCTGTAGGTGGCCTCAGGCGTGGAGCCACCGGCCAGGCCGAGGGAGAATCGCTCGGGTGGAGGCGGATATGAGCTCGCTCACCCTCCGGGATGCTGCCTCGGCGACCCCAGCCGGCGTGTCGTGAACCAGCATCTCCATCGGCTCACGGTAACTGCCGTACATTGGCGCCATGGCAGCCAAGACCACCATCACCTGGCCTGATGGCCGGGTGACCGGCCGGCTCAGCGGTTCCGGCCCTGACGGGATCCTCCTCGCCCACGGCGCCGGCACCGATCAGGACCATCCTTTCATGACCGGGCTCAGGGAGGGGTTGGCCGGGGCGGGGCACACCGTGATGACGTTCAACTATGCCTACACCGAGCGGGGATCGAAGCGACCCGATCGCACCGAGCGGCTGCTCGAGGCCCATCGAGCTGCCGCGGATCTGCTCGCCGGCAAGGTCGATCGTCTCTTCCTGGCGGGCCGGTCGATGGGAGGGCGCATGGCTACTTACCTGGTAGCCGATGGATATCCGGCTGCCGGTGTCGTCCTCTATGCGTATCCCCTGCACCCGGCAGGCCGTGAAGACCGGCTTCGTGCTGACCATTTCCAGAACGTGCATGTGCCGATGCTCTTCTTCCAGGGCACGCGGGATGCGCTGAGCCGCATGGAGCTCTTCGACACTCACGTCCGTTCCCTACCCGACGCAACGGTCGAACTGCTCGACGGCGCCAGCCATTCGTTCCGCGGCGGAGGGTGGACGGAACAGGCCATGCTCGAACGCCTGGTCACGGGGACGAGCGCCTGGATCGGGGCGCCCTCATCTGGCACAAGCCGCGGGACCGGGCCATAATTGAGTCCTCACCCACCTCATCGAGGAGCCCTTTAGATGTCTTCGCAAATCACGCTGAGCGCCGAGACGGGCCGGCCCACCGGTTCGCGCGAGTCGCGCCGTCTCCGAAAGACCGGGAGAGTCCCAGCGATCGTCTACGGAAAGACCATCGACCCGATCAACGTCGCGGTCGACGCCCATGATCTCCACTTGGCCCTCCACACCGAAGCAGGCGCCAACGCCCTGATCAACCTCGAGATCGAAGGCCAGGACGTGGTCCTGACCATGGCCAGGGTGATCGAGCGCCATCCGTTCCGCAACGAGTACCGCCACATCGACTTCGTCACTGTTTCGCTCGACGAGACGGTCCACGCCGAGGTCGTCATCCATTTCCTGGGGACACCTGTCGGCGTTGTCGAGGGCGGGGTGCTGTCACCGAGCAAGACCCACGTCATCGTGGAGACGCTGGCCACCTCCATTCCCTCCGGCATCGAGCTCGACATCTCCGGGGTGGAGATGGGAGACGCCCTGCGCATCGCCGACCTCCCCGAGCTCGAAGGCGTGATCTACACCGAAGATCCCGAGACGGTGCTCATGAGCGTCACTGCACCGGCCGCCGAGATCGAAGAAGAGCCTGAGGAGCTCGAAGGTGAGGAGCTCGAAGGTGAGGCCGCCGAGGGCGAGGAGCCGGATGGCCAGGCTGAAGAATCTGCTGCAGGCGAAGCCGGGAGCGAGTCGGGGGAGTAGCCCGGCCAAGGCGGTCATCGGTCTGCGCAACCCCGGGGCTGACTACGAAGGCACCCGCCACAACTCGGGTTACGAGGTGCTGGCGCGCGTCCTGGATCGGGCAGGCGAGGCGCTCGGCCGGGGCCCGTCACGAGTCAGGGCGCAGGTGACCCAGGTCGGGGTGGGTGACGACCGGGTCCTCTATGCGGTGCCCATGACCTACATGAACGAGTCGGGCCGTGCGGTCCGCTCATTGCTCGATTACTTCGGGCTCGTCCCCGAAGCCATCCTCGTCTTGCACGATGACATCGATCTCTCGTTCGGGAGACTCCGGCTCCAGGTGGGCGGGGGCAGTGGGGGCAACAACGGCGTCCGTTCCATCGAAGCAGCGCTCGGGACCAAGGACTTCAACCGTCTCAAGCTCGGTGTTGGTCGCCCGCCGGGTCAGATGGACCCGGCCGACTTCGTGTTGCGCCCGTTCACCAAATCCGAGCAAGCCGAAGTCGCGCTGATGATCGAGGATGCCGCCGATGTCGTCGAGCTGTGGGCCACCGACCCTGCCCGCGCCCAGGAGATGGCTGCCCACCGGGGTCGGGAACAGTCTTCCTGACGGCTCGTTAGCCTCCGGCCACGATGTCCTCGGCCGAAAACCGCGCCCGATTCGCCGAGCTGCACAAGGCCGGTTGCTTCATCATCCCCAATGCCTGGGACATCGGGTCGGCTCGCATCCTCGGGTCGCTCGGATTCGTGGCGATCGCCACGACCAGTTCGGGCCATGCCGCGACGCTGGGACGGATGGACCAACAGGTAACCCTCGAGGAATTGCTTACCCATGTGCGCGCTCTGGTGGATTCGGTCGACCTCCCGGTCAGCGTGGACGCCGAGCGATGCTTCGCCGACACTTCCGCCGGGGTCGCCCGCACGGTGGAGGAGATCGCGGCAACCGGTGCAGCCGGCGTCTCCATAGAGGATTACGCCCCGCGTAGGGGGATCGACCCGGTCGAGGTCGCCTCGGAGCGGGTGGCTGCCGCTGCCGAAGTGACGAGATCTGCAGGGATGGTTCTCACTGCCCGGGCCGAGAATCACCTCTATGGCGTCGAGGATCTGGACGACACCATCGCCCGGCTCCAGGCATATCGGCAGGCCGGTGCCGACGTCGTGTATGCGCCCGGTCTGGCCGACGTCAGCCAGATCGAAAGGGTGGTCGTCGAGACCGAAGCCCCGGTCAACGTGTTGGCTCGCGCCGACGGACCTGCCGTCTCGGCCTTGTCGGAGGCAGGCGTCCGCCGGGTGTCGACGGGTGGCGCGCTCGCGTTTGCCGCGTATGGGGCGATGGCCGCTGCGGGCAGGGAATTGTTGACAAAAGGCACCTCCACCTACACCGCCCGGTCGTTGACGATGGACGATCGCCGCGCCGCCTTCGACCGGTAGGAGATCGGATGTCCGAGCTCATCGGCGCCCTCGACCAGGGCACGACCTCGACACGTTTCATGATCTTCGACCACGGGGGAGAGGTGGTCTCGGTCGATCAACAGGAACATCGCCAGATCTTCCCCCGGCCAGGCTGGGTCGAACACGACCCCATTGAGATCTGGTCGACGACGATTGCGGTCATCGAGGGTGCACTCTCGCGGAAAGGTCTGACCGCTTCTGACCTGATGGCGGTCGGCCTGACCAATCAGCGCGAGACCACTGTGATCTGGGACCGTCGCAGCGGCGAGCCGATTCACAACGCCATCGTGTGGCAGGACACTCGCACCGCCGACCTCTGCGCCGAGCTGGCCGGAGAGGTCGGTCCCGACCGATTCCGGGCGAAGACCGGACTGCCGCTGGCCACCTACTTCTCCGGCCCCAAGGCGCGTCATCTCCTCCAGGAGCTCGACTTGGTCGAATCCGCGGAGCGGGGCGAGCTCGCCTTCGGGACGATGGACTCGTGGATTGCATGGAATCTCACCGGTGGCCGGCACATCACCGACGTGACCAACGCCTCGCGCACCCTGCTCATGGATCTGATCACCGGTACCTGGGATGCCGACTTGACGTTGGAGATCGGCGTGCCCACCGCCATCCTCCCCGAGATAGTCCCCTCGATCGGGATCGACCTCCAATGCGTCGGGCCACTGGACGGCGTACCACTTGCTGCCATTCTGGGAGACCAGCAAGCGGCCCTTTTCGGACAGGCCTGCTTCGACCGCGGCGAGGCCAAGAACACCTACGGCACGGGCAATTTCATGTTGCTCAACACCGGCGAGACCCCGGTCGCCTCGGAGTCCGGCCTGCTGACCACTATCGCCTACCGGCGAGCCGGAGAACGCCCGGTGTATGCCCTCGAGGGATCCGTTGCGGTCACCGGCTCACTGGTGCAGTGGCTGCGCGACAACCTGCGACTCGTCGACGATGCCTCAGAGATCGAGGCGCTGGCCCGCTCGGTCGATGACAACGGCGACGTCTACTTCGTACCCGCATTCTCAGGTCTGTTCGCCCCGCACTGGCGCCCTGACGCGCGGGGGGTCATCACCGGTCTCACCCGGTTCGCCAACCGCGGCCACATCGCCCGAGCCGCCCTCGAATCGACCGCATTCCAGACCCGCGACGTGCTGGACGCCATGGTCACCGATTCCGGGGTCGAGTTGGAGGAGGTTCGCGTCGACGGGGGCATGACCGCCAACGAATTGCTCATGCAGTTCCAGGCCGACATCCTCGGTGTGGACGTTGTCCGGCCAAAGGTGGCCGAGACCACCGCCCTCGGCGCCGCCTACGCCGCCGGCCTGGCCGTCGGGTACTGGTCGGGTCTCGCGGAGATCGAGTCCCTTTGGGCCGAAGATGCCCGCTGGTCGCCGGAGATGGGTGCGGGGGATCGGGACCGGCTGCACCACCGCTGGCAGGAGGCGGTGCAGAGATCGTTGGACTGGGTTTGAGCATCTTCGATGGGTTCAGTCTCGAGAAGATCGATCTCGGCGAGATCGAGGTGCGGGTGCGGATTGGAGGAGCCGGCCCGCCTCTGCTCCTCCTCCATGGGGCGAAGCAGACCCACGTCATGTGGCATCGGGTCGCCCCGGCTCTCGCCGAGCGGTTCACGGTCGTCGCCCCCGACCTCCGTGGTTACGGAATGACCACCAAGCCGCTCTCCACCCCTGACCATTTCAATTACTCGAAGCGGGTCATGGCGCAAGACCAGATCGAGCTCATGTCAGGTCTGGGGCACTCGCGATTCTCCGTCGCCGGACACGACCGGGGGGGTCGTGTCGCCTACCGATTGGCCCTGGACCATCCCGATGCCATCCGGAACCTGGCCGTGCTTGACATCATCCCGACCGGAGAGGCATTCGAGCGAGGCGGGCGTGAGTTCGGGCTCGGCTTCTATCACTGGTTCTTCCTCGCCCAACCGGCGCCGTTCCCCGAGACGCTGATCGGGGCAGATCCCGAGTGGTATTGGCGGTGGCCGAGCCACGTGGGCTCCATCCAGGGATACCTCGACGAGGAGGCCTTGGACGACTATCTGACTTGTTTTCGCGATCCGGAGACGATTCGTGGCTTGTGCGAGGACTACCGGGCAGGGGCAACGATCGATTATGAGATCGATCTCGCCGACATGAAGGCTGGGACCAAGATCAGTTGCCCGCTGCTCGTTCTCTGGGCCGAGAAGGGCGAGCTCGACGAGTGGTACGACCCGCTCGATGTTTGGCGGAGATGGGCCGACGACGTGCGGGGCACGGCACTGGATTGTGGCCACTATCTCCCCGAGGAGGCACCGCTCGAAACGGCCGGTGCCCTCATCGCCTTCCTCGTCGAGGACGACGCCACCTATAAGATCGGATAGGTAGTCGAGGAGGACCCCATCTCAACGCCTGACATCCTCGCGCTGTCCAGGATTCTCCTGGTGCCTTTCATCATGGCGTTCACCCGATCCGAGCGGATCGACAATGCCCTCGTCATCGCAGCCACTCTCTTCGCCGTCGCCGCGTTCACCGATTTCCTCGACGGATATCTGGCTCGCAGGACCAGTGGCGGGACCCTGCTCGGGGCGTTTCTCGACACGACCGCCGACAAGATCCTCATCACGGGCACCCTGCTCGCCCTTGTCTCGATCGACCACGTCTCGATCTGGCCGGCCTCGATCATCATCTTCCGCGAGTTCCTGGTGATGGCCCTGCGTGGCGTGGTCGCCACCCAGGGAGGTTTGATCCGCCCCTCCACCTGGGGAAAGATCAAATTCATAACCCAGTTCCTGGCGATCTTCCTCGCCTTCTTCAGGCTCTCTGATCGTTGGGGGCCGTGGTACCTCGACCAGTGGGTGATGCTGATCGCGGTCATCGCCACCGTTGGCTCGGCCTGGGGATACCTCTCCGCATTCATGCACACGGTCCGCTCGGAGCCGACCCGAACCCGCACGTGAGGGTTGGGGTCACCGGCGGCAGCGGTGTCGTGGGCCGTTCAGTTGTCCGGCATCTCATCGGGGAGGGACACCAAGTCGTGGCCCTGGCCCGATCGGCGGTCGCCGCCGCGGGGTTGGAGAGCCTCGGGGCAAGGCCGGTGGAAGGCGATGTCCTCGACAAGGCCAGTCTGCGCCACATCGCCGCTGGCGTGGACCGCGTGTTCCACGTCGCCGGGGTCAACCAGATGTGTTCTCGTGACCCCGAAATGATGGATCTGGTCAACATCCAGGGGACCCGAAACGTGATCGAAGCCTGCCGGTCATCCGGTGTGGGACGGATGATCCACACGTCATCGGCGGCTGCGATCGGTGAGAGGCATGGGACCGTCGGGAGGGAGGACAGCCCGCATCGGGGAAGCTATCTGTCTCGATATGAGAGGTCGAAGCATCTGTCGGAGCAAGTCCTTTTCGAGGAAGCCGGCGACGTCGACGTCGTCGCGGTGAGCCCATCTTCGGTGCAAGGACCAGGCCGATCCTCGGGCACGGGCAAGCTGATCCTCGATGTCGTCAACGGGCGCCTCCCGTTCCTCGTGAAGACGACGGTCTCCATCGTCGACATCGACGATTGCGCCCGGGGGCATCTCCTGGCGGCGGACAAGGGAGCGCGAGGGGAGCGGTACATCCTGAACGGCGCGAGTTTCCCGATCAGGGAAGTGATCGACGTGCTCTCATCCAGTACCGGACGTCGCCTGAATCCGAGGTTTCTCCCTGGCTGGGTGGCAGCGGCGGGCGCCTCAGTGATCTCGGCTGGGGCGAAGCTGGCCGGTCGACATCCTCCGGTCTGTCGGGAGATGGTCAAAGTGCTGCGGGCCGGGCATACCTATGACGGGAGCCGGGCGACGAGGGAGCTCGGCCTCGATTACACCCCGATCGAAGCCACTATCCGCCGCACGGTGGACTGGTTCCAGGAGCAGGGCTTGCTCCGCTGAACCCCAGGTACCATCGGCCCCCCGATGGTTGCCCCCCTTGCGCCGCTCCTGTCCGGCTGGCGGTCCGCCCCTTTGCCCGATCTCCACGGCACCTGGTCTGTGGCGCCGGGTGGGCGGGCGTTTGCCATCGCCGGGTTGGCCGAGCAGATCGGCTCGTCCTTCCTCGTCGTCGTCCCTGGTGAGCGCGATGCCGAGGAACTGGTCGACGACCTCCTCCTGTTCTCGCCCGAGGTCCTCCTCGCCCCAGCCTGGGAGACGCTGCCGTTCGAGCACGTGTCACCCAACATCGCCACCATGGCGCACCGGTCCGAGGCGAGGCACGCTCTCGAACGAAGTGATCCTGTCATCGTGGTCGCCAGTGTCCGGAGCGCCATCCAGCGACTCAGCCCGTCTCCTCATTCCCCGCTGACTCTCGCTCCGGGCGCCGAGACCAGCATCGACGAGCTGTCCCGAACGCTCGCAGGTCTCGGCTACAGCCGGACCGATCGTGTCGAGGCGCGCGGCGAGTTCGCAATCAGGGGCGGGATAGTCGACATCTTCCCGGCCCAGATGGAGAGCCCGGCTCGTCTCGACTTCTGGGGCGACCAACTGGACGAGATCAGGGCATTCTCGGTGGGGACCCAGCGCTCCGAAGAGACCGTCCCGCTGCTCGTTGCGTTTCCTGCGCGAGAGGTGCGGCCCGACCAGCAGATCAGAGAGCGGGCCGAGCAGCTGGTGCGATCGGAGCCGTGGAGCGCCTCG
Organism: uncultured Acidobacteriota bacterium; assembly: GCA_963848695.1. GTDB lineage: Bacteria > Actinomycetota > Acidimicrobiia > Spongiisociales > ZC4RG35 > JARDZU01. Next base: position 164,414 of record CAWKEI010000018.1, read on the forward strand.
ACCTGGGATCGGGTGGCGGAAGGCCAGATCTTCCCGGGGATCGAGTCCTGGCTCCCCTGGCTGGCCGAGCCACGATCGATGATCGACACGCTTCCGTCCCGGACGAACCTCATCCTGGTCGAGCCGAGCCGTGCCCTGGATCGGGCTCGTGAGCTGGTCAAAGAGGAGTCGGAGCTCGCTGCCGCCCTCGCCCCGACTTGGGGTGAGCAGGCCCCGGTCGCAGGTGAGCACCCGGCGCTGTTCCTCGACCTGGAGGAGAGCCTCGCCGGACGGGCCCATCTGCGTCTTCCCTCCAGCCCTACCGGCCCGGGTGATTCCGTTCTCGAGATTCATGGCTTCGATGCCCAGCCCGGCCAACCGGATTCGGTCGCCGCCGCGCTGGGGCGATTGCTCGGCCAGCGAATCGACACCATCGTCGCCATGGATGGAGAGGCGGCTGCCGATCGTGTCGCGTCCGCCCTGGCCGAGCACGGTCTCGTCCTCGACCGCCTGAGCGCCCTCGAGACACCGAGATCTGGAGTAATCCCGATCGGTATCCACAAGGGGTTTGTCGCGCCCTCCATTGGGGCTGCCGTGCTGGGCGAGCAGGAGGTCGCCGGGCGGCGCCGTGCCCATCGCAGAGTTGGGCGGACGCGGGTGGAAGTTGCACCGCAGTACCGGGACCTGACCGAGGGGGACTTCGTCGTCCATCACCAACACGGGATCGGCAGATTCGAAGGATTGGTCTCGAGAACCATGGCTGGGATCGAGCGTGACTATCTGATCATTGGATACGCCGGAGAGGACAGGCTTTATGTGCCGGTCGACCAGCTCGCCGCCGTGCGCCGTTACACCGGCGGTGAGGTGCCTCGCGTCTCACGGATGGGGGGCAAAGACTGGTCAGAGCAGAAGACCAAGGTGCGCAAGGCCGTGGCCGCCGTCGCTCAACAGGTGGTGGAGTTGCATCGGCAGCGGGCGGCTGCCGCGGGCCACACCTATGACCCGGACACACCGTGGCAGAGAGAGATGGAGGGGTCCTTTCCCTACGAGGAAACTCAAGATCAGATGCGGGCCATCGTCGAGGTCAAAGCTGACATGGAGTCGCCCCAGCCGATGGACCGCCTCGTCTTCGGCGATGTCGGATACGGCAAGACCGAGGTGGCGATCCGGGCCGCCTTCAAGGCCGTCCAGGCCGGGAAACAGGTAGCCGTTCTCGCCCCAACCACGTTGCTCGCCCAGCAGCATCATCAGACATTCGGGGAGCGTTTCCAGAGCTACCCGGTGAACGTCGAGGCGCTTTCCCGTTTCCTGACAGCGAAACAACAGAAGTCCGTCGTCGCCGGTCTGGCCAGCGGCGAGGTCGACGTGGTGATCGGGACCCATCGCCTTTTGTCCAACGACATCCATTTCAAAGACCTGGGCCTGCTCGTGGTCGACGAGGAACAGCGGTTCGGGGTCTCGGCCAAGGACGAGATCAAGCGGCTCAAGGTCGGCGTGGACGTCCTCACCCTGACCGCCACCCCGATCCCGAGAACACTGGAGATGGCGCTGACCGGGATCCGGGATGTGTCCCATATCCGGACACCGCCTGAGGACCGTCATCCCATCCTCACCTATGTCGGGCCCTATGAGGAGCAGTCGGTGTCGGCAGCGATCAGACGGGAGCTGCTGCGTGAAGGTCAGGTCTTCTATGTGCACAACCGCGTCCAGTCGATCGACCGGGCGGTGGCCCGTCTCCAGGAGCTCGTGCCCGATGCCAGCTATGTGGTGGCCCACGGTCAGATGTCCGAAGGTCAGCTCGAACAGGTGATGATCGATTTCTGGAACGGCGAATACGACGTGATGGTGGCGACCACGATCATCGAATCCGGTCTCGATCTGCCCAAGGTCAACACCTTGATAGTGGAGCGAGCCGACCTTCTCGGACTGGCCCAGCTCTATCAGCTGAGGGGCCGGGTGGGACGATCGGATCAGCGTGCATATGCCTATCTGTTCCATCCCACCGACCAGTCGTTGACCGAGGACGCCCATCGGCGACTCGAGGCCATCGGCGAGGCGACCGACCTCGGCTCAGGGTTCCAGCTGGCTCTGCGCGATCTCGAGATAAGAGGCGCCGGGTCGATCCTCGGAGAGGTGCAGAGCGGGCACATCGCGGCCGTCGGCTTCGATCTCTATGCGGAGCTGGTGGCGGAGGCCGTTTCGGAGCTCGAGGGCCGGGAGCCAGCAGCGCCCCCGCAGCGCGAGGTCCGGATCGACTTGCCTGTTGACGCCCATCTCCCCGAGTCGTATGTCGCCGACCAGGAGCTCAGGTTGGAGGCATACCGTCGGCTGGCCACGACCACCACGGATGCCGAGGTGGACGATGTGGCCGCCGAGTGGCTCGACCGTTTCGGGCCCTTGCCGCCGGAGGCGGAGGCACTGATCTCTCTGGCCCGTCTCCGGGTCGAGGCGCTGCGGGTAGGTCTCGAGGAGCTAGTCCAACTCAGACACGAAGTGAGGATGGGGCCGGTGGACCTGAAAACCTCACAAGAGGTCAGACTCAAGCGGCTCCAACCCCGCTCGGTCCTCAACGCCCAGGAGGGGGTGCTGTTCATCCCCGCCCCACGCGACCTGGTCCCGGGTCTGATCGGCTTCCTCCAAGAAATGTGGGAGTGAAGAGTTGTAAGTCATAGGTCTTAGGACCGCCTACCACCTACCACCTACGACCTATTACTCTTTCCTCTCTCCCCTTTTCCGAAGGATCCTGTCTTGAAGAAGTACGCATCAATCCTGCTCGTCGCCGCGCTCGCCGTCTCCGCATGTGGGAGCGGAAGCGGCGTCGCCGCCACCGTCAACGGTGAGGACATCACTGTCGAGGACGTCGAAGCCCTCCTCGTCCCTGCCGAAGGGACCACCATCCCGAAGGCGGATTTCGCCGCGGCGCTCGGGTTCCTGGTGCAGCAGCAAATCATCGCCGACGCCGCCGAGGCGGAGTTCGGGATCACCATCGAGGATTCCGAGATCGCCACCGAAGCCGACGCCCTGGTCGAGGAATCATCCACCGAAGGTCAGACCCGTGAGGACTTTCTCGAGTCACAGCAGATAACCGAGGAGCTCCTGCAAGGGATCGCCTTCAGCCAGTTACTCGTCGGGCAGATCAGTGAGACTCTGGAGGCCGATGTCACCGCCCCCACCCAGGAGGAGATCGACACCGTCATGACCGACGCCGAGGCCCTCTATTGCGCTTCGCACATCCTCGTCGCCACCCAGCAGGAAGCGGATGACGTCGCAGCCCGTCTCGAGGCCGGCGAGGACTTCGCCACCCTCGCAGCCGAGGTTTCGACTGATACCGGGAGCGGCGCTCAGGGAGGTGACCTGGGTTGTGAGTCGTCGGACCTGTACGACCCGGCCTTCGCCGAGGCGCTCACCACAGCCGAGGTAGGTGTGCCGACCGCCCCGGTCGAGAGCCAGTTCGGGTTCCATGTCATCCTGCTCAGGGATGACGAGATCCCGACCGAGGAAGAGGCCAAGGAGTCTCTAACGGCTGAGGCGGTCAATGCGGCGGCAAACACTTGGTTCACCGAACAGTTCGAGGCAGCCGACGTGACGGTCGACGAGACTTACGGCACGTGGCAGGCGACCCCGACCCCACAGGTGGTTCCCCCCACCGAGTGATCACGGTCATCGGTCTGGGCCCTGGCGACTTCGTCCGGATTCCGGCTGCCGTCCGCACTATCCTCCTCGACCCCCACCTGAGGGTCATCGTCCGCACGATCGAGCACCCTGCCGCGGAGCAATTGGGCCTGATGAGGGAGATCGAGACCTGCGATGACCTCTACCAGGTCTCCGAGTCCTTCGATGAGCTCTACCGGGCCATTGCCGACCGGGTCCTCGATGCGGCCTCCCAAGGCACAGTCGTCTATGCAGTCCCGGGCAGCCCGATGGTTGGCGAGCTCACAGTTCGCAATCTGCTCGAGTCGGGAGTCGAAATCGAAGTGCTTCCCGGCGAGTCGTTCGTCGACGCCATCCTCGCCGAAGTCGGATATGACCCCCTCGACCGGGGCCTGCAGATAATCAACGGCCACGACTTGCCTGATCCCCTGGTCCTGGACAAGCCGACCATCGTCGCCCAACTCGATCGCCCCGAGATCCTCGCCGAAGTCGCAGCTCAGATCTCCCGGGTGTTGCCGGAGGAGGCAACGATCGTTGTGCTGGCGGGTCTCGGATCTTCTGATGCGGTCAGGCTCGATATCGCCCCCGATCAGGTCGAGCCTGACCTGGCCGGGTGGCGCACCTCGATCTTCATCGACTCGGAGCCGGGAGGGCTGATCGGGGCGGTGCGCACGATGAGGATCTTGCGTGAGGAATGCCCATGGGATCGGGAGCAGACCCACCAGACCCTCATCAAATACCTGGTCGAAGAGACCTACGAGTTGATCGACGCGGTGGGCAGGCTCGACACAGAGAGCCCGGACTGGGTCGGTTATGCCGCAGTGGAGGACGAATTGGGTGACGTGCTCCTCTCCGTCCTTTTCCACGCCGCGATCGCCCGGGAGAAAGGCGCGTTCGACATCGACGACGCCGCCGAGGTGATGAGACAGAAACTGGTGCGGCGCCATCCACATGTGTTCGGAGATGTCGCTGTCGACACCGCCGCCGAGGTGAAACGGAACTGGGATCAGATCAAAGACGAGGAGCGCGGGGCCGGCCGGGATTCGAACATGGACGGCGTCCCCCCCGGAATGCCTGCCGTCCAACGGGCCTCCAAGATCCAGAATCGGGCCGCCAAAGTCGGCTTCGACTGGTCCGAGCCGTCCGAGGTTCTGCCCAAGATCCGCGAGGAGCTAGACGAGCTGGAGGCGGTTCTCGACGACCCGGTTCAGGCGGAGGCCGAGCTGGGTGACGTGTTGTTCTCGGTGATCAATCTGGCTCGGCACCTCGGTATCGATGGCGAGCTCGCCTTGCGCGGCGCGGCCGACCGCTTCGAAACGAGATTCCGCCACATGGAGTCGGCCGGATCACTGGACGGTTTGACGCTCGACGAGCTCGACCAACGTTGGGAAGAAGCGAAGAACACGCTATGAGGGGTCACCTGCACAGATGAGGGGTGCTGGTAGTTTGGCCCTCCAGCCGAACCGGGGATCTGCCACTCAATGACCCAGCCCAAGATCGAGCGCATCGTCGCCCGTCAGGTACTCGACTCTCGGGGCAATCCAACCGTCGAGGCCGAGGTGTTCGCCTCGGGCGGGTTCGGCCGCGCCGCGGTTCCCTCCGGCGCTTCGACCGGGACTCTCGAGGCTGTCGAGCTGCGCGACGGCGGTGAGCGGTGGGGCGGAAAAGGGGTGACGAGGGCGGTTGGCAACATCATCGAAACGATTGCGCCCGCTCTGGTCGGAGTGGATGTCACCCGCCAGGAGCACATCGACCAAACCATGATCGACCTCGACGGGACCCCGACGAAGGGAAAGCTGGGGGCCAACGCGATCCTCGCCGTGTCGCTCGCTGTTGCCCGAGCCGCCTCGGTATGCGTCGGTCTGCCTCTCTATCGGTACCTCGGCGGCCCTTCTGCCCGGGTCCTGCCGATTCCCTGCCTCAACGTCCTCAACGGGGGGGCCCACGCGGCCAACTCGGTGGACATCCAGGAATTCATGGTGGTGCCTGCCGGCCTCCCCTCGTACTCCGAGGCTCTCCGCGCCGGGGTGGAGGTCTATCACGCGCTGAAGCGGGTGATTGGCGGCCGAGGCCTCGGCACCAACGTCGGCGACGAGGGTGGGTTTGCTCCCGACCTGCCGACCAATGAGGCCGCCTTGGAGTTGCTCGTGGAGGCGATCGACGTCGCCGGGTACCGCCTCGGGGATGAGATCTCATTGGCCCTCGACGTGGCCGCCACCGAGTTCCACCGCGAGGGGCAGTACGAGTTCGAGGGTGGTGAGCTCGAGTCGTCCGAGATGGTCGACTATCTCGTTGGCCTGGTCGAGCGCTACCCGCTGGTGTCGATCGAGGACGGGATGGCCGAGGACGACTGGGAGGGATGGAAAGAGCTCACGGACCGCGTCGGCGACCGAACCCAGTTGGTCGGCGACGACCTTTTCGTCACCAACGAGGAGATCTTGCGCAAAGGCATCGGTGAGGGGGTGGCCAACGCCATCCTGATCAAGGTGAACCAGATCGGGTCGGTCTCCGAGACCCTCCACACGATGAGCATGGCCAAGGCCGCCTCTTACGCATCGATGGTGAGCCATCGCTCCGGCGAGACGGAGGACTCTTTCATCTCTCATCTCGCTGTCGCAACCAACGCCGGTCAGATCAAGACCGGGGCACCGGCTCGTGGGGAGCGGACCGCCAAATACAACCAACTGCTCCGGATCGAGGAGTCATTGGGCAGCGAAGCCCGATTCGCAGGCTGGGATGCTTTTCGGAGGTCCCCTTGACCTTGCTCCGGCGACCCGGTGTCGCCCTCGTCACCCTTCTCTTCCTGTTGCTCGGCGCCGCCTTCATCACCCAGGTCGTGCCTTATCGCCAGATCGTCGACTCGCATCGGCAGGTGACCGCAGCCCAGGAGCGACTCGCCGACCTCGAGGCCGACAACGCAGAGCTCCAGGCCGATGTCGAGGCGCTCAACACCGACGCCGAGGTCGAGAAGCTGGCCCGGGAGAAGTTGGGTTACGTCCGTCCTGGAGAGACCGCGTACGTCGTGCTCGACCCGCCCGGCTCGGAGGTGTCGGCCGATCCCGCCGACGACGTCCTGGTGATCGACGACAGGACCTGGGTCGACCGAGTCTGGGATTTTCTGACCGGCGGGGACCTGGAATCGGGCGGATGACGGCCGGTGACGACCCTCAGGTCGTCGAGGTCCAGATCGGTCGCCCGCTTCGCGCCGATTCGACTCCGGTGTCGCGCTGTCATCTCGGGCTGCCTGTCGTGGTCCGTGTCCCGCCGATCCTCGATGACGGGACTCCGTTCCCCACCCTGTACTGGCTGACCTGCCCGCTGGCCGTCGGTCGGATCAGCCGACTCGAGGGGGCGGGGGGTATCAGACGGCTCGAGCAGAAGGCCGAGGTCGATCCGGACTTCGGGAACCGGCTCTTGGAGGCACACACCTCCTACGAGGCCGAGCGGAGCGCCCTGCTGGCTCCCGGCTCGTCGCCGGCTCCCTCAGGTGGGGTCGGCGGAACGAGGACGGGGATCAAATGCCTCCATGCCCATTACGCCCATGCCAGGGCAGGGAATGACAACCCGGTTGGGGAGCTCGTCCAGGACTGGATCGAGCCCTTGGATTGCACCGTTCCGTGCGTTCTCGATGGAGAGGCAAACCCGGCCTGGGCCCCCAAGCCGTGAGGGTCGGCGTCGTCGACATCGGGACGAATTCAATGCGTCTTCTGGTGACCGATGCGCTCGAGGAGATGGGACGATGGGTGGAGGTGACCGGTCTGGGGCGTGGGGTCGATGCGACCGGCGCCCTCTCTCCCGAGGCAATCGAGATATCTCTCGTCGCACTAGCTCGTTTCGGTTCAGAAATGGACGACGCAGGGGTGGAGCGGAGAGTGGCGATAGCCACCTCGGCTTCCCGGGACGCCGGCAATCGTGAGGTCTTCTTCGACCTCGCCGGATCGGCCCTGGGAGTGAGACCCAGGTTGATCACCGGCGAAGAGGAGGCCCGCCTCGCCTACACCGGCGCCACTCATGGAGTCGATCTGGCCGATCCTGTGGTCGTGTCGGACATCGGGGGAGGGAGCACCGAGTTCGTCACCGCGCATAGTGAGGTGTCCTACGACATCGGCTCGGTGCGGCTCACGGAACGGGCGATCCCCACCCGGCCTACCCCACCCGCCGAGATGAGGGCGGCACGTGCCCTCGTTGCCGATCTGTTCTCCGGGATCGACCTGGAAACCGCGACTTTGGTCGGTGTGGCCGGAACGTGGACGAGTCTGGCCGCGATCGCTCAGGACCTGCCGAGGTACTCGAGCGACATGGTCCACGGCTACCGGATGGGCCGGGAGAGCCTGGCTCGCGTCATCGACACACTGACCGGCCTGAACATCGACGAGACGGCGGCCATCCCTGCCCTCGATCCGAAGCGGGCACCGGTGATCCTGGGCGGCGCGTTGGTGGCGGAAGGCGTCATGGACGCGCTCGGGGCGGCGGAGGCCCTCGTATCGGAGCACGACACCCTCGACGCCGTCGCCATGCAGTTGCTGGCTATACCCTGAGCCACACCGGCCCGGGTGGCGGAATGCAGACGCGAGGGGCTTAAACCCCCTTGAGCCGAATCGGCTCGTGTGGGTTCGAATCCCACCCCGGGCACAGCGATAGGTGCACAGAATGCGAAACCCTGACGTGGATGCCTGGTTCGAGACGAAGCAGCACCCGATGGAAGATGCGATGCAGGCGGTGCGGACTGTGGCGCTCGAGGCCGATCCTCGAATCGAGGAGTCGATCAAATGGTCGACCCCCACCTATTCCTACAAGGGCAACATCTTCAGCTTCAACCCGGCGAAGAAGTTCGTCAGCTTGCTCTTTCACACCGGGGCCCGGATCCCAGGCGACCATCCGATACTCGAGGGTGACACCGACACAGCACAGGTGATGCGATTCGCCGATGCCGACGATGTCGAACGCCGTTCCGCGGAGCTAACCGAAGTCCTCCAGGACTGGTGCCGTTGGAAGGACGAAGCCTGACCTGAACCGGTGGTCCATGGTCGCCCTCGTCGTACGCCGCCTGTGATTCGCGAAAAAGGTCGTGGGACCCGGGCCGGTGGGTGGGGGAGGGGAGAGGAACCGGGCCCGGGCCCCACGAAGCGCGATGGAAGATCTACGTTCCTGTGATTCTCCTTTCCCACATAGATCAACCCCGTTACCGGGAAGTGTAACCCTCCAATGGTGCACCTACCCGGATGCGCCGACTTTTCGCATTTCACGATGCAGTAGCGTGCGATCCGTGGCCGAGTACCCCGCCGAATACGAGCTCGACGTAGCTCTTCGTGACGGCGGTGGGGCGCGGGTCCGCCCGATCAGGCCCGACGATGGGCCTCTCCTCGTCGAGTTCTTCGAGCGTCTCGGGCCCGAATCGCGCTATTTCCGGTTCTTCAGGATCAAGGAGACTCTGGAGCCCAAAGAGGTCGAGTTCTTCACCAACGTCGACTACTCCGACCGCATGGCGCTCATTGCCATTCTCGACGGGAAAATGATCGGGCTCGCCAGCTATGACCGTGAGCGCGATGAGGCGGGGACGGCAGAGGTGGCGTTCGCCGTCGCCGATGAGCATCAAGGGCGGGGGATCGGGACACAACTCCTCCAGCTGTTGACCAATCACGCCCGCTCACAAGGAGTGCAGCGCTTCGAAGCCTTCGTCCTGCCGGAGAACCGGCAGATGATGCGGCTCTTTCGCAACTCGGGCTACGAGCTGACCCGCACCATTGACGAAGGCGTCTTCACCGTCGATTTCCCGGTAGCCGAGAGCGAAGGGATGCTCCAGGCGGAATGGGAGCGTGAGAAGCGCGCCGTCGCGGCATCGATCCTCCCGTTGTTCTTCCCCCGCTCAGTCGCAGTGATCGGCGCCTCCACCGACCCGACTTCGATCGGGGGTCGGCTATTCCGCAACATCCTGAATGGCGGCTTCAACGGCCCTCTCTACCCGGTGAACCCGAAGGCGAAAGTGATCGGCTCGGTGCGGGCCTATCCGTCGATTGCCGAGGTCCCTGACGACGTCGATCTCGCCTACATCGTCGTCAGACAGGAATTCGTGGTCGACGTGGCGCGCCAGTGTGCCCAAGCCGGGGTCCGGGGGATCGTCGTCATCTCCGCAGGTTTCTCCGAGACAGGTGAGCATGGGGCGAAACTCGAGGCGGAGTTGCTTGGCATCGTCCGTGACTCCGGGATGCGAATGGTGGGCCCCAACTGCATGGGCCTGCTCAACACGGCCCCGTCGGTCCAGCTGAACGGGACCTTCGCCCCGGTCTACCCGCCGCCCGGCAATGTCGCCATGTCCAGCCAGTCCGGCGCGCTCGGCATCGCCATCCTCGACTACGCCACCAGGAACAACATCGGGATCTCCCAATTCGTCTCGGTTGGCAACAAGGCCGACGTCAGCGGTAACGACCTGATCCTCTCCTGGGAGGACGACCCACAGACGGATGTGATCACTCTGTATCTGGAGTCGTTCGGCAACCCCAAGAAGTTCTCGCGGATCGCTCGCCGGATCGGGCGTCGGAAGCCGATCATCGCGGTGAAGTCGGGCCGTTCCGAGTCGGGGAGCCGGGCCGCCTCATCGCACACCGGGGCCCTCGCATCATCGGACGTGGCGGTTCAGGCGCTCTTCCGCCAGGCGGGGGTGATCAGGGTCGACACCATCGAGGAGTTGTTCGCCGCCGCCAACCTCCTCGCCAGACAGCCCATCCCTGCCGGGGAGCGGGTTGGGATCGTCACCAACGCCGGTGGGCCCGGGATCCTCGCCGCTGATGCGCTCGAGGCCAATGGCCTGACACTCCCCGAGCTGTCGGGCCCGCTCCAGGAGCAGATCGGTGCTCGCCTGCCCGCCGAAGCATCGACCAGGAACCCCGTCGACCTGATCGCCTCGGGTGGCCCGGGCGAGTTCGAGCACGCCACGTCGTTGCTGCTGGATTCCGGTGAGGTCGACGCGGTCATGGTCATCTATGTGCCGGTCACACCGGAGGGCACTCAGGATGTGGCCAACGCCCTCACCCGCGCCCAACTCGCCCACGAGGGGGAGGTCACGATGCTCTCGGTGTTCATGCAAACCGGCGATGCGGCGCATTTCCTCGGCGGCTCGACGGGAGGCAGGGCTGTGCCTACCTATCTCTTCCCCGAGTCGGCCGCCCTCGCTCTGGCCCGGGCCGTGCGACACGGCGAGTGGCGCCAACGCGATCCGGGGATCGAGGCGCGGCTCGATTCCGGCGCCGAGAACGAGATCCGGGCCTTGGTCGATGAAGCATTGAAGACGGTCCCCGCCGAGGGCGGGTGGCTCGACCCGGACACGGTCGAGTCGATCCTGACGAAGGCCGGTTTTCGGGTGCCTCGTTCGTCGGTCGTCGAGTCGGAAGACGAGGCCGTGAAGGCGGCGAGGGACCTCGGCGGCCCGGCGGTCCTGAAAGTCATCTCGAGCTCGGCTCTGCACAAGTCCGACGTGGGTGGCGTGGCACTTGGCGTCGAGGGTGAGGCGGAGGTGCTGAAGGCCTTTCAGCAGGTGACCGGGGCCGTCGAGGATGTCGAGGGCGTCCTGGTCCAGGAATACGTCGCGGGCGGTCACGAAGTGCTGATCGGGATGACCCAGGACCCCAACTTCGGGCCCCTGGTCGTCTTCGGACTGGGCGGTATATATGTCGAGCTCCTCCAGGACGTGGCATTTCGCATCCATCCTCTCACCGATGTCGACGCGGCGGAGATGATGCGGGAGACCAAGGGCTTCAGACTCCTCGAGGGATACCGGAACCAGCCTGCCGGCGATGTGACTGCCTTGGAAGAGGCGTTGATGCGGGTCTCGGGGCTGATCAGCGTGGTGCCCGAGCTGCTGGAGATGGATCTCAACCCGGTCAAGGTCCTCGAACCGGAGCAAGGGGTCGTCGTCGTGGATGCCCGGATGAAAGTCCGCCGGGTCGAGCCACGGAGTCATCCCCGAATGAGGGACCTGCCCGGAGTCAGACAGTGAGGGAGAACAGATGTCGTTCTTGAAGACCATTGCCGAGGCCGAGGCCAGCGGGGAGGTGGCGGTCAATTATCAGAAGGACATCGAGCGGGTCGGGTATCTGCCCAACTACTCGAGGACTTTCTCACTACACCCCGCCGCCTATCAGGCTTGGCGGGGTTTGATCGCATCGATCGCCAAGCCGATGGACCCGAGACGCGGTATGAGATTGGCCACCATTGGGGGCGGCCAGCCGACTTCGATCCACCTACTGCTCGCTGGCGCATGGTGAGATCCTTGCCGACGAGCACATGGAGCCGTCCGTTGTAGCCCGCATGGTCCAAGAACCAGATCACCCGCCGCTGGAGAGACCGAGACGCAGATTTTCCGCTAATTGCCGACGAAAGTGGCCGACGACGCCACCGCAGTGACAGAAGAGCGACATCGCTGCGTTGCGCTCGGCCGGTCTCAGCGATCGGGACATCCTCGACGTGGCTCTCGCCTCCGCAGCGCGCTGTTTCTTCTCCAAAGTCCTCGACGCCACCGGGACCCTGGCCGATTCGGCCTTCAACGAGATGGAGCCCGAGTTGCGCGATGCACTCACGGTGGGACGGCCGATCGAGGGCAGCTGAGAAATTCTCAGATTTCTTTTTGGATGCTCGGTTTCTGACCTGTTTCTGTCACACCCTTTTCGTAGGTTGGGGGCATGGAGAGGGAGAGCTTTTCCAATGATCAGGTGGATGGGGTTTTGGCTCATCTGTTCTCTGGTCTGTCTGTTTTCTACGCCGAGATCTGTGAATGGTTGATCGACGCTGATCTCAGCCAACAGTTCCTCGCGGATGGGGCCCGCGACCTTGCCCAGTGGGTTTCGGCCCGGTTCGGTCTGCGTCATTCGACTGCAGCTCAACTGGTTCGGGTGGCTCGTCGGCTCCAGGATCTGCCTGTGTTGCGGGAACGGTTCGCTGCCGGCGAGTTGTCGTTGGATCAGGTGGATGCGATCTCGAAGCTGGCCACTCCGGATACCGAGGAGGCGGTGATCGCCGCATGTCTCGGTTTGTCCAATCCGGCTCTGGACCGTGCTGCCCGGAGAGCGGATCCTCCTTCGAATTCTAGATGTGCTGGAATCGTGGCGGGATCGGTGGCTGTCGATCCAATACACCCTGGACGGGATCCGGGGCAGTCTCCACGCCGATCTACCCGGTCCTGATCTTCATCTGGTGGAATCGGCGATCCGGGAGAGAGCGGATCGGATCCCGGTGAATCCGGAATCAGGGATCCTCGATCCGTATCCGCAACGACTCGCCGACGGGTTGGTGGAATTGGCTTCAACATCATGGCGACCAGTCGGCCGCACCGGCCCAGATCACCGTTCATGCCGATCTCGAAGCACTCACCGTCGGATCCGGAGACACCGGGGTGGCGGAGGTGGAGGGTGGTCCGGTGATCGCCAATGAGACCGCCCGCAGACTCTCCTGTGACCCGATCGTGGAATGTGCCGTCTATGACCACCAGAAAGTGTTGGGGATCGGACGTCGTTCCCGGTTGATCCCGGCCTGGTTACGGCATCAGCTCTGGTATCCGGGATGGGGGCTGTCGATTCCCCGGCTGTGGCACCAGAAACTTCGTTCATGCCCACCACATCAGACACTGGGCGGACGGAGGACCGACCGATCTGGACAATCTGATCCTGTTGTGTGGTTATCACCACCGGTTCCTCCATGAACACGGCTGGCGGATCGAACATGACCCCTGACCAGAAACCCGTCTTCCGCAAACCCGACGGACAGGTCTATCCGCCCATCCGCCCCCGGCTCGACCCGAGACTCCGAGAACTCGTCGGGCTCAGAACCTAGGGCGTGCGCCCCACCACGGCTATCGGAACCCACAACTAGCCTCGGCCGATGCAATTCGTAGAAGTGAGCAGGGATGACGCGGTCGCCCTGGTCAGGCTCAATCGTCCTCCGGTCAACGCCATGACCGAGGATTTCGCCCGCGAGTTGAAAGAGGCCTTCACCGATTGCGCCGACCCCGGGATCCGGGCTGTGGTGGTCACCGGGCAGCCTCATTTCGCCGCGGGCGCCGACATCAAAGGCTTTCAGGCGAGCTACGACTCCGGTGTCGAGGAGCGGAGCGCTTGGACGCTCCAGGAGGCGATAGCTGTCCTCGAGTCACTGGAGAAGCCGACCATCGCCGCAGTCCACGGTTACGCCCTGGGCGGGGGACTGGAATTGGCGATGGGGGCGGACTTTCGCTTCCTGGCCGAAGACGCCAAGGTCGGACAGCCGGAGATACTGCTGGGTCTGATCCCCGGGGCCGGGGGGACCCAACGTCTGGCGAGACTCGTCGGCTACCAGCGCGCCAAGGAGATGGTCCTCACCGGGCGTCAGGTCGATGCAGCGGAGGCGCAGGAGATCGGGCTAGCCGATCAGGTGTTCCCGCCCGGCGAGCTCTTCGATGCCGCCATGGAGGCTGCCTGGGAATGGGCCACCAAGGCCACCCGGGCCCTCGCCGCCGCCAAGACAGCGCTCAACACCGGATTCGGGACGCCGGTAGATGAGGGGCTGCTGATCGAGCGGGACGCCTTCAACGCCTCGTTTCGGACCGAGGACGCCCGGGAAGGGGTCGCTGCTTTCATCGCCAAACGTGAGGCCCAGTTCAAGGGCCGCTGATCTCCAAACGTTCCCTCAACCTCTCCAGACTTCCCCGCCACATTCGTCTGAATATCGGTCGGGCGATGGCCAGACCCACTGGCCCGCCCATCCACCAGGGAAAGCGGAGATCCTCCCACCAGCGCATCTCGGTGCCCGCCGCCAGCGGCCGAACTTCGAATCGGCCGGAACCGGTGACCGACCCCCTGTGCTCGACGACGATGCTCTGCCCCTCCTCCCATCCGACCACGTTCATGAAATCGGTCGCACGAAGCGGCCCAACCCTGGTCGCCACCTCGATTTGCGTGCCGACGCCGGTGGTTTGCTCCGTAAGGAAGCGAACTGTGGCTGCGTCGTCCATCCACTCTGGATGGGAGCCGAAATCGGCCAATTCGGCCCACACCCGGTCGATGGGCGCGTCGATCGTCACCACGAGGTCGATCGGCTTGGCCATTCCCTGAATCGTGACAGCCTTCCCATCCTGCGACAATTGAGGCCGACATGATCTACCTCGACCATGCCGCCACGACCCCGATGCGCCCCGGTGTGTGGGAAGCGATGCGCCCATTCGCCGACGATGTCTACGGCAATTCCTCAGGCGTCCACGAGGTGTCCCGCCGCGCCAAGAACGCCCTCGAGGAGGCGCGCGAGCGGGTCGCCGCCGCCATCGGCGCCGGGCCACGGGAGATCGTGTTCACCTCGGGAGGGACCGAGTCGGACAATCTCGCCCTCAAGGGAGCCTCGCTGAGCAGCAACCCAAGGCGCGGTGTGGTCACAGTCACTACGGAGCACGAGGCCGTCCTGGAGACCACCGATTTCCTGCGCCGACTCGGCGTCTCTACTTCCGTCGTCGGCGTCGACGGGAGAGGAGTGGTCGACCTGCCCAGCCTCGTGGAGGCTGTCGATGCCAACACGTCGGTCGTGTCCGTGATGTACCTCAACAACGAGACTGGTGTCATCCAGGACATCGCCGGCATCGCATCCGCCATCGATGAGCACGAGCCCGATGTCCTCCTCCACACTGACGCAGTCCAGGCATTCTCGTCCGAACACGTCGACGTCGATCGACTCGGCGTGGACCTCATGACGGCCACCGGGCACAAGTTCGGGGGGCCAAAGGGGGCCGGCTTCCTCTATGTGCGAGAGGGGACTGCACTCGAGCCCGTCCTCCACGGGGGTGGCCAGGAGTTGGGGCGGCGCTCAGGGACGCATGACGTGTCGGGTGCAGTCGGGCTGGCTACCGCGATGGAAGCGGCCGTGGCGGACCGAGCCCGGTTCCGCAGCCAGGTGGGTCAGATCCGGGATGATTTCGAGAAGCGGGTCCTGGCCGCCGTCCCCGACGCAATCGTGAACACTCCGGAGACGGGCCGCTCCTCCCATCATCTCAATGTGAGGTTCCCCGGCGTGCGCAACGAGGCACTGCTGATGCGACTCGATCGGGCAGGTGTTGCGGCGTCGGCCGGCTCGGCCTGCCAATCAGGGGCATCCGAGGTCTCTCACGTCCTCGAAGGAATGGGCCTGACCCCCGCGGAGGCACGGGAGAGCGTCCGCTTCAGCTTCGGCTGGAACAGCACTGATGACGAGGCGATGGAGGCGGCTGCCATCACTGTCGCCCTGATCGAGGAGCTGCGATGAGGGCCCTTGTCGCGATGTCCGGCGGCGTCGACTCCTCCGTCGCGGCGGCCCTCATGAAGGCCGACGGCCACGACGTGGTCGGAGTGACGCTCAAGCTGTGGTCGGGACCTAACGGAGAGGCACCAACAGCGGGATGCTGCACTGTCTCGGACGCCGAGGATGCGCGTCGGGTAGCGGCCCAACTCGACATCCCCTATTACGTCCTCGACTACACAGAAGAGTTCCGTGAAGGCGTGGTCCACCGCTTCGTTCGCGACTATGGCTCGGGTCGTACCCCCAACCCTTGCATCGAATGCAACCGCATGGTCAAGTTCGATCGGCTTCTCAACGGGCTCGCCGAGTTCGACTCTGAGGTCCTCGTCACCGGTCACCACGCCCGGAATCTGAGCGTCGATGGGAGTTGGCGCCTCCATCGCGGAAAGGACCGGGCCAAGGACCAGTCCTACGTCCTCTCGATGCTGACCCAGCGCGAGCTCTCCAGGATCAGGCTTCCGGTTGGAGAGCTGACCAAGCCAGAGGTCAGGGCGGTCGCGGCCGAGATGGGGCTGCGCACCGCGGCCAAGCCCGAATCGATGGACATCTGCTTCGTCGGACAACGGAACTACCGCGGCTTTCTCCGTGACACCGCCCCAGAGGTCTTCGAGCCTGGCACCTTGGTGGCGAGCGATGGCACCGAATTGGGCCACCACGATGGGATCGTCGGATTCACCGTGGGTCAGCGACGAGGGCTGGGAGTCGCCGTCGGCGAGCCGAGGTTTGTGGTGCGGATCGACCCGGGCACCTCGACGGTCGTGTTGGGGCCGCGCGAGGAGTTGGCGGTGGGTGGTGTCGAGATCCGTCAACTCACCTGGACAGACGGTGTCCCCACCGACGGCCACGTGATGGCGCAATATCGCGCTCACGGCGAGCCGGTCGAAGCGACATTCAACGACGATCGGCTGCTGTTCACCGAACCGCAGGAGGCGGTGGCGCCCGGGCAGACAGTCGCCTTCTACGACGACGACCGGGTGCTCGGTGGCGCCCTGATCGCCCAGACCTTTCTGTGACGACGGGGCGGTAACTTCGGGAAGAGATGCCCGACGACACCATCCAGATCGAGGAGCTGCGCTCGCAGGTCAATGAGCACCTCTACCGATATCACGTGCTCGACGACCCGATCATCTCCGATGCCCAATTCGACGCTCTGATCGGAGAGCTGCGCCGCATCGAAGACGAGCACCCGGAGCTGGTGACACCGGACAGCCCGACCCAGCGTGTCGGCGCCCCGGTGGGGGACCTCTTCGCCCCGGTTCGCCATCTTCGCCCGATGTTCTCGCTGGACAACGCCGACTCCTCCGAGATGCTCCTGGCGTGGGAGCAACGTATGGAGCGCCAGCTCGGCCGGCCCCCTGAGGGCTACGCGGCCGAGCTCAAGATCGACGGGTTGGCGGTCGTGCTCACCTATCGAAACGGGGTCCTCGACACCGGAGCCACCCGAGGCGACGGCGTCACCGGTGAGGACGTCACCGCCAATCTGCGAACGATCAAGTCGGTCCCGTTGCGTTTGCTGGGCGAGGATCATCCGGCAGTCCTCGAGGTGCGCGGGGAGGTGTACATGCCGGAGAAAGCATTTGAGGAGCTGAACCGGCGCCAAGCCGAAGCAGGGGACAGGATCTTTGCCAATCCGCGCAACGCCGCCGCCGGCTCGGTGCGGCAAAAAGACCCGACGGTGACCGCGTCGCGCAACCTGGCGATCTGGGTCTATCAACTGGGCTTGGTGGAGGGTGGTCCCGGCCTCGAGACGCACACCAACACCATGCAGTATCTGCGTGACGCCGGGTTCCGGACCAACCCGGCCAGCGAGCGACTGGACAACATCGATGAGGTCATCGACTACGTGGAAAGGGCCGAGAAAGGGCGTCACGGGACCGGGTACCAGACCGATGGGGTGGTGATCAAGGCCGACTCCCTGGCCGATCAGGATTCGCTGGGCTTCACCGCCAAGGCGCCGAGGTGGGCCATTGCCTACAAGTTCCCCCCCGAGGAGCAGGTGACCCTGCTCAAAGCGATTCAGATCAACATCGGCCGGACCGGTGCCGCCACTCCGTTTGCCGTGCTCGAGCCGGTGTTCGTGGGTGGGGCGACCGTGGGGCTGGCCACGCTGCACAACGCCGATCAGGTCGCCCTGAAGGATGTGCGTGTTGGGGATCAAGTGATCGTCCGCCGTGCCGGCGACGTGATCCCCGAGGTGGTCGGACCGGTCGTGGCAGCGAGGAAGGGAAGGCTGAAGAAGTGGTCGATGCCACAGGTCTGTCCCTTCTGCAGCAACCCGATCGTCCGGGTGGAGGGAGAGGCGGTTGCCCGTTGCACCGGTGGTTTCGAATGCCCATCGCGGGTTCGGGAGTGGCTCTTCCATTTTTCCTCGCGGGGTGGCATGGACATCGAGCACATGGGCTACAAGACCATCGACCTGCTCCTCGATGAGGGGATGATCACTGACCCGGCCGACATCTTCACCTTCGACGTCGGTCAGCTGGAGGGCCGAGAAGGATGGGGCGAGATCTCTGTGAACAACCTGCGCCGGGCGATCGAAGCGGCCAAGGACCGCCCCGTGGCCCGGCTTCTCACTGCTCTCGGCATCCGCCACGTCGGTGGCACGGTCGCCCGGACACTGGTCCGGCATTTCAAGGGACTCCCCGCCCTGATGGTGGCGAGCGAGGAGCAGATCTCCGAGGTGGAGGGCATCGGCCCGAAAATCGCAAGGGGCGTGGCGGAATGGGCCGCTGATCCCATCAATCGCGACCTGGTCGAGAAGTTGGGGAAGGCCGGTGTGCGTCTCGAGGACGAGGTGGAGGCAGGTGTCGGCGGCAACCTGCTCGCCGGGGCGACCTTCGTGGTGTCGGGCACCGTCGAGGGCTTCACCAGGGAGGACGCCCAAGCCGCGATCGAGCAGCGGGGTGGCAAGGCAACCGGATCCGTCTCTTCGAAGACGACCGCTCTGATCGTCGGCGAGTCGCCCGGGGCCTCCAAGTCGCGCAAGGCCGAGGAGCTCGGGGTGCCGATCATCGACGGTGAGACCTTCAAAGAGGTCCTGGAGAAGGGTTTGTCGGCGCTGCCCGGCTAGGGCATCTGGTCCCGGGCCAGCGCCACCACCTCCTCGAGCACCTTCAGATCCAGATCGTCGGCCTTCTTGAACGTGATGGCGGCGCTACGGACCTTGACCTTGCCCAGCCGGTCGGCGTATCGCTGGATCAGGTACCCGTCCTCGGCGCGGGCATTGACGTAGATGCTGTTGTAGTTCTTCTGCGGGGCGAGACCGACCACAAACCACTCGACCGTCTCCTTGCCGGGCCGGTCGTAGGTGAGGTCTCCGTAGCCGATGATGCTCTGCTCGGTCCCACCCCAGAACTTGCCTCCCCAGAGCACCCGCGAGTGGCCCTTCATCACCTTGCTCAGCACGGCGTCGACACGTTCGACGTCGGACCGCGGTGGGTCGGGTAGCGAGGCGAAGAACACATCGGGGCTGGTTGCTGACCGTTCCATCGGAGAAATGTATCAATTCACTAGTGGTGTCGGACTGGCGTCTTGACAGACACCAGAAATGGTGTCACAGTGGTGTCATGAATCTAGCACCGCATGTGGAAACCCTTCGTCGGGAGCTCATGGTCGCCGCCGAGGCCGGTGGTGACGAGGCTCGGGCCCTGGCCGAGCGTCTCATCATCCCGCTCGACTCGGCCACCAGGCTCGTCCTCCTGGAAGCACTCTCCGATGCCGCCAGCGAAATCACCAGTGAGCTCGCCCCGGGCTCTGTTGATGTGCGTCTTCGCGGCCGGGAGCCGGAGTTCGTGGTGACCTTGCCGCCAACCGAGCAATCGTTCGAGGACGTCGCAGCGACCAGGATCGAGACCGCCGGCTCGGGTGAGATCGATGAGACCGGCGCATCGCGGACCACGCTTCGCCTGCCCGACCACGTCAAGGCCCGGGTCGACGAGGCTGCAAGCCGGGAGGGCCTCTCGGTCAATGCCTGGTTGGTGCGCGCGGTGGTCGCTGCCCTGGAGCCGGGAGCTCGTGATGGCCGTCGCGGTCCCTCGATGGGGCAGCAGTACACCGGATGGGTGCAGTAGCCATGCCCGTTTTCGAGACTCCCGAGCCGATCTCCGCGACGCTCGATCTGACAGTGGCCGACGTCAGGATCATCGCCGGCGATCGGGCCGACACCGCAGTCGACGTACGCCCAACCAACCCGGCGAAGGGATCAGACGTCAAGGCAGCGGAACAGACCATCGTCGAGTACTCCAATGGCCGATTGTCGGTCAGGATGGTGAAGGACTGGACCAGGTACACGCCTTTCGGCGGCTCTGGGTCGATCGACGTCACGATTGAGCTACCCACCGGCTCCGACGTTCACGGTGGCTCGGACATGGGGGCTTACGAGGCGGACGGCCGTCTCGAGGAAGCCACCTTCCGAAGTGGCGCGGGCAACGTTCGTGTGGACCGGACCGGGCGCCTCTCGGTGCACACCGGGATGGGCGAGGTCAATGTCAACCATGTTGCCGGAGGCGCCGAGGTCACAACCGGGTCGGGCCAGGTCCGAGTTGGCGTGGTCGACGGGCCGGCAGTCGTCAAGAACGGGAACGGCTCGACCAGGATCGACGCGGTCGGCAGCGACCTTCGGGTCAAAGCCGCCAATGGCGACATCGTCATCGGTCAGGCCCGAGCTTCCGTTGTCGCCAAGTCCGCCAACGGCAGTGTTCGAATCGGCGATGTCGTCAGTGGAACTGTCGTCATGGAGACGGCAGCCGGCGAGATCGAAGTCGGCATCCACGAAGGTACGGCCGCATTCCTCGACCTGAAGACGAAGTTCGGGAACGTGCGCAGCTCTTTGCAGGCCTCGGCTGCTTCGGAGCCGTCGAATTCGACCGTCGAGGTCCGAGCGCGCACCTCGTACGGCGACATCGTGATCAACCGCGCGGGCGCCTAGGCGACTACCGAAGAGAAAGAAGGAGCTAATGACAGCCATCAACGAAGCAAATGCTCTCGAGGTGAAGCACCTCGAGAAGGGATACAAGGGAGTACCGGTGCTCGATGACGTCTCGTTCACCGTGAGACGGGGCACCGTATTCGCCCTACTCGGCGCCAACGGGTCGGGCAAGACGACCACCATCAACGTCCTGAACACGTTGATCAAGGCCGACGGGGGCAACGCGATCGTCGGCGGGTTCGACGTGGCGACCCAACCCGACAGGGTCCGGGAGCTGATCAGTGTCACCGGGCAGTCGGCAGCCGTCGACTACATGCTCACCGCTCGGGAGAACCTGGTGCTGATGGGCGAGCTACGCCACGTCGCCGATCCCCAAGGGGTCGCCTCTTCCTTGCTCGACAAATTCGACCTCAACGATGCGGCGGACCGTCGTCTGCTCACCTTCTCAGGTGGGATGGGGCGCCGGCTCGACATCGCCATGAGTCTCGTCGGCGAAGCGCCCATCATCTTCTTCGACGAGCCGACGACCGGGCTCGACCCGAAGAGTCGGAACGACATGTGGCTGACCATCCGGGAGCTGGCCGGGAAGGGGACCACCATTTTCCTCACCACCCAGTACCTGGAGGAGGCCGACCGCCTCGCCGACCAGATCGCCATCCTGCACGGAGGCCGAGTCGTGGCCGACGGGACGCCGGAACAGTTGAAGGCGATGGTGCCGGCCGGGCTGGTCGAACTGGACTTCAGCGACGAAGCAGAGCTGGCGGCGGCTCAGAGAGCGCTGGGGGATGGATATGAGCTGAGCCAGATGGATTCGAAGCTGGTTGTCGCCGGCAGTGGCTCGGTGGCCGACATGGCCGACATGTTCATCAGGCTCAACAACGCCGGTCTGGAGCCAACCGGATTCAATGCGAAGGCACCGACTCTCGACGACGTGTTCTTCAAGATCCTCGGAGAAGACAAGGAAGAAACTCATGCGAACTCTCACTGACACCTGGACGATGGCCAAGCGGAGCCTCCGTCACACGACACGCAGCATGGACACGATCATCACCGTCGTCCTGACGCCGATCGCCCTAATGCTGCTCTTCGTATATGTGTTCGGCGGCGCCCTCGGGCCGCAGACTTCGGTGGATTATGTCGACTTCCTGACCCCAGGCGTCGTCGTCATGACGGTGATCAGCGGGATCGCCTACGCCGCCTTCCGTCTCAGCATGGACATGCAGAAGGGGATTATCAGCCGCTTCCGGACGATGCCGGTGAGACCTTCTTCGGTGTTGAGTGGCCAGGCGATGTCATCGACGGTCTCCAACCTGCTCTCCTGTGTCCTCGTGCTCGTGGTGGCATTCATCATCGGATTTCGCCCGGTTGCCGGCCCTGCCGCCTGGCTGTTGTTCGCCGGCTTCCTGATCCTGTTCATACTGGCGACCACCTGGCTGGCCATGTTCTTCGGCCTGATCGCCAAGACTGTCGAAGGCGCCGGCGCATTCAGCTACATCCTGATCCTGCTGATCTTCATCAGCCCGTCATTCGTGCCGACCGACTCGATGGCGCCGTGGCTGAGGAGCTTCGCAGAGAA
This sequence comes from uncultured Acidobacteriota bacterium, assembly GCA_963848695.1. Taxonomy (GTDB): domain Bacteria; phylum Actinomycetota; class Acidimicrobiia; order Spongiisociales; family ZC4RG35; genus JARDZU01. The sequence goes on from CAWKEI010000018.1 coordinate 186,832, forward strand.
TCAGCCGCTGACCCCGATAGTCGAGACGATTCGCTCACTCCTCATCGAGGGAATAGCCGGGCCTCGAATTTGGGAGGCACTGGCCTGGGCGACAGGGATCCTCATTGTCTCCTACACCATGGCGCTGGTCGCCTATCGCCGCAGCGAACCGATTCCGGTCCCGCAGTAACAGCGTGTGCAGCAACCTCATCATGACCCTCACCCGACCCGGAAGGACCATTCGTATTCGCCCGGGTCGGGGAGGCCGCTGATCTTGTCCCAAACCACCCGGACGGTGTGCTCGCCGGGGGCCCACTCGGTGATGGTCGGGTTCTGCGGCGAGGGCGACCACCGGTAGACACCCGTCCCCTCGACGAAGACCACGTCGGTGACCAGCCAGTCGTCGATGTAGATGTCCGCCCGGTAGGCCACTGGCAGGTCGACCTCGACACTTGTTTGGGGGGGTACCAGGTCCCCCGGGCTGGGCGAGATCGCCTCGATCTGCTCGGGCACGACCAGCTCGTCACCGCTCCGGTTGAAGGCGATCCCAAAGGCGATGGCGGCTACGGCTACGAGTCCGAGCCCGATGTAGAGGAGGCGGTAGGGCATCGGCTCGCACCGTAGCGGTGGGTGGATGCAATTACCCTGCCGCCAGACCGACGAGGGAGCCAGTTGCCCGACCAAGACACCATCCGCGCTGCCTTCGCCGGTGAGATCGAGCCCGCAGCAGCCGCTGACGCGGTGGAGCGAACCATCGCCTCACTCGATCGGGGCGAAGTGAGGGTGGCGGAGAAGGTCGACTCCGACTGGGTTGTGAACCCGTGGGTCAAGGAGGCCATCCTTCTCTACTTCCGGCTCCGCGCCATGGAGACCTTCGAGATCGGCCCGTACGAGTTTCATGACAAGATCCCGCTGAAGACCGGTCTGGCCGAGCAAGGGATCCGGTTGGTGCCACCCGGCACCGTGCGATACGGGGCGTTCTGCGAGCCGGGGGTGATTGTCATGCCGGGGTACGTGAACATCGGTGCTTATGTGGGCTCCGGCACCATGGTCGACACCTGGGCGACTGTCGGGTCGTGCGCCCAGATCGGTCGGGACGTGCATCTCTCCGGTGGGGTGGGCATTGGCGGCGTGCTGGAGCCGCCGGGTGCGCGTCCGGTGATCATCGAGGATGGGGCCTTCATCGGCAGCAGGTCGATCGTCGTCGAGGGGACGGTCGTCGAGGAGAAAGCGGTGCTGGGAGCCAATACCGTGCTCACCGCATCGACCCCGATCATCGACGTGACCGGTCCGGAGCCGGTGGAGCACCGGGGGAGGGTGCCCGCTGGTGCGGTGGTGGTCCCGGGGACCAGGCCCAAGCAATTCCCCAGCGGCAGCTACGACCTCACCTGCGCCTTGATCATCGGCAGACGGACCGCAGCCACCGACGAAAAGACCTCGCTGAACGATTTCCTCCGCGATTTGGACGTTCAGCTTTGACCGATCTGGTCGAGACTCTGACCTGGCTCGTCGATATCCCTTCAGTCACCGGCGACGAGGCAGTCCTTCGGGACGCCATTGCGACTCGTCTCGACGGTCTGCCGCAGCAGACAATCGGCGATTCCCTTGTGGTGGGAGAGCCCCAGGAGGGAGCGGTTCTGCTGGTCGGGCATCTCGACACCGTGCCGCTTCAGGGCGAGGACGGGGCGAGAGTGGACGGCGATCGGGTGCACGGACTCGGCTCCACCGACATGAAGGGAGGGCTGGCGGTGATGATCCATGTCCTCGAAACCCTCGGTCCGGCGCAGGCCGTTGGTGTCTTCTACGCCGGTGAGGAGGGCCCACTCGGCGGAAACCAGCTAGCGATGGTGCTCGATGACGCCTCCTGGCTCCGAGCCGCGTCGGCCGCGGTCGTGCTGGAGCCGACCGACGGGGCAATCGAGGCGGGGTGCCAGGGGTCGATCAACGCCAATGTGAGCTTCATCGGCGAGCCGGCCCATTCGGCCCGGCCCTGGCTAGGGGACAATGCGATCACCAAGGCCGGCCCGTTCCTGACCCGGATGAGAGAGCTGGGCCCCGACCTACACCTGGTCGGCGGCCTCAAGTTCCTGGAGGTCGTCTCGGTGACGATGGCCCATGGCGGCGTCGCCCGGAACGTGATCCCGGGGGAATTCACCATGAATGTCAACTATCGCTTCGCCCCAGACCGCGACCAGGACGAGGCTGTCGCCCGATTGATCGAGATCTGCGCCGAGGCCGACCGGGTTGACGTGACCGATGTGGCACCGTCAGGCTCGGTCGACATCGACCATCCCCTGTTCCGCGCCCTCATCGATCGGTCCGGGGCATCGGTCCTCGGCAAGCAGGGATGGACGGACGTCGGCCAGCTCTCGGCGCTCGGGATCCCCGCGCTCAACTTCGGCCCTGGCGAGCCTGCGCTGGCCCACAAACCGGGTGAGTCGGTCCGAATCTCCGACCTCGGCTGGGTCTACGAGTCCTTGCTCGTCGTGCTCCGCTGACGGCCGAGCAGGACCCAGAAGCCCCACCCGATCAGAGCCGCCCATACCAGAGCGGGACGGGCGAGGACCAGGACGAGCCCCAGGCCGGCCACGATGAGTGTCGGTAGCGACGGCTTTCGAATGTTGGGCAGTATCAGTGCCACGGCCCCCAAGACGGCCCCCACCCTGATCAGCAACCCACCCAGGTTGTTACCGAGGCCTTGCTCGTCGAACAGGAGCATCGCCAGACCCATCCCGATCACCACCAGCCCGACGACCCCCATGATGATGGCGGTGCTCCTGAGCTGGTTCTTCTGGGCCACACCATCCATTCTGGCGCGCCAAGACGGGTGGAATAGCCCCCACGGGGGCCTCTTAGACTCGGCGCCGATGCCCATAGACATCGATATCGCACATGTTGCCCGTCTGGCCCGTCTTGGTCTGAGCGAAGCGGAGCTCGAGACATACAAGGCACAGCTCGGTGTGATCCTCGATCACGCCGCCCGGGTCCAGTCATTGGAAGTCGAGCCGGACGTCGAGGCTGCTCACCCACTTGGTCTCTCCAATGCGCTCAGGGAAGACGAATTGCGGCCGTCGCTGGACAGAGCGGAGGTGCTGGCTCAGGCCCCCGAGGCGCTCGACGGCAACTTCGTGGTCCCACCTGCGATGGGAACAGAGTGATCGCGTCGACCATCGCCGAGGCAGGCCGGATGCTTCGCGCTGGGGAGACCAGTGCGTCCGCCTTGCTCGAGGCTGCTTTGGAAACTGCTTCCCGGACCGAGGCCGAGCTGCATGCCTTCCTGACCATCGATGCGGAAGGAGCGAGGGAGGCAGCTGGTCAGGCCGACGCCGATCTCGCCGACGGGATCGATCGTGGCCCGCTGCACGGCATCCCCACTGCTCTCAAGGACAACATGTGCACCCGCGGGGTGGAGACAACGGCCGCCTCGCAGATCCTCGCCGGTTATGTCCCGCCCTACGACGCCACCGTGGTGACCAAGCTGCGCAGCGGTGGAGCGGTGATCATCGGCAAGACCAACCTCGACGAGTTCGCCATGGGCTCGTCGACGGAGAACTCGGCCTATGGGACCACGTACAACCCATGGGACCTGAGCCGGGTTCCGGGCGGCTCATCGGGCGGCTCCGCCGCGGCTGTCGCCGCGGGATCGGCCCTCCTCGGGCTCGGGTCCGACACGGGAGGGTCGATCCGCCAGCCTGCCTCGTTGTGCGGTGTGGTAGGGATGAAGCCCACCTACGGCACCGTGAGCCGATACGGGCTGATCGCATTCGCTTCCTCGCTCGACCAGATCGGCCCTTTCACCCGCACCGTGGAGGACTCTGCCCTGACCCTGGCCTCGATCTGGGGATACGACCCTCTCGACTCGACGTCCCATCAGGGCCCGTATCCGGATCCGACCGTCGGCCTCGATCGGGGCGTGGAGGGGATTCGCATCGGCGTGGTGTCGGAGCTCTCCGGCGAGGGCTATGAGCCGGCAGTCGAAGCGGCCACCGGGGACATGGTGTCGAGGCTCGAGAAAGAGGGCGTGGAGGTGATCGAAGTCTCGCTCCCGACCTTCGACATCGCCTTGTCCGCCTACTACCTGATCGCCCCGGCCGAGGCCTCTTCCAATCTGGCCCGGTTCGATGGGATCCGCTATGGGTTGAGGGTCGACGGTGCCACCACCGAAGAGCTGATGGCGCGAACGAGGGCAGAAGGGTTCGGCCCCGAGGTGACTCGCCGCATCCTCCTCGGCACCTATTCGCTCTCCGCCGGTTACTACGACGCGTTCTACGGCCAGGCGCAGAGGGTGCGGGCTGCCATCCAGGACGACTTCGCCAAGGCCTACGAACAGGTCGACGTCCTCGTCTCCCCGACGAGCCCGACGGTGGCCTTCAAGGCCGGCGAGCGAACATCGGACCCGCTGGCGATGTACCTCTCGGACATATGCAACATCCCGGCCAATCTCGCCGGTCACCCCGCCATCTCGGTGCCAATCGGGCTCGACGACGCCGGGCTGCCCATCGGCTTCCAGGTGATGGCCCCTGCCTTGGGTGAGACGGTCATGTACCAGGTGGCGGCGGAGGTGGAACGACTCGCGGACTTCCGAATCGAGCCGTCGGCGCTCGAGGTGGCCCGATGAGCTGGGAGGCGGTCATCGGGATCGAGGTGCATGTCGAGCTGGCGACGATCTCGAAGATGTTCTGCGGATGCGCCGTCGACTTCGGCGGGGAGCCCAACACCAGGGTCTGTCCCACCTGTCTCGGTCTCCCAGGTGCCCTCCCCGTCACCAACCGGGTGGCCATCGAGTCGATCATGGCAGTCGGGCTGGCACTCGGCTGCCAGGTGTCGGAGCGCTCGGTGTTCCACCGGAAGAATTACTTCTACGCCGACCTTCCCAAGAACTATCAGATCTCCCAATTCGACGTGCCCGTTTGCCACGACGGCTTTCTCGACCTCGAAGTCGAGGGTGTGACCCGGCGCATCGAGATCGAGCGCGCCCACATGGAGGAGGACACGGGCAAGTCGACCCATGTCGGCGTCGGCGGCCGCATCCACGCCGCGGAGGGCACCCTCCTCGACTTCAACCGCTCCGGGGTCCCTCTTGTCGAGATCGTGTCCCGGCCTGATCTTCGCAGCGCGGCCGAGTGCCGCGCGTACGCCCAGGAGCTCCGGTCGATCGTCGCCGAGCTCGGTGTGTCCGACGCGAAGCTCGAGGAAGGCTCGATCAGGTTCGACGCCAATGTGTCGGTGAGGCCGGCGGGCGCCGACGTGTACGGGACCAAGGTCGAGGTGAAGAACATGAACTCCTTCCGCTCGTTGGAGAGGGCGGTCGAATTCGAGATCGAACGGCAGAGCGCCCTGCTGGACTCGGGGGGGACGGTCATCCAGGAGACCCGGCACTGGGACGAGGAGTCGGGCGTCACCCATTCCATGCGGGTCAAGGAGGGATCTTCCGACTATCGCTATTTCACCGAGCCCGACTTGGTGCCCATGGTGATGACACCGGAATGGGTTGCCACCGTCAGAGATCGACTGCCCGAGCTGCCTGCCGATCGCCGTGCCCGCTACCTGAGCCAAGGGATCTCCGAGGGAACGGCCGGGATCCTCTCCTCACAAGACCCGACTCTTCGGGCGATCTTTCACGAGGCGGTGCTCTCCGGTGCTTCCCCCAAGTCGGCCGCCAACTGGATCACGGGCGAGGTGGTCGGATGGCTGCGCAAGGCTGCAATCGATCCGCGTGACGTCGACCTCGACGGGCCCGGTCTCGCCGAGCTGATCGAGATGGTGGAGGGCGGAGTGGTTTCCAGCTCGGCGGCAAAGGAGGTGCTGGACGGAGTCCTGTCCGGGGAGGGCCGCCCCCGCCAGGTGGCCGAGGGCCGCGATCTGCTCCAAGTCAGTGATACCGCCGCCCTGGAGGAGGCCGTGGCCGACGTGCTGTCCGCCAATCCTCGAGCGATCGATGAGTTCCGGAGTGGCGAGGAGAAGGTGTTGGGATTCCTGGTCGGGCAGGTCATGAAGGCCACCCAGGGCAAGGCGGACCCTCGTCTGGTGAACGAGATCCTCAGGGAGCGAATGTCGGGCTGAATGGGGAGCGGTTAGCTTCAAGCCCACATGCAGCGGCACACCAAGATCATCGCCACCCTCGGGCCCGCCGTCGCCTCGGAAGCCGGCGTCCTGGGCCTGGTCGAAGCGGGCATCGATGTCGCCCGGCTCAACTTCTCGCACGGAGACCACGACTTCCATCGCGCGCTTGCCGAGTGGGTCCGATCGGCGACCAAGCAGACGGGACGGACCGTGGCGCTGATGCAGGACATCCAGGGGCCGAAATTGCGCGTCGGCGAGTTCGCCGATGGGAAGGTCAGCCTGCAGCCCGGCCAGCGGGTCACCCTCGTCCCCGAGGGGACGATGGGAAGCGAGACCGTCATCCCGGTCGGATACGAGCCCCTGCTCCAGGACGTCGTGCCCGGGGACAGGGTGCAGCTGGCCGACGGGCTGATCCGGTGCGAAGTCGTGGACCGGACAGACGGAGGCCTGGTCGCCGACGTGCGGGTCGGTGGGATCCTCTCCGACCACAAAGGTGTCGCCTTCCCCGATAGCAAGCTGACCTTGGAGATCATCACCCACAAGGACGAAGCGGACCTCGCTTTCGGTCGCGAGCTGGGCGTCGACTACGTCGCGGCGTCGTTCGTTCGGAGTGGCGACGACGTGCGAAGCGTCGGTGAGCTGGCCGGTGATGCGCCGATCGTCGCCAAGGTCGAGCTCGCCCAGGCCTATGAGAACCTCGACGACATCATCGGGCCGTCGTCCGCGGTGATGGTGGCGCGCGGTGATCTCGGTGTGCAGCTCCCGTTGGAGCGGATCCCGCTCATCCAGGACGAGATCCTCAAAAAGACGAACGCGGCCGGGCGCATCTCCATAACCGCGACCGAGATGCTCGAATCGATGACCAAGAGCCCCAGGCCAACGAGGGCAGAGGTGACCGATGTGGCCCATGCGGTGATGGCGGGCACCGATGCTGTGATGCTGTCGGGCGAGACGGCCGTCGGGGATTACCCCGTCCAGGCGGTGAGCGCGATGGCCGCTATCTGCGTGGCCGTCGAGGAAGGCACCCTGTCGATGCGGGGTCACCACCCCATTCCCTTCGTGGGTGACGGCAACACACTTGCCTCGGCCGTCTCCCAGGCCGCAACCGAGATCGCGGTGAATCTCGAGGCACAGACCATCGTTGCCTTCACCGAGTCGGGCAACACGGCCCGGCTCATCTCCAAGTACCGGCCGGAGGCGAGGATCGTCGCCTTCACCCCGAATGACTCGACTTTGCGCCAGATGGCGATGTACTGGGGAGTGAGCCCGCATCCGTTCGAGCGGCGCAGGTACACCGACGAGGAGCTGGCCTCGGCCGCCGACATCCTGGAGAAGGAGGGGGTGGTCAGCAAGGGCGACCGTGTCGTGATGGTGGCCGGGGTGCCCCCCAACCTCCGGGCCTCGACGAATCTGGTCAAAGTGCACGTGATCGGTGAGGCCTCGCGGGGCCTGCGGTCCTGAAGTACGATCCCGACGCTCATGGGTCAGGCCGTTGTCGTGAATCAGATGAAAGAGGCCGGCGACGTCCTGATCCTCGATACGGACCGCAGCTTCACCGGTCAGGACGGTATGGCCATGTCACCGAGCAGCCGGGGCACTGCCGTCCCGGGGATCCTCGCCGGAGAGCTCTTCGATCTGGATCTCGGCATCGACCACGTCTACGTGCTTCAGAACTCGGTCACGGTGAGACGCCCCGGAGGCTGGGACGAGGAGAGCAAGGTCGCGGTGACCTCGACAGTCGAGGACTTCCTGCTGTTCTACCCCGGGCCTTGACCGGTCAGGGAGTCGCCGGCGGCGTAGTCGGGGGGGATGCCGGGACCGTGGTCGCGGGGGGCACTGTGGTCGCCGGCACTGTGGTCGGGGGAAGCGTTGTCGGCGGCACCGTAGTGGTGGTTGGGCAGGCAGTGGTCGTCCCCGGGACCATGCACGGGTGCACTTCGAACACGGCGAACCTCGGGGCGTAGCGAACGGTCCATTCCTGCTCGTCGACGACCTGGTTCTCGTCTCCCGCGAGCAGGATCCGACGGGTAACCGTCACGCTCCAGCCACCTTGCTCCGTCTGGGTCTGATCCTGCTGGTTGACACCGAACTCCGGGTTCGGCTCGTACCGGGGAGGTGGGGGATCGGTTTGGGCGAAACGGTCGGAGACCATGCCCTTGACGTGGAGCGCTGTGGGGCCGCCCTCGGCGTCGACCCATGCCCGGCTCTGGCCGTCGGACTGCTCTCCCTTGAGAGTCCGGCCATCGTTCTCGCCGAAGATCCTGACCGTGATGGAAGTATCGGTGTAGGTGGTGTCGATGAGGATCCCGTTATCCGTGTTGTTGCGAAATTTGAGGTCGGGGCTTCGCCAGTTGAGAGTTGCCTCGACTCCCTCGGGGTAGCGGGAGAAGTAATAGGAGTGTGGCTTGTGCTCGACGTCCTCATAGCCACCCCAGAACACCGCGTTGTAGAGAGTCGTTGTGAATTGGCTCACCCCGCCGCCAACCGTGTCCTCCACCTCTCCGGCAATGATCGTCCCCGCGGGGAGATAGCCCTTCTCCACCGTGCGCTCACCGACATGATCATTCAGCGAGAAGGTCTGGCCAGGAGAGACGATCGTCCCGTCGACTGCCTCGGCGATGGTATGGATGTTGACCACCCGGTCCTGGCAGCAGTCGTGGTAGGTGGTGAACTGGGCCACCAGGTGATTGATATTGAGGCTCTCCAGATACTCGGTCGTCACCTCTGGCTCCGCCGCCTCGACCAGCGGAAGCTCGCCCTGACGGTTCGCGGTCTCGGCGGCGTCGGCGAGCCGAATTGCCGTCTCCTCGGCATCGATCCTGGTCCCGCTGGCGCCGGGGATGATCGAGATGGCATCACCGGAGATCTCGAAAGTCGCATTCACGGGCTCGGCCTCGACTTCACCGCGGATCGAGTTGAGGTAGCCGTCGATGATCGCTGGGTCGAACGAGTTGAGGATTTGGGGATCGCTCTCGGTCACCGTCTCCGATCGGAACGCCTCGGTCAGTTGGTCGACGGTGAACACCGCTTCGACGTCCTCATGGTCCAGCTGGATCGGTTCGACCAGCATGGCCTCCGCCTCAACGACCGCGCGATCGACGTCTTCATTGGTGAGCACGGGCACGATGGTCGTTGTCGGGATCGACGTGCGCTCTGGCTCCAAGGCGAGAAGGCTGGCCTCGACGATGGCGCGGGCGGCGGGCCGATCGACACCGGTGCCCACCATCGGGTACACGGGCGTTGGGCGCCCATCGGTCAACACCACTCCTCCCGGAGAGGGTGGCAAGGCGATCACCTCGGCGTCCCAGGTGTCGAAGACCTCTTCGATGGCGACGTCGTCGATCGAGCCGCGGACGGGGACCTGGACAGTGGCGAAAATGTGGCTGATCCACCAGCCGAACTGCGAGAAGACGTTCCCGGTCCGGCCGACCATCATCGCTTCATCTGCGATGGCCTGCTCGTTGATCTCCAGCCCGGCCTCCGAGGGTTGCATGCTCACGAACTTCCCCTCGATGTTGAACACGGCGGGCCGCCCCAGATACTCCTCCTCGACGGCGAGCAGAGCACTTAGAGCCTGCTCCTCGTCGAGACCCCCGATCGCGGTGCCGGCTACCTCGACCCGTCCCATCACCTCGCCGCGTGAGGCGAGCCTGGTGAGGCCATAGGCGACGAGCAGCAGCAAGAGAAGACAGGCGACACCCACAACGAGCGCGCCAAGCGGAGTGCGGATTGAGGAGAGTTGCTTTTTCATGGAAAGGCCGCCCCAAAACGACCTTGTGCCCGGCGGGCGATGGTAATGAGCGGCAGGTCCTTATCCGAAAGTGACACACCCTCGGTCTACGCTCGGTCGGAGTGACGATCCGATTCCCCGAAATGGTCCCTGGGGACGCCATCAGGGTCTCGGCCTCGACCTATGTGACCTATAAGAAATGCCCGGCGCAGGCGGCGGCGCGTCTTCAGGGGATCTATGGCCCGGACAGCCGCCCGTCCTTCGTCGGGATCCTGGCTCACCGGGTCTTCAGCCGCCACCTGACGTCCGGGCCAATCCCATCCGAGGACTTCGTGCAGGCATGCCGCGAGGAGATCGGAGGATCAGCCCTCAACAACAAGCTCGGCGGGCTCGAGCTGAGGCCGTCGTCGTTGGCCGGTGTGATCGAAGAGGTCCGGGAGCTGTACGAGCGTTTCGTGAAGCTGCCCAAGGAGGGGTTCGAAGGGTCCGAGCACACCATCGAGACCAGCGTCGCCGAGGGAGTCGATCTGGTGGGAACCGTCGACGCCGTCTATCGCGAGGATCTCGGGGGATTCCGGCTCGTCGACTGGAAGACCGGCGAGCTCGCGGATCCCGAGGACCAGCTGCTCTTCTATGCACTCCTCTGGGTCGTCGAGCGAGGAGAGTTACCCGCCTATGTGGAAGCCGTATCGGTGCGGACGGGGGAGCGGTATCACACCGTCCCCTCCACCGCCGACGTCGGAAGGGTTGCTGGCGAGGTCGGGGAATTGGTGGATGCGGTTCGCACCGCATGGGTCACCCAGGGCGAGCTCTCCCGGAGAGCCGGTCCGTGGTGCCGGCACTGCCCGCTTCTCGAGGATTGCGACGAAGGAAGGACGGCCGGGGCACTGCTCGGTTGAGCAACGCCCCGGCCCTGCAACCACTCAGCAGCAACGGATTCCGTCGCCACCACAGCAGTCGCCACTGTCATCGAGAAGGATCATCACAACTCCCTTCTTATCGATGACCTTCGATACATTGATACTGATCGATATATCGACTAATGTCAATACGACGATGGAATGCTGCGAACCTCTCTTCAATGGGGTGCTCGAGCTCGAAGGAGCCACCCGAACAGCCTCACTCCTCGCCGCACTCGCCGATCCGGTCCGTCTCCGGATCGTCTCGATGCTGGCGGCCGCCCCCGGAGGAACGGCCTGTGGCTGCGAGCTCGAGGATCCACTTGGGCTGGCTCAAGCGACGGTGTCTCACCATCTGGGCATCTTGCGTGAGGCCGGGCTCGTGGTCGGGGAGCGACGGGGCCGGTGGGTGCACTATCGCGTGGTCCCGGAGCGCCTCAGCGAGATCATCGATGCCTTGAGCCCGGCGGTCCTCGAGTCGGTTTAACTCACTCCTCCAGCATCTCGCGAAGCCGGGTGACCGTGTTCCAGTTGCGGGCGGTGCCGACCACACCGAGGACCTTCTCGAAATAGGCCAGACCGAGCTTGGATCGTCCCGACCCGGCCGGCCCGTAGTGGACGTATATCTCCCGACCCGACAACGAGAACTCGTCCTCGGGCGAGCGCCCCGGGTCGAGAGCCGCGATCCGGTCGGTCGACGGGGCAGCTTCGAGGAAGATCACATGGACCATTTTCGGATCGACCCCGCCATCAGGGAACGGCTTGGTGGCGACGATGTCGGCCATCTCCTCACGGGTGCGGACGATCACACGGACGGTCAAGCCCATGCCGTCTCGTATCGCTTTCTCCACCATCTCGCCGACCCGAGTGGGGCCGCCTGCCGCCGGGGTGACGACCACATTCCCACTCTGGAGATGTGTCCTGGCCTCGGCCAGGCCCTCCCTCGCCAACAACTCCTTCAACTCGGCCATCGGCACCCGAACTCCGCCGACATTGACGCCGCGCAGCAACACAACCACCGGCCGCGCGCCCTCAGGCATCGAGATCTGACTGGTAGTGCACGGCACCTGGCCCGCGCGGGGAGCGGATCCCCCGATGCTCCCAGTCGCCCCCGAGGGCCGTCGAGACCACTTCCTCCGACTCGCTGGGTTGGGCGCCCACGTCGGTCCTGATCGGATACGGCCCCTCGACGATGATGTTGGTCAGTTCACCCAGGCCTTCGACGGCGACCGTCACGACGTCGCCGGGCTCCACTGGCCTCGACCCGGCCGGGGTGCCCGAGAGGATCACGTCCCCGGGAAGCAGGGTGATAGTCCGGGCGAGGTCGGCGACGAGATAGGCCATATCCCATTCCATCTCGTCGGTTCTGCCTTCCTGGCGGACCTCTCCGTTCACGGATGTCGAGATTCGCTTGTCCCTGAAGTCCCAATCGGTGACGAGCCCGGGGCCGATCGGGCACAAGGTGTCCGATCCCTTGACCCTGAGCATCGACCCCGCGTCGGTGTCGCGAAAGTCGTGGAGGCCGAAGTCGTTGGCGATGGTGTAGCCGGCTATTCGCTCCTCGGCTTCGGATGGTGAGACGTCCCGACACCTCTCCCCGATGACAATGGCGATCTCTCCTTCATAGTTGAGGAACCTGCAGCCTGTGGGCCGCTCCACGGCCCCACCGTGGGAATTGAGAGCGGTCGTGGGTTTGTGGAAATAGGTGGGGGCCGGTGGCAGCTTCGTCATGAACTCCTCGACCCGGCTCCGGTAGTTGAGATGGACGGCGAGGATCTTGCTCGGCTCCACCGGAGGAAGATGGACCGCCTGCTCGGCTCGGATCCGCCGGCCATCCCCCGCCACCAGGTCCCCGCCCTCCCTCGTGACGCTGGTCGCCAACCCGTCGAGGAGGATCCTTCGGTAGTCGGCCATCGCCGCACACGGTACAGAGTGGCCGGCTGCGATCATGGTGGCGATGTCCCCGAGCACGCTCACCTCGGACCCCGCCGAGACCCACGCCGACCTCAGCTCGCACGACACCTTTTTGCGAGGCGTGCCCCACGCCACCTTTGCCCGGATGCGGGCGGAGGAGCCGGTCGCCTGGGTCGAGGAGAGCGACGGCCAAGGATTCTGGGCTTTGACCAGGCACGCCGACATCTCGGCGGTCAGCCGCGATTACGGGCGCTTCACGGCGTCGAGGGGAATCAGGATCGAGCAGATGGCTCCAGACGAGCTGGAGGCGCGACGCACGATGATGGAGTTCGACCCGCCGGACCACGCCCGTTTGCGCCGACTGGTCCAGCCGGGATTCACTCCGAAGGTCGTGGCCACCTACGAGAGCGCCTTCCGGACCTTGGCCGGCCACGTCCTCGACCGGGTCCTGCCTCTGGGTGAGTTCGACTTCGTCACCGAGATCGCCCGGGAGCTGCCGATCAGGCTGCTCTGCCGGCTGCTCGGCGTGCCGGAGTCAGACGCCGGACGCCTGGTCGCATGGGGCGATCAGATGATCTCCAACGCGGACCCGGAATACACCCCGGTGGTGATCGACAAAATGGACAGCGACGAGTACCGGCTTCTCCCGTTCCGCTCGCCGGCCGCGCTGGAGGTCTTTCGCTATGCCGAGGAAATGGCCCGGGAGCGGCGCAATCAGCCCGCCGACGACATCATCACTGCCCTGCTCACTGCCGAGCCTGACGGCCAGCCCCTCACCGACCTCGAGTTCAAGAACTTCTTCACCCTGATGATGGTTGCCGGCAACGAGACGACCCGTCACACGATCAGTCACGGCTTGATCGATCTCGTCGAGCACCCCGCCCAGATGGATGAGCTCCGGCGGGACCGCACCCTTTCCGCATCGGCCACCGAGGAGATCCTCCGGGTGTCTTCGGTGACCATGCACTTCAGACGCACGGCCACTGAAGAGGTGGAGATGCGGGGGAGGATCATTCGGCCTGGGGATCGAGTCGTGATGTGGTACCCATCGGCCAACCGCGATGAGGAAGTCTTCGATCAGCCGTTCCAATTCGACATCCGGCGAAACCCGAACGACCACCTGACCTTCGGGACCGGCCGCCACGTGTGCCTGGGCGCATCTCTCGCCCGACTGGAGGTCCGGGTGGTGTTCGAGGAGCTGCTCGAGCGGATCGCCTCGTTCGAGCTCGTCGGCGCCCCCGACCGGCTCCGCTCCAACTTCATCAACGGGATCAAGCACCTTCCCGTGCGAGTGACGATGGCCTAGCTCAGACGTGAGTGAGGAGGAGCCCGATCGCCAGGGTGACAGTGGTCCAGGTGAGGAGGCGTAGGGGTTTCTCCCAGGTCGCGAGGAGGGTCTGGCGATCCCAGCTCCGGTCGCCGTCGAAGCTGGTGTCGGCTTCCACCGTCTTTCGCCTCACGAATCGGGCAGGCGTGCTCAGCGCCCGCTGCGCCAGGCTGAGCAAGCAGGCCATCGCCCCCATCACGATGATCGGCAGGGTGAGTGTCTCGGTCTGGGCCCAAAACCCCACCAGCAACGGGAAGGCCCCCCAGGCCAGGCCAAAGCCCAGGTCGGTGTGGAGGAAAGGCCATTCGAGGGCGTAGCCGACGGCGAGGACGATCCCGACGATTGCCCACGCCACGACCCAAGGCGACACGACGATTGCCCCCACCAGGGCGATCCCCATCGAGATCACCATCGCGCCGATCCCGAGCGCCCACAGGGCGCCATCCGGGAGCCGGGTCCCCAGCGGTCGGCTCTTCACCTCGTCCAGGGCGTGGGCTCCGATCCCCAGACCGACGGCGAACGCGGTCAGCGTGCCCCCCAGGATCATCCAATCCAGCTCCGCGGCGAGCGCGGCCCCGATCGGGACGTAGGAGAGATGCCAGAGCGTGTAGGGAACGTGGAGCAAAGACACCACATCGCCAGTCAGCGAGCCGGTGGGCGCATAGAAGGCGGGGCGCTGGTCGCTCAGGGTTTGTGCCCCCACATGACCAGGCCCCCACCCAGGGAAGGACGGGCGAAGCCGACTTCGGTCAGACCGGCGTTCACCCAGATCTCAGCCAAATCCTCCGGCGGGAATCTGTCGGCGAAGTCCTCGATGTTCGGGCCGAGGAATCTGCCGACCTCGGGCCACCCCTCTCCGGCGAAATAGCCGGCCACGGGGAGGAAGAGACGGGTGTACAGCCACCACAGGGGTCGCCAGATTCCCCGGGGGCGCCCGAACTCCACCATCCCGACACGGCCGCCGGGCTTCACGATCCGGCTGATCTCGGCCATGCATCCCCCGACGTCTCCCACGTAGCGAAGGAGATAGCCGAGAGTGACGACATCGAAATGGTCATCGGGAAACGGCAGCCACTCGGCCGAGGCGAGGACCCCGGTAGCCCCTCCGCGACGGCAGGCCCGAGCATCTGATGGCTCTGATCGAGGGAGATGACGGTGGCGCCGGCTTCCTGGAGCAGCCGCGTGATCGAGCCGGTGCCCGCCGCGATGTCGAGGGCGACATCACCCCGCCGGGCATCCACCTGGCTCACCATTAGGGCTCGCCAACGGCCGTCCTGGCCCATGCTGAGTATGCGTGCCCAACGCTCGTAGCCTGGGGCCAACGGGGCAAACAGCCCACGGGCGAGACGAGGGGGAGAGGCAGTCACCTGTGGGACGGTACCGATCGCATTACTGGGCTTCGAGATCTCGTTCTAAAAGAGAAGCGTGCTGACTCTACAGACAACGCCGCGCACCTCCTTCCTTCGTTTGCCACCCGCCTGCAGCGGGTAGTGGACAGGTGAACTAGGAGGTAGAAGTGCAGACCATTCAAGAAGTGATGACGAGAGATCCTTTGACCGTCGACGAGGGTGCTCCCGTTGGCGAGGCCGCACGCATAATGCGTGACGCCAACATTGGTGATGTCCTGGTGACCCGGCCCGATGGCAGTGTCTGCGGGATAGTGACCGATCGCGACCTCGCGATTGGCGTGCTCGCCGAGGAAAAAGACCCGGGGTCGATCGTGCTGCGGGACATCTGTAACCACAGGATCGAGTCGGTTCAGTCGGGGGACCCGGTGGGCCGCGCGGTGAAATTGATGAGCGAGCAGGCCATCCGCCGTCTTCCAGTCATCGACGATGGCAACTTGGTTGGCATCGTCACGCTGGGCGATCTGGCGATGGAGCGTGACCCCCAGTCAGCTCTGGCCAACATCAGCGAGGCCCCGCCGAACAACTAGGTACATTCACTCGTCAGCCGACGAGTGCCTTCTCCAGCATGTCGATGGCGTGATCGAGGTGGTCCCGGGTGGTCCTCCGGTTGAGGATCGCGAACCGGAGGACGAAGCGGTCGGCGATTGTGGTGGGGGAGAGATGGACCACCCGCTCCCGGTTGATCGTCTCCAGGGCAAGTCGGCCCAGTGCGTCGTCCTCGAAGCGGAAGGCGACGATCGACAGATCGGGCGCCCAGGGCGTCTCTAGTCCCTCGACTTCTGCGAGGCGGTCGTAGGCGTATTCGGCCAGGTCGAGGCTGGTGTCGAGTGCCTCCCGGAAAGGGGCGACACCATGCAGATGGAGAGGCAGCCACATCTGGAGCGCCCGAAATGGCCGGGTCAGCTCGGGGCCGAGGGCGGCGATGTCCCTGATCCCGGAATGATGATCTTCCTCCCGCAGGTAGGCGCCCCGCCCCTGGTTGGCGTCGATGAGGTGGGCCTCGTCCCTGACCAGGAGTGCTCCTGCGCCGAACGGGATGGAGAGCCCTTTGTGGGGGTCTACGGAAATCGAGTCGGCCCGCTCGATCCCGGTCAAGGCGGCTCGCCCCCGCTCCGTGAGCTGGAAGAAACCGCCGTAGGCGGCGTCGACATGGAGCCAAAGGCCCTCGTCGGCTGCAATACCTGCCAGATCGGGGAGGGGGTCGACAGTGCCGGTGTCGGTCGTTCCCCCTGAGGCGACGATCAGCAATGGGTCGAGCCCGTTTCGGCGGTCTTTTCTTATGGCGGTTTCGAGGGCGCCAGGGTCCATCCTGAGCTCGTCGTCGATGGCCACCGGCCGGATCTGGTCCTTCCTGAAGCCGGCGAGACGGGCTGCCTTCTCGACGGAATGATGGGTGTGCGGGGTGACGTAGATGACACCCGTGGAGAAGGCATCGCCGAGCAGACTTGTCCGGGCGGCGACTACTGCGGTGAAATTGGCCATCGACCCGCCCGACAAGATCAGACCCGAGGCCGAATCGCCCATACCGAAGAGCGAGCCCATCCACCGCACCATCCCGTGCTCGATCGCGCTCATCCCGGGCGCTGCGCCGGAGACCCCCGTGTAGCGATTCAGGCCCGCGGAGAGGAACTCGGCCAGGGCGCCGGTGTACAGCCCCGCGTTGGGGATGTAGGAGAGATGCCCGCCGGAAGGGTGAAAGACGCCCGACTTCCCGGCCTCGTCGACGTCGCTGAGTATTGCCTCCAATGGGCGGCCGTCCTCTGGGGGCGGGGACATGAGCCGTGCCGCCAGGCTCTCGTCGAGGTCGACACCCGAGGCGGGCATCGCATCCGCCCCGTCGAACCAGTCTTGGAGGACCGCCAGGATGCTCTCGGCCAGCTCGGCGCGTTCCTGCTGGCCCGGTTCGAGGATTCCCGACATCGGGTTCAAGGTAGCCCGGTGCGCCGTCTTCGCCCACCCGGGCATTCGCCCATATACGATCAGGTGATCTATACCTCGCTGATCATCTGATGTCAGGTTTCCTTTTCCCGCGAACTCCCAGTGGCAGGTCCTCGCTCATCCCTTCGCCGCCGTGGCACTACTCGGGGGAGATGATCACCGTCGAGTACCGCACCCATCCGGAGCGGGTTGCGGAGCTGCTGCCCGAGGGGGTCGAGCCGGCGGACGAGGATCCGGGGGCGGTTGCCCTCATCTGGGCCGACTGGCAGAGCTGTGGCGATTCGTTCGAGGAGCTCCTCGACCCGGTGCGGGCCCAGTACAAGGAGTGCTTTGCGGTAGTCCGCTGTCAGTGGGGCGGTGAGACCTGGAGTCGATGCGTGTACATCTGGGTGGACAAGGACTTCGCCCTCGTGCGCGGCTACCACCAGGGCTATCCCAAGAAGCTAGGGAGCATCTGGATGACGCGGCCGGTGACCGTCGGCAGCGCCGGGCCCCGGCTCGAGAGCGGCGGCCGGTTCGGAGCGACCCTCGCTTCGGGGGACCGGCGCCTGGCCCAGGCAGTGTTGACCCTCGAATCGCCCTGTCCCAGCCCCGGGTTCGTCAATGGGCAGCCGATGCTCCACAACCGGTGGTGGCCTGCGATCGAATCCGACGGCACGGAGTCGCTCGATGAGCTGGTGACCATGCGTGGTCAGGACGGCGAGGTCGAGGAGGTGTGGAGCGGCACGGCCGAGCTCGAGCTCCTTCCCTCGCCCGGCGACGAGTTGTCCCTTCTCGCCCCCGAAGAGATGATCGGCGGGTATTACCACCGGGTAGGTGTCTCATGGAAGGGCGGCACCACGCTGCGCCGCACAATGCCGATGGAGGTCGAAAGCACATGACAGCGATCCTCGAAGAGCTCAAGGAGCACGGGAAGACCGGTCTCTACATCGGTGGTTCCTGGTCTTCCGGGGCAGGTGAGCTCCCGGTCGTCGACCCCGCCACCGAGGACGTGTTGGTCGGGGTGGGTCTTGCCGAGACCAGTGATGCCGATGACGCCGTCGACGCAGCTGCCGAGGCGCTCAGACCGTGGGCTGCCACGGCTCCAAGGGAGCGGGCCGAGATCCTGCGACGGACTTTCGAGGCGATGAGGGCGCGGGAGGAGGACCTGGCCGAGCTGATCGTCCTCGAGAACGGCAAGGCCTTCTCCGACGCACTTGGTGAAGTGCGCTATGCCGCCGAGTTCTTCAGGTGGTTCTCCGAGGAGGCCTCGCGGGTCGGCGGGGAGGTTCGTCTCGCCCCGGCCGGAGACAAGCGGATCGTCACGGTCAAGCAACCGGTAGGGGTCAGCGTGATGGTCACTCCGTGGAACTTCCCGGCGGCTATGGCGACTCGCAAGATCGCCCCGGCCCTGGCCGCGGGCTGCACCGCCATTGTCAAGCCGGCCTCGGACACACCCCTGACCACCTTGGCGGTGACTCATCTGATGGAGGAGGCCGGATTGCCCCCCGGTGTGGTCAACGTGGTCGTGGCCAAGGGCTCCTCCGGCGTGATCGAGCACATGCTCCACGACCCCAGGGTGCGAAAGCTCTCGTTCACGGGCTCGACCGAGGTAGGCCAGACCTTGCTCAGGGTCGCCGCCGACCAGGTGCTCAACGTCTCGATGGAGCTGGGAGGCAACGCCCCATTCATCGTCTTCGACGACGCCGACCTCGACGCCGCCTTGGAGGGGGCGATGATCGCCAAGATGCGCAATGCCGGAGAGGCCTGCACTGCCGCCAATCGTTTCCTGGTCCACTCGTCGGTTGCGACTGAGTTCACTTCGATGCTCGCCGGCGCGATGGGAGCGATGAAGCTCGGCCCTGGCATCGATCGGAGCAACCAAGTCGGCCCGATGATCAACGAGCGATCGCGAGACGACATAGCCCGCATGGTCCAGGACGCCGTCGACTCGGGCGCCAACGTGGCACTCGGGGCATCGGTGCCCGATCGCAAGGGCTATTTCTACGAGCCCACCGTCCTCTCGGATGTGTCGCCCGGCGCCGACATCCTCGACCTGGAGATCTTCGGCCCGGTGGCCCCCGTGGTCACCTTCGACAGTGACGAAGAGGCGATCGCCATGGCCAACGACACGGTGCACGGGCTGGTCGCATACGCGTACACCGGCGACCTGGCCCGGGGTCTTCGCACCGCGGAGGCACTCGAGTCGGGAATGGTCGGTCTGAATCGCGGCCTCGTCTCCGATCCGGCCGCCCCATTCGGGGGCGTGAAGCAGTCCGGGATCGGCCGCGAGGGCAGTCATGAGGGGATCGAGGAGTTCCTCGAGACCAAGTACATCGCCACCGATTGGTGATATCTCTCCCCCCAGCGAACGAAGTGAGCGTTGGGGGGAGGACCGGCGAAGCCGGGGAGGGGGGTTCAGGACCTCAGCGAACGAAGTGAGCTTTCCTCCCCCAGGAGCGGAAGCGACGTTGGGGGAGGTGGCCCGCAGGGCCGGAGGGGGTCTTCGGGGGAGTACCGGCGAAGCCGGGGAGGGGGATTCGGGTCCTAGCTGACCGTGCCCTGACCGATCTGGATCGTCTTGAGGTCGGAGTGAAAGTCGAGGGCGTAGTCACCGCCCTCACGCCCGATACCGGAGATCCCGATGCCACCGAATGGCGCGGTGAGGTCGCGGACCAGATAGGAATTGACCCAGATGGTCCCTGCCCGGATTCCCTGACTGACCCGGTCCGCCCGCTCCTCGCTCCCGGTGAAGACGATCCCCGAGAGGCCGTAAGCGGTGGAATTGGCGAGCGTGATCGCCTCTTCCTCATCAGCGAACGTCTGGAAGGTGAGGACAGGCCCGAAGACCTCCCGTTGCACGATCTCCGAGTCGTTCGCGACCGGCTCGATCAGGGTCGGCTCGTACCAGAGACCGTCCTGTTTCCACCTCTCGCCACCCCGCAACACCCTGTCGCCGTGCCCTCGGGCCCGCTCCACGAAACCCTGGACCCGGGTCAGATGCTCGGGATGGATCAGCGGGCTGATCGTCGTCCTCGGGTCACGACTGTCACCGAGCACGTGGGCGTCGACATGTGTCCCAAAGAGGTCCAGGAACTCGGTCGAGACGCTTTCCTCGACCAAGAGACGGGTGCCGGCAAGACAGGTCTGCCCGGAGTCGTCGTATTGCCCGGCCGCTCTCCTCGCTGCGGCATCGAGGTCGGAGTCGGCGAAGACCACAAACGGCCCCTTGCCACCTAATTCGGCGGTGAACGGGACGATGTTCCGGGCTGCAGATATCCCGATGTGCCGCGCCGTCTCTGGCGACCCCGTGAACGAGATGCGGCGGACGCGGCGGTCCGACACCAGAGCCGCACCAACCTCCTCACCCCTGCCGTGTATGACATTGAGCACTCCGGGGGGCAGCCCGGCTTCGACGGCGAGGTCGGCGAGCAGGGAAGCGGATAGCGGCGCCCACTCCGCCGGCTTGAGGATGACGGTGTTACCCGCGGCCAGCGCCGGTGCCAGCTTCCACGTCGAGAGCAGCCAGGGGGCATTCCAGGGCGTGATGATCACTGCCGGCCCGGCCGGCATCCGTTTCACCTGGTTGTCAGTCCCCTTGGATGACCAACGACGCCCCTGGTATTCGGTGGCGAGATCGGCGTAGTTTCGGAAGTTCTCAGCCCCCCGGCGTATCACACGTGCCTCGAGGCTCTCCAGCAACATCGCCATGTCGACGCACTCGACCCGCGCCAGCATCTCGATGTTGGCGTCGATCAGGTCGGCGAGGCGATGGAGCGGCTCGGCACGCTGCTTTGGGGTCAGGGCGGCCCACGCCGGGAACGCCGCGATGGCTGCCGTAACCGCGAGATCTGCGGTGAGGGCGTCCCCCAGGGCGACCTCGGCGAGAAGCCAGTCCCAATCGAGCGGTGACCGCACTTCGAATGTCGCGTCAGAGGGGACGCGTTTGCCTCCGATGAAGTGGTCGGGGGAGACCGCGGTTTCGGATATCTCGACTCTGGTGGACGGCATGGGGATCGTTAGCTAGCTCAGGATATGCTGGCAGGCCGATGCCGAGACCCCTTCACGACCACGACGACGACGTAGTCCTCGAAGCCGAGCGTGACATCCGCTCACGGCTGGGGGACCACCCGTTCGATTTCGAGGCGATGTTGGCTGTGTCGAACATCTATCGGGCCGGCAACGCAGTGCGCAACCGCATGGAACGTGAGGTCCTGGCACCAGCCGGTCTCACTTGGGGCGGCTTCACCATCCTCTTCGTGCTCTGGGTGTGGGGCGAACGAGAGACCGCCCAACTCGCCGAGGACTGCGGATTGGCCAAGGGCACCCTGAGTGGGATGCTCACCACACTGGAGAAGGGTGGTCTGGTCGAGCGGTCGAGACATGCGGGCGACGGGAGGCGAGTAGTGGTCAGGCTCCTCCCCGATGGCCTCGACAAGATCGAATCGGTGTTCCCCGAGTTCAACCAGTATGAGGCCAAGTTCACCGCAGACCTGGACGACGACGAGCGGCGGGACCTGGCCAGGCTCCTCCGCCGGGTCACGGCTACCGCCGACGGGGTGCCGCTGATCGCGGAATGAGGCCACAATCGGTACGATTCGTTTGGCAGCTAACGAGCCATGAGGAGGTCACGATATTGGGCCGTTTGGTGAGCGCGATGGGTGAGCGCGATGGGTGAGATAGTCGGCGCCGGACTGATCAGCCACGCCCCGACCATCATGTTCGACGAGGCGACCCGTCGCGAGATCAATGACGGAAAGGAGATCAGCCTGGTCACCGGGCTGAGAAGGCTTCGCAGTGAGGTGTTCGACCGTCTCCAGCCCGACACGATCGTCATCATCGACTCTCACTGGTTCTCCACGGTCGAGCACTTGCTGGCCGCCCAGGCCCACAGACAGGGCATTTTCACCTCTTCCGAGCTGCCTCGGGGCATGGCGCAAATCCCGTACGACTACGCCGGTGACCCCGAGTTGGCCAAGCTGGCCGCCAGCCTCGGCGAAGAGCTGGGGACACCGACCCATGCCTCCGAGGACGAACACCTTCCCGTCTATTACGCCACGATCAACCTCCTCCACTATCTGCGCGACGAGGAGAACGTGGTGTCCGTCTCAGTCGTGCAGACCGGCGAGAGTGACGATTTCATGACCATGGGCGAAGCGATCCGTGAAGCCGTCTCGAGATTGGACCGGAGGGCAGTCGTGCTGGCATCGGGCGGGTTGAGCCACACCTTTTGGCCTTTGAAGCAGATCTCGAAGCACGAGGCTTCCGACCCGGTCCACATCATCACCCCTGAGGCCAGAGCGGCCGACGAGGAGCGGATCGAATTGATGAAAGCGGGCGATCACGCCCGCATCGTGGACACGATGGAGGACTACTTCGAGCACTCTCCCGAGGGTGCCTTCGGCCATTACCTGATGATGCTCGGCTCCATCGGCGGTCGGGATTGCACTGCTCCGGGGGAGCTCTTCTCCGATTACGAGAACGCCACGGGGACCGGCCAGGTCCATGTTTGGTTCGATCGACCAGCGGGTGGTTGGGTGGGCTGATATCGGAGGGGTTGGGTGAGCTGACACCGAAATCGGGTCGGGCCGTGCCACAATCCAGGGAGCCGTGACGGAGCCGAAACACGACGACCTCGTAGAGGATCTGGCCTATCTCGCGTCATCACTCGAGACACTGGCCATCGACGAAATCGCGGAGAATGCCCGATTGATCTCCAGGCGAGACTGGATCATCCGCACCATCCGCGAGTACCTGATCCCGAGGCTGGGCGACCCGGCCGCTCCCCTTGTGGTGGTCTTTGCCGGCCCGACCGGGGCGGGGAAGTCGACCCTCCTCAACTCGGTCACCGGTTCGGAGCACACCCTGGCCGGGCCGCTCAGGCCCACCACGAAGGACCCTCTCGTCCTCTCCTCCGAGGCCAGGGCGGATGAATTCCGGAGCCTCGGTGGTCTGTCTTGTGACGTCGTGACCGGGCGCGCCCCCATCCTGGAGGAGCTCATCCTGGTCGACACGCCGGATATCGATTCAACCTCGATAGAGCACCGGGCGATGGCGGAAACGATGATCGACAACGCCGACATCGTGGTGTACGTCAGCTCGGCACAGCGATACGCCGATCTGGTGCCCTGGGAAGTCCTGCGAAGGGCGCATTCACGGGGAGTCCCCGTGATCCAGGTCATGAACCGGATCCGGCCGTCTTCGCGGGGCGCCCTCGCCGACTATGCGTCGAGACTGCACGCCGAAGGGCTCGGCAACGAGCTGGTGGCCATTCAAGAGCATCACATAGCCCCTGGCGGCCAGACCATCCCGGCTCCGGCGGTCCAAGAGCTCAGGGACCGCCTGGTTGGTGTGATCGAGGCCCGTCGTGCCGGCGCGGCCGACCTGGTGCGATCAGTCATGGACTCCGCGGTCGATCAAACTCGCCAGGTGATCGAGGAGGCAGCCGGATTGCTCGACCTGCCGCAGGTGGCCCCCGAGAGTGTTGCCGAGCTTCTCAGCGTCGATCTCATCCGCCTCGGATCGCGTCGGGAGCCGATGAGCGGCTCCGGGCTCGACCTACGCCCGCTCCACGAAGCCAGTTCCTTGCGATTCCGGACCAAGCGCGGGATCAGGCGCCGCGCCCCCAGCAGTGCCGAGGTCGCCGCCAGTCTGTCCTTGTTCGATGAGTCGCTGATCGCGGCGGTGGACGCCGACATGCGCAGACAACTCCACGCCGGGCATCTGATCCACGGTGAGGATCGCAAGACTCTTCTCGCCGATACCCATCTGGCCACCCGCACCGCGGTAGCCGCATGGCGCAGCGAATTGGGCGAGATGCCTGGCGTGTCCAGCTCCCTCGACCCCTCCCTCGTTTCGCTGATCCTCGGCCGCTCTTGTTTCGACGAGACCGACTCCGGGATCGAGGAAGTCCTCAGGCTCCTGGCGCCGACGATCGCCCTTCCCGCGGCCGTGACCGATGTCAAGGGAATGCTGACCAAGCGCCTCGCTCCTGTCTACGCCAGCGCCGGGTATCGAGTCACATCCACTCTGGCCGGCCCCATTGCCTCGCGGCGGTCTATCGACCGGGTCAAGGCCTCCAGATGGGCCGTGATCGCGAGGTCGTCGTTCGCAAATGCATGACGCGCTGGTTGGCCTTCTCGACAAGGTCGACGCGGCCGTTGCTGGGTCGGCGGGGATCCTGGATCCCATCGAGGTCGAAACGGTGGCGGCTATGGCTCGGGACACCAGGATGAGACTCTCCTATCCCGAGTCGATCGTGGTGGTGGCCCTGGCCGGCGGGACCGGGTCGGGCAAATCGAGCTTGCTCAATGCGGTCGCCGGTGAGGAGGCCGCACTCACAGGTGGGATCAGGCCGATGACTGAGACGCCGCTCGCCCTGGTGCCGGCAGATGGGGCCGACGCACTGGACGGCTACCTCGACGACCTCGGTGTGACCGAACGGGTAGTGCATCATGGCCCGGATTGGCTCTGTCTGGTGGATCTGCCCGACAACGACAGCGTTGAGGTGGCTCATCGACACCGGGTGGATTCACTTCTGCCCCGCGTCGACATGGTGGTCTGGGTGACCGATCCCGAAAAGTATCGGGATGCCTCGCTGCACACCGGATATATCGCCCCCATGGCCGGCTATCAGGAGCAGTTCATCTTCGTTCTGAACCAGGTCGACCGGGTGGGCGATGCAGACGTGGGGCTCATCGTGGCGGACCTCGAAGAGGCCCTGCGTGAGGATGGCATCCTCGATCCCAAGGTGATCGCCACCTCCGCCAATCCCGTAGCCGGACCTCCGTTCGGCATCGAAACTCTGCTCGAAGCGCTGAATGAAGGAGTCAGCCGTCGCGGCGCGGTCCACCAGAAGGCCCTCACCGATCTCGCCGTCGCCTCCTCTCGACTCGTGCGGTCCTCGGCCGAGTCCCGATCGGTGGACTTCGAAAAGCAGTGGGCCGACGAGGTGGGGTCAGCGGTGGATCTGGCCCGCGCCGGTAGAGCCGCCGGTGGTGGGCACGATCTGGCGGAGTATGTCCAACGACTCGCCGACGAGATCGGGGGGGAAACCGGTGACCGCCTGATGGACCTCGCTCTGGATACTCACGCCGCATTTCTGGAGTGTGTTGCCGGCGCGGAACCGGCCGCGGAGAAGCCGCGTCCGTGGATGGCCCGCTTCCGCGGTGAGGCCCGCGCTGACCCGGTGTCATCGTCCGACGACCTGGCGAATGCGGTGGACGTGAGGATCGGGGGACCGATCCGGGACTTGCTGGTGCAGAGGGGACGCGCCCATGCAACTATCACGGACCTGGCTCTGGCGCTGGGAGACCTGGAGCGGAGACTCGTATAACTACCCTCGCCCGCGATGCAGGAAGCCGTGGCGAACCCCTGGCTGGCGACCGCGATCGTCGGCGGGATCGGGGTGGTGCTCTATCTGATCCTCGCCGGGGTGGGCGCCCGTTTCGTCCGCCGAGTGGGGGAGAGGACACCCGGCTCGGCATCCAGGGTCGCGACCCTGTGGGTGATGGTGCGGCGGATATTGCTCGTTGTGATCGTCGTGCTCTTCGGCTTTTTCGCGGTCGATATCTGGGGTTTGAGCGTGGCTCCATTCCTGGCGGTCGGCACTGCCATAGCTGCTGCACTCGGATTCGGTGCCCAGACCCTGATCAGGGACCTCATAGCCGGTTTCTTCATCCTGGCCGAAGACCAATACCGCATCGGTGACACCGTGACCATCGCCGCCACCACAGGGAAAGTGGAGGACATCCAGTTCCGGGTCACCGTGCTTCGAGACGGAGAGGGCAATGTCCATTTCGTGCCCAATGGCCAGATCACGGTCGCGTCCAACCTCACCAGTCTCTACGCATCGCCGGCAATCGACGTCAGGGTGGGCTACCAGGCCAACGTCGACCGAGCGATGGAGGTCATGCTCGACGAGTTGACGTTGATGTCGGCAGAGCCCTCATGGTCCGAGCAGATCACCGCCGACCCGCAGATGCTCGGTGTCCAGGACCTGGTGGGATCGGGCGTGCTGATTCGGGCCCGGCTCACCACGGTGGCCGACCAGCGCTGGTCGGTCCAGCGGGAGGCTCTGCGTCGGATCAAGAATCGGTTCGCCGCCGAGGAGATCGAGATCCTCTGAATCCTTCCCCTCCCCGCCTACCGGCGGTACTCCCCCCTTCAGGGGGACAAATCTCAGCCAAGTTCGCGAGATGGCCCGGCCACGACTCGCAGGGATCCCGGCGCCCACTCAACGCTCCCACCGTCGACCAGGCCGAGAGACTCGCCGTCTGCCTGGGCAGCTACCGGTGGCGCGGCCTCGACGTCGATTCGCTTCACGTGAGGGACGACATTCATCTCCGGGATCGAGCCGAGGTCGCCGTTGCGAAGCAACTTCATGGCAATGCGGGGGATTCGCCGGCGTCTCAGTCGACTGATCGTGAGCAGGGTCATCGGGTCGGGTGCTTCCGATGACGCTCGCAGGGGAATCGCGCCAAAGTAGGTGTACACCCCCCGGAACTGGAGCAGGGCGGCGATGGTCATGAGCTCGCTGTCTCCGTGCCGCACTCGCACGTGAGGTTTGCGGCTCGGGAAGTCCTTGAGGGCGACACCCAGGGCAGTGCGGGCGTAGTGAAGCGAGCCGAACCGGTACTTGCGATAGGGATCCTTGTCCGCCTCGAGCACGACGGCCGCGTCGAGACCGAACCCGCAGGCGAATACCGCATGGTGGGTGGTCTCCACCGAGCCGCGGGTCAGCGTCATGCGAGCCGTCCCCAGGATGGACGGCGGGGTCTCCCCTTCAACGATGAAACGGGCTGCTCTTGCCGGCTTGGAGGGGACACCGAGCAGGCGGGCGATGACATTGGTGGTACCGGCCGGGATGATGCCGAGCACTGCGTCGGTGTCGATCAAGCCTTGGGCCACGTGGTGGACGATGCCGTCACCACCCATCGCGGCGACAACTCTCGCCCCACTGTCGACGGCCTGTGCTGTCTTCAACTCTGCATCCGCGGGGGTGTCGGGCCAGACCGTCTCCACCTCGGCCACTCGTCTCAAGGTCGACATGACAGCCCGATGTGCGCCACCTGTGAACTGGGACGCCGAAGGATTGGCGACGACCACG
This sequence comes from uncultured Acidobacteriota bacterium, assembly GCA_963848695.1. Classification (GTDB taxonomy): domain Bacteria; phylum Actinomycetota; class Acidimicrobiia; order Spongiisociales; family ZC4RG35; genus JARDZU01. The sequence goes on from CAWKEI010000018.1 coordinate 214,178, forward strand.
ATGCGGTCCATTGGGGACCGAGCCTACCGATGTACCCTCCCGCACCGTGACAGACGGTGGGCCGAAGTACTCGCTGGTCTCGGGTGAGGGCGATGGCGCCATGCTGGGCCTGGCTGCCGGCGACACGGCCGGGGGTCGGTGGGAGCTCGGCTACAGCGCGATCACCGAGCAGGCCACCGTCATCGCATACCACCTCATCGTGAACGATTCGCTGGATCTGGGCGCCGTCGTGCGCGCGCTACGTGAGCTCGACGGGTCCGACGACGAGGAGCCGGTATATCGGGCCGAGAGCCCGCATTTCCGGGCATGGCTCGACCGCGCCGCGGCCGGGCGGCCAGTTCCCGATGAGGAGCCGTCCGTGGATGGTGCGGCACGGGCGATCCCACTCGGGGTGGCGCTCCGACGAGACCCGGGCCGGCTACGTGACGAGACACTGGCCCTCGGCAAGCTGTTCCACGACGATCCGTCCTCGATCCTCAGCGGTGTGGTGGCGGCCGGGGCGGCGGCTGCCTCCTGCTTCGGCCAGTCCGGGCGGGACCTGATCGCGGGAGTGGTGGAGATCGTCGAGCCCGCGGCTTCGGTGCTCGGCCCCGGAGCGACCGGCGAGACGAAGCCTGAGGACCTCATCCAGAGCATCAGGGCGCTGGCCGGCCAGGTCGGGGTGACAGACGGAGAAGAGGCGCTCTCCATGGTGGGCAGGGGCGGACCTCCCGGGCCCTGGGATCAGGTCAGAGCGGGTCTCCTCCTCGCCGCTCCGCTGATAGATCCCCCTCACCTGCCCGTCGGCCAGGCTGCGAAGATCGGAGGCAGCCCGCTGGCCGCAATGGTCGGGGGCATCGTCGGCGCCCGGGTAGGGATACGAGCCTGGCCTTGGGCCTTCGCCAACGACACCTGGTTCGCCGAGATCGGGCGACGGCTGGTCCGCGGCCCCCGCGAGGTCCGGGACCTGCCTATTCCCTACGCGGTGGAGCACCACCTCATTTCAGGGGAGCGTCAGGGGTTGTACTGACGGGTAGATCGGCTGGCGGCCAGTCGCGCTCCGAGTCGTCGACCCGGCGCAACACCCACCAGCCGATCACGATGAAGCCGATCAAGGCGCCCATCGCCAACCGGCGCCCCAGTCCGAGGACATTCACGATCAACGCCCACGTCAGCGGTCCGAGAATGGTGGCGAAGCGGCCGACGGTGGCGTACAACCCGTAGAACTCACCGAGATGACGCGGCGGGGAGACTCTGGTCATGACCACACGATCCGCGGTCCAGGTCGCTCCCAGTGCAGCTCCCCCAAGCGGCCCGATTGCCCACGCCAACCCGATCTCACCGGTGACGGCAGCGGCGATCCCCGCGCCGATCGCCACCGTCCAGAGCAGGAGCACTGCGCGGAGCACGCGCATCGGCCCAAACCGCTCCACCAACCGCCCCGAGATGAGCGCGCCGATGATGGCGGCGGTGATGGCGACGAGGAGCAGCTGGGTCGAGAACTGGCGGTCGAGCTCGAGCTCCTCGATCACGAAGATGGTGAGGAATCCGCCGATCAGGGTGTTGATGGCATCGGTGTAGAGAAAGCGACCCACCAGGAAGCGGACGACTCCGTCGTACTCCGAGGCCAATCGCCAGGACGCTGCCAGCCTCTTGACGATGCCGGCTAGCCGGGGAAGGGGGGCTTCGTCATGGCCGCCCCGCTCCTGGATGAAGAAGAAAGCAGGCAGGGCGAGTATCAGAAAGGCGATTGCCAAGGCCCGGAACGTGGCGGAGTATGACCAACCAAGGACGTCGAGCGTGACCACGCCGATCCCGACGCCCACGAATGACCCGATGTAGCCGATCCCGACTCCGAGCCCGGAGATCCGGCCACGGTTGGCCGGAGTGCTGACGTCCACCAGGAGCGCGTCGTAGACCACGGCACCCACGTTGAACGCGACCAGCGCCAACCCGAGCAGGACGAATGACAAAGGGACCGACCCGGTGGCGATGAGCGCGGTAGCCGCGACACAGGCGATCGTGGTCGCGGCGAGGGTCGGCACCCTGGTTCCCTTGACATCGCTGCGGGCCCCGGCCCACGGGGCGAGGAATATCACGAGTGCCCCGGCAACCGCCTCCACCACTGCGAGAGAGCTGTCGGGCTGGTCGACGGAGGTGAGCCAATTGGGAAAGTAGAGCCCGACGACGCCGAGGGCGAAGATCGTGTTGGCCAGGTCGTAGAGGACCCAAGAGCCGACGGACAGCCGGCCCGGGAGCACCCCGCGACCGGTCATGTCAAAACGTGACGGCGACTGAGATCAGCTCCTCGCGCCCGAGCAGCCCGGCAGCGGCTTGAAACGCCCGGGACGCCTCGGAAAGGGGGAACTGATGCGAGACGAGATCGTCGATCCGGGGGTCGGTGTCGATCTGGCGAGAAGCCCACTGATATCCCACCGTCGAGGCACCCATCACCCCGCGCACGGTCAGCTGCTTGGCGACCAGTACGTCGCTGATGAAGTGGAATGCCCGGTTTCCTTTGGTGGAGGCGAGGATCACGCGCCCGCCGCTTCGCACCAGATCGAGGGCAGTGAACAGGGCCTCGGGGTCGTCTGAGGTGACGTCGACCACGATGTCGGGCCGGCGCCCGATCGCCTCGGCGATCGCGCCCCCGACGTCCTCTCGCTCGGCGTCGATGGCCAGATCGGCCCCCAGGCGCTTGGCCAACTCGAGCCTGTCACGGTCGTGGGACAACCCGGTCACCCCAACCCATCCCGCCCCGGCGGCCTTGGCCGCGATGAGACAGGCGAGGCCGCGGGGCCCGGGGCCGAGAATGAGCACGTTCTCCCCGTTCTGGAGGTGGGGGAGCTCCACGGCCCAGGTGTGTCCGGCTGCCAGCGGGTGGACGAAAGTCCCGACCTCGGCAGGGACGTCGTCGGTCAAGGGGTGGAGGCGGGCGGCCGGGTCGATGTAGAGGAATTCCGCCAAACCGCCCCAGAGACCTGGTGGCTCGATCGATGGGATGAAGCCGTATGAGTTGGATGGACGGCGACGCACGCAGGTGGCGAGGTTCAGCTTGCAACGGTGACACTCCCCGCAGTGGATCCGGGGCTCGACCACGACCCTCGTCCCGACCGCGTAGGGGATCGATGGCCCGCCCCGAGCGATCCTCCCCACCACCTCGTGGCCGGGGATCAGCGGGTAGACCACGTCCTTGGCCTCTCCCTTCCAGACCTGCACGTCGGCCCCCGAGATGCCGGTGGCCTCTACGGCGAGCCAGCCTCCGTCCAGATCGTGCTTGGCGGGCAATTCGGTGAGCGAGAAATGACGAGGCTCAACGAGCATCATTGCCCGCGCGGTCGTGCCATCCATCGACGGCGAGTGTAAACCCGGTTCAGATGGGGCCCATCATCCGGCCAGGAGGCCTCGGATCCGCTCCATTCCCCGCTCGATCTCGGCCTCGCCGGTTGCGTAGGAGAGCCTCAGATACCCGGGTGTGCCGAACGACTCACCGGGAACCAGGGCCACACCGGCCTCCTCGAGGATGACCGTGGCTAGTTCGTCGGTGGACCCCCACCGGCCGCGCAACGTGTCACTCACATCGGGAAACACGTAGAAGGCGCCCTGAGGCTCGACGCACCTGATACCGGGAATGTCGCTGACCAGGGCGTACATGAGCTTTCGGCGGTTGTCGAACGACTGGCGCATCTCCTCGACTGTGTCCTGAGGGCCGCGCAGGGCGGCGAGAGCGGCATGCTGCGCCACATTGTCGACATTGCCGGTGGCGTGAGATTGGTGGCTGTTGGCCGCCTCGACCACGTCGGCCGGCCCCACCATCCACCCCACACGCCAACCCGTCATGGAATAGGTCTTGGCCACCCCGTTGACGATCAGCCAGTTCTCGAAGCGCGGGGTCACGGCCGCGATCGAAGGCGCGACGTCGGTGAAGTAGGCGAGACGCTGGTAGATCTCGTCGGCAAGAACCCAGATGTCATTGGCTTTGGCCCACTCGCCGATGGCCCGGGCCTCCTCTGCGGTGTACACCGTTCCCGTGGGGTTCGACGGAGACACGAACACCAGCAGCCTGGTTCGATCCGTCCGCGCCTGCTCGAGGCTCTCGACATCGACCTTGAACTCGTCCTCGATCCTGGTCGGCACCGGCACGGTGACCCCGCCGGCCAGATCGATGCCTGCCGGGTAGGTCACCCAATGTGGCGAAGGGAGGAGGACCTCGTCACCCGGATCGAGCAGGGCGGCGAAGGCCTGGAAAACGGCCTGTTTCGCGCCGTTGGTGACCATGACCTCGGACCAGTCGACCTCCACTCCCGAGTACCGCCCCACGTCATCGGCAATGGCCTCGCGCAAGGGTCTCAGGCCGGCTGACGCCGAGTATTTGTGGTTCTCCGGGTCATGGCAGGCACGAGCAGCCGCGGCGACGACGTGCTCGGGTGTGGCGAAGTCCGGCTCGCCCGCCCCGAAGCTCACGACATCGAGACCCTCGGCGCGCAGCTCGCGTGCCCTGGCGCTGATGCCCAGGGTGGCGGAAGGGGGAATCCGGCTGAGCCGGTCGGAGGCGCGTTTCATCGTTCGGTGTGGATCTCCTGAGGCGACAGATAGGTCAGCCGTCCAACCTGTCCTTCACATCGTCTGCGGCGCCCTCCACCGCGTCAGCAGCGTTGCCGGCTGCAGCGCCGGCGGCGTCACCGGCTTCGGATGCCTTGTCTCCCACCGCATCTGCGGCGTCCGCCACCTTGTCGTGAGCACTGTCGACGGCAGAGGCGCCCTCGTCTTCGAGCTCCTCCATCTTGGTGGTGGCTTTGTCTCCTGTGTCCTCGGCGAAATCCTTCGCCTTGTCCATCATCTCGCTGCTCTGGTCAGCAGCCTTGTCGGCCAGGTCCGCGCCCTCATCCTTGGCGCTGCCAAACCATCCCTTGATGGTGTCCATCAAACCCATATGACGTCCCTTCGCGATTGGATCTCGCCATCGTAGGTGACGGGGATTGAGGTGGGGTTACCGACCCTGCCGGGCCGCTATTCGACGAAGGTCGGCTCGGCGGGGCCCCCATCCGCGACCCACATCAATACGTCGTTGTCTCCGGGGTGAAGGTGATCGGGTGGGATCATCACCTGGAACCGGGCCGATCGCCCTTCAGGCTCGAAGACCCGGGTCACTGCCCTGACCACCCCGTCGACCGATGCCACGACTATCTCCTCACCCGTCGCCTCGTCGCCGAGCATCACGGTGCCGGATACGAATACCGGGATGAGGTCTGGGTCCTCCGGGACTTCGTCCAACAAGGCCTGCTGACGGATGGTGAAAGACGTCTCCTCGTCCTCTTCGGCGCTCGCATCGGAGAGGGGACGGCCCAGCCATTCCGTCCAGCCTCGGGGCGCGAGCATCCAGGGGTCGCCCCCCTCGAACCACGACTCCTTGGTTGCGGCGGCCTCCAGCTTTTCCTCGCCGCCCACGCCGAACGTCACCGGTCCCTCGCGGCCCACCATGACCGATTCGGTGCGCTGGGCACGGGCCGGGTCGAGCAGGGAGAGGCCCTCCATCGACCATGGCACGTTGGTGTGGATCACCTCGGCGATGGTGGGCAGCAGGTCCACTGTCTCCGCCCGGACATCGTCGATCGTGCCGGGCGTGACCGCGGAGACACTCTCCGGGTACTTCACGAACAGGGGGACGGCGGCGATAGTGCCAACCGTTTCATCGGTGATCAGACGTTGATTCTCCACGCCGGTCCCGATCGTGATGCCGTGATCTGCGACCGCGATCACGAGGGCCTCGTCGTACACGCCCTCTTCCTTGAGTCGGTCGATCACCGAGCCAAGGATGGTGTCGGCGTACTGAGTCTGCAGGATGTGCCGTTGGTAGCCCTGTCCCACCAACCACCAGTCCTCGGTCCAACCCATGCCTTGGGCGCCCGGCGAGCTGGTGGCACCGGTGAGGTGTCCATCGGCCGTCACCTGCCAGGGATGATGGGGGTATAGGAAATGCCCGAAGCGGAGAGCGGGTTCAGGCCCGCCGAAATCAAAGGTGTCGAGGAGACGATCGACCTCCAGCCTTCGGTCGTCATCGACGTTGGCGAGGAAGCGGTCGATGATGTCGAAATCCGAGCGCTCCCCGGTGGCGAAATTGCCCCAGGTCTGATCGATCGGAGGGAGGCCCTCAGAGACCTCGCGTGGAGTGGCAAGATGCCCGTACACCACCGACAAGTCGACCGCGACCCCACCCCAACGCTGCGTCAACGGCTCGATCCGGCGGCTGGAATTGGAGCAGGCGAAGTCTGCGCACAGATTGGTGACTGTCTCCACCGCGGCGATGTCGTAGGCATCCGAGAGCAGGGTGAAGAGGTTGAGCGGATGATCCGACGAGATGGGGATGCTGCCTTCGTCGGCTCCCACCCCGCTGAGTATGGAGGGAAGGGCTTCTTCGGTCTGCTGCCTGACCCCGACTGCATTGCGATACCACACACCGTCGTCGGCCAGCTCGGCGAATCTGGGGAACAGATCGTCGAGGAGCTCTCCCTGAGAGTCGATCATCGTCGCAATGGGAAACTCGTCGAAGACCAGCAGCACGATCGGCACCGGGTTGCCGACCTCGCCGGTCTCAGGCAGGTCGCCCGAGCGGGCGAGGGCGACGTCCCCGGCCGGGGTCACGAAGAGGAACCATGCCGCGAAGATCGGCACCGTCCAGGCCGCGTAGACGGTGCCGGTGAGGACGATGGGGAAGGTGAGGAACGCCCATGCGAAGAGGACTCCTGATGCGGCTACCACACTCCCGAAGAGGGCGGGTGGAGAGTCACTGCCGAAGAGGGCGACCCAGGCCGTGGCGACGAACAGGGCGAAGAGCCCTCCGATCACGAGGGCGTGTGCGATGCCTGCAGTCCGAGGTCCGATCAACCGGAGCGCGAGGATCGGTATCGATGCCAGCGCAGGCAGGAGCAGCAACAGGACGGGGAAAACCAGGACATCGAGGGTCGTGAACCCGCGGGCGATGAAGAACTCCGGGTTCCTTCCGAGGAGATCGAGCAGCGGCTGGGCGAGGGCGAATGCTCCTACCGCCACAAGAGAGAGCGGCACCGTGAACCAAGGCGACGATCCCACCCTTCCCGGATTCATCGCGGCTCGAGCGCGAAAAGGATCCTCGTGCCTGAGGAGAGGCTGTGCTCGTCCGAGACGTCGAACATCTCGTCGATCAAAACGCGGAACTCGGTCTCACCGCCGCCAGGGTGTAATTCGTGGGGGAGCTTGTTGCCGATGAGCTTGAGCACCATCTCGTCAGAGGGCGAGACGAATTCGACCACTAGCGGGCAGCCGAAGCTGCCCAACCAGCGCATGACTTCTCGCGGAGGGATGCTCGCCCCATAGATCAGGTGGTGGATGAGCCCGTAGGCGATCAACAGATCTGGACGGGCCCGCTCTGCCAGCGACCCGCGCTCAAGTCCCGCCCATCCTTGGGCGGGTGACGGGTTGGCCAGATCGCTGACGACGACTGCGAGCCGGGTCCCGGCGCTGGCCCGATACAGCTCTTCTAGCACCGGCTCATAGCTGTCGACCGCGATCGCCAATGCTCCGCTCTCGGCCGCGATCTTGGAGAAGTGGCCGTCGTTGGCACCAAGGTCCAGCACACGCTGGGGGCGGAGCCGTTTCAGCGCAGAGCCGAGGAACTCCCCCTTTGCGCTCCGATCACGGGTGACATGACCGCACTCGACGTAGGTCGACCAGCCTTCCTCGCCTTCGTCCCAGCGGAGGGACTCGACCAGGGATCGCAGCTTCCTCACGTTGGCGAGAATGAGGTCCGCGGTGAAGCCGGCCTCGCTCAACTCCTTGCGAACGGATCGATCGGCCATGCGGGACTCCATCCGGGCTTGAAGCCGGACATGGAGGAGAGCGGAGGTGTTGAACCGCTTCCTGCCGGCGAGGAGCTTCGACATCTGCCCCGGGGTGAGGCCCTCGAGATCGCCGCGCAGCCAAGGCTGGAAAGGGACTCCCACCCAGGCCCGCATCATCAGTGGGAAGAGGAACTGTCGGGTGAATTGGCGGTACCCGATCCAGGGCTCACCCTCCCGGTAAGGCTCGAACGACCCGACGTCGATGAACCGAGGCTTCCCGTCCACGAATTGGACGTTGTATGGGGTGGCGTCCTTGATGGTGAGGCCGGCCGACAGCGCGCCTTCGAGCAGATCTAGCTGGAGGAGGGCGGCAGCCTTGAGCATCGAGAACGTCCACTCGTACGGGTAGCTGATGAAGTCGAGGCGGGGATGGACGAGAGCGCCGGCACTCCCCTCCGGTGGGTCGACCTCGACCGACTCCACGAGGCGGCCACCGTCGACTGCCGAGCGGAAGAAGTCGGTCGCGGCGAGGGCGCGCCATCCTTCGAGCCCTTGCTCGTCGAGGAGACGTACCACCTTGTCGCCGTCGATGACGACGCGGGAGGCGGGATCTCGAAAAGATCCCGGGTCGGGCGCGCTCACATCGGTCGGTCAGGGCTCGCTGGGCGGAATCGCCCCTTCCACGGTGTCCTTGTCGTGCGGAGCGACGCCGGATCGAACCTTCCCGAGCCCCCGACGGGCGCGGGATGCAAGTATCCAAAGATCATTCTTCAACTCCTCTGAGGAGCACAGGAAACCCTGTGCCGGGGCCATTGTTGCCCAGATCCGAAGTCAAGCAAACCTCTCGGTCAGGTCCGGTTCGCCTCCCTGTGTGCTCGGCGCTCGCTCAGCCCCTGTAGCGGTGTGAGGCCACGACGCGGCCCGATTCGTCGAGAAGCAGGACGAGGTCCCCGGCGTTGTTCCACACCGGGCTGTCGCCGGGCTCCCAGCAGGAGTCGGCGCTGGTCACGACGAGCTCGGCATTCTCCGTGATCACCGTGCCCGGCGGGAGATGGCAACGATGCTCGGAGGATTCGTCCCGGATCGTCCATCCCCCGAGATCGAGTCTCGATTGGGCCACGAGCGAGACCCATTCCTGGTCGAGCACGTCCTCATCCGGCCCAGGCGGGTTGAAACCGGCGTCAGAGTCGTCGATCACGACCTCGGGCACCTCACCCGAGGCCCCACATGCCGTGGCCGACCACAACCCCCGACCGTCCCCCGATGCGGATTCCTCGGCTGCGATCAGGGTCTCCCCATGAGAATCCCCCTCGTCGGGGGTGGTAGCGATGGCGAAACCTCGGTTCACGAGGTCGAGGTTGACCATCAGGTCATCGAGCCACACGTATCCGAGGGTTCGGTCGAACTGATCTGTCCCCATCACCTGCAGTCCGACCATTTCGCCCTCGATCAGGTCGGAGAGATGGTCGCTCGCCTCGTCGTAGAAGCACTCGTCTCGTTCAGGGGCATTGACTCCCATGAGCCGCACCTCGAGCTCTTCGCCGTCGGCCGCCATCACGACGGAGTCGCCGTCATTCGTGTTGAACACCTCTGCCATCAGGAGGCCGTCGGGTCGGGCCGGGACACCAGACGTACCGGTCGATGTAGGCGACTGACAGGCATACACGAGCGCTGCGCCGCATACCGCCAAGGCCAGCCGGCTCATTCGTCCCGGTACTTCCGCAATTCCTCTTTCTCGGCGAGACGGCGTCGGCGCCGCTTGCGATAGCTGACGGCGATCAGCTCGGTGAGCAGGATGACTACTCCGATGGTGACCAGCACCACGATCGATAGAGGGAACTGGCCCTCCATCCAGAGAAAGGTGACCGGCACCGGCTCGGTGTTCTGCACTGCGAACACCACGACCAGGGTTATTCCGAGCAGGAGCAGGATCGCGCCCCAGGCGATTCCGGTGGAAGCCGGGCGGCGAGCCGTCTCGAGCGGGGGTGGCTCTGCCTCGGCCCACGGCTCGATGTCGTCGTCGAACGGCTCCGAATGCTCGTCGGTCATGGGGGCGATCCTATGTGACAGCGGCAGGGGCCCGGAGCTCCTCCCGCTTGCGCCGGCCGCTCTCGATGTCGACCGAACGGAAGAGAAGCCCGCCCGCGATGAAAAGAAGGGCGATCGAGAGGATGGCGAGCCGGGCGGAGCCGGTCAGCTGCCGAACGAGGGCAAACATCCATGGGCCCCAGATGGCGCTGAACTTGGAGAACACGGAGTAGAACCCGAAGAACTCAGCGGATTGCTCTTCGGGGATCATCGATCCGTACAGGCTCCGTGACAGGGCCTGGGTGCCCCCTAGGACGAAGCCAATCACCACGGCCAGAGCGAGGAAAGGCGCTGCTGCTCCCGTCGGCAGGAAGAAGGCCGCCAGCGTCACTGCCGCCCACACCGCGATGCTGATGAGCAAGGAGCGTTTGGTGCCGACGCGCTCGGCGAGGCGGCCGAAGCCCATCGCTCCGAAGAAGGCGATGAACTGGACGATGAGGACGCCCACGATCACGATGGTGATTCCCAGCTCCAGAGTCTCCGTGGCGTAGATCGCAGCCATCGCGATCGTGGTCTGCACGCCGTCGTTGAACAGGATGAAGGCGACGATGAATACGAGGAGGGGCCGGTTGTGGGCGACTTTCCGGGTTGTCGCGATCGTGCGGGAGAACCCGAGCCGGGTGTAGGCCCGCCAATTGGGGTCGGCGCCCCCGGGAAGGATCTGCGATTCCCCGATCCGGGGCAGGCCTTTGAAGGAGGCGAGGCCGAAGACGAGCCACCAGATGCCCACCGATCCGATCGCGATCCTCGTGGCCAGAGCAGTGTCGATTGGGATGAGCCCGCCGCTCAGCTGGATGAGGGCGAGGGACAGTAGGAGGTGGAGGCCGCCCCCCAAATAGCCCCAAGCGAATCCTCTGGAGCTCACCATGTCGATCGTGTCATCCGTGGTCAGGTCGGGGAGGAAGGCGTCGTAGAAGACGTTGCCGCCGACGAATCCGATGTGAGCGAGGAGGAAGAGCCCGAGGGTCAGCACGACGTCACCAGTCGTGGAGAAGAACAGGAGCGCTGCGAAGGTCGCCCCCCAGCTCGCGAAGACGACCAGGAATCGCTTCTTGGACGCCGAGAAGTCGGCGATCGCGCCCAGGATCGGGGTGACGAGGAACATCAGCAGCGGCCCCGCGCCGACTACGAGTGCCCACAGGTCCTGTCCGGTCCAGTTGCGGCCGAACAGGTCGAATCCGCCGTCGCCGACGACTTCAGCCGCGAAATAAGCGGGGAGGACAGCAGCGAGAATGGTGGTGGCGTACGCCGAGTTGGCCCAGTCGTAGGTGATCCAGGCCCGGATGGTCACCGGGTCGTTCTTGTGCTCGCCGGCCACGATTGGCGGAACATATACCTAGCGTGTCCAGCATGCGCCGCCTTCTCATCCTCACCCTCTGTCTCGTGGCTGCATGCACCGCCGAGCCCGAGGCCGGGCCAACGACCGACACCGACCCGGCTCCGACAACCCCGGCGACCACGGTCGCCACCACCGTCCCTTCGACGTCCGCGTCGACGGCTCCGGCCACGACTGCAACCACGCAAGCGGCCCCCACGTCGACAATCTCGCTCGACGACACGGTCCTCGCTTATCAGCCGGTGGCAGACAAGGGCTTCCCGGTCCAGTTGGTCGCCCGGGCCGGCGAGGCCCACTCCTACGTGGTGACCAAGGATGGGCGGATCTGGCTCTACGACGGGACGACCGTGGCGCAGGCGCCGGTGCTGGACATTCTCGAGAGGGTCCGCAACGACGGTGAGCAAGGTCTGCTCTCGATGGCCCTTCACCCCACCGATCCGGCCCGGTTCTATCTTCACTACTCCGATACCGCAGGGGACACCACCGCCTCCGAGTTCACGTTCACCACCCCTGAGCAGGCGGACCCTGCCAGCGAGCGGGTGTTGCTCCAGGTCGACCAGCCCGCGCCCAATCACAACGGCGGGATGATCCAGTTCACCTCGGATGGCACCTTGATTCTCGGTCTGGGTGATGGCGGCGGGTCAGGGGACCGTTTCGAAAACGGCCAAAACCCTGACACCTTGTTGGGCGGGCTGGTGAGCATCGATGTGGACGGATCCGATCCCAATCCGGCCAAATTCGCCATGGGCCTGCGCAACCCATGGAGGTTCTGGATCGACGGCGACACGATCTATGTGGCCGATGTCGGCCAAAACACATACGAGGAGATCTCGGTGACCAGCCCAATCGAGCCGGGGCTCAACTTCGGATGGCCCGTTCTCGAGGGTCTTCATTGCTTCTCGTCGGCTGACTGCGACGAGACCGGGATGGTGGCGCCCGTTGTCGAGATCGAGCACGGTGACGGCGGTTCGTGTTCGATCACCGGTGGCCCGGTCTATCGGGGCTTAGCGCTTCCTCAGCTCACCGGGCACTATTTCTTCTCCGATTACTGCGGCGGGTATCTCCGGAGTCTTCTCTTCGTGGATGGCGCCGCCACCGAGCTTCGGGACTGGACCGAGCAGGTCGGGGTTCTCGGGCAGGTGACGGGTTTCGGTGTCGACGGAGCGGGTGAGATGTATGTCACCACTCCCAACCAACTCTTGAAGGTGGTCCCGGGCGGTTGACCCACCCGGGATAGTCTCGGCCCATGCCGACCCTTTTCACCCGGATCATCGAAGGGGAGATCCCCGGCACCTTCGTGTGGCGTGACGAAGTCTGTGTCGCCTTTCTGTCGATCAATCCCTTGCGCCGTGGCCACACCCTCGTGGTCCCGAAGCAGGAGATCGACCATTGGATCGATTGCCCGCCCGAGTTGTCCGACCATCTCTTCGGCGTCGCCCGGGACATCGGGCATGCCCTCCAGAACGTCTTCCACCCGACTCGGGTCGGGCTCATGATCGCCGGTCTCGAGGTGCCTCATCTCCATATCCATCTGGTCCCGATGGATGGTGTCCACGACCTCGATTTCGCCAATGCCGCGAGCTCGGTCGAGCGAGAGGACCTCGACAACGCCGCTGCGGCGATTCGACACGAGCTCGAGGCGATGGGGCTGTCCGGGGCCGGCTTCTAGGTGGAGGTCGTCTTCGGGGGCATCAGCTCCCTCCTCTACGGAGTTGCCGACTTCCTCGGTGGGGAAGGGGCGAAGCGGGCCCCCGCCGCAGCCATCGTGTTCTGGGCGGGCGTGATCAGCTTCCCGCTGATTCTGATCGTTGCACTGGTCACCGGTGGCGACACCGATCCTGCCGACCTCCTGCTCGGGGCAGCGGCCGGCGTCGCGGGCGCGTTCGGTCTGGTGTCCTTGTTCGCCGGGCTCAGTCGCGGGAACGCGGCTGCCGTTGCACCGACTGCTGCAGCGGTGGCCGCCGTTCTTCCGGTGTTGGTGGCCGTCATCGACGGCGAGCGACCCAGCACCCTCGCCTGGATCGGAGTGGCTGTCGCGATTCCCGCGATCGTTCTGAGCTCATGGGTGGCCGACCCGGGCGAGAAACAGCTGGCCGGAGCCGCCGGATACGGCCTCGCCGCCGGGCTCGGGTTTGGCGGCTTCACCGCGATCATCGGGTTCACCGACCCGGAATCGAACCTGTTGCCGCTGATCACATCGCGCGCGTCCACCATGCTTGTCGTGCTGGTGCTCACTGGTGTCGGAGTGTGGAAGTTGGTTGGATTCGGATCAGTACCCCGGCACCTGGTCGTGGGGAATGCCATCCTCGATGTCAGCGGGAACGTCGCCTTGCTCCTTGCGGTCCGCGCCGGCTCGCTGGCCTTGGCCGCGGTGGCTGCCTCGTTCTATCCGGCCGTCACTGTCCTGCTCGCCCGCTTGGTGAACGCCGAGCATCTGCGGACGAGGCAGATGTTCGGGCTCGGGCTCACCATCTTGGCCATGGCGGCTATTGCCTTCGGCTGAGGCCGATCATCCCCGCACCACCAGCCAGGTCCCGGTGATCACCAGGGCGATGCCGGCGAGGCGGACGGCGTCGAGGGATCGCCCGTCGCCGAACCATCCAAAGTGCTCGATCAGGGCGCCAAGGATGAGGGTGGAGGCGGTGAAGAGCGTCAGCCCTGCCCCGAGCCCCAGATTGGCGACACTGACTCCAAGCGACGCGACCACGACGAGCCCCATCAGACCCGCTCCGAAGACCCACCAGGGCAGCTCGCGGAGCTCGGAGAGTCGGCTTCCCTGGAAGACGAGCATGAGGATGGCGATGGCGACCCCGCCCCCGGCATAAGTGACGAAGGTCGAGGCCAGCGTGCCGACCTTCTCCTCCATCGCGCCGAGTGCCTGCGACTGGAGCGCACCGGCAAGGCCACCCATGACAGCGATGAGCACGACGACGATCAGATTCATCAGACCTAAGGATGGTCGGTATCTGCCCCGACCAGGGGGAATCTGCCCGCTCCCTACGATGGGGCGATAGCCGAGTCACCCGCCCGCGAGACAACATTCCGCGCTGCCGTGGCCACCCTCGTGTTCCTCAAGCTGGTGGTCAACACCGCCTTTCGCTTCGTCTACCCATTCCTGCCCGCAATCGCCCGAGGTTTGGGGATCGATCTGACCCAGGCGGGTGCCCTGGTCTCGGTGCGCTGGGCCAGCTCGCTGACGACCCCCGCGGTGATGACGTTCTCGGGCGGCTCTCACCGCAGTCGCAGGCTGCTCGTCGCAGGCCTGGTGTTGTTCGCCGCCGGATCGATCGTGACGGCAGCGACCGGTGTGTTCGTCGGGGCTGTGATCGGGTTCGCCCTGCTCGGGCTGGCCAAACCGATGGTGGATGTCAGTGCCCAGGTGTATGTCTCCGAACGGGTCGCCTATCAGGAGAGGGCGCGGTACCTGGGTGTGCTCGAGATCGCCTGGGCCGGTGGTCTGTTGATCGGCGCCCCGATCGCTGGCTGGCTGATCGAGAACTGGAGCTGGGAGGCCCCGTTCTGGGCGGTGGGGACGCTGGGCATTCTCGGCATCGGGCTGGCGCTTGGCTTCCTCGAGCCGGAGGACGAAACCGTCGCGAGCACGTCGGTCAGGGCGGCCGACAGCCCGGGGAGGCAGGTGATGCTCGTCCTGGCCACCATCGTGCTGTTCGGATTCACTCACGAGTCGGTTCTGGTGGCCCTGGGTGGATGGCTCGAGGGCAGCTTCGCAATGACCTTGCTCGCGCTGGGCGGGGTTGGGACGCTCATCGGCCTCTCCGAGTTGGCGGGCGAGGGGGCCATGGTCGGTTTCACCGATCGGATCGGCAAGCGCAACTCTCTCGCAATCGGTCTCGGGGCTGGCGGGCTGGCATTGCTCGCGCTGTCGCAGGTGTCTGAGCTGCTCGTCCCGGCGATGATGGCTCTCGTCGTCGCGAGCATCGCAATCGAATTCGGCTTCATCTCGGCGATCCCGCTGGCGACGGAGCTCCGTCCCAGATCGCGGACGAGAGTCCTGTCGCTGTTCATAGTGGCCAACGGCCTCGGCCGTATCGCAGGGGACCTGGTGGGGCCCAGAGTCTTTGCCGCGGGTGGGATGAGGGCGGTCACCCTGATGGCCGCCCTCGCCGCGCTTGCCGCCCTCGTGGTCGTTGTCCTCGGCGTGCACGAAGTCGAGGCCGGATCAGCCGATCAGGAGGAGCCGGCCATCTCCTCATAGCGCGTGATCGTCGACTCGAGGTAGGCCATCGCCGCGTCGAACCCCTCCCGGGCCTGATTCTCGGTGTATGACAGGACCCGGGTCGACCAGAGCCGAAACGCGAGCGACTCCCAGGCGGGCTGGCCCAGGATGAACCCGTCGAGCAGGAAGCCATGAGTCTCGTGCCAGAGGTCGGCGTTCATGTACCCGGGGTCGCGAGGTTCGTCGGCGAGCAGGTGGCGTCCCACCTCATGAGGAAGCCCTTCGGCGAGTCGCGATTCGTCATCGCTGAGCGGGGCGTCGAGGAGCCGGGCGGTGGCCCCGATGTCGTAGGCCACGGTGTGCTTGAGGTCTTCGGGTACGGGTGCCGGAGGATCGGTGCCGTGCCGGGCGTCGCGGGCCGGGCCGGGATGACCGGCCAGAGACGCGGCGGCGTCCAGACACTCCACGAGCATGTCCTTCAGCTCGGCGAGAGACCCGTATAAGGCGTGTCTCTTTCCGTCGGCGACATGGTGCTCGTACAGGCCCAGATCCATGACCGAGGTGGCGTAGGTCAGGACCGTGTCGATGCCCCAGTCCGACCGGCTGCGGACCATCTCCGATGTGGCCAGTGACTCCAGGGCCGCCCGGGTCAGGAGGACCTCGCCTCCGAGTGGCTGGTCGAGACGGGGCAAGAACGTGCCTGGGAAGAGACGGGCCAGGGCCGGCCGCGTGATCATCCAGGTGATCATGGCGTCGGTCGAAGCGCGGGGAAAGCGGTGTCTCACCACTCCGAAGCCGCGGTCGGCCGCCGCCTCGGCGCCGTCGATCCACGAGCCGTCGAAGTTGGTGATGTCGGCGTCGTAGAAATGGACTCGATCCCGACCCTGCTCGGCGGAGAGAGCCACGGCCGTGTTCATCGCATCCCCCTTGCCCGAGCGGAACCTCCCGATTCGCTCTTGGAGGATGACTTCGACCGGCTTGCCGTGAGCGGTGGCGACTTCAGTGGCGCTCAGCCGCACCGCGGCTTCGGTGTCGCCGACTTCGGTGGCCACTGCCCAAACCTCGTCGATCGATGGGTTGGCCGCCGCCGTAGCCAGGTTGGAGAGGACGAGCGAGGGCTCTTCCGACTTGAACGGGAACACCGCCAGGCTCACCGGGCGAGCCTACGTGCAGGCCCATCCTGTCCCACCCCGGGTCTACCCTCGGATCGATGGATGAAATGGTCGGGCGCGTCCTGGGCACAATGGACGCCACCCCCCTCGAGTTCTGGGTCGGGGTAGCAGAAGGGGAGTACCTGGAGCTAGACGATGTGGTCGCCCTCGAGCGAGTGCTGCCCACCGGTGAGCTGGTCAAGATCTTCGGGACGATCAGTCAGGTCAGGGCCCGGCATGAGGGCGCCCGGTTCGACTCCGATGTGTTCCTCATCGAGGACGGTGTGCTGCCGGCCGAGGTCATGGAGGCGGCCCAGGTCACCGTGACCCGGGTGGAGCCGGAGATCTTTGTCCCGCCGCGCCCCGGCCAACCCGTGCGCAGGGCCAGGGACAAGGAGAGGGACCAGGCCCTCTTCTTCGACCGAATGGACCGGCGCTTCCCGGTCGGGGCGTCCCGAAACGGAGACCCTCTGTATGCCAATCTCGAGTTCATCAATGGGCAGCGGGGCGCCCACGTGAACATCTCGGGGGTCTCGGGGGTCGCGACCAAGACCAGCTACGCGACCTTCCTGCTCCACTCCCTGTTCACATCCGGGGTGCTCGAGTCGGCGGTCGTCAACAGCAAGGCCCTGATCTTCAATGTCAAGGGCGAGGATCTGCTCCACCTCGATCGGCCCAACACGAGCCTCGACGAAGATGCGGAGCGTCTCTACCGGGCCCTCGAGCTCCCGGCACAGCCGTTCGGATCGGTGGGGATCTTCGCCCCGCCCCGCCCCGGCTCCGATCGTGCAGTCGCCGATGTCAGCAGCCGGTCCGATCTCACCTCGTTTTTCTGGACTCTGGCCGAGTTCTGTCACGAGGACCTGATGGTGTTTCTCTTCGCCGACGCCGAGGACGAGCGCGCCCAATACACGATGGTGGTCTTCAATGTCATGGCTCAGCTGAGGCACGTGGAGGGCGCCGATGGGGGCTCGGTCCGTATCGAGGGAGAGACTGTCCGCACCTTCCGGGAGATGGTCGATGTCATCACCCGCAAAGTCCAGGAAGACGAGACGCGTTACGAATGGGCCGGGCCTGCCATCGGTGCCGGCACGGTCAATGCCTTCGTGCGCCGGCTCCAGGGCTCGGTGCGGCACGTGGAGCGCTTGATCCGCGGGGACATCGCCAACCCCGAACGGCACCGCATCGAAGTCCAAGGCCATCAAGTGACGGTGGTCGACCTGCACAATCTCAACGACCGGGCCAAGAGATTCGTGGTCGGGGTCACGGTCAGGAGGGCGTTCGAGGACAAGGAAAGCGCCGGCCAGTCCGACGAGTTGCTCTTCCTCGTCCTCGACGAACTCAACAAATACGCACCGAGAGAGGGATCCAGTCCCATCAAAGAGGTTCTGCTCGACGTTGCCGAGCGAGGGCGGTCTCTAGGCGTGATCCTCATCGGCGCCCAACAGACCGCCTCCGAGGTCGAGCGCCGGATCATCGCCAACTCGTCGATCCGGGTCGTTGGACGGCTCGACTCCGCCGAGGCGTCCCGAGAGGAGTACGGCTTCCTGCCGGCCGCCCAGAGACAGCGAGCCACCATTCTCAAGCCCGGGACGATGCTCCTGGCCCAGCCCGAGATCCCGGTCCCGCTGGTGCTCGAGTTCCCCTTCCCGGCCTGGGCCACCCGTGCCTCCGAGGCGGGCGCCGCCGGAAGGGTGACCGAGGGCCCTGCCGACCCGTTCGAGGACTTGTAGACGCTCTCCGGGCCTCCCCGGATCTGTCACTGTTCGAACCTACGATCGTGATCGATGACCGGGTCGGTCCCGCCGTGAGACTCCTCCACACCTCGGATTGGCACGTGGGGAGGAAGATCCGCGGGCGATCCCGCGCCGATGAGCACCGCGCCGTCCTCTCCGAGATCGTGGGCATCGCCAGGGACCAACGGGTCGAGGCGACACTGGTCGTCGGAGACCTGTTCGATATCTCCTCCCCCTCGCCCGAGGACGAGTCGATCGTCTACAGGGCCTTGCTCGACCTCGCCGACATCGGCCCTGTGGTGGTGATCGGTGGGAATCACGACAGCGCGGCCCGACTCGAGGCGGTGAAGCCGCTGCTCGACCTGGGCCGGATCACGGTGGTGGCCCGGCCCACGAGACCGGATGACGGCGGTGTGATCGCGATCGAGTCGCTCGACCTCAAGATCGCGTGCCTTCCCTTCGTGTCCCAGAGGGGGATCGTCAAGGCAAGCGAGATCATGGACCTCGACCGCGATCAACACGCACAGAGCTACGAAGAACGTCTCCGGCGGATCATCGACGGTCTCACCGAGGACATGGGCGCGGACACGGTCAACGTCCTCGCCGGGCACTTGACCGTATATGGCGCAGACAGCGGTGGGGGAGAGAGGGAAGCCCACATCTTTGGCTATGCCATTCCTCCCCAGGCTTTTCCCGGGAGCCTCTCCTATGTCGCACTGGGCCATCTCCACCGCCAGCAGAGGATTCCGGCCTCGGCCCCGGTCTGGTATAGCGGTTCGCCGATGCAACTCGACTTCGGGGAGGTCGCCGACCAAAAGGGAGTCCTGGTCGTCGAAGCGGTCCCGGGAAAGCCGGCCCTGGTGGAGGCCGTGGCCGTCGAGGGGGGCACCAGCCTCGTCCAACTTCGGGGAACCCTCGAGCAGGTGCTGGCTCGTGCCCCGGAAGTGGAAGGGGCATATGTGAAGGTGTTGCTCGATGAGCCAGCCCGTGCCGGTCTCAACGAGGAGGTGCGCGAGGCAATCCCCGGGGCGGTGGATGTCATCATCGCCCAGCCCGAGGACAAAGGCCCGCGCGAACGCGTGGAGCGCCTGGGAAGGTCACCAGCGGCCCTGCTCGAGGCATATCTCGCCTCCAAGGGGGTCGACGATCCTGCCCTCATCGAGTTGTTTCGCGAGCTCGAGGAGGAGGTACTCGCCCGTTGAGACCGCAGCGCCTGGTGCTGGAGGGGTTCCTCGCCTACCGGCGCCGGACCGAGATCGATTTCACCGACGCGGATCTGTTCGTGCTCTCCGGTCCGACGGGAGCCGGGAAATCGAGTGTGATCGACGGGATGACCTTTGCCCTGTATGGCTCCATACCTCGCATCGGCAAGAGCTCGGTGGCTCCGCTGGTGTCTGCTCGGGCGGATCGGGCAAAGGTGGAGTTCCGATTCTCGGTCGGCGAGGAGAGCTACACCGCCGTCCGCCAGGTGGAGAGACAGGGATCTGGCGCCACCACCACCGAGGCGCGACTTCAACGGGGAGAGAGCCAGGAGGTGCTGGCCGGAAATGCGGACGAGGTGACCGCGGCGGTCACCGAGCTGCTCGGGCTTCGATACGAGCATTTCATCAAGGCTGTGGTTCTCCCCCAGGGGGCCTTCGCCGACTTCCTCACCGACCAGCCGAGGGACCGTCAGGCCCTCCTTGGCGCTCTGCTCGACATGGGGCTCTACGAGAAGGTGATGCAGCTAGCCAACGCGAGAGCGAGGATGGCAGAGACCAGAGCACAGTCCATCGGGGAGAGCCTTGCCAAACTGGAAGTCGCCACTCCCGACGAGCTCGACGAGGCAGTGCGACACCTGGATTCCCTGGTCGAGGCGCGGGAGAAGCTGCCTGCTCTTCTCGAGGAGTCCAAAAGGCTGGCGGGTCAGCACACCGTGGCGCTGGCCGCCGTGGCCGCTTGCGGCGAGAGACTCACTCGACTCCAGACGATCCAGGTTCCCTCCGACCTCGAGACCCTGGAGATCGATCGGGCAGCCGCGGCCGAGCGGCTCGAATCAGCCGAGGCAGGTTGGGCCGAGAGTCAGGAGGCCAAGGCCCGAATCGATGAGGCGTTGTTGGGTCATCGCGGTCTCCCCCTGCTCGAAGCTCTCCGGGGAGACCTGCGATTGCAGCGAGATCTGGCCGAGCGGAGGGCCGAGCTCGACATCGAGTCCTTGACGGCGACTGCAGCCAAGATGACTTCCAACCGTGATGAGATGCGACGATCGCTGGACCTGGCGCGGGTCGAGCACGCGGCTCATGACATGCGCCGCGGTCTCAGCGAGGGAGACACGTGCCCCGTCTGCCGCTCGGTGGTCGCGGCCCACTTCGACGAGGACGGAGATCCCAACGTTTCCCTCGACCGGCTGGCCGAGGACCTGCACCAACTAGAAGAAAAGGCCGCTCGTGCCCGCGATGGCCTCATGGAGGCGGAGGGGCAGGCCAAACAAATCGATCGACAGGCCGGGGAGGTCGAGGATCGCTTGAAGGAGGCAGAGGGTCTCGAAGGCATAGACGACGAGATCGCGGCGGTGCGGGCACTTGTCGACTCCCGTGAGGCCGCTGAAGCGGAGGAGAAATCGGCGCGAGTGGTGGTCGAGGAGGCTCGGCTCGCGGTCACCGGCATGGGAGGGCGGAGCTCGGCCATGCGCGATGCGTTGCTGGTGGCGAGGGACGACGTCGCCGATGAGAAGCCCCCTCTCCCCGGAGACGATGCGATCGATTCCTGGCGCCAATTTGCCTCCTGGCTGACCGGGCAGATCGAGACTCGGGCAGCGGAATTGACCGATCTCGAGGAAGCGGAGGAGGTGGCCGGCCGGGTGATGGCGGAATTCGACGACCAACAACACACCTGGCTGGAAGGTCTCGGCATTGGATCGACCGCTTCCCCCGACCGCGACCTGGCACTGGCCGAGGAGCGTCGGCGAGCCGAGATCATTGCGATGGAAAAGACCGTTGCACAAGCGGCTGAGTTGGAGCAGGAGCTAGGCGAAGAGTCGAGGAAGGCGCTCATCGCCGCTTCTCTCGGCACCCATCTCAAGGCGAACAACTTCGAGGCGTGGCTGCTCGAAGAGGCGATGGAGGTGCTCATCGACGGGGCCAACCGGCTCCTCGACGAGCTGTCGGGCGGGAGCTATTCCCTGAAGGTCAAGAAGAGCCAGTTCGAGGTGGTGGATCATCGAAACGCACAGCTGACCAGAAGCACCAGATCTCTGTCCGGAGGGGAGACTTTCCTGGTCGCCCTGTCTCTCGCCCTGACCATGGCGGACCAGTTGGCCGAGCTGACCGGCATGTCCTCCCGCCTGGAATCGGTCTTCCTCGACGAGGGTTTCGGCTCGCTCGACCAGGAATCCCTCGACGTGGTGGCCTCGGTGCTCGACGAGTTGGTGGGGCGGGGTCGGACCGTCGGCATCGTCACCCATGTGCGCGAGCTTGCGGAGCGGATGCCGGTCCGCTTCGAGGTCACGAAAGGCCCGGAGACGGCCTCCGTGATGAGGGTGGGGGAATGAAGTTCGCCGTCGAAGCATGGGATCCCGCCTACGGGGCACCCTCGGAAGCCGATCTCCTCGACGCCACCGAGAACGTCGACCCCTCGGTCGAACTGGCCCCGGAGAGCTGGCGGCCGATCCTCCCCGAGGACGACCCGGCTCCCGACGTCCTCTTTGTCGACGGTGTGCGGCGGGTCGACGCCAATCTGTGGATCGAACGGGACGGGCGATTCCCGGCCTTCGGTCTCGCCGCCACCTTCGCTGCCGGGGCGGTTCGGTGCAACAGTTCGGCAGAGGTGGTAGCGGCCGAGGTGCGCCGTGGCCTGTTCACCGGGGCAGACGGGGACCCGGTGGAGACGTCAGTGGGGACCTACCAGCTGTTGAGCACGAAGGGATCGACGCCGGAGGAGCTGTGGCTGGGGATCCAGGAGCGGATGGGAGACCTCGAAGGGGAGGTGGCGGAGCGACACGCCGATGCGGCCCTGGTCGTGGTCGACGGCCCACTCTCGCATCGCCGACACGTCGCAGGGGCGGTCGGATACGTCAAGACCCAGCACGTGCAGTACCTCCCCGACGATCTAAGGGCGACACTGGGAAGCCTCCCGGTCGGTTGCAGGACTCCGCTCTTTCTCACGACGACCTCCTGGAGCCGGTTCTCCTGGTATCTCCGGCTGGCCAATGGGACAGGCCCGGCCGGGGGCCTGGTCCGATGCGAGGTGAAAGCCGATATGGCGGTTGCTGCCGCGGCGCGGCGGGCGAACCTGGTGACGGCCTCGTTGCCCCGGTATGCCTCGGCGCGCCACAAGGACCCCCGCGCTCCACAGAACCTCTACCCGATCGGCGGTTTGGAACGCGAGCTGAGGAGGAGGCTGGGCGATAGCGAGCTGGCGATCAGGGCTCTGCGCCGCGCCGCGGCTGCCTGACCTTCAGGCAGCGTCGTCGTCTTCGATGCCGTCGTCGTTGATGCCGGGGGCGTCGTTCACTGCCGGTGCGGCTTCGGTCGTCTCACGTCGCGATGCCAGGATCGCCCCCAAGATGACAAGTAGCGAGCCAACGATCGCCACCGGGGAGACGATCTCGTCTCTGAATACCACTCCGAGCACCAATGCGACCACCGGGATCAGATAGGTGATGAAGCTGGCGCGGGTGGGGCCGACACTTCCGGCCAATCCACCCATGATGATGTAGGCGAGCCCGGTGCCGACCAAGCCGAGCGCGAGCATGGCCGCCAGGGACTGCCAGGCGAAGCTGGAGCGAGTCAGCCCATAAACCCCGTAGGGCGTGAGGAGGATCGCGGCCAGCCACAGCATCCGGGCCATGACCGGTATGGATCCATAGCTCTGCTGGAGCGGGGTGACGATGTTGGTGGCGAACCCGTAACCAATGCACGCCACCAGCACCAGGGCAACGCCGAGGGCGGCAGTGTCCCCTGCCTCGGCCGAAGGCAGAGCGATGGCGATGATCCCGGCGAATCCGACGATCAGGCCCAGGATTTGCAGACGCCCGGGCAGCTGACGGAGAAGGACCGAGGCGATGATCGCAGTGAAGATCGGCACGGCGCCATTGAGCATCCCGGCGACCGCCGAATCGATCCACTGCTGGGCAATCGGGAAGAGGGTGAGCGGGACGATCACCCAGACGAAGGCGAGTAGCACAACCCGAGGACGGTCGGCTTGCCGGATCGGGACCGATCTCGCCCGTGGGAGCGCTGCCATGAAAAGAGCGCCGAAGGCGACCCGAAGCCAGGTCACCGCACCGGGGTGAAAGGCATCCAGGCCGACCTCGATGAACAGGAACGAGGCGCCCCAGATGAGGCCGATCGACACGAAACGCGCCCAATCCCGTCCGCTGAATGCTTCGCGATTGGTCCCATGGGATGTGGTCAGCAAGCGATCGGCCATGTATCTAGAACACCGGGTCCCCTGCGACGGTTGCGCTAGTGGTCAGTCGAGCGACGGGCCACTAGTTCAGGAACGCCTGTACGCGGTCAGATAGTCCGGGACTTCCAGATTCGGCTCCAGGTCTGGTGCCGGCAACGGCTCTTCGTACACGGTCGTCATGGGGACGACGCCCGCCCACACTCCCGTTCCGATATCGGCGGGATCGTCTTCGGGCGGCCCCTGAGACACCTTGGCCGACACCAGGTCGATGGGCAGGGCGACGACCGCCGTCTTCCGGATCTCGAGGTCGGTCGGCGGCCGTATGTCGGCGAGACGACCCGGGATCAGGGCCTCGACCAGGTGATCCAGGGCGTGGCGGTGTGCATCTCCGGCAAGGACGACACCGTGGCCATGTATGACCACCGAGCGGTAGTTCACCGACGACTCGAATCCGCTCCTGGCCACTACCAACCCGTCCACCAGGGTGACCGCCACACTCAGAGGCGAGCCGCGCCGTACCGCCTTGACGATGCCGGATGCGGGTGACCCATGGAGCAGGATGGTGTCGCCATCACGGAAGTAGAGGGTCGGGATCACCACGGGTCGATCGTCGGAGAGATAGGCGACGTGGCAGACGAGCCCTTCGTCGAGGATGGCGTCGATGACGGCGCGGTCATCGACGGCCTTCTCGGCGAGACGTCGGATCCGGGTCGAGGGGCTCGTCATCAGGTCTCCGATTTGGCGTCACGGGTCATGAGCCGGAGCACCGCGTCCCGGGGATGCATGCCCTCGTAGAGGACCATGCCGACATGGGCCGCGATCGGCATCTCGATCTGGTGCCTGGCAGCGAGGTCGAGGACGGCCCGGGTGGTCTTGATCCCTTCGGCAACCATCTGCATATCCTCGACGATCGCCTCGAGGGTGTTGCCCTGGGCGAGCCCGAACCCAACCCGATGATTCCGGCTGTTGGTTGAGATGCATGTGGCGATGAGATCGCCCATGCCGGCCAGGCCGGCGAACGTCGAAGGGCGGCCGCCCAGCGCCGTTCCCAGCCGGGTGAGCTCGGCGAGAGCCCGGGTGATGAGGGTCGCCCTGGTGTTGTCCCCGAACCCGAGCCCGTCGGACATCCCCGCCGCGATCGCCATCACGTTCTTCAACGCGCCCCCCATTTCGCAGCCGGGGACGTCGTCGTTGGTATACACCCGGAAGGTCGGGCCCATGAACACCTCTTGCAGGGCAACGGCGGGCGCGGACTCCGGAAAGGCGATAACCGCCGCAGTCGGTTGGCCCGCCACGATCTCCGAAGCGAGGTTGGGACCGGTCATCACCCCGATCCGGGTCGTGTCGTGACCGGGTGACACATCGGCGACCACTTGGGTCATCGTGGCCAGCGTTTCCTGCTCGATGCCCTTGGTCAAGGAGAGGATCGGGATCGAAGCCCCGATAGCCGGAGCGGCCCGGGAGAAGACGTCACGGAAGCCGTGAGAGGGGACCGCCATCACGACCGCGGAGGCGCCCTCTACAGCTTCATCGAGGGCCGTTGTGGCGACCAGTTCTTCGGGCAATACATGCTCGGGCAGATAACGCGGGTTCCGGTGCTCTCTGTTGACTACATCCGCCACCTCCTCGTGGCGCGCCCAGAGGACCGTTTGGGTAGCCCTGACAGCCAGCGCCGCGGCCGTGGTTCCCCACGAGCCGGCACCGATCACTGCGATCCTGTCCATCGGCGGCGACGCTAGTGGGCGGATCGGGGCGCTCCCTAACCTGCCAGGCGATGGCCCTATCCATAGGAATCGTCGGTCTGCCCAACGTCGGCAAGTCCACGCTCTTCAACGCACTCACCAATGCCGGGGTGCTCGCCGCCAACTACCCCTTTGCCACGATCGAGCCAAACACCGGCGTCGTCCCCATCCCCGACCCCCGTCTCGATGTGCTGGCGGGGATCTTCGACTCGAAGCAGGTGATCCCGGCCACTGTCACCTTCGTTGACATCGCCGGCCTGGTGAAAGGCGCCAGCGAAGGCGAGGGCCTGGGCAATCAGTTCTTGGCCAACATCCGGGATGCAAATGCCATCTGTCATGTGGTGAGGGGGTTCAGCTCCCAGAGCGTTGCCCATGTCGACGACGAGCTCGACCCGGTGAAGGACATCGAGACCATCGAGACCGAGCTGGCGATCGCCGATCTCCAGACGATCGACAAGAGGCTTCCGCGGCTCGAGAAGGAATCGACCATCGACCGAGCGCTGGTCCCGCGAGTGGGACTGCTGAGAGACCTCCGGGAGGTGGTGGCGTCGGGTCGAGTGCTGAGCCGGGTTCCGGAGATGATGGCGAGGAGCGCGGAATTCTCCGATCTCCATCTGCTCACCGCCAAACCGGTCATTTACGTCTTCAACCTCGACGAGCAGGGTCTTCGTGATGCCACAGCGAGGGAACGACTCGCCGATCTGGTCGCGCCGGCAGAATCGTTGTTCGTGGATGCCCAGATCGAGGCGGAGATGGGGGAGCTCGACGAGACCGACCGTCGAGAGCTTCTCGCATCACTGGGACAGGACGAGCCTGGGCTCAACGCTCTCATCCGCGCCGCCTATCGCACTCTGGGCCTGCAGAGCTTCCTCACTGCCGGCGAGAAGGAGGCCCGCGCCTGGACCATCCGCTCCGGAGCCACCGCCCCGGAGGCGGCCGGCGCGATCCACACCGACTTCCAGCGGGGGTTCATCGCCGCGGAGGTGGCCGGGTTCGAACCCCTGGTCGAGGCCGGCTCGTGGTTGGCGGCCAAGGCGAAGGGTCTGGTGAGGACCGAGGGCAAGTCGTATGTGATGCGCCCCGACGACGTGGTCGAGTTCCGATTCAATGTTTGATCCGTTTCTCCCCCCGAAGGGGGGAGTACCGGCGGAGCCGGGGAGGGGGGAATTCATGTCCCACCCGGATGTCATGATCGCTGGATGGCTCGACCCGTGCACATGCCAACCGCGGGCAATCGCGCCAAGTATCTGCGCCGAACCCTCACCATCTCGGAAGCGCGGGTTTGGGGCAGCTTGAAGAACAAGGCAGCCGGGGCCCGGTTCCGTCGTCAGGTCCCGTGCGGATACTGGATTGCGGACTTCTGTTCCTTCGACCCAAGGTTGGTCGTCGAGATCGATGACACTTCGCATGAATTTCGAGATGAGAGTGTGAGGACCGAGTACTTCGAGTCTCTCGGATTCCCGGTCCTCCGCTTCACCAACAGACAGGTCGCCCAGGAATACCCCGAGGTGATCGGCACCATTTCAACGTGGGTCGCTCATCTCAAGGCGACAGGTAGACAACCCGACTGACCCCCTCCGGCCCTGCGGGCCACCTCCCCCAAGACCCCCTCCGGCCCTCCGGGCCACCTCCCCCAACGTCGCTTTGCTCCTGGGGGAGGAAATGCCGCTTTGCTCCTGGGGGAGGAAATGGCGCTTCGGCCATTAACATGGCCAAGCCATCGACACCGAATGGGAGAGCCCCGACCGCGGGGCGCCGAAGGGGCAACTCCTCCCCGGAATCTCTCAGGCAATTGGACCATTCGGTCGAGGCATCGCTGAAGGAAACGACAGCGGGGGAGGGCATTGCACCCTGAGGAGAGAGATGCCCAACCCAAACGAGCGGTTCGTCGACCGGCACATCGGTCCCGGTCCGGACGACATCGAGAAGATGTTGGCGACCATCGGCTCCGCTTCGCTCGACGATCTCGTCGCCGACACCATCCCGGCCACGATCCTCGACACCGACCTGGACCTTCCCGCCGCACTGACCGAGGGCGAGACCATCGCGCGGCTTCGTGAGCTCGCCGCGAAGAACACCGTCATGACCTCGTTGATCGGCCTGGGCTATCACGACACAATCACCCCGCCGGTCATCCAGCGCAATGTCCTGGAGAACCCTGCTTGGTATACCGCGTACACGCCTTATCAGCCCGAGATCTCACAGGGCCGGCTCGAGGCGCTACTCAATTTCCAGACGATGGTCTCGGATCTGACCGGTCTCGACGTCGCCAACGCCTCGCTGCTCGATGAGGCGACCGCCGCGGCCGAGGCGATGGCGATGTGCCGGCGCCTCGCCAAAGGTGAACGCTCGGTGTTCTTCGTCGACGACGACTGTCACGTCGCCACGATCGAGGTGGTGAGGACTCGTGCCGACGCCGCCGGTGTCGAGGTCAGGATGCTCTCGGAAGGATTCGAATCCGGCACCGCATTCGGCCTCCTCCTCCAGTATCCCGGCTCATCGGGCGAGATAAGGGACCACCAATCGCTTGTAGACGAGGCGCACGCAGACGGCGTCATGGTCGCGGTGGCGACGGATCTTCTGGCACTGACCCTTCTTGCCCCTCCGGGCGAATGGGGAGCCGACATTGCTGTCGGCTCGGCTCAGCGTTTCGGTGTCCCGCTTGGCTACGGCGGCCCTCATCCCGGCTTCATCGCAACCAGGGACGAGCACGTCCGAGCCCTCCCCGGACGTCTGGTCGGCGTTTCCCACGACACGTCTGGACGTGTTGCATACCGGCTCGCCCTGCAGACCCGTGAGCAGCACATCCGCAGGGAGAAGGCCACCTCCAATGTGTGCACCGCCCAGGTCCTTCTCGCAGTCATCGCCGGCTTCTACGGGTGTTGGCACGGCTCCGAGGGGCTCGAAGAGATCGCCAGGGAAACTCATCGGCTGGCCTCATCGGCCGTTGCTTCGCTCACCGCATCCGGCCACGCCGTTGTCAACGACTCCTGGTTCGACACCATCACGGTGAGCGTTCCGGGACGGGCAAAAGAGGTGATCGCAGCCGCTCGAGACCAGGAGATCAATCTCGGCGAGGTCGATGACGACCAGGTGAGGATCGCGTTCGACGAGACGACGACCGACGAGACCGTCGCCAGGGTCATGTCTGCATTTGGCGCCGAGTCGGTCGACGACGAGGAGTCGGGGATACCCGTCGATCTGACCCGGCGCTCGGAGTTCATGACCCATCCGGTGTTCCGTCTCCATCGATCTGAGCATTCGATGCTGCGTTATCTCCGTCGGCTGGCCGATCGTGACCTCGCCCTCGACCGAAGCATGATCCCCCTGGGGTCGTGCACCATGAAGTTGAACGCCACCACCGAGATGATCCCGATCACTTGGCCCGGGTTCTCCGCCATCCACCCTTATGCACCCGAGGATCAGGTGGCCGGTTATCAGGAGCTGATCGACGACCTCGCCGGGTATCTGTGCACCATCACCGGCTACGACGCCGTCTCGCTACAGCCCAATGCGGGCTCGCAGGGCGAGCTGGCCGGGCTCCTTGCCATCCGCGCCTACCACGAGTCGACCTCACAAAGCGAGCGCGTCATCTGCCTGATCCCTTCGTCGGCCCACGGGACCAACGCCGCCTCCGCGGTGATGGCAGGCATGAAGGTCGTCGTCGTTGCCACCGATGGGTCGGGCAACGTCGATCTCTCTGATCTCGAGGCCAAGGCCGCGGAGCATTCTGACAAGCTGGCGGCGGCGATGATCACCTATCCCTCGACCCACGGTGTCTTCGAGCAGGAAGTCCGCCGGCTGATCGACATCGTCCACGAGCACGGCGGACAGGTATATGTCGATGGCGCCAACCTGAATGCGATGGTCGGGCTGGCGAAGCCGGCTGGCTTTGGCGCTGATGTCGGCCATCTCAACCTGCACAAGACATTCACCATCCCGCACGGGGGGGGAGGGCCTGGGGTCGGGCCGGTCGGAGTCAAGGCCCACTTGGCCCCGTTCCTGCCCAATCATCCGTTGAACGGGAAGGCGGGCCCCGACACGGGAGTCGGTCCCATCTCGGGAGCGCCATTCGGGTCGGCCGGGATCCTGCCTATTCCATACGCCTACGTTCGTCTGATGGGGGGCGACGGGCTGCAGGCGGCGAGCAAGGTGGCGATTCTGTCGGCGAACTACCTGGCCCGGCGTCTGGACCCGTATTTCCCCGTGCTCTACACCGGGAGCAGTGGTCGGGTGGCGCACGAGTGCATCGTGGATGTGAGGCCGATGACACGTGCCACCGGTGTGACCGCGGAGGACGTCGCCAAGCGTCTCGCCGATTATGGCTTTCACGCCCCGACCCTGTCCTTCCCGGTCGCAGGCACGCTGATGATCGAGCCGACGGAATCCGAGAGTCTCGAGGAGCTCGACCGGTTCGTCGAGGCGATGATCTCGATTCACGCCGAAGTCGCAATGGTGGAAGCGGGTGAGTGGAGCAAGGAGGACAACCCGCTCCGAAATGCCCCTCACTCTGCCGAACAAGTCGCCGGCGACGAATGGAGCCACGTCTACTCCCGGGAAACTGCCGCTTTCCCCGTGGAATCGCTGCGAATGGACAAGTATTGGCCCCCGGTGGGCCGCGTCGATGGCCCCGGCGGCGACCGCAATTTGGTTTGTGCCTGCCCGCCGCTCGACGCCTATGCGTGATTCATGTCTTGACAATCCTCTCCCGGGTGGGATCTTTATGGTTTGCAGGGGCGGGTAGGGACGGAGAGATGACGGTGTAGGGGTGAAGTTCACCGGTCAGGTGAGGGTCCCGGAAGTCGACCATCCCGGGGTTCCAGCAACGATCTTGGTCGAAGAGGATCAGACCGAGGTTTTCCTCGAAGGGGAATCGTTAGGTCGTTGGTCCTTGTTCGACGTGCGCGCCGAGCGTCTCGTCTCCAGTGCTTTCTCGCTCTCGCTGTCAGGCGAGGAGATCACGTTCATCGCCGATGAGCCCGTCGATTTCGCCTACAAGGGCGTCGACCACATGGCGGGGGTCTGGGCCAAGTACAAGTCGATGACCATCCCGCGTCGCGTTGTCGCAGTGGGACGCTCCCGGCGAGGCACCGTCCCGTCCCGGATCACCGAGCTGCGCGAGGCGATGTTGCTGAATCTGCAGACCGCCGGGCGGGCGGTCCCGGTAATGGCGCCGATCGAGACCGAGGTGATGGAGCCCACCGAGCCCTCCCCGTGGACCAAGCGGATCGATGCCTACTCCAGCGTCCCCGAGCCCATCGACGAGCCGGAGGAGCAAGCCGCCCCGGAGCCGGAGCCAGTGGGCGAGCCCGAGCCGGTCGCCGAGACCGAATCGGTTGTCGAGCCCGAGCCGGAACCGGTGACCGAGACCGAGTCGGTGGTCGAGCCCGAGCCGGACCTGGTCGCCGAGTTGGAGACCGGCGCGGATCCGCGACTCGAGCCCGTTTCGCTCGAGACATTGGACGACGCTCATGACGTCCCTGAGCTCGAGACCCTGGATGCGGAGGACGCCGTAGTCGGCCTGATCGAGTCTCGCTCAGTACCGCTGCGGCCGGGCCCGGGTCTGATCCCGCGCCGGATCGAGCGAGCTCCGGACACACAAGACATCGAAGGCCAGGACTGGGAGCTGGCGTGGGAAGAGCCGCCCGTGTACGAAGAGACTTATGACGAGTTGCCCCCGGACGCGCACGCCGTCTTGATCGAACATGAGCCGGCACTCGAGCAGGTCGAGCCTGCCGTCACCGAAGTCGTCGAAGAAGTCGAGGGCGTCGGGGAAGTCGAGGCAGTCGAGGAAGTCGAGGAAGCGAACGAGCCGGTTCCCGAGGAGAGCACCGGGTCGGATCGCCCCGACGAGCAGGCCGAGGAATGGATCACCATCACCACCGACGAGAGCGGCCGGCGCGAGCTCGTGATGGATCTGGGTCATCTCGAAGTGGATCGCCAGGAGAGAGACCAGGTCGAGCCGGTCGGTGTGCTCGCCACCGCGGAGCAGCCCACCTCGATCGAGCCCGACCTGGAGCTCCTCTTTGCCGGCGCTCCGGCACCCGAAGGGGAGAAGAGCGGGTTGCTGGGTGCGGTCCGGTCGGCCTTCGCCCGCAACAAGACCGCGCATCAGCACGAATTCGTCGAGGCGCCCGGGGGGATTGGCATCGTCCGCCAGATCTGCGCCGACTGCGGTTACATCTCCATCGGCATAAGCGATTGAGCGCTGCCTGACAGACGGGCGGGGCAGCCCCGGCCGACCGGCGTCTGTTTGCCCGAGGTTGGGTCTCAGTGTGACCCTGATTCGGTTCGACACTTGATGTGAGCCGAGGGCTAATTCGGCCGGCAATCAAGCAGGCTTCAGCACCATCACGATCACGGCGACGATCAAGAGGACCGAGGTGATCGCACTCCAGATCGCGCCTCGTTTCGCCTCGGCGGCCGCACCGGCTTGATCACCGTTCTCCAGAGCGGCCACCAACCGCTCTCCACCCGGCCGATGGACGAAGCCACCGATCAACCCGGCAGCGATGACGACTCCGAGCCCGATCGAGACGAATGTGTCGCTCCAGTCATAGACATCGCTGGTGATCACCAGCCCGATACCGCTGAGCCCGGTGAGGATCCCGGCGGCGTTGAAATAGCGGGCCCCGGCCTCGGCCGCCACCCGGGCCTAGCCGAGCGCCACGCCCGGAGCCAGGTCTCTTCCCATGCGGGGGCCGACAAATGCGCTGAGGAACCCACCGCCTATCCAGGCGGCCGCGGAGAGGATGTGGATGATGAGCAAGAAGTCGGTCATATCGGAGCCTTCGAAACGTAGCAGTGGGCCGGGACCCGCCGGGGGTACCCTCGCCCCGTGACAGCCTCGATCAGGCCGGTGATCCTTTCCGGTGGCGCCGGGACCCGGCTGTGGCCGCTCTCCACCAGGGAGAGCCCGAAGCAGTTCCTGGAGTTGCTGGGTGAGCCCTTGTTCGAGGCGACCCTCGATCGGCTCGATGGATTGGCAGGGGTCGGCAAGCCGACGGTGGTGGCCGGCCGCGATCAGCTCGCCGTGGTGGAGAAGGGACTCGCCAACAAGCAGATTGAAGCGACGGCAATCGTCGTGGAGCCGGCAGGGAGGAATACGGCCCCGGCCGTGGTGGCGGCAGCCCTCGTCTCCGCCCCCGATGACGTGCTCGTCGTCCTGCCTTCAGACCATGTCATCGCCGATCGCGTCGCATTCGCAGAAGCGGTAGCAAGCGCGGTCGAGCATGCACGCGACGGAGCCCTGGTCACTTTCGGCATCGAACCGACCCGGGCAGAGACTGGATACGGGTATATCAAGAAGGGCGAGCCCGTCGGCGATGGGTTTCGCGTCGAGAGATTCAAGGAGAAGCCGGGCGCCGACGAGGCGAAGGAGCTCATCGCGGATGGAGGGCACCTGTGGAATTCGGGGATGTTCGTCTTCACTGCCGGGTCGATTCTCGAGGAGGCGACCGCGCACGCGCCCGATGTCCTGGAAGGGGTGAAGGCGGCGCTTCCCGCCGATCGAACGGGGAGGATCGAGCTCGGTGAGGGTTTCGCCCGGGTCCCGTCGATCTCGATCGATCACGCCGTCATGGAGAAAGCAGACAAAACCACTGTCATCCCTCTCGACGCGGGCTGGAGCGATCTCGGCTCCTGGCAATCGGTGTGGGAGATGAGTGAACGCGACGAGGCCGGGAACATCCTGATCGGCGATGTCATCGCCATGGGTGTGTCCGACTCATATGTCCGGTCGGGATCGAGGACCATCGCCATCGCTGGGGTCGAGGGTCTCGTGGTCGTGGAGACACCACAGGTCGTGCTCATCATCCCCAAAGAGAAGTCGCAGACGGTGCGAGACCTCGCTGCCAGGTCGGAGGGCCGACCGGGGGATTGAAGGTCCGTCCCGCTGCTCCATACCATCGCATCACCATGAAACGTGTGGCTCTCCTCACCCTGTCGGGCTTGCTGGCGGCCGCATGTGTTGGCCGTCCGGCGGCCGACGCGTCTGGGGAGGAGATCTACCTCCAGCTGTGCTCGAACTGCCACGGTGAAGAGCTCGAAGGGGGGATCGGCACCCCCCTCGGACCGGGCTCGAATGCCGCCGGCCAGCCAGATGAGTTCATGAGGCTGGCGATAACGGAGGGAAGGGGCCGCATGCCGTCCTTCTCCGCGACACTCACCGATGAGCAGGTGGAACGGCTGATCGAATACATCAGAGAGGGCCAGGCCGGATGAGTGCCGTGCTCGAGGCCCTCGAGCTGTACCCGATCCGGATACCGATGCGGCACCGGTTCCGTCGGGTTGATCATCGCGAAGCAGTCCTCATCAAGGGCCCTGCGGGCTGGGGAGAGTTCTCGCCGTTCCCCGACTACCCGGCCCATGTCACCACCCGCTGGCTCGCCTCCGCTCTCGAGGCGGCGTGCAGCAGTCTCCCGGAGCCAGGGCGCGCCACGATTCCCATCAATGTGACGGTGCCCGCGGTGACCCCCGAGGTGGCGGCGAGGCTCGTTCTCGAATCGGGTGCGGGGACGGCCAAGGTCAAAGTCGGGGAGCCGGGCCAAACGATGGAGGAGGACGAGGCACGCTTGGCCGCGGTCAGAGCGGCGATGGGGCCGGAAGGCAAGATCCGGATCGATGTGAACGCGGCTTGGGACCTGGAGACAGCGACTACGCGGCTGGCCTCTTATTCCCGCTTCGACCTCGAATACGTCGAACAGCCGGTGAAGACCCTCGAGGAGATGGTCGAGCTGAAGAAGAGAACGGATGTCCTGTTGGCAGCCGATGAGCTCGTGAGACTGAGGCCCGACCCGCTGGAAGTGGCGGCCATGGGCGCCGCCGACATACTGGTCGTCAAGGTCCAGCCGTTGGGCGGCGTGGCCAGAACGCTCGACATTGCCGCCCGCGCCCGCATCCCGGTCGTTGTCTCCTCGGCTCTGGAGACGTCGATCGGCATCTACTCGGGACTTCTGGTCGCCTCTTTGTTGCCCGAGCTGCCCTTCGCCTGCGGACTGGGGACTGTGTCGTTGATCGAGGGCGACCCGAGTCGAGCGCCTCTCGTGTCTATGAACGGGGAGCTGGAGGTTCGACGCCCCGAGCCCGATCCGGAGCTCCTCGCCCGTTGGCGGCCGGACCGGGACCGGTCGGCCGAGCTGCTGCGTAAGGTCAGGAACGCGGCCGAGGTCCTCACCTGACCCACCAAACCAGATGACTCAGCCCAACCCCTCCACCGCCCAAGCCCGAGCCATCGCCGACGAGCTGCACCGGCACGGTGTCGACTATGTCGTCATCTCGCCGGGATCCCGGTCCGCCGCGCTCGCCATCGCCTTCCAGGGGCACTCGGGGATCACCACCCGGGTCGCTCTCGACGAACGCGCCGCCGCTTTCAATGCCCTGGGGCGGGCCCGGGCAACCGGGAAACCGACGGTGGCACTGGCGACCTCGGGGACGGCGGTAGCCAACCATCTCCCAGCGGTGGTCGAGGCTGACCTATCACTGGTCCCACTCATTCTGTTGTCGGCCGATCGCCCAGCAGATCTGCTTCATGTGGGTGCCAACCAAACAATCGATCAGGTCGGCATCTTCGGGGCGAACGTCCGTTGGTCATGCACCATCCCACCTGCGGAAGTAGGGGTCGACTCGAACGCGTACTGGCGCACCATCGTCTCTCAGGCCGTCGCCCGATCACAAGGGCACGGCGCCCGACCGGGTCCCGTCCACGTCAACGTGGCATTTCGCGAACCAACGGTGCCGGTTGGAGACGATGGGCGAAGCCAGGCCGAGCCCTATGGCTTCTCAATCGAAGGCCGTCCGGGGTCGGCTCCCTGGCAACTACACGAGCGGGCCAGACCGGCCGGCGCCGAGCTGAATCTCAGGGGCTATGGGCTGGTGGTGGCCGGCGAGGGGGATTTCGACCCTATCGAGGTCGCCGCGGCCGCAGAGAGGCTGCGTTGGCCGGTGCTTGCCACCGCCGCCTCGGGTCTCCGTGGCCTCGATGTCGTCACCACCTATCACCACCTTCTGGTAGCCGACGTCCCGGCTCCGCTCCGCCCTGAGTTGGTAGTCACCCTGGGCAGGGTCGGGCCGAGTGACCGCATCGGCGCCCTCACCGCACTGCCCCTGCCACAGGTCCAGATCGATCGGTGGGGGGCCTGGAACGACCCACGTCGGCAATCGACCCATTTGATTCAGGCGGACCCTGCGTTGACTCTCGACAGGATGAGACCGGCACCAGACGACCGTCTGCTCAGAACTTGGCTGAACTCAGATGCCGCCATGCGGGCAGCTCTCGACGAGCGGCTGGCGGCGGAGACATCACCGACCGGCCCTGGGGTGGCAAGGACGTTGAGCGACATCGATCATGCCTTGTTGGTCGCGGCTTCATCGATGCCGATCCGGGACCTCGATTCGCATTTGGAGAATCGGGCGAAGGTGATAGCCAACCGCGGTGCCTCGGGCATCGATGGGTTCGTTTCCACCGCTCTGGGTGCCGCCTCTGCGGGATCACCTGTGGTGGCGTTCGGTGGGGATCTCTCCTTCCTCCATGACGCGGCCGGCTGGGTGCTCGACGAACTAGGCAATCTGGTCTTCGTCGTCGTTGAAAATGGCGGCGGTGGGCTCTTCGACCTGCTCCCGCAGGCGGAGCATGCCCCCGACTTCGAGCGTCTGTTCGTCGCCCCCCATCATCTCGATCTGACGGCGGTGGCAGCCGCCTTCGGCCTCGGAGCGTCGGTGATCGATGATCTGGACGACCTGGGATCGAGCGTCGCCGCGCTGCTCGACCGCGGTGGCACCCATGTGATCGTGGTGCCGGTCGAGCGTGAAGCCGATCTCAAGGCCCGTCGCGGCCTCGACGACACGGCCCGGGCCGTATGCGCCGGGATCAACTGAGGCCGAGTGCCCCCAGCATCGGCCGCAATTTGATCTGCGTCTCGTCGAACTCCATCGACGGGTCCGATCCTTCCACGATCCCGGCGCCGGTGAAGAGGGTTGCGGTCCGGTCATCGATCGTCCCACAGCGGAGGGCGATGGCGAACTCGCCGTCACCCATGCGGTCGAACCAACCGACCGGGCCGGCGTATCTGCCTCGCTCGTGGTGCTCGAGCTCACGGATCAACTCGACCGCGTTCTTGGTCGGAGTCCCGGCCACCGCCGCGGTCGGGTGGAGCGCGGCGAGGAGGTCCGAGATGCTCGTGCCTGAGTTGACCTCACCGTCAAAGGTGGTCGACAGATGCTGGATGTCCCCGTAGGTAGCGACCCTTCTCTCCGATCGCTCCAGTCGGGCGCAGAAGGGTGCCAGCGCCTGGTCCACGGAATCGGCGGCCAATGAGTGCTCCCTCGTCACCTTCTCCGTGTCGAACGATCCGGCCGAGGTCGGGTCGCCGGGGTCAGCAGACCCTGCCAGCGAGATGGATCTCACCTTTCCCGACTCGAGCGACACGAGAAGCTCCGGGCTGGATCCGATGAAGCTATCGATCAAGAAGGTGTGCGAACGAGGCTCGGATCGGGTCAGGTTGGACAGCACCAGATGGGTCGGGACCGGCTTCTCGAAGTGCGCCGACAGCCGGCGGGAAAGCACGACCTTCTCCAGCTCGCGATCCCGGATCGCCGTCAGCGCCTGCCGGACCAGGCTGGTCCAGCCGACCAGGTCGCCGCTGTCGAGATGCCCGCGCGGCAACCCGGCATCTGTCTTCGCTGGGGGAAGACTCTCCGCGTCGCCGACCAGGAAACGAGCTCCATCGTCATCGATCCTCAAGATCACTTCGGGTATGACGACGAGCGAGCCAGGGTCGTTCTCGTCGAAGGTGAAGCTCGCCATCGCCAAGGGAGCGGGTGTGGTGGCCAGCCTTCGCATGGCCCGGTCGAAACGGTCGGCGCCGGAGCCAACGTCGATCCTGGACGAGACCCCCCAACCGAGCAGCGCCAGATCTCGGTGAATCCACGCCGAATCGGGTGCCCGGGAGAGTCCGTCGCGCACCCGGGAATCGAATTCCTCAGACTTCATTCCAGCTGCAGGCTAGAACTGGTTCGGTGGCCACAATCCCGGCGAGGTCGCGGGCGAGATCCCCGAACCTGTCGAGATCCCCGGACGTGGCCAGGATCAACCTTCCCATCCCCGCAGCATCCTTGGCGACTCTCTTCACCTGTCTGGCGACCGCTGGTGCCGGGTCAACGACAGTGAGAGCGGGCCCGGCCACCGCCTCGATCAGCGGCACGAGGAATGGGAAATGGGTGCACCCCAGCACCAGGATGTCGGCGCCAGCCTCCAAGAGCGGCGCCAGGCACATCTCGACCTGTTGTCTCGCCTCCGGTCCCTGGACTTCCCCCATCTCGACCAGTTCCACCCACTTGGGGCATGCCCGGGTCAAGACCGTTGCCCCCGCGGCGTGACGCTGCACGACAGAGGCGAATAGCGCGCCCTGGAAGGTGGCCGCGGTGGCGACTACTCCGATGACGCCGCTGTCGGTGCGCAACGCAGCCGGCTTCACCGCCGGCTCCATCCCGACGAACGGGATGTCCGGGTGGGCGGCCCGCAGGGCGTGGAGGGCGGCGGCCGACGCGGTGTTGCAGGCGATGGTGATGGTGGTCGCGCCACGATCGAGCAGCCACTGCGATGCATCGCCCGTCATGTCCGCCACCTCCTCGAGAGTGCGCACGCCATACGGCGCCCGGGCCTGGTCGGCCAGGTAGAGGAGGTCGGCGGTTGGCATCTCTCGCCGGATCTCGGTCAACACGCTCAGGCCGCCCACGCCCGAGTCGAACACGCCGATCATTTAGTGGCCCGTCGCCCGAATACTGATGGCGTCTCTCCGGCCCTCGACCCCCCTGGCTGCGTCGAAGTGCTCGCCGCAGCTCCCCGGCTGCGACTGCGCGCTTCTCCTTGCCAGATGATGCCGATGACTCGGAGACACGCGCACCCTATTCGCACGACAGACCACTGTGCCATCTCAGCAGGAGGAGGAGGGGGCCGGTGGTAGCGTCGCCGACTTCGAGGAGGTCTGGCGTGGAGATCGAGGGGTCCGTTGCCCTGGTGACCGGTGGCGTGTCCGGCCTCGGCTTGGGGGCGTCTCGTCGCTTCGTCAGAGGCGGTGGCTCTGTGGCGATGCTCGACATCGACGAGGTTGGTGGGGCGGCGGCGATAGAAGAGCTGGGGGAGCGGGCCCGGTTCATCGCTTGCGACGTCCGCGACGCCGAGAGCGTCGCCCAATCGGTGGGCCGGGCTGCCGAGGAGTGGGGCAAGATCGACATCCTCGTCAACGCCGCCGGAGTGGCCCCGGCCCAGCGGCTGATCAACCGGGAGGGCGAGCTCTTCGACCTCGACCTCTTCAAGTTCGTCATCGGAGTCAATCTGATCGGCATGTTCGACGTGACCCGGAACGTGGCCGCGGTCATGGCCCGAAACCAACCCGGTCCCGATGGGGAGCGGGGAGTGATCGTGAACGTCGCCTCGATCGCCGCCTTCGAAGGCCAGATCGGCCAGGCCGCGTACTCGGCGTCCAAGGGAGGCATCGTGGGCATGACCCTGCCGCTGGCCCGTGATCTGGCCGGCATCGGGGTGCGTTGTGTGACGGTGGCACCCGGGATCATGGACACCCCGCTCCTGGCAGACGCCCCACAGGAGCTGAAGGATTCCTTGGCCGCCCTCCACGTCTTTCCGCAGCGGCTGGGGACCCCTGAGGATTTCGCCCATCTGGTGCAGGCGATAGTGGAGAACCCGCTCCTGAACGGCGAGGTGATCCGTCTCGACGCCGGGGCACGGATGCCTCCCCGATGATCATTGGGGTGATCGTTCGGTACCAAAAAACCACCCCCCTGTCACTGTGTGTTGTGCACAAGTGAGGTATATGCTCCTCGGTTGATGGGCGTGAACCGCCCATCTGCCCATAGGAGGGAATCAATATGAAGAACGGACGACAGAGGAGCGCGCTTGCCGCTCTTCTTGCGTTTGGACTGTTCCTCGCCGCGTGTAGCAGCGGGGAACCAACGGAAACCACCGGAGCGGAAGACGGCTCGACTTCCACTGCCGGCGAAACCACTGAGACCACCGAGCCGACTACCGATACCACCGAGGCTGCCGCGGCCGGCGAGTGGGATCGTCACCACCTACCTCGGCGAGCCGGAGTACCTGCAGCCCCCATGACCAACGAGTCGGAGGGGGTGCAGTGCTCAGCGCTCTGTTCCGTGGTCTGATCGATTACGACCCGGTCACCAGTGAGCCCGTGTTCACCGGTGTCGCCGAGTCGATCACCAGACACCCGACGAGGGTGTCACCTGGGAGATCGTCCTCAAAGACGGTTGGACCTTCCACGATGGCACCCCGGTGACGTCACAGTCATTCGTCGACTCGTGGAACTACTCGGCATATGGTCCCAATGCGGCCTCATGAACGGGTACTTCATGGAACCGATCGCCGGCTATGCCGATCTGCAGTGCGGGACGCACCGAGCCCGACCCGGAGAGGTGAGGACGATCGACGTGTCGAGGCGAGGGCCAGCCCCCGGCGGCCGAGACATGAGTGGTCTCACCGTCGTCGACGATCTCAACTTCACGGTGACGCTGGCGCAGCCGGAGACGTTCTTCATGACCAGAGGCTCGGATACACCGCCTATTACCCGCTGCCGGAGGCGTTCTTCGCCGACCCGGCCGCCTACAACGAGGCGCCGATCGGCAACGGCCCGTTCATGATGGACGGGTCCTGGGAGCACGACATCGAGATCAGGACCGTTGCCAATCCGGACTTCGCCGGTGAGGACCAGGCGCAGATCGAGGGTCTGACCTTCCAGCCTCTACGCCGACGTCGAGGCCGCCATCAACGACCTGCTGGCCGGCAACCTCGACATCGTCGATTCAGCTCACGCCGGAGCGGCTGGCCGAGGTGGAGGCCGCGGTGCCCAACTTCGCCGAGTCGCCGAGCTCGACGATCAACTTCTGGACATTCCCGATCTACGACCCGGTCTACCAGAACCCGGATGTCAGGGCGGCCCTGTCGATGGCGATCGACCGGGAGACACTGGTCAACAGCCCGATCTTCAACGGGACCCGGGCAGCCGGCGTTCAACTTGCAGTCACCGGTCATCCCGGGTTGCCAGGCGACCGTCTGTGACAACTGGAACTACGACCCCGAGCAGGCTGCTGCTCTCTGGGAGTCTTCCGGTGGCATCGACGGGCCGATCACGGTGTGGTTCAACTCGGGCGCCGGTCACGACGCGTGGGTCGAGGCCGTGGTCAACATGTGGACTGAGACTCTCGGGATCGACCCTGCGAGCGTCAGCTTCGAGTCCTTGAGTTCGCCGACTATCTGCCGCTGCTCGACGACCAGGGGATCACCGGTCCGTTCCGCCTCGGCTGGGGTATGGACTTCCCCCACCCGCAGAACTACTGGCAGCCGCTGTTGGACAGCCGGGCCCAGCTCCCTTCGGGCAGGGGGGTTCGAACACGTTCTTCTACGAGAACCCCGAGTTCGACGCCAAGTCCGACGAGGCCAATGCTGAGGCCGATATCGAACGGCGATCCCGCTGTACAAGGAGGCGGCGGCGATCGCTTGTGCCGACACCCCGATGATCCCGATGTTCTACGGGTTGAACCAGTACGCCTGGAACGACACCGTGGGCGGGGTCTGTGATGGACGCCTTCGGCCCAGGTGGTATCCGACCTTGTGGTGCCGGGCGGCTAGAAACCGATGGCGGCGCAACGTCGCCGAAATGGTGTGGAGCGGCATCCCCAGGATGCCGCTCCACACTATGGTTGCTGGAGGCGACGGGGAGCTTCGACCTTCGGGACGAAGGAGGCATTGGATGAAGACTGACCGATGACGAGCTACATCATTCGGCGGGTCGGGCAATTCGTCCTCGTGTTCTTCGCGGCCACCTTCCTCATCTTCTCCATGGTCTTCGCCATCCCCGGTGACCCGATCCGGGCCCTCGCCGGTGACAAGCCGATGCCCGAGTCGCCGCCGGCAGACCCTCATCCAGCGGTACCATCTCGACGAGCCGTATCTGGACCAGTACTGGGCACTACGTGACGGGGGTGATCCAGGGGGACCTGGGCACGAGCTTCAACGAACGCCCGGTGCTCGACATCATCAAGGAGAGGTTCCCCAGGACGCTCCGTCTCGCCATCTATGCCTTCATCATCGAGGTGGTGATCGGGGTCACCGCCGGGGTCTGGGCCGGGATCCGAAAAGACAAATTCTTGGACTCCTTGGTCAAGGTGAGCACGGTCGCCGTCATCTCGATCCCCATCTTCGTGCTCGGGTTCATGGCCCAGCTCTTCATCGGGGTGAGATTGGGCTGGCTCCCGGTGACCGCGGGCAACCCGCCCAGTCTCTACGGGTACCTGCTCCCCGCCATCGTGCTCGCCGCGGTGTCGCTGGCCTATGTGGCCCGGCTGACCCGGTCGAGCGTGGTGGAGAACCTCCGATCCGACTACGTGCGCACCGCCAAGGCCAAGGGGCTCACCCAGCGTCGGGTGATCGGTGTCCACACCTTCCGCAACTCTCTCATCCCGGTGGTCACCTTCCTCGCCATCGACCTCGGGGCGCTGATGGGTGGGGCCATCATCACCGAGACCATCTTCAACATCCCCGGCATCGGCCAGGCGGTCTACCAGGCGGTCCTCGGGCAGGAAGGGGCGGTGGTGGTGGGGATCGTCACCCTGCTCGTGATCATCTACGCCGTCGCCAACCTGGTGGTGGACGTCATGTATGCCGTGCTCGACCCGAGGATCCGGTATGACTGATACCACCAACATCACGCCCACCGAGACACTGGCGCCGGATGTCACCACGCCGGAGGTGGTTCCCGCTCAGGCGCCCAAACAGGGCAAGCCGGCCAGTCTGTGGAGCGACGCATGGAAAGAGCTACGGCGCAAGCCAGGTTTCGTCATATCGGCGCTGCTCGTCATCCTCATGATGGTCATGGCCGCTTTCCCCACCCTTTTCACCTCGGTCGACCCACGGGATTGCAGTCTCATCGACGCCCTGCAGACTCCGAGCTCGGAGCATCGGTTTGGCACCGACCTCCAGGGTTGTGACTACTACGCCCGCACCGTCTACGGGGCCCGAACCTCGGTCTCGATCGGCCTCGTCGTCACCTTCTTCGCCACGCTGATCGCGGTGACTCTGGGATCTCTTGCCGGGTACAAGGGGTGGCTGGCTCGACTCGGTGCTCTCCCGCTTCACCGACATCATGTTCGCCATCCCCCTGATCCTGGCCGGCATCGTCTTCCTCAACGCCATGGGGAGCAAGGGGTTCTGGACGGTGTCGGCGGTGCTCATCGTGTTCGGGTGGACCACCATGATGCGGCTGATGCGGTCGTCGGTGCTCTCGGTCAAGGAGCTCGACTACATCGACGCCGCCCGCGCCATGGGTGCCAGCGACTGGCGGATCATCACCCGTCACGTCCTCCCCAATGGGATCACCCCGGTCATCGTCTACGCCACCATCACCGTCGGGGTGATCATCTCGGCCGAGGCCTCCCTCTCCTTCCTCAACGTGGGTCTGCAGCTGCCCGCCATCTCCTGGGGGCTGATGATCAATGCGGCGCAGAACCGGATCCTCGCATTCCCCCATCTCCTCTTCTTCCCCGGTCTCTTCCTGAGCGTGACCGTCTTCGCCTTCATCCTGATGGGAGACGCCCTCCGCGACGCGTTGGATCCGAAGCTGCGATGACCCAGGTCACCCCGCTGGATACCGCAGTCGACCCCTACGCCGCCGGCACCGGGGTGCTTCTCGAGGTGCAAGGACCTCGAGGTCGAGTTCCGGATGCGGTCAGGCACGGTGAAGGCGGCCAACAAGGTGAGCTATCAGGTCGACAAGGGGGAGAGCCTGGCCATCGTCGGCGAGTCCGGCTCGGGCAAGACCGTGAGCGCCCAGGCGATCATGGGGATCATCGACTCGCCGCCCGGGTTCGTCACCGGTGGCGAGATCCTCTTTCGGGGGAAGGACCTGCTCAAGATGGGGGAGAAGGAGCGTCGCCAGATCAGGGGCGATCGGATCTCGATGATCTTCCAGGACGCCCTCACCGCACTCAACCCGGTCTTCAGCGTCGGATGGCAGATCGCCGAGATGTTCCGCAAGCACCGCGGGATGTCCAAGTCGGAGGGTTACAAGCGGGCGGTCGACCTGATGGACATGGTGAAGATCCCCTCCGCCGCCGAGCGGGTCAACGCCTATCCACACGAGTTCTCTGGAGGCATGCGCCAGACGAGTGATGATCGCAATGGCCCTCGCCCTCGACCCCGACGTCCTCATCGCCGACGAGCCGACCACCGCCCTCGACATGACCGTTCAAGCCCAGATCATGGAGCTGCTCGCCGAGTTGCAGGAGCAGACCGGGATGGGGCTGATCCTCATCACCCACGATCTCGGTGTCGTTGCCGAGGTGGCCGATCGGGTCTCGGTCATGTATGCCGCCGAGATCGTGGAGACCGGCGAAATCGGTGACCTCTACAAGCGCCCGTATCACCCCTACACCGAGGGGCTGATGCGCTCCCTGGTCCGCCCCGACCACAAGGGGGGCCGTCTCTCCCCGATCAAGGGCTCACCACCGGACCTGCTCCACATTCCGTCGGGTTGCCCATTCCATCCCCGTTGCGACTACGTCCAAGACATCTGTCGCACCGACGATCCGCCGCTTCGTGAGATCGTGGCAGGCCGGACTTCGGCCTGTCACTTCGCTGAGGAATTCCAGGCCGAGGAGTTCATGGATGCCTGAGCCGATTCTCGCCGTGAAGGACCTGGTCAAGCATTACCCGATCCGCGCCGGCGTCTTCCGCCGACAGGTCGGCTCGATCAAGGCCGTCGACGGGGTCAGCTTCGACCTGATGCCCGGGGAGACACTGGGTCTCGTCGGCGAATCGGGCTGCGGCAAGTCGACCGTGGCCCGCACCCTGCTCCGGCTCATCGAGCCGACGTCGGGCACCGCCTCCTACAAGGGCACGGATATCTTCTCGCTGGACAAGGGCGATCTGCGGGAGCTGCGGCGGCACATCCAGATCATCTTTCAGGACCCCTACGCCTCGCTGAA
Organism: uncultured Acidobacteriota bacterium; assembly: GCA_963848695.1. Lineage (GTDB taxonomy): Bacteria > Actinomycetota > Acidimicrobiia > Spongiisociales > ZC4RG35 > JARDZU01. Next base: position 258,603 of record CAWKEI010000018.1, read on the forward strand.
CCCGAGGATGACCGTCGGGGACATCGTCGCCGAGCCCTGGTCGATCCACAGCGGGCTGATGCCGAAGGACAAGGTGAGGGACCAGGTCCGCCAGCTCCTCGAGCTCGTCGGCCTCAATCCCAACCACATCAACCGCTATCCGCATCAATTCTCCGGTGGTCAGCGACAGAGGATCGGGGTGGCCCGGGCGTTGGCGCTGAACCCGAGCATCATCATCTGCGACGAGCCGGTCTCCGCCCTCGACGTGTCGGTGCAGGCCCAGGTGGTCAATCTCCTCGAGGACATCCAGGACGAGTTCAACCTGTCCTACATCTTCATCGCCCACGATCTGTCTGTGGTCCGCCACATCTCCGACCGGGTTGCGGTGATGTATTTGGGCAAGATCGTCGAGGAGGGCGTCGAGTCGGATCTCTACGGGAACCCGTCCCACCCATACACCCAGGCACTGCTCTCGGCGGTGCCGGTGCCCGACCCCAGCTTCCAGGCGAAGAAGCGAATCCTTCTCCAGGGTGATGTCCCGTCGGCGGCGAATCCTCCCTCCGGTTGCCATTTCCGCACCCGCTGCTGGAAGGCCCAGGAGATCTGTGCCGAGGTCGAGCCGCTCCTGGAACAGCATTTCGACACGCTGGCCGCCTGTCATTTCGCTGCCCCGCGCGAGGTGTTCGCCGAAGCGGACTGAATTGGCCGTTGCCGACTCACCTACCACCTGACGCACCTACCGACTCTATAACCCTCTCAGACTCTCTGGGTTCTCCAGACCGGAGAGATCGCCCGGCTCCTCACCGAGCGCCACTGCCTTGATCACCCGGCGCATGATCTTTGCCGACCTGGTCCGGGGCAGGTCCGCCACCCATCGGACAGCCTTGGGCCGGAACGCCTTTCCCATCGTCCCGGTCACTGCGGCCAGGACCTTCTCGGTCAGCGCATCGTCGGGCACGACGCCGGGAGCCGGGACCACGTAGAGGGCGATGGTCTCTCCTTTGACCTCGTCCGGGATCCCGATCGCTGCTGCCATCGTGACCTCGGGGAGGGACACCACAGCCGATTCGATCTCGGCCGGCCCGACCCGCTTGCCGGCGACGTTCAGGGTGTCGTCGGATCTTCCGTGGAGGTACCAGAACCCGTCGTCGTCGACCGAGGCCCAGTCGCCGTGAACCCAGACGTCGGGGAAGCGGGACCAATAGGTCTCCAGATACCGCTCGGGCTCGCCCCAGAAGCCCCGGGTCATCCCCGGCCACGACCCCCTGATCACGAGCTCACCGACTTCTCCGCGCACCGGGTTGCCGTCGCGGTCGTAGACGTCGGCATCGACTCCAAACGAGGGCCCGCCCAGCGAGGTCGGCTTGAGGCCTTGGAGGAGGTTGACCCCGATGATCACGGCGCCGATCTCGGTCCCACCCGAGATGTTCACGATGGGCCGACTGCTCTCGCCGACCTCTTCGAACAGCCACTGCCACGGGTCCGGATTCCACGGCTCGCCGGTCGACCCGAAAGTGCGAAGCCGGGACAGGTCGTGGTTGCGGGCCTGCTTGGCGCCGTGGGGTTGGAGGGAGCGGATCAGGGTGGGCGAGATCCCGAGGAAAGTGACCCTGAGGTTCTCCGCCACCGCCCAGATCCTGTCCGGGCCCGGGTAGTCGGGCGCCCCGTCATACGTCGCCAGGGCCGCACCGTTGGCCAGACCGGCTAGCACCATCCATGGGCCCATGATCCAGCCCATATCGGTCGCCCACATGACGACGTCGTCACGGTTCAGGTCGGCGTGGAAAGCGCCCTCGGCAGCGATCTTGACCGTCAGACCCGCCTGTACGTGCACCGCCCCCTTGGGACGGCCGGTAGTGCCGGAGGTGTAGGCGATGAGGACGGGGTCCTCGGTACTGGTGAGGACCGGAGGGATTGGCTCGGCCAGGGGAACGAGGTCGTGCCACCACACGTCACGGCGATCCCTCATCGGGGTTGCGGGTCGCGCCGCGTAGTCGACCACCAGGACGTGGTTGAGACCCCCGGCCGTCTCGACTGCCTGGTCGGCAACCTCCTTCATCTCGACCAGCACTCCCCGCCGCTGGAAGCCGTTGGCGCAGATCATGACCTTCGGCTTGGGATCGATGAGCCGGGTCGCCACTGCCTCCGCGCCGTATCCGGAGAAGACCGGGACGAAGATCGCCCCGATGCGGGCCACGGCAAGCAACGAAACGACGGCCTCCTCACCCATCGGCAAGAAGACCGCTACGGCATCGCCGCGGGAAACGCCGAGCTGGGTCAGCACCGAGGCGAGCCGACCCACCACATCTCTCAGCTCGCCGAAACTGAGCTCCCGGGTCTCGCCTGCCTCCTTCTCGCTGCGCACGGCAGGACGCAGCGGCTCCTCGTCGGCCCACCGGTCCACACAGGCCCGGCTGAGGTTGAAGGTGCCGCCGACGAACCAGGTTGCCCAGGGATGACCCCGAGAGGTGTCACGAACTGCCGCCCATCTCCGCTCGAAGGGGAGCCCGAGGAAATCGACCACAGCCTCCCAGAACCATTCTGGGTCGGCAGATGATCGGGTCTGCAGCTCCTCCAGGGTCGAGATCTCATGTGCCCGCATGAATGCGGCGGTGTTTGAAGCGTTCACCCGCTCTGGGGTGGCGCGCCATACGATATCTGGACCTTTCATCACCCTCCGCGTGGGTTGCGCCCGAGGCTAGATCGCTGCCGATACACCGGCCGGCCCAGTCCTAACCTCATCGTCGATGAACAAGAGCCAGGAGCGATCGGACAATCGTCTCTTTACGAGGAGGACGCTGGTCGTGGCCGGGGTGCTTCTGCTCACTGCGCTGGCGCTATACCTGCTCTTCCGCCTCAGGACCCTTTTGTTCATGGTGTTCGTCGCGCTGTTCATCGCCGTCGCCCTAGAGCCTCCGGTCCACTTTCTCGAGAAGCGGGGGTGGAAGAGAGGGCTTGCCACCGGTCTGGTGTTCCTGGTGGTCTTCCTCCTGATCGTGGCGTTTATCGCGCTGCTCGTTCCTCTGTTCGTCAACCAGGCCAACGAGTTGATCGATGCGCTCCCCGGATACATCGAATCGGTGGCCCAACAGTTGAACGACTGGTTCAACCTCGACCTCTCCACCGAGTCACTCCAGCAGGAGGCCGCCCGGCTGCCCAACCTCATCTCCGGCGCCGGGGGCACCATCCTCGGTGGTGTGGTCAGCGTCACTACTGGCGTGTTCAGCTTCCTTTTCTTCGCTACCACAGTCGCCCTGTTCTCTTTCTACATGGTGGCCGAGCTGCCCAAGCTGCAGCGCACCGTCCTCTCCACGATGAACCAGGAGCGCCAACGTCACGCTCTGCACATATGGGACGTCGCGGTGGAGAAGATGGGTTTGTACATCTACTCCAGGCTGATCCTCGCGCTACTCAGTGGCCTACTCACCGCAGGCTTCCTCACCCTACTCGGAGTTCCCTTCGCGGTCTCGTTGGGGATCTGGGTGGGTGTGCTCAGCCAATTCATCCCGGTGGTGGGCACCTATCTCGCCGCCATCCTCCCTGCCGTAGTCGCCCTCTCCTCCGGCGGTGTCGGCACCATGCTCTGGGTGATCGTCTACTTCCTGGCTTATCAACAGATCGAGAACTACCTGATCGCACCCCGGATCACCCAGAAGACCATGGAGATCCACCCGGCCGTGTCGATCGGGGCCATCATCATCGGCTCGGCTCTCCTCGGTCCGATCGGGGTGATCCTGGCCCTGCCCATGACCGGGATCGTCCAGGCGCTCATCTCCGAGACCAGAAATGAACATGCCGTCGTGCTCGACAGAGACACCCATGTCGAGAAGGCGACGTGAGGGCAACAGCCCGTGTCCGAGGGGCCGTTTTCCTGGCCGTCGTCGCGGTGGCGTGCACCGGGGACGCCGAGCCCACCACGACCACGAGTGCGGCGCCAACCACCCGACCGACTCAAGCGACGACGACTGCGGCTCCGACGACCACGACGTTGGGCGAATGCCGTGACACCTTCTGCGTGAGGTACAACATCAGACCCGAAGCGACATGGGCCGACGGCACCCCGGTGACTGCTCAGGACTTCGTTTTCACCTACGAGACGATCGCCGATCCCGAACTGGACATCATCACCAGGGAGGGGTACCACCTGATCACTGGCTACGAAGTGGTCGATGAGAAGACGGTCGTGTTCGCCTTCGACGAGATATACGCGCCGTGGCAAACGCTGTTCAGTGCGATCCTCCCATCCCACATTCTCGAGGGCGAGGACTTCAACACCGTCTGGGACGATGCCATCACGATGGGCTCGGGTCCGTTCACCTTCGTGGAGTGGGTGCCCGACGAGCGCATAACCCTGGCGCGGAACCCCAATTACTGGGGGGAGGCGTCAGGCGACGTGCAGACACTGAACGTCCTGTTCCTGGGCGATGAAGAGGAGCAAGTCGACGCTCTGGGGGACGGGGAGATCGACATGTTCTATCCCCAGCCCTACGTCTCCCTGATCGAGGAAGTCGACAACATCGATCGAGTCGAATGGGTGACCGGGCCTGGCCCGGTCTGGGAGTACTTCGGTTTCAACCAGGACGACCCCAGGCTGCAGGGCCTGTTTGTCCGCCAGGCGATCGCCCAGGGCATCAACCGGGATGCGATCGCCGAAGCGGTGGTCCGACCCATAACCGCCGAGACTGAGCTCCTGGGCAACTCGATCTGGCTGACGGGTAGTGCCAACTACGCCGACCATTTCAACGGCCTGTTCCCGTACGACCCGGTCGTGGCCGAGTCGCTCCTGTCAGGCAACGGGTGCATCAAGGGCGAAGACGGCATCTACGCATGCGGTGGGCAGCGTCTCTCATTCTCATGGACGACGACCTCGGGAAGTGAGGCTCGGGATCTGCAGTTCGAGCTCGCCCGGGCCGATCTCGCCGTGATCGGGATCGAATTGACTCCTGACTTCGGGCCGACCTCCGAGCTCCTGCAGACGGCGAATCTGCAGGGGGGCGCCGACGTTTGGCAGGTCACCAACCTGGCCTGGGTCGCTTCACCGGACCCGGCCTGGGGGAACTCGCGCTTCTATTGCCAGGGAAACGCGCTGAACGGATTCGGCGACCTGAACTTCTTCCGGTATTGCGACGAGGAGGTCGATGCCTTGATCCGGACCACCGACTTGATCGTCGACCCGGCTGAGCGCGCCGCCACCTACAACCAGGCCGACGAGTTGTGGCTCGCCGCCGTGCCCATGATCCCGATGTACCAGAGACCGACTCTTCTCGCCTGGGACGCCGTGATCCAGGGGCCTGGTGACAACCCGTCCAAGATCGGGCCATTTTGGAACATCGGTGACTGGAGCGGGAAGGAGGAGGTCAACTTCGGCGCCAGGGCCCAGCCCGAGTCGATGAATGTCCTCGAGACCGACGGCAACGAGGTCGAGAGCCTGCTCATCTCCAACGCGATCCTGCAGGGGGCGTTCACCATCACCCCGGACTTCGAGTACGTGCCACAACTGGTGGAGAGCGCAGAGCCGATAGTGCCCGAAGGCTGACCAAGAACCATGGCGGGGCCCCTTCAGGGATTGAGGGTTGTCGAGATCGCCGCTCTCGGCCCGGCCCCGTTCTGCGGGATGCTTCTCGCCGACCTGGGCGCTGACGTGGTCCGGGTCGATCGTGCCGACGCCGCCATCGGCAGGCACACCAGCTCGACCGAACACGATCTCCATCTTCGAGGGAAGAGCTCGGTCGCAGTCGACCTCAAGCACCAGGAGGGGGCTGAGGTGCTCCTCCGCCTCGTGCAGACAGCTGATGCCCTGATCGAAGGCTTCCGGCCGGGGGTCGTGGAGCGTCTCGGCGTCGGCCCGGCGCAGTGTCTCGCCCGGAACCCGGCTCTGGTCTACGGGAGAATGACCGGATGGGGTCAGGACGGGCCATTGTCGGACCGGGCCGGACATGACATCGACTACATCGCGCTTTCCGGCGTGCTCCACGCCATCGGCCCTGTGGAGCGACCGATGCCCCCGCTCAATCTGGTGGGCGACTTCGGCGGTGGAGGCATGCTCCTTGCCCTCGGCGTCCTCGCCGGCGTCCTCCATGCTCGCGAGACGGGGGAGGGACAGGTCGTGGATGCAGCAATGGTCGACGGGTCGGCTCTCCTCACGACGGCGATGCACGGCCACATCGCCGAGGGGTGGTGGGCCCCCGCCCGCGAGTCGAATCTCCTCGACGGGGGTGCCCCGTTCTACACGGTCTACGAGACCGCCGATGGCGGCCATATGGCCGTCGGCGCTCTCGAACCGCAGTTCTATGCCGTCCTGCTCGAGGGCTTGGGGGTCGACCGGGAAACCCTGCCCGGCCAGCTCGACCGGCAGGGGTGGCCCGCGATCAGGGCCGTCTTGGCCGCCAGATTCGCCGAGCGGACCCGCGACGAGTGGGCCGAGCACTTCGCCGGCATAGATGCATGCGTAGCCCCCGTGCTCGATGCCGGCGAGGCTCCGCGCCATCCTCACAATCGGGCCCGGGGGGTGTTCATCGAAGTTGAAGGTGTGACCCAGCCTGCGCCCGGGCCCAGATTCTCCGCCACTACGGCGACATCCCCGACCGGGCCTGCCTACCCCGGCCAGGACACTGATCGGGTGCTGGGAGCCCTCGGCTATAGCCAAGGCGAGATAAGTATGCTCCGCCGCGTCGGAGCAGTGGCCTGATCGCGGAGGAAGAATGACCCAGGAAGCCGTTTTGGCGGAGCGAGCGGCGATCGACGCCGAAGTGGAAGGCAAGACGATCGTCCATTCCCTCGATAGGAATGCGGAACGGCACGGCGACCAACCCGCCATCCATTACAAGGACGGTGACTGGAAGAGCCTGACCTGGAAGGAATACCGCCAGGCAGTGCACGAGGCCGCGGCTGGATTCCAGGCCCTGGGGGTCGGCGAGGGCGAATTCGTCGCCATCATGGCCGGCAACCGTCCCGAGCACGTGATCGCCGATTACGCCGCGATCCATTCCGGGGCCACCGCGGTGACCATCTACTCCACCCTCACCGGCCCCCAGATCCAATACATCGCGGACAACTGCAAGGCCACCGTTGCCGTGCTCGAGGATCTCGAGTTCATGAAGCGATGGGAGGAGATCCGGACAGAGCTACCCAACCTCCGCTACGTAGTCCTCATGTCGGGTGCCGAGAACTACGACACTGCCGAGTGGGTGTTGAGCTGGGACGACCTCCTGATCAGGGGCAAGAAGCGCCTCGCAGAGGACCCTGATGCAGTGAAGCGAGTGGCGGAGGCGATCACTCCCGACACGCTGGCCACCCTCATCTACACCTCGGGCACCACGGGAACGCCGAAGGGTGTGATGATCAGCCATCGCAATGTGGTGTGGACCGCCGAGTGCCTGCGGCGCGCGGCCAATATCGACCTGGGCCCCCGGATGGTGTCCTATCTTCCCCTGGCTCACATCGCCGAGCGTCTCGCCACCCACTATCTGGCGACCTATCTCGGCGGGCAGGTGTGGTTCTGCCCCAACCTGGCCAGTGTCCTCGAGTACATCCAGGAGGCCCGACCCACTCTGTTTGTCGGGGTGCCCCGCGTCTACGAGAAGTTCCACTCCAGGCTGAGCGCTCGCTTCGCCGAGGCGCACGGGGTGAAGAAGACCCTGCTCGATCGCGCCCTCGACGCCAACCGGAAGCGGGTGCTTGCAGAGCAGGAAGGGCAGTCGGGCCCGATGATGGCGGGCATGCTGGACTCGATCGTCCTGTCCAAGGTGCGCGAGCAGCTGGGCATGGACCAGGTGGAGCTCGCCATCACCGCCGCCGCCCCGATCAATTCCGACCTGATCCTCTTCTTCCAGACGCTCGGCATACCGCTGTTCGAGCTCTATGGCATGTCGGAGACGACCGGGCCTGCCACGACCAACCTCCCCAATGCCTTCCGCCTGGGATCTGTCGGCAAGGCTCTTCCCGGCGTGGAAGTGGAGCTGGCCGAAGACGATGAGCTGTTGATGAGGGGCGGGGTGATCACGGAGGGCTACTACAAGCTCCCCACCGATACCGCCGAGGCCTTCGACGCGGACGGCTGGCTTCATTCCGGCGATCTGGCCCGGATCGACGACGATGGCTTCGTCTGGATCGTCGGCAGGAAGAAGGAGATCATCATCACGGCCGGCGGCAAGAACATCGCCCCGGCCAAGCTGGAGACGATCCTGGGCAACCATCCCTTGATCTCCAAGGCGTGCATGGTCGGCGACGGCCGCAAGTTCCTCACGATGATCATCGCCCTCGATCACGAAGAGGCTCCGGCCTGGGCCGAGTCCAACGGCCTGGCGTACGAAGACCTGGGGACTTTCTCCCGCCTCCCCGAAGTGGCAGCCGAGATCGAGCGCGCCATGGATGAGGCGAATGGGACCGTGTCCTCGGTGGAGCAGGTGAAGAAGTGGATCGTCGTTCCCGACGAGTGGACCCCGGATTCCGGCGAGGTGACGCCTTCGCTGAAGCTCAAGCGCAAAGTCGTGCTCGACAAGTATGCCGACGAGATCGAGAGCCTCTACGTAGGAGTCTGAGACCCGGCCCCGGGCGGATATGCGACGAGACCTGTTCGAAGCGGATCACGAGCTATTCCGCTCCACCGTCCGCGAGTTCATCGAACGCGAGGTGGCCCCCAACGTCGCCAAATGGGAGGCCGAGGGCAAGGTCGACAAGGACATGTTCCGCAAGGCGGGCCAGGCGGGTCTCCTCGGTATGGCGGTGCCCGAAGATCACGGTGGAGGCGGGACAGCCGACTTCCGGTTCAACATGGTGATCGGTGAGGAGCTGATGCGCGCCGACGCCATGGCTTCGGGCATGTGCATCACCCTGCACAACGATGTTTGCCTGCCTTACTTCATTCATCTCAGCAATGAGGAGCAGAGCCGGAGGTGGATGCCCGGGCTCCAAAGTCGGAGACCTGATGGCGGCGATCGCCATGACCGAGCCCGGCGCAGGCTCGGATCTGGCCGGGATCAAGACCACCGCCATCCGCGATGGGGATGTCTACGTGGTCAACGGCTCCAAGACCTTCATCACCAACGGGATCAATTCCGACCTCGTGATAGCTGCCGTGAAGACCAACCCCCAGGAGAGGCACAGTGGGATGAGCTTGTTGGTCGTCGAGGACGGGATGCAGGGCTTCAGCCGGGGGCGGAACCTGGAGAAGATCGGGCTCCATGCCCAGGACACCGCGGAGCTGTTCTTCGACGACGTGAGGGTGCCAGTGTCCAATCGACTCGGCGAGGAGGGTTTGGGCTTCGTCTATCTCATGGAGAACCTCCCCCAGGAGCGGCTCAGTCTCGCCATCGGTTCGATCGCCCACGCTCAGATGGCGTTCGGGTGGACCCTCGATTACGTCAAGGAGCGGCAGGCGTTCGGCCAGCCGATCGGGAGCTTCCAGACGGTGAAACACCTCATGGCCGAGATGAGCACCGAGCTCGACATCGCCCAGACCTACGTCGACCGCCAGGTGATGGCGCTGAACCGAGGTGAGTTGAGCGCCGAGGAGGCAGCCAAGGCCAAGTGGTGGGTGACCGAGCTGGAGAAGCGGGTTGTCGATGAGTGTCTCCAGCTGTTCGGGGGATGGGGCTACATGGAGGAGTACCCGATCGCGCCGCGCCTATCGGGACGCACGGGTGCAGACCATCTATGGGGGCACGACCGAGATCATGAAGGAGATCATCGGGCGGTCCCTGGGTCTCTGAGCCAGGAAACGACCGGAGGGAGAAATCAAATGGCCGAGCCGATCACGTTCGACGGGCGTGTCGCCGTGGTGACCGGGGCCGGTGGCGGCCTGGGACGGGAGTACGCACTCGAGTTGGGACGGCGCGGCGCGATGGTCGTGGTCAACGACCTCGGTGGCGCCGTCGACGGCAGCGGCTCATCGCAGACCGCGGCAGATCTGGTCGTCGACCAGATCAAAGAGGCGGGTGGCGAGGCGGTGGCGAGCTACGACTCCGTGGCTACCCGGGAGGGCGGGGCCGGGATCATTCAGACGGCGCTCGACGCATACGGCGCAGTGGACGTAGTGATCAACAACGCCGGGATCCTCAGGGACAAATCGTTCGCCAACATGACCCTCGACGAGGTCGAGGCCGTCCTCGACGTGCATCTCAAGGGCGCCTTTTTCGTGTCTCACCCGGCGTTCAAAGTGATGAAGGAGCGAGGCTACGGGCGGTTCGTGCACACCTCTTCTGCCTCAGGCCTCTTCGGCAATTTCGGGCAGGCGAACTATGGGGCGGCCAAGGCGGGCCTGGTCGGCCTGTCGAACGTCCTGGCCATCGAAGGGGCCAAGTACAACATCAAGTCGAACGCAGTGGCGCCCACAGCCCGCACCCGGATGACCGAGGAGATTCTCGGGCCGTTTGTCGACATGTTCGATCCGGAGCAGGTGATGCCGATGGTGGTCTACCTCTGTTCGGAGCAGAGCCAGATCACCCACGAGATCCTCACTGTCGGCGGTGGCAGGTACGGCCGCGTCTTCATCGGGACCAACACCGGATGGTTCGCAGGACAGGGAGTCGTGCCATCGGTCGAGGAGGTGGCCGTGCACATCGATGAGGTGCGCGACATCTCCGAGTACATCGTCCCGGGCGACATCAACGAGGAGCTGATGATCCTGGCTCGGTTGGCCGGTGGCTGATCGATGCCGATAGATCTCGATAAGGCAGTCGGCGCCGAGCTCGTCGGCACGAGCTTCACCTGGACCGAGGACGACATCATCCTCTATCACCTCGGGGTCGGTGCCGGAAAACCGCCGACCGATCCGATCGAGCTGCGTTATGCCTATGAAGGCGATCTCCAGGTCCTCCCCACCTACGCCACGATTCCCCAGTTCCCGATCATGATGAGCATGGGCTTCGCCCCCGGATTCGAGATCAACCCGGCCATGATCCTCCATGGTGAGCACGAGCTCGTGCTCCACGAGCCGATCCCGACGTCCGGAACCGTCAACCAAACCGGGCGGGTGACCGAGATACTGGACAAAGGGAAAGGCGCCGTCGCGGTCATGGAGATCGAGTCCATACTGGAGAAGACGGGCCGGCCATTGTTCACCAATCGCGCTTCGATCTTCATCAGGGGCGAGGGCGGGTTCGGTGGCCAGAGTGGCCCGGCCGCCGTCGACGTGGTCCCTGGTCGCGTCCCGGACCACGTCGTCGAGTCGTCCACACTTCCCCAGCAGGCGTTGCTCTACCGGATGGTGTCAGGCGACAAGAACCCGCTGCACGCCGATCCCGGATTCGCTGCCTTCGCCGGGTTCGATCGGCCGATCCTGCACGGGTTGTGCACCTACGGCATCGTCTGCAAGGTGGTGGTCGACCATGCCCTGGGAGCTGATCCGGGGGCGGTGGCGTCGTTCGCCGCCCGATTCTCCGGCGTGGTGTATCCCGGCGAGTCCCTGGTGTGCTCGATCTGGGAGGAAGACGACGCAGTCGTAGTCACGGCTGATGTGAAAGAGCGGGAGGTCACCGTGCTGACGAACGGCGTCGTTGGCCGTAGAACCTAGAACGGATATCCGTGCTCAAGCGCGGATGTCAACAGGCGTCCCGATGCTCACCAGGCGGTGCAGACGTGCGATCACCTCGTTGGGGACCCTGACGCATCCCATCGACGCCGCCTGTCCGATCGACGATGGGCTGTTCGTTCCGTGGATGCCGATGATCCCGTCCCCGCCGTTGTATTCGGTGATCGTCTCCGATCGGGCGGACAGACCAAGGGCGTGAGGTCCCCAAGAGCTGTTCGGGTCGGCCATGGTGACGCTATCGGTCACGAAGAAGGTCCCGGTTGGAGTCGGGTTGCTCGTGGTGCCGACCCCGACCGGGGTGGCCAGGATCTCAGCGTTCCCGATCTGATAGGTGAGGGTGCGATCGGAGAGATCGACCACGACCCGTCCCTTGACGGTGAACACCATCATGTTGTCGGTCTGAACCCATCCCTCCGATCCGTTGGGGCGCCCGGGGAGCATGACTCTGGCCCAGCCGCCTCTCGGCCCGTCGAGCACCGTGAGCACGGTGGTCGTCCCGAGGATCGTGTTCGGCTCCAGGGTGCGGAACGGCTCAGAGCCACGCGCTTCGGCATAGACGGGGACTTGGTCCCTCGCCCCGAGGACCAGAGAGGTGCCCGGCGGCAGGGATTCCACGTCGAGCACCTCCGCCTCGGTGCTGGTGGTGATGGGGCTGGTCGTTGTGGTCGTCGGCGGCTGGGTCGGAGTCGGCATGCTGACCAACGGCGCGGCGGTGGTGACGACTCGGGGCGCCTCGGACACGGCCCCGGTGTCGGAGCAGGCGACGCCGACGAGGCAGAGAACCACGATGAGGGCAACGCGGCGCATCAGGAGATGGTATCGGCAGTACCGGGAAGAACTGTGCTTGATTGGGTTAGCCTCCTCGTCCGATGTCGAGGGTGTTCGTCAGTGACTTCATCCCGGGGGACATCCTCCAGCCCCTGAGGGGCCTTGCCGAGGTGGAGGTATGGAACCCGACCGGTGGGGGCCCGGGAGAGGCGCACTACTCACCTCGGGTGCCAAGAGAGACACTCCTGGATGCACTTTCCGGATGTGACGGCTGGTTGTCGATGCTCTCAGATTCGATCGACATCGAGCTGCTCGACTCGGCGCCGCGATTGAGAGTGATCTCCCAGATGTCGGTCGGAGTCGACAACATCGATGTGGAGGCCTGCCGGGCCCATGGGGTGACTGTCGGCCACACCCCCGACGTCCTCACCGAGACGACCGCGGACACCGCCTTTGCGCTCATGGCTGCCGTGGTGAGGCGTCTTCCCGAAGGCGAGGCGATCGTCAAGAACGGGAAATGGGGCCCGTGGGACCCGTGGCACTTCCTGAGCAGTGACCTGCACGGCGCCACCCTCGGGATCGTGGGGATGGGCCGCATCGGCCAGGCAGTCGCACGGCGGGCCCGTGGCTTCGACATGAAGGTCATCTACGTCTCCAAGAGCCCGAAACAGGTCCCAGACGCAACACAGGTCGATCTCAGTGAATTGCTGCAGCAATCGGACATCGTCGTGATCGCCGTGCCGCTCGACGACGAGACACGAGGTCTGATCGGCCAAGCCGAGTTGGGGATGATGAAGCAGACCGGGTATCTGGTGAACGTCGCCCGCGGGCCCATCGTCGACACCGCTGCGTTGGTGGGGGCGCTGGCAGGCGGATCGATCGGCGGGGCCGCGCTCGACGTCACCGACCCGGAGCCTCTCCCCCCGGATCACCCGCTTCTCGGGTTCCCCAATTGCCTGGTCGTGCCTCATGTCGGGAGTGCGACCGTCCCGGCTCGCCGGGCGATGGCCGGGCTCGCCGTGGCCAACTTGGTGGCGTATCTGCAGTCAGAGCCGATGCCGGCATGGCTACCAGGGAGCGCCCCGCAGCCGCCGGTCTCTGATCTGGCGGAGGGCTAGCCGGGAAACACGACCAGAAGGCAACCCGAATCGATCCTGACGTCGGCGATGGGTGCCCGGAGTACGTTGCTCACGCCCCAAGTCGAGCCCGGCTCGAAGGTCGCACCGTGAAGCTCCCACTGCAAGCCGGTGGTCGTGATACCGGTGACGGCTCCACCCACCGGGATGAGGCTCACGGTTGTCCCCACATCGCCATGCAGCGTGCGGCGGCGTCTCACCACGTAGGCCCGGCCCCGCGACGACACCCAGTCGAGTTCCTCGATGGGGGACCATCGCTCGGAGCAGATGAGCCCGACGATCGCCATCTCGTGATCGAGCCGATCCCCGGCGCCGCCGATCACCACCAGCCGCGAGGGATCCTCACGCATGGCCAACTCCAGGGCAAGATCGAGATCCGTCTGATCCTTGTCGACCGGATGGCGCTCGACGATGACATGGTCGGGGATGGGTGAGGAGGAGATCGAGTCCATGTCGCCGACCAACACGTCGACCCGAAACCCGAGATGGACCGCAGTGTCGTAACCACTGTCGGCGGCCACTACCAGGTCCGCCGTGGGGATCTCGTCCGCCAGATCGACCTCGGGAAGAGCGCCACCGGCGAAGATCAGGATGGTGTCCATAATGACAAAATCGTCTTACGCGCGCTTTCGCGGGTAAGGACTCACCTTCAAGTTGAGGTTGAGGATCGTCCTGCCCGGGATCATTGGTGAAACCACGAGGTGGGGTTCCCGGTCACTCGATGTCGACCACGAGAGTCTGCTTGGCGACACGGAGCGAAGCTTCGACCTCAGAACGATCGGGCCCTCGGGCAAAGACGAATCCGAGATACCGGTCGCCTTCCGGAGGCGGCTCGACCTGACTGCCGGGAGTGGTCGTGATGTCTATCGCAGATACGTGCTCCAGTGCCCGCACCTGGTCCAGACCTTCGATTCCGGCGAATGTCCCCGCCCGTGAGATCGGGATCATCAGCACGCCACTGGCAGTCTGCTCTCGACGCAACTCCGGCTTCTCCATGCCAAGGGCGTTGCGAAGGATCAGGGTTTCCAGCGTCGTCCCGAGGAGCCCGAAATTGAGGCTACGCGAGCAGAGACCGCCGATCGATCTGGCTGCCACCTCTATCACCCGCACCATCTCACCGTGCACCATCATCTCGACATGAACCGGCCCGTGCGTGATGCCGATTGCGGCGAGCGCGGCAGCGGCGATCCGCCGGCACTCGGTCTGGGCTCGATCGACGAGCCGGCTCGGCGTGATCAGGATCGTCTCCGGGAAGAACGGCCCATCCACGGCGTCGGGCTTGTCGAAGATGGCAAGAGTGGTCAACTCCCCATCACGCATCAGTCCCTCGAGGGCGACCTCCTCGCCCCGCATCAACTCCTCCAGCAACAACTCGGCGCCGTCGCCGACGATTGACCGAGCCCTCGCCACTGCCGGCGCCAGATCGCCGGGGTGGTCGACCCTGATGACCCCCTGGCCGGCAGCGCGGTCGACCGGCTTGACCACGAGCGGGTAGCCGACCGCTGCGGCGGCCTCGAGGCCGCCATCGTCGGGCGGGATCCGGGCGAACCGGGGTTGGGGGACTTCGCCGGCCCGAAGCAGCTCCCGTTGCATGCCTTTGTCTCGTGTGGCGGCGGCAGCGGCGGGCTCGTTGGCCCTGAGACCGAGTTTCTGGCCGGCTATGGCAGCAGCGACCACCCCGGCGTCGTCGGCGGCCACCACCCCATCGATTGGAGTGCCGTCGCCGATGCCGACTATGGCCTCTGCGGCCAGGTATGGGTCCGAGCAGTCGACCTGCAGGTATCGGTCGCCCATGTCGAATGGAGGCGGATTCTCCGAAGCCACGATGAGGTCGACACCAAGCCCCTCGGCAGCGCGGACGAAATCGGCGGCCCGGTAGGTGGTGCTGGGGAGTAGGACGACAGCTGTGGGCATGGGCTTGAGTCGGGGGACCCGTTACCATCATTACAGATGTCAGCAGACACCGTTCTCAGCGTCGCTCCCGATGCCCTGGACATGATCATCCAGCTACGGGATCAGGAGCCGGGCGAGGGTGAGTTCGCCCTTTCCATCGAAGTGACCGGCTTCCGTGGTCCTCAGTTCACCTACGAGCTTGCCTTCGTCGCACTCGCCGACAAGAAGGAGGGCTGGGTCGAGGAGCGACACGGCGATCTCGCGTTGATCTTCCCGGGGGACGACGTGGAGAAACTGGAAGGGGCGGCGCTCGAGCTCACCGACCAGGGTCTCTCGATGAACAACCCCAACAGCCCCGCTCCGCCACCGATGTCGGCGCCGGCCGGCGATATGTCGGGCCCCCTCGTCGATCAGGTGCAACTGGTGATCAAGGAGCAGGTCAATCCGGCGATTGCCGCCCATGGCGGCGGCGCAGAGCTGGTGTCCGTGGACGGGACGATCGCCTACCTCCGCCTCTTCGGCGGTTGCCAGGGCTGTGGTCTCGCCCAGGTCACTCTCAAGCAGGGGATCGAGCGGATCCTGCTCGAGTCGATACCAGCTCTCACCCAAGTCGTCGATGTCACCGATCATGCGTCCGGGGAAGACCCCTACTACCAGAGCCAGAAGAAGTAGGCGGGAGCGCCGGTGAGCGGGCCGATCCAGCCCGTCGATGGCACGGTCCAACAGGGCCCGCTGTCACGTATCGAAGTCCGTGAAGGTCGCTCCACCACCGTTGGGGGCGTGCCGATAAGCCGGGTATTGCCGACCAAGGGAAGACGGACGGTCGGCCCTTGGTGCTTCGTCGACCTCATCCTCCCACCCGATTTCGATGACCCGCATCCTCTGGAGGTCGGCCCGCATCCCCACATCGGCCTGGCCACGGTGACCTGGCTGTTGGAGGGTGAGGCGCTTCACACCGACAGCCTTGGGAGCGAACAGCCGATCAGACCGGGGCAACTCAATCTGATGTCGGCCGGCAACGGGATCGCCCATGCCGAGCTCGGCACCACCTCTGGCATCCACGGCGTGCAGATGTGGCTTGCCCAACCCGAAGCGACCCGCCACGGCGCCTCCCGCTTCGAGCACATCCCCGATCTGCCGGTGGCCAGTCTGCCTGGCGGCGACGCGAAGGTGATGGTCGGGGAGCTGGACGGGCAACGATCGCCTGCAGCGGTCGACCAGCCAACCGTTGGCCTCGATGTCAGCATGCGCGGTGGCCGGATCGAGATCCCCGCCGACCCCGTTTTCGAGTACGCCGTGATCCCGATCGACCACAAGCTCAAGGTGGAGGATGCGATCGTGGAGCCCGGATGGCTGGCGCTGGTGCCAGCCGGGGCCGAATCACTCCCCATCGAATCGGCCACCGGGCAAGGGCGGTTCCTGGTCCTTGGAGGAGAGCCGATGGGGGAGCCGATCGAGATGTGGTGGAACTTCGTCGCCAGGACCAAGGACGAGATCACGGAGGCATGGCGGGCCTGGCAGATGCGCGATCTCGACCGGTTCGGGCCGGTGTCCTCGAAGCTGAACCGCATCGATGCCCCCGCTCCGCCCTGGCTCCCGGCGGACTGAGGTCTTCTGGCGTCAAATGGGGTTCACCAGGGAGCAACTCGCCGCATTCGAGGGCAGCACGGTCGACGATCTGGTCGGCCCGCATGTCCGTCTCCTATTCGTCGGGATCAACCCCGGGCTGTGGACCGCGGCCACCAACACCCACTTCTGTCATCCGTCCAATCGCTTCTACCCGGCACTGCGGGCCGCCGGTCTGATCGATTGGGCTTTCGACACCTCGGTTGGGATGACGCCCGAAGACAGGGCGCGTCTGGAGAGGAGCGGGATCGGGATCACCAATCTGGTGGCACGAGCGACGGCTCGCGCCTCCGAGCTGGGCTCAGCGGAGCTGCGGGCAGGAGTTGCCCGGGTCGAGCGTGTCGTGTCCGAGGTGAGACCGGTGGTCGTCGCAATCGCGGGCCTCACCGCCTACCGCACCGCCTTCCAGCGCCCGGCGGCGGCGCTGGGCCTTCAACCCGAGACGGTGGGCCCCGCCCGTCTCTGGGTCGTCCCCAATCCGAGCGGGTTGAATGCGCACGAGACCATCGACTCCCTGGCTACCTGGTACCGGCGTGCCGCCGAGGACGCCGGTTTGGTGTGAGTGAGCCGAGCCCTCGCCAGGTTCTTTACGCCCTGGTCGCCGGGGGATTCCTCCTCGTGGTGGCCGTCCTCGTCGTCGGGGCCGCCGTTGCCGGTCTGGTCCCGGTCTGGTGGAGCCTCCTCATGGCAACAGCGGCTGTGACGACTTCGGTCTGGTCGGCACTCCACTGGCGGAGGACCGCCGTGGTGCTCCTCGCCTCGATCGGATTGCTGGTGGTATGGGCGGCCGGAACCCTCATCCTGGCCATTTAGAAGCCCGCCGAACCTGCCGATCACCTTGTCTGTAGGCAAACCCGACCTCGTTTAGGATGACCCTTTGTGACCAGCGAAGCAACAGTTTCGGAGCGCTCGACGACCGAGACGATTAGGAGAATCGGCCCTTCCCTCGTAGTGGCCTCGGCCCTGGGCTCGACCCTGGGAATTGTCGTCGCGCAGTTCGTCGACGACCTCGGAGACGGCATCCTCGCCCTGATCTTGGGGGGCAACCCGGTTCTCTTCAACAACAGAGTGGATCTCGGCGGCGCACCCGATCTGGCTTGGGCCGGCGGGTTCCTGCTCTGTCTGATCGTCGGATTCCTGGCCCTCTTCTCCTACCCGACCGCGCGGGGCCATGGAGTCGCCCGACTGACCCTTCTTTGGATGGTTCTCCACCTGCTGCGCCAGGCCTTCTTCCAGGCAGTCATGGTGCCGTTCTCTCCCGATAGCCATCTCGCCCTGGCCTACGAGTCGCTGGAGGCGCCAGCCGGCCTCGAGTACGTCATTGCCGCCGGCGGGGCGATCGGCCTGTTGCTCGTGGCACTCTCGGCGGCAGCCGCTTTCCTGGCCTTCACTCCCCACCACAAGATGATCTCCACGGGGAGCAAGCGAATGTCGTTCACATTCTGGATCGCCCTCATCCCGGCGATAGCCGCGGTGTTCCTCGCGATCCCCTTCTTCGTGCCCGATGCCGGTAGCGGGGTCGTTCCCGCCCTTCCCCTGACTGCGGTGATCTTCCTGGCGACGATCGCCGCCGCCAACGGGACCACGACGGTTTACGGCCCGGAGGACCATCGTGAGACGCCGTGGCCTTGGGGTCTGGCCGCGACGCTGTTCGTGATCCTGCTCTTCGAGCAGTTGGTTCTCCGAGGCGGAGTGTCGGTCAACCCCTTGCTCTGGGGTTGACAGCCCAAACCGCGCACGTCATCACCATCAGCGATGGTGTCAGCGCGGGGGTGAGGGAGGATCGCTCCGGCGAGGCCTTGGCCCAGATGCTCGCCGAGTCCGGTTACGAGGTTGGTCGCACCGTCGTGCCCGACGAGGAGAGAGCGATCGTCTCGGCGATCCAAACTGCTGCCGAGGACTCCCGGCTGATCGTCACCACGGGGGGCACCGGGCTTGGGCCCAGGGACGTGACGCCGGAGGCGACTGCTCTGGTTCTCGATCGGGAGGCACCGGGACTCACTCACGTGATGATGGCCAAAGGCCTCGAGTCCACGCCCATGGCCGCGCTTTCCCGAGCCAAAGCCGGGTCGGTTGGGTCGACTCTCGTCGTCAACTTGCCCGGCTCGACCAATGGCTCCGTGGAGGGCCTCCAAGCGATCATGGATCTCATTCCTCACGCCCTCGATCTGCTCGCGGGCGACACCGAGCATCGTTAGGGATAACCCGGCCGGCGGTCACTACCGTGCAGGCCGCTTCACGCTCTGGAGGACCATGAAGATCGAACACGAATTCACCGTGGCCCGGGCGCCTGACGTCGTGTGGGATTTCTTCCAGGACGTTCCGTCGGTGGTCCAATGCCTGCCCGGGGCCGAATTGCTCGGCCAGGGGGACGACGGCTCGTACGACGGCAAGCTCTCGGTGAAGCTCGGCCCGATGACCGCTGCCTTCGAGGGTAAGGCCACCGTCACCCCCGATCCCGTGACCAGAACCGCGGTCATGGAGGGAAAGGGCGTCGACAAGAGCGGGGGGTCGCGCGGTCAGGTCAAGGTCAGCTATCGGATCGTTCCCGAAGGCTCGGGGTCCAAGGTGGGAGTGGACGCCGACGTGACGCTGTCCGGTCCCGTGGCGCAGTTCGGGCGCACCGGCCTCGTCAATGAGATGTCGAAGCGGCTCATTGGGGAGTTCGTCCAGTGTCTCGAGGCCAAGCTCGGAGCCGACACTCCTACCGAGGCGACGACGATCAAAGCTGGTGAGGTTCGGGGCGTCTCTTTGTTCTTCGCATCACTCTGGAGCTGGTTCACCGGTTTGTTCGGTCGGGGAGAGAGACAGTCATGAAGCGGATTGTTCTCGGCCTCCTCGGCCTGCTGGTGATCGCTGGTTGCGGCGGAGGCGGTGGAGGCGACACCATCTCCGGCCAGGATGTGGCGGTCGAGATGTTCGACAACAGATACCAGTACACCGAGATCAGCGTCCCGGTGGGTGGCACCGTCAACTTCGTTGGGGCCGGCCGCAATCCCCACAATGCCGTGGCTGCCGATGGCTCTTGGTCGACCGAGGACGTTGCCGGCAGCCTCGAGCAGCACGAGGGCGAGGAGGCGGTTCTCACCTTCGATGAGCCGGGCGAATATGCCTTCTTCTGCACGTTCCATGGCAACGCCGAGGGTGACGGGATGGCGGGCACACTGATCGTGGGCGCTCCCGCCGAATGAGGAAGGGCTTCCTCCTGCTGATCGCGGGAACGGCCGTGGTCCTCGCTGCGTGCGCCGGCCCCCCCGAGGGCGAGCCGTCACCTGCGGCGATCGGCGATCCCGCCACCGATGCCCCCAGTGAGTGGTCCGGCGAAACCCGGCTCGTTCCCCAGGACTACCCGACTATTCAGGCGGCGGTCGATGCCGCCGCCCCCGGCGACCTCGTCCTGATCGATCGTGGCACCTATCGGGAGCAGGTAGAAGTCACCACGCCGGGTTTGACCCTGCGGGGGGTCGATCGCAACGAAGTGGTGATCGATGGCGAGTTCCAAAGAGCAAACGGTGTGAGTGTCCTGTTCGCCGATGGGGTTGCGGTTGAGAACATGACCGCCATCAACAACACCTCGAATGGATTCTTCTGGAGCGGGGTGAGGGGATATCGGGGCTCATATCTGACCGCGGTCAACAACGAGGTTTACGGCATCTATGCGTTCGATTCCAGCGACGGGCTGTTCGAGCACTCCTATGCCTCAGGATCCCCGGACGCCGGCTTCTACATCGGCCAGTGCGACCCGTGCCAGGCCACGATCACCGATTCCATCTCGGAGTGGAACGGTCTGGGGTATTCGGGCACCAACGCCTCGTCCGACCTGTTCATCGTCAATTCCATCTTTCGTCACAATGTCGCCGGCGTTGCCCCCAATACGCTCGACGGGGAGCTCCTTCCCCCTTCCACGACGTCACCATCGTGGGCAACTTGGTCCACGACAACGGGAATGTCGACGCACCGGCGCTCGCTTTCGAGTGGGCAGCGCAGGGGAATGGCATTCTCCTCGCTGGAGGCGGCGATTCCCTGGTGGCACGGAACCGCGTCTTCAATCACCCGCAGAGCGGCATCGCCATCTTCCCCATGCTCGATAAGAACTTCTACATGTCTTTCGACCATACGGTCGTCGAGAACGTGGTGGAGGGCTCGGGTTTGGCCGATCTGACCTTGGGCGGGCCGGCGACGTCCGGCAACTGCTTCGAGGACAACGAGTTCTCGACCAGTCTCCCCGCTGCACTCGAGATCAAGCAGCCGTGCGAAGGTCTCCGGCTCCCCGCACTATTCGAGATCGGTTCGACCACCGCTCAACTCGGCCGCCTCTTCGAGAGCGGCCTCGATCTCCAGCCAGAGGTCGATGTCTCCTCGCTGCCACACCCGGGCCCGCAGCCGAACATGCCGGACGCCGTCGAGGCCGCGGTCATGCCCGCGGTCGATGTCTTTGCCGGTTCCCAACCCGACGTCGAGTCGATTGGCGTCCCGGAGATGCCGCCTGATTTGGAAGTCACACAGCAGAAAGGAATAAACATCATGGGTGTGAGCTTCGCCTCGGCCGCCGGGGTGTTCTTCGGGCTCTATGCCTACGTTCTCCCTCTGGTCCTGTATACGTCCTGGGTGGTCCTGGCCCTGTTGGACCTCTCGCGGCGAGAGGATCTGGGAAGGGGCAGGACGATCGCATGGATGGCAGCGATCCTGATCATCCCTTTCCTTGGCGTGGTCGCCTACTTCATCTTCGGCAAGAGCACGATCCCGGCATGGCAACGGTGGGTTTTCATGGCCGGCGGGCTGCTGGTCTATCTCCTGTTCCTTGGTCTCGGGATGGTCGTCGGCGGGATCGTCTGACTTGGAGGACGGTCTCTCCCGACGCGAGCTCCTCAAGAAGGCCGGTCTCGGTGGCGCGGTCTTCCTGGGTGGATCGGTCCTGGGGCACACCGTCCAGCACCAAGCCCAGGCCGCCGAACCGGACTACTCCAACCCTGGACTGGTCGGTCATTCCACATTGCACACGGGGGGAGCGACCGCTCTCTACGGTGACATCTATTCGCCGCCACCGGGCCTGGGACCAGAGGCGCTGATATCGCAGACTTTCCCCCCGCCCCGCGACGATCTCCCACCCGGGTCGGTCCGTGAGTTCGAGATCGCGGTCGAGGAGCGGCTGATCGAAGTCGGTTCAGGTGCCCTGGTCGAGGCATGGACCTACAACGGCACCGTCCCGGCGCCGATCCTGCGGGCGTCGGAGGGGGACGTCATTCGTGTCCGTCTCGAGAACCGAACCGGCAACCCCCACAACATCCATTTCCACGGATCGCACCGCCCCGAGCAGGATGGCTGGGAACCCGTGCCTCCGGGCGGGGAGTTCACCTACGAGATCATGGCCGGCCCCGCCGGCCTCCATCCTTATCACTGTCATACCGCCCCATTGTCCGAGCACATCGCCCGGGGTCTCTACGGGATGCTGATCGTCGACCCACCCGGTGACCGCCCGCCGGCAACCGAGGTCGCGCTGATCCTCTCCGGGTTCACCAACAACCAGATCGGGACCAATGGGATCGTGGCCTGGAACGGCGTGGCCGGCTTCTATCACAATCATCCGATCAAAGTGCCGGTCGGCGAGCCGGTGCGGGTGTTCCTGGTCAACATGCTCGAACACGAGCCACTCGCCTCGTTCCACCTCCATGCCGAGACCTTCGACGTTTATCCGGCCGGGATGGGGGCCCAGCCCGCGTCACGAGACGACACCATCGCACTGGCGATGGGACAGCGGGCCATACTCGAGTTCACCCTGCCCACCGTCGGGCGATACATGTTCCACCCCCACCAGCACTGGCTGGCGGAGCGGGGGGCGATGGGCTGGTTCGCCGCCGTCTGAGCCGGATGGGTCTATCGACCCGTGATACCAGCCTGTCGCCGTGCCGATTCTTAAGGTGACATGAACCTGTTGGTTCGGGCCAAGAGGCTCGGACCGGAGATGGGCCGGGTGTGATATGAACTATCCGCTGCTCTATCGGGAGCATCTCAGCCAGCGAGACTTCGAGCTGCTGGCCCAGACCGCCGGGACCGATGACGCCGCCCTGAAGCAGCGGATGCTCGAGCGGCCCGAGGCCATCGATGAGCTGCTCGCCTCTCGCCGGCTCTTCGAGATGATCTTCGATCCCTCGCGAGAGCTGGCCGATCCAGGGGCCTCGTCGTTCCTCTCCTTCGCCGCTCTCGTCAACCGGTCGGCGAGTGACCTGCACGATGCAACCTACGTCTCCGAGTGGTCCGGCCCGGGCAAGCGTCTCCCTGTCTTCGATGTCGACTGTCTTCGCCAGTTCCTCGATGATGGAGCTCGGCGCTTCTTCCTGATCGAGTTCCTGAATTCCTTCACCACTGTGGCGAGCGGGACCTTCGTGGTGCAGACCCGTGAAGGTCTCCGCCAACGGCGCTTCAGCGAGTTGGATCCCGTTGCTCTCGCCGAGATGGTCGAGCTGCTCCCCCCTGCCGAGCGCCCCGGTGGCTACCGGCGGCTGGGAGACGTCGCCTTGTTCCTGAGCGGAGTGCTGCCCGACCACACCGCGAGTCATCCGTACACGGCGTCGCAGCGGGAGTGGCTGGCCCGGTCCGCGGTGCTCGGCCCGAGTGAGGCCTTGGCCGAGGACCAGGCGCTTCATTTCATGGAGGTCGCCGGTGCCGCCTGGTATCGCCGATCGGTGGACGAAGCCAAAGGTGGCATCGCCACTGGCCCGACCTTCCTCCGCACTCTTGCCGACCGCTTCACAGAGGCTCGACGCATCCTTAATTATTTGGCCGACCGCTACCTCTTCCGCCACGAGCTGGGCCTGGTCGGCGACGCGGGCTAGTTGGCGGCGGTCCGCGGTTGACCCGCCGGAATCGGATTCGTCCATGGTCGGGGTGGTGGTAGGGCTGGAAACCTTGTTGGTGGATGACGATCTGGTGGTGGTACCAGCAGAGGGTGATCAGATTGTCGGGGTCGGTGGGTCCGCCTTGAGACCAGGGGATGAGATGGTGGATTTGGAGCCGGTTTCGGCTGTCGCATCCGTCGGCGCGGCAGGTGTTGTGGTCGCGGTGGAGGATGGCTCGTCGTAGGGCGGGTGGGATGGTCCTTTGCTGTTGTCCGTAACGCATCGGGGTGCCGTCTTCGGCCCGGGCGGTGATCTCGGTGATGGCATCGCAGAGGATGGCTTCTAGAGCGTCCCGGCCGATCCTGGGCCCGGCCTCCAGCACCACACCTGCTTGACCGTTGGAGGGGCCGGCTTGGGTGGCGTCGACGAATACGGTGAGTTGAGCCGGGGGCGGCTCGTCGCTGACACAGAGCTCGGCGAGGGCGAGTGCTTTCCGCCATGAGCTGTCCCCTCGGCTCCCGTCGGGGAGGAGAGGCAGCTGGTCGGCTTTCTCTGAGATCACCTTGTCGACCAGGGCACCGGTGGCTCCGTCCAATCCTCCCCACAGTCTCCACCAGGATTCGTCCAGGGAGGGTTGCATCACCAGAAACTGGTCTTTGGTGGTTCGGTGTTCGTCCTCGGCGCTGATCCGGGCCCGGTGGGCTGCTTGCCGACGGACCCCGGCCACATCGAGATGTTGCCAGTAGCCCAACGTTCTCGGGGATCCGGGAGAAGGCTTCGAGACGGTCGAAGCTGATCTCACCCGAAGCCAACGCTTCCCTCAGCTCGGGCCGGTCCACCGTCCGTCGCATCGTCCGCACCAGGTTCTTCGCCGAATCGGGATGGAAATCGAGCCGAGCTGTCGTCCACTCCGACAGGTTCCGGCAACCATCCGCAGTTGCCACCTGCCGGTAGTCGAGCTCCTCGAGATCCAGTATCTGATCGTGGGTGAGCCGGCTGATCTCGGCCTGGCGAGCCAACATTCGCTGTTCCAGCTGGTCGGTCGAAAGTAGCGTGCGCTCCATACCTCCGAACATACGTTCGGGGTGTGGACAGAAACAAGGGGTTCATCAGACGATGTCGGAGATTTCTTCGAGACTCGTCCCCGCTCCTCCTGCTAATCGAATATTTGCCCTATCCCCGCCGGAGATGGCGCTTCAATTCCGAATCATGACGCTCTCACCTCGCCTCACCACACGCCCACTGGCTCAGGGCGATGAGTCTGCTGTGGCACGGGTCATGGCGGCGGGCCAGTTGCACGACATTGGCGAGGTGGTGATCGAGGAGGCCGACATCGTCAGCGATTGGCAGCGCCCCAGCTACAACGTCGCGGCCAACACCATCGGTGTATTCGCCGATGAGCGTCTGGTGGGCTACGCCGAGCTCTCCGGAGGAGATCGGGGGGACGCCGCAGTCGACCCCGAGTACCGGGGAGCGGGGATCGGCACCTATTTGGCGAAATGGATGCAGGAGAAGGCTCGAGCCCGGGGCCTAGCCGTTATCGGGATGCCGGTCCCACAAGGATCACCCGGCGACCTGTTCCTGGAACAGTTGGGCTATCGGGTCCGGTGGACGAGTTGGGTGTTGGCGCTTCCCGAAGGCAGGACGATCGGCGACCGGCCGTTGCCGTCTGGCTACGAGATCAGGACGGCCGCCGAAGAGGACCACCGAGCCACCTGGACCGTTATCGAGGACGCCTTCCTGGAATGGTCGGTCCGTGACCGGCAGAGCTTCGAGGACTTCTCGGCCCAGGTGCTGGAGCGACCCGGATTCGAGCCCTGGAACCTGCGGGTGGCCACCGACGAGAAAGGTGAGGTCGTGGGGGCGGCCCTGGTCCTGATTGCCGACTCCACCGCGTTCATCGAGAGGCTGGCGGTTCGGCAGGATCGCCGTCATCTCGGGCTGGGACAGGCGCTCCTCGCCGATGCGTTCGGCCAAGCCAGGACACATGGTGCAACGAAGTCCGAGCTCTCTACCGACTCGCGTACCGGCGCACTGAGTCTGTACGAGAAGGTGGGGATGGAGGTCACCTCGGTCTGGGTGAATCGCGCCATCGACCTATGACCGGGTCGACGAGTGCTTGCCGCGTCACCACCCCTCCGATACGTTGACCCCGGAACGGCTTCGAGGAGGTAGCGATGATCTTCGATTTCTTCGGTGAGCTGAACTGGCTCGCCATCGTGGTGGCCACCGTCGCCTGGTTCGCATTCAGCGCCGTCTGGTATTCGGTGCCGCCATTGAGCAAGGCATGGCAGAGGGCTGCGAAAGTCGATATGACCACCGAGGGCCCACCCCTCGCCCTCCTCTTCATCCCCACTCTGATCGGGTATTTCGTCACCACGGTGGTGATCGCGCTGATCGCAAAGGGGATCGGTGCCACCGAGGTCGCCGACGGCATCGCCCTGGGGGTTGCCCTCGGGGTCGGGTTCGGCGCAGTGGGCGCCCTGGTCAGCCAGGTCTACGAGCAGAAGGGCTCGACCTACTGGCTGATCAACGGGCTCAACGCAGTCATCGCCTATGTGATCGTCGCCTTGATCGTGACCGTCTGGGACTGAGCCTCAGCCCAGATCGATCTCCTCGATCGTGCCGGCTCTGATGTGGAAGCCCCGGACCTCGCTGGGGGCGGCGACCAGATAGAGCCACTCCGGCTCGAGCGCGCTCTGCACGTCGATCATCGAGGGCGTGGCAGGCCCGCCTGGGTGGGAGTGAAACGTCCCAGCGATCTCCCACCCCATCGATTCGGCATGCCTGATCGCCTGGAAATGCTCGTCGGGGTCGATGGTGTAGGAGACCGGCGAGGGGTCGACGTTGCTCAGGGGATAGGCGAACCTGATCCGGCCCTCATCATCGACCGCCAGAAGCCCGCAGCACTCGTCGGGGGCGCATTGGTCGGCATGAGCCAGGATGGCCAGGCGGACCTGGTCAGGAAGCAGGGGCACGTGCCACATTGCCGGCCGGACGGCAGGCCTGGTCGTACTCGACGAGCATCGGCGGCCGGTCAGGGTCGGCGCAGGCCGGGCAATCCGGGTCCCGGCTTATGTTCACGGTGCTGAAGTCCTCCTCGAGCGCGTCATAAATGAGAAGTCTTCCGGTGAGCGGCTCGCCGAGATCGAGCAGGAGCTTGATCGCCTCCATTGCCTCGATCGACCCGATGATGCCGGGCAACACGCCGAGGACCCCCGCCTCGGCGCACGATGGGGCGAGCTCGGGCGGGGGAGGCTCGGGGAAGAGGCACCGGTAGCACGGGCCGACGTAGGGATCGAAGACCGACACCTGGCCCTCGAATCGGAAGATCGAGCCATGCACGACCGGGACACGGAGATGAAGGGAGGCGTCGTTCACCAGATATCGGGTGGGGAAGTTGTCCCCTCCGTCGAGCACGACGTCGTAGCCCTTCATGATGCTGAGAGCGTTGTCCGCGCCCAGCCGCTGATTGTGGGTCACCACCTTGACGTCGGGGTTGAGCGCGGAGATTGCCTCGCGGGCGGACTCGGTCTTGGCCATCCCGACCCGGTCCAGGTTGTGGAGCACCTGACGCTGGAGGTTCGTCCTGTCGACGACGTCGTAGTCGACGATTCCAATCGTCCCCACACCGGCGGCGGCGAGGTACAGGGCGGCAGGGGAGCCGAGCCCTCCGGCGCCGATCAACAGGACACTCGAGTCGAGGAGACGGGTCTGGCCCGCTTCCCCCACCTCTTCGAGGATCACGTGTCGCGAGTAGCGATCGCGCTGCTCGGCGGTGAGCCCTCCGCCGGCGCCCCATGCCCGCCCTTCGGCCTTCCAGCGCTCGAATCCGCCGGCGAGGGAGTAGACCTCCTCATAGCCCATCTCTTGCAGGGTGACCGCGGCGAGCGCCGACCGGGCACCGCTGGCGCAGTAGACCACCACGGGCATCGAGCGATCCGGCACCACGCCTTTGATGTCCCGCTCCAGGACCCCGCGCGGGACCAGGCGGGCCCCAGCGATGGTGCCTTGCTCCTGCTCACCGGATTCCCTGACGTCCACCAGGGCGACTTCGCCCATTCTCGGCTCCAGTGCCTCCGGAGTCATCTCTGCTGCAAGTGCCCTAGCCCGGGAAACGAGGTCGCGATACGAAGTCATCAGCGGGAGACTGCGGGGTCCGGGGCCTCGGGATCGATCTGATAGCGGTCGAAGGCGTCGGTCACGGCTGTCTCCGGGACCGCTCCCTGCCCGGCAAGGGTGACGAGCGTGGTGGCCACGATGTGGCGGGTGTCCACCTCGAAGTATCGGCGTAGTGCCTTTCGGGCATCGGAGCGGCCAAACCCGTCGGTGCCCAGCGTGACGAACGGCCCGGGCACCCAGCGCGAGATCTGGTCGGGCACGGCCTTCATGTAGTCGGTCACTGCCACGATCGGGCCACCGACGTCGGAGAGGAGTCGGGTCACCATCGGGACCCTCTGCTCATCGTTCGGGTGCAAGAGGTTCCATCTCGAAACCGAGAGCGCCTCCTCGCGGAGCCGCTTGTAGGAGGTCGCCGACCAGAGCTCGGCGCTCACGTCGTAGTGCTCGGCGAGCTCCTCTGCCGCCTCTCGGGCGGCGAGATTGGCCGACCCCGAGAACAGGATGGCCACTTTCGGTCCGGTGGTGTCCTTTCCGTCGGCCCATTTGTAGAGGCCGTCGACGGCACCCTGTGCCGCTCCCTCCGGTCGCGGAGGCTGTGGATAGTTCTCGTTGTAGAGAGTGAGGTAGTAGAAGACGTCTTCGGGCTCGGCCCCATACATCCGCTCCAGCCCGTGCTCGACAATGGTGCCCATCTCGTAGGCAAAAGCCGGGTCGTACGCCTGGCAAACCGGCACCGAGCTCGCCAGCAGCAGGCTGTGCCCATCCTGATGCTGAAGACCCTCCCCTTCCAGGGTGGTGCGGCCGGCGGTGGCCCCGAGGAGGAACCCGCGCGCCCGCGAGTCGGCCGCCGACCAGATCAGGTCGCCCACCCGCTGGAAGCCGAACATCGAGTAGAAGATGAAGAACGGGACCATGGGCACGCCGCGGGTGGCATAGGAGGTTCCGGCCGCGATCCAGGAGGCCGTCGATCCGGCTTCGGTGATGCCTTCTTCGAGGATCTGGCCGTCCTGGCCCTCGGTGTAGGAGAGGATCATCGAGGCGTCGACCGGCTCGTAGAGCTGGCCCTTGGAGGCGTAGATCTTGAGCTCTCTGAACAGGGAGTCCATCCCGAACGTCCGAGCCTCGTCGGGGACGATGGGGACCACGTGTTTGCCGAAGCCTTCGGAGCGGGCCAGACCCCGAAGGAGACGGGTGAACGCCGTTGTGGTGGAGGCTTCGATCTTGCCCGAACCCGCGTAGACCTCGGCGAACGTCTCCGTGGGGGGGAGCTGGAGTGTGTTCTCGGGCACGACCCGGCTCGGGATGAACCCTCCGAGCTCCTGTCGTCTGGCGTGGAGGTACTCGTGCTCGGGGGTGCCAGGAGCTGGGCGGAAATATGGGGGCACGCTCTCGCCGGCCAGAGCCTCCTCGGGGATCTCTTCTTGGAGACTCAGGCGATCCCGCAGCCCCATCAGCTGTTGGTTGGTCATTTCCTTGATCTGATGGGTGGCATTGCGGCCTTCGACATCAGGCCCCAGTGTCCAGCCTTTGATCGTCTTGGCCAGGATCACGGTCGGCTTTCCGTTGTCGAGCTCGGTGGCGACCTTGTAGGCGGCGTACACCTTCTTGTAGTCGAGACCGCCTCGGCGCAACGCCCACACCTCGTCGTCGCTCATGTCGGCGACCATCTCCTTGGTGCGCGGGTCCTTCCCGAAGAAATGCTCCCGGACGTAGGCGCCGTTCTCGGCCTTGTACCGCTGGTACTCCCCGTCCACTGTCGTGTTCATCACGTTGATCAGGGCGCCCTCGTGATCCCGAGCGAGGAGGTCGTCCCATCCCGAGCCCCAGATCACTTTGATCACGTTCCATCCGGCGCCGCGAAACACGGACTCGAGCTCGGTGATGATCTGACCGTTGCCGCGAACCGGGCCGTCGAGACGCTGCAGGTTGCAGTTGACCACCCAGGTCAGGTTGTCCAGACCTTCGCGGGTGGCGAGGGAGATCGCGCCCAAGGTCTCGGGCTCGTCGACCTCCCCGTCGCCGATGAAGCACCAGATCCTCGATTTCGAGGTGTCATCGAGGCCGCGGTTGTTGAGGTACTTGTTGAATCTGGCGTGATAGATCGAGTTGATCGGGCCCAGACCCATCGAAACGGTGGGGAACTCCCAGAAGTCGGGCATGAGCCTCGGGTGGGGGTAGGAGGAGAGCCCGTCGCCATCGATCTCGAAGCGGAAATTGTCGAGGTGTTTCTCGTCGAACCTGCCTTCGAGATATGCCCGGGCGTAGATCCCGGGAGCCGCGTGTCCCTGGAAGTAGATGTGATCACCGCCGCCGTCGGCGCCCTTCCCCTTGAAGAAATGGTTGAAGCCGACCTCATACAGCGTCGCCGAGGAGGCGAAGGTGGAGAGGTGCCCTCCGATCCCCTTGGACCGATGGTTGGCCTTGATCACCATCACCGCCGCGTTCCAGCGGATGAACCGCCGGATCCGCCGCTCGATGTGGCTATCTCCGGGGAAGGCGGCTTCTTCGTCCGGGGGGATCGTGTTGATGTAGGGGGTGGTGATGGCCCCAGCGATGCCGACGTTGTTCTCGTGGGCGCGCTCCAACAGCTTGGCGACGAGATACTTGGCCCGGTCGGGTCCCTGCTCACTGACCACCGCATCGAGTGAGTCGAGCCACTCCTGGGTCTCCACCGGGTCGGAGTCGGGCATCTGATGGACGTATTCGTCGCCGAGGGTCCGGCTCAGATCGCCTGTCATTGGCCCAAGCCTAGTTAGCGGCAGTCTTTCCCAATCTGGGCTGTTCCGCCCCCACCGTGTGTTCCTCGGTCTGGGAAAGCCAGCCGCGGACCACGTCGAGGAAACGGTGGGCGGCGTCCATTTGCGGGGTGTGTCCGGTGTCGTCGAGATGGACCAGATCCCAGTCGGGTCGCAGAGCGCAGAGCCACTCGACCGCGGTTGGGGAGACGATGTGGTCGGACATCCCCTGCACCACCAGCGTCGGTGCCTCGATCGACAGCACCATGGCCAGGTACTCCGGGCGCCGGGAGTAGAGACGTGCGATCGACGTGGCCGTCCTCGCCGTGGCGTATTCCGCCCAGGGAAGGCGCTTGCGGATCCGGGCCATCTCGCGGGATTCCTCGATGAGACTCATCGGAACCCTGCCCGGTTTGTGGGTGATCATGGTGAGGCTCTTCCGGACCAGCGCCTCGGGGCTGTTGGTGCGGATGAAACGGCGGCCGTAGGCCTCGCCGATCCGAGGCGTTGCCTGGATGGCGAGCCGAATCGCCGTGGGCCAGTCGAGACGGGGGTCGGGGACCACTGGAGGGGTGGCGGGAGACACCAGGATCAGCCGGGCGACGAGGTCGGGCCGATGGGCGGCGATCATCTCGGCGAGCAACCCGCCGGTCGAGTTCCCGATCAGGGTGGACGGGCTCTCCAGGTTCTCTAGATAGCCGATGACCGAATCGCGATGCGTGGCGAGCCGGAAGTCAGAGCGGGGAGGAGTCAGCCCGAATCCGGGGAGGTCGATGGCCCGCACCTGGGCGATGGCGGCGAGCGCTGGGGCCACCGCGTTCCAGTTGGTGGTTGATCCGCCCAGACCGTGGATCAGGATCAGGGTGGGCCCGGATCCGCCGAAGTCGACCTCGTGCATTGGACCCTGCGGCGTGTTGACGTAGTGACCCATCGATCCAAGGGTACCGGTGGTCACCCGTACACTGACCCGATGCGTCTCCTCCTCGTCTCCACCTACGAGCTGGGGCGTCAGCCGGTTCATCTCGCCTCGCCGGCCGCCGCCCTGACCGCGGCCGGGGTCGACGTGACCACACTCGATCTGGCGGTGGAGGCGTGGCGCGGATCGATGCTGGACGACGTCGACGCCGTTGCCTTCTCGGTCCCAATGCACACCGCGATGCGTCTGGCGATGCCGCTCGCCATGGACCTCCGGGGCCGACGACCCGAGCTCCCGGTTGCCCTCTACGGTCTCTATGCCGGGATCGGGGAGGACGAGCGCGACATCTCACGCTTCGACGGGGAGTATGAATCCGATCTCGTGGCCTGGGCCCTGGGCATCGACGGTGGGAGAAAGCGAAACCTCGATGCCGGCGCTCGGTTCCACCGGCCCCGACGATCGGGTCTGCCGGGGCACGACAACTACGCCAGGCTGGAATGGATGGGGGAGACGCGGCTCGCCGCGGCGGTCGAGGCGTCGCACGGTTGCCGGCACCGCTGCCGCCACTGCCCGATCCCGGTCGTCTATGACGGCAGGATGCGGGTCGTGGGCGCCGAGGCGGTCCTGGCCGACATCGACCAACTCGCCGCCGATGGGATCGAGCATGTCACTTTCGGTGATCCCGACTTCCTCAATGCGCCGCGGTACTCGCTCGACCTGCTCGAAGCGGCCCATGCCGCCCATCCCGGGCTGACTTTCGATGTCACGGTGAAAGTCGAGCACATCCTCGCCCACCGCTCCATCTGGGCCCAGATGGCATCGCTCGGAGTCCTCTTCGTCGTGAGCGCCTTCGAGAGCACAGACGGTCGGACCCTGGAGATTCTCGACAAGAACCACACCGTGGCCGACATGTCCGAGGCGGTCGCGGTGATCAGATCCTCGGGCATCCACGTCCGGCCTACCTGGCTTCCCTTCTTCCCGTGGACGAATCCGGATCATGTGGCGGACATCGTCGAATTTCTCGACAGCCATCGATTGTGGGCGGCAACCGACCCGGTCCAACTCGCGATCAGGCTCCTCGTGCCGCGAGGATCACTCCTGGAGGGCCACCCGGCGATGGTGCCCTATCTGGGGGACTATCAACCCGAGTCGCTGACCTGGTCCTGGGACTTCGAGGATCCATCCACAGCTCAGTTGCACCACGAGCTCGACATCATTGCCGCCGAAGCCTCAGATTGCGGCGACGAAGCGATCGAGACATTGGCGCGGATGCGGGCGAGGGTTGGAGAGAGCACCAAAGTCGACCTGGCACCGATGCCTTCGTCCCCACCTGCTCCCCACCTCACCGAGAGCTGGTTCTGTTGCGCCGAGCCCACGGCCGGCCAGGCGGCCGCAGTCGGTCTGAGTCTCGGTAGGGTGCCGCTGGCGTCGAGCTAGAGGGAGCATATGGCGACGGTGCTGGCGGCGGAAGGGCTCGTCAAGAGCTTTGGTGACCTTGTCGCGGTCAAGGGGGTCAGCTTCGAGATCGCCGAGGGCGAGACCTTCGGCCTGCTCGGCCCGAACGGAGCCGGCAAGACGACTGCCATCTCGATGGTGGCCGGCTTGTTGGAGCCTGACAGCGGCACGGTCCATGTCGCCGGCACCCCGATTCGGACCAATTCCACGGCCGGGAGATCTGACATCGGCCTCGTCCCCCAGGAGTTGGCCATCTACCCCGACCTCACCGCGGCCGAGAACCTCCGGTTCTTCGGGCGGCTCTACGACATGTCCGGCGATGACCTCGACAAAAGGGTCGACGAGGTGCTCGAGGTGATCGGGCTGATCGATCGCCAGGATGACCTCACCAAGGAGTTCTCGGGAGGCATGCAGCGCCGGCTGAACATTGGCATCGGCCTTCTCCACCGTCCCGCTCTCCTCATCCTGGATGAGCCGACCGTCGGGGTCGATCCCCAATCACGCCTGGCGATCCTCGAATCGGTCGAGGACCTCTCGGGTCAGGGGATCGCGGTGCTCTACACGACCCACTACATGGAGGAGGCGGAGCGTCTCTGTGACCGTGTGGCGATCATCGACGAGGGTGTGGTCCAGGCCGAAGGAACTCGTCGTGAATTGGTCTCACTGGTCGGTGAGAAGGACCGAATCCGGGTGACGGTGTCGGGGGACCTGGCCGAGGTGGCCCGGGTCGCGTCTGAGCTGCCGTCGGTGCACGAAGCGAGCCCGGCCGACGGCGGTGTCGACGTCCTCGCCGCCGACGCCTCGACTCTCCTCCCTGAATTGCTCTCCCGGGTGGCTGCCACGGGCGCCACCGTCACCGGGGTCGCAGTGTTCGAGCCGAATCTCGAAGCGGTGTTCCTCCACCTCACCGGGAAGGCGTTGCGCGACTGACCATGGGCGCGGCAACCCGCATCGCGGTCAAGGACCTCAAGTTGCGGGCCCGTGACCGTTCGGTCTTCATCGTCGCAATCGTGACACCCCTCGCTCTCGCCTACATCTTCCATCTCGTCTTTGGGAACACCTTCAGCGCCGATGCCCTGGACCTCGAACTTGGTCTGGTCGATCTCGACCGCACCGAAGTGTCACAGTCGCTCGGCCAGGTCCTGACCGACATGGACACAGAGGGGATCCTGATCCTGTCTGAGTTCGAGGATGCCAGTGCGGCCGAGGCCTCGGTCGAGGAGGGCGAGATCGGCGCCTACATCCTGCTCAATCCCGGTCTCGGTGACGCGGTGGTGCAGTCGCAGCCATTCACCATCGAGGTCATCGGCGACGTCGACAGCCCAACCACGACCCAGGTGGCAAGCTCGATCGCCTCGGAGTTCGGATCCGCCATCGAGCGCGCCCAGCTCTCCGTGACGACGGCCATCGGTTTGGGCGAGGCACCCCCACCGGCGGAGGTGACGGCATGGGGTCAGGAAGCCGCGCAACGGCCTCCAGCCGTGATCTTCAGTGACGTCTCCGCCGATACCCGTCAGCTCGACGCGAACACCTTCTTCGCCGCCGGAATGGCTGTGTTCTTTCTCTTCTTCACCGTCCAGTTCGGGGTGGTCGGGCTTCTCGAGGAGAAGCAGGAAGGCACGCTCGCCCGTCTCCTCGCCGCCCCGATCGGTCGCTCCAGTGTCGTGGCCGGGAAGGCCATCCTCTCGTTCGCGCTGGGCCTCATCTCGATGACCGTGCTCATCGTCGCCACGCACTACTTGATGGATGCGAAGTGGGGACCACCATTGGGCGTGGCCCTCCTCGTGGTCACCGGAGTCCTCGCCGCCACCTCGATCATGGGCCTGATCGCAGCCACCGCCACCAGCCCCGACGGGGCAGGCAACCTTGGCGCGATCGTCGCGGTCATCCTCGGGATGCTTGGGGGCACGTTCTTCCCGATCGGCCAGGGCAACGACCTCCTTTACAAGCTCTCCTATCTCACCCCGCACGCATGGTTCATGCGCGGCCTCTCCGAGATCTCCGGCGGAGGGGAGTGGTCGGCTGCTCTCCCGGCTGCCGGAGCCCTTCTTCTCTTCTCATTGGTGTTCGGCTCGGTGGCCTGGGTGCTCCTCCAGCGAAAGCTGGCGGGATGAGAAAGATCCTCGCCATCGCTTGGTCCAACGTCCGGCGGATGCTCCGAGAGCGCTCCAACATCTTCTTCGTCTTCATCTTCCCGATCGCGCTGATCCTCTTGATCGGCGCCCAGTTCGGTGGGGACTTCGACCCCGGCATCGGGATCTTCCAGGAGGACCAGGATCCAGTGACCGATGCGATCACCGAGTCGATCCAGGCCGACGACTCGCTCGCCGTGACTCTCTACTCGACGAATGAAGAGCTCATCTCGGCCGTGGAGCGAGGAACGGTCCAGGCCGGCGTATTCCTCCCGGAGGGGGCGAGTGAGGTCGTGGAGGATGGAGGCCAGATCGAGATCGGGTTCGTCGCCCGACCCGACGGGGCAGGGCCACAGCTCCAATCGGTCATCAGCGCGGCTGTGGCCGAGGTGATGACACCGGTCGGCGCCGCCCAATTCGCTTCTGAGAAGACCGAGGCTGGCTTCGACGAGGCACTCGAGGTGGCCCGTGCGGAGACCGACACCGCGCCGGGTCTCGACGTCGAGACCGCAGCTGTCGGGGAGGCCCTGTTCCCTTCGACCTTGGGCCGCTTCGATCTCGGGGCCTCCCAACAGTTGGTGCTGTTCACCTTCTTGACTGCCTTGGCCGGTTCGGCCTCCCTCATCCTCAGCCGGAAGCTCGGCGTTTCCCGCCGGATGCTCTCCACCCCCACCTCGGCCGGGACAATCGTCGGGGGCGAGGGCACAGGACGGTGGTCGGTGGCGATGGTGCAGGGCCTGTACATCGTGATCGTCACCTACCTCCTCTTCCGGGTGGACTGGGGCGATCCATGGGGGGCGCTTCTCATCCTGATCGCCTTCTCCGCGGTCGGCGCCGGGGCAGGGATGCTCATGGGCGCCACCTTCAGCAACGACCAGCAGGCAGGTGGGATCGGCGTCGTCCTCAGCCTCGGGCTGGCCGCTCTCGGCGGGTGCATGCTGCCCATCGAGCTGTTCTCGCCGGCGATGAGCCGGGTCGCCCATCTCACCCCGCATGCATGGGCCTTGGACGGCTTCGCCGAGCTCGTTCGTCGTGACGGGACAGTGGCCGACATACTCCCCGAGTTGGGTGTGCTGACGGTCTATGCCGCGATCCTGCTGACGCTGGCGGCTTGGCGTCTCCGGGTCGTCCTGACCCGACCCTGATGTTTGAATGAGCATCGGTGGCTGATCAGAACATCAATCCTGTCGGCTGTCTCGGGCGGGTTCTCACCATCCTCGGCGCCCTCTGGCTCGGCTTCATCGTGTTGGCTGGGATCGGCGTGCTCTCCGACGTGGGAATCAGCGAGGGTTTCTTCGCCGGTGCGTTTGGCAGCGCCATACCGGGTGTTCTGCTCCTGTGGGCCGGTCGCGCCCTGCGTCGCCGGGCCCGCACCATGGAGACGGAAATCGAGCCGGTCGAATCGGCCCCGGTGCCCGGCCCCACCAAGAAGCGGGTGCCGACCATGCGGATCGGATCGTCACATGCGGAAACGTCCCCGGCGCCAATTCCGTCGCCACCACCGATCAGGCCTCAGCCAAAGCCGGTCCCGTCGCTGACGGAGACCCCGGCTGAGGAGCCTCTCGATCTCCCCCCACCACTGGTGCCCCCCGAGCCGAAGACATCGCGCCAGCTGATCGAGGAGGCCCGCAAGAAGTGGGGGTCCGGAGGCAGGGCCTGATCGCCCGGCTACAGGCCGGCCGCGGCCAATTTCCTTGCGTTGCGGACCTCGGCGGCGAAGGCGGCGCGGCGGGCTCGGACGTCCCCAGTTTCCTCGATGAGGCCCCGATTGGCGGCCAGGGCCAGCGCCGATTTGAAGAGGACCTGGCTGGCGCTCTCTCCCGAGATCAATCTCTGCTCGATCCGATACATCCTGGCCCTGGCCAGACACGCCTTGAGGAAGGACTTCTCGTCGAACTTCCCCTTCAGCGACTCCAGCTCATCGCCCACTATCTGATAGGCGTCGAGGAAGGGGAGCACTGCCCAATACGCAACCGGGTTCCCCAGTTTCTCCTCGACTTCGCCTGCCCCGGTGGCGGCCAGAACCTGCTCCCATCCGGGGACGTCGAGTCCGATGTCCTTGGAGACATCGGCGAGGAACTTCTCCTTTTCCGGGAAGAAGAACTCGAACTTGAGTAGGTCGCGATAGGAGAGGAGGGCATCTCTGATCCTGGCCGGGTCTCCCTCACCCATGTCCACGACCGATCCGATCGCCATCTCAGCCAGGGCACGATTGACGAAGAAGTGGACGATGACGTTGCGGTAGTAGGAGATTCGGATCATCTGATCCTCGTCCAGCCAGAACACTCTCCGTCCCAGGGCCTCATGACTGCTCACGTTGTCATGCTCGGCGAGCCAGTCGAGGATGGCCGCCACCCGAGCCGGGTCGCGTAGGTCGGTGTCCTCGGTTGTAGGGAGCTGGCGCGCCTCGGCGAACTCGATCAGGCGGGTCGTCTCCTCGGCCAGTTGGTCCGCCGATTTGGCCGTGCCCCGCGCCGCCAGCAGGGCGACGCTCACCAACGCCGTAGGTGTGATCGGGGTGACCTGGCCGATCCGGTACATGACTTCGAAGGCGAGCTTCTGCAGTCCCACCGAGACCTCGTCCTCCTCGTCTGACGGCTCGACCATGCTCCTTGCCGATACCGGCTCGCCGAATCGGATGTGGATGTCGCCGTATCGCCGACGTAGGGAGCGAACCGCCCTCAGCATCCAGCCGAGGGACTCCTTCTCCTTGTCCTTTCCCTGTGCCTCTCGGGCGTAGCCGGGCACGTCCTGGATCTGGTCGTATGCGATCGACACCGGCACCAGCTGGAGATCCTCAGCCTTTCCCCGGTGCATCGAGTCGACGACGTAGCTGAGCAGGCCGAGGCGCGGCGGCATGAGCTTCCCCGAGCGCGACCTTCCTCCCTCCATGTACCACTCGAGTGGGAATCTCTTCTCCACGAGGTAGTCGAGATAGGCGCGGAGGACCATCCGGTAGAGCGGGTTGTCCTTGAAAGAGCGCCGGATGAAGAAGACGCCGGTGCGACGGACCAGCGGACCAACCGGGAAGAAGTTGAGATTGATCCCCCCGGCAGTGTGGTTTGGCGGGAAGTCGTTCTCCCAGAGCATGAATTGGAGACTGAGGCGATCGAGGTTCGACCGATGGGCGGGGAGGAAGACAATCGGGTTCCCGTCGCCGAGACCCGCGAGACGCCGCACGTCGTCCTCTGAGTACTTGATGTCCCCGTACCCCTGGCTGTAAAGCTTGTGTATCCCGTTCGCGATCAGATCGATCACGTAGGGCGAGTGGGTGGCGGCGATCTCACGGAGGTAGGCCTCGGCCTTCTCCCGCGCCAACGCGGCAGGCATGTTGGTCTCGGCGCCGACGGCGTCGACGGCGTCGAGGAACTCCCGGCGGGAGAGGATCGCCTCGGGGACGAATCGAGGGATCTTGTAGCGGTTACCCACCAGCCGGCGCTCGGCACGGTCGAGGACGAGCCACGCTCTTCGTGTCACATAGCTGGAGAATGGATCGACCTGGCCCGAGGCCTGATGGTCCTCTGCAAGAGCGGAGGCGTGCTCCCCAGCCGCGGCGACGAGGCGGATTCTCCCCGGGCTCGCCATCCGGATCCACCTGCCTCGCAGCCCTCTTGGATCGCGGGCGTCGCCGGGCCGGAGCACGTCCCACCAGCTCGCCGCACGGCGACCCTTTTTGACAGGAGCGAGCCACAAGACCCGAAGGGGGATGAGGAACGGGTCATCGTCGGCAGTCAGGGCAGCCAACAGCCCCTCCCTGTCACCGCCCTTCCCTCGGCGCGACGAGGTGATCCTCACCGTCTCGGCGTCGGCGTCCGTCTCCTGACGAACCCACCGGGTGAGCATCGCGGCCTCGTAGTCGGAGGCGGCGTCGAGCAGATAGACGGTCCGCGAGCCGGACGGTCCTGTCAGCAATGCGGGGGGATCAGCCGATTTCCGGGCCACGGCGCCACTCTATTGGGCTGCCACAATCCTCTCCTGTGCAGATCGTGGTGCAACGCGTCAGCCGGGCCTCGGTCACGGTCGACGGCGAGGTGGTCGGTTCGATCGACTCCGGATTCCTGCTCCTTGTCGGCATCGAGCCCTCGGACACCGACGAGGACGTCGCTTGCGCCGTCGACAAGGTGGCAAACCTCAGGGTCTTTCCTGACGGCAAGGGCAAGATGAACCGATCGCTGATCGAGACCGGTGGGTCGGCTCTTCTGGTGAGCCAATTCACCCTGCTCGCCGACATCCGCCGGGGCCGGCGCCCTTCCTTCACCGGCGCGGCCCTACCCGATCAGGCCGAGCCGATGTTGGAGCGGTTCGTCGACGGGTTGCGCGGTGCCGGCGTTCCCACCGAGACAGGAGTATTCGGCGCGTCGATGGATGTCGAGTTGGTCAACTCCGGGCCGGTGACCCTGGTCCTGGAGGTCAGTGCGGGGCGGGTGATATGAGACGGCCGCGCGCATCTCGCCAGTGGCGCGGCCCGATGATGAGCCCGATGCCGATGACCATCACCAGGAGGGAAGTGGGATCCGACAGACCCCATGGGCTGGCGGTACCGACTCGGCTCCAGAAGAGGGCGCCGGTGAACAGCACTGCCAAAGTGGACAGGGCACCGACACCCGTCGACCTGGTCAGAGCGGTGATGAGCGTCAGCGTGACCACGACCACCGGGAATGCGGCGGGCCAGAGACCCAGGACCACCCCACCACTGATGCCCAGGCCTTTTCCACCCTCGAACCGGTACCACAGGTTGTAGACGTTCCCGGTGACGGCGCCGAGCCCCGCTGCAAGCGCAGCCGTTTCGCCACCAATGAGCAGGCCTGCCACCACCGCGGCCAGCCCTTTGGCAATCTCGGTGATGAGGACGAGGAGGGCGAGGGTGTATCCGCCCAGACGCCGTGCATTGTTGGCTCCGGGGTTACCCGAACCTTCGCGGCGGAGATCGACACCCCAGAGCCATCCCAGCCACATCGCGGTTGGCACCGACCCGATCAGGTAGCCGGCCATGGCGGCCACCAGGATCATCGAGCGCTCACCTCACGTCTTCCCGCGGGACAGAAGCGGAGGTAGTCGCAGTTGTTGCACCACACCCCGGGCACCGGATCGAACCGATCGGCCTCGATCGCCCCGGTCAGATCCTCCAGATGGTCTGCCGCCTCCCGCCTCCATGACTCGTCAGCGTGCTCGGTATGGACCTCGAGCCCGCCCCCGAGGTAGACGAAAGTGACGTCGATTCGCTCCGGCGGCGCTATCCCGAAGTCGACCTCGGTGGCGGCGAGCGCATACGCCTCGAGCTGGACCATCCGGGCGGGGTCGTCTCTTCTCCGCCCACTCTTGAAATCGACGATCTCCCAGCCCTGGTCTCGCTGGTACACGGCGTCGATCCTGCCCCGTACCTCATATCCACTCTCGGTGGTCAGGCTGAACGGGGCCTCGACGAGCGCGGCCGGCTCTGTCCCGTACGGCGACTCGAGAAAGGCCTTGAACCCACCACCGCCGCCGCCGACGGCTTCGTCCATCGCGTCGTAGATCCCCGGCTCGAGATCCTCGAAGGGGACCTGTCCTCGTTGGTGGAGCTCGATTCGGCGGTGCAACTCGGTCCCGGCGATGGCGGCCAGGTTGCGGCGCCGGGGGAGCGGGTCGATCTCGGACCAGTAGAACCGTTTCGGGCACTGGGCGTAGGTGACCAAGCCGGAGACGGAGACCGCGCGCGTCTTGGCGGGCTCCACGACGATCGCTCCGGCGGCGTCGAGGTCGAACAAGGTCTGCCGCATCGACTCGACCGTGTCCTGGTACGCGTCGGCGACGCCGAGCCCTTGTGCCATTTCGAGCAGAGCCGTTTCGTCTTCGACGGCGTCCCGCAAGGCGCCATCCCACCCATTGGCAAACAATGGGTCTGGCGAGGCTCCGGTGGGGGTGAAACGGAGGAGTGACGGCCGCGCAGGCTCGTCGGCGTGACCCTCGTTCCGGGTCCCCGGGTGCTGCTCCACCATCTCGAACAGCTCCGACGGCTTCTTGGCATTGACGTGTGGCTCGGGCAGCCCATACCAATAGGCACCGGTCATGATCAGCATCGACCGGGCCCTCGTCGCCGCGACATACGCCACCCGCCATTCCTGCATGGCGTTCTGCTCGCGGAAGAAGTCCATCCGTTCTTTTTCGTCTTCCGGCATACCCACCAGCGCGTTGTCGATCCGATGGTCGGGGGGGAGGAACTGGGCGAACCGGACCGGGTCGGGAAAGGTGCCACCTTTCCCGGGGAAGCTTCCGTCAGTGACTGCGGGGATGGCGACGACATCCCACTCCAGGCCCTTGGCCCGATGGACTGTGACCAATGTCACTGCGTCCTCCCCGGACAGGTGGGCAGAGTCGAGTTCCTCCGCCGGTTCGTCCTCCATCGCGTCGAGATAGTCGAGGAAGGCCGACAGCGATGGGCGCCCTTTGAGCGGGCTCCACTCCTCGGTGAGGTCGAGCAGTCGATACAGATTGAGTCGCGCCGTCGTCCGCTGGTTCGCCGGGAGAGCCTCGACGTCCTGCCAGGCGCGAGTCCGATCGAGGATGAGCCGGCAGACCTCGACGAGGCTCGCGCCCTGGCTCTCGCTGAGTATCTCGCGATAGATGTCCAGGAAGTGCTCGAATGCGGCCCTTGCCTCCGGTCGGAGGCCTTCTATCTCGTCGACCTGGTCAATGGCCTCGAGAAGTGTCACCCCGGGGACGGAATCCGCGTCCTCGTCTTTGGCGCGTGTCCCGCCCAGCCAACGGGTGAGCGGGGCGATGTCGGCATAGCCGAGGCGGTACCTGCTCCCGAACAAGATCTGGACCAGAGCGGCGGATTGCTCGGGACGATCGAGCACGGTGAGCCAGGCACGCAGATCGGCCACCTCCGGGACGGAGAGCAGGCCACCGAGATTGGCGACCTCGACCGGGATGTCATTGCGTGCCATCGAGTCGACCACCAGGGCGAAGTCCTTGTTCTTCCTGAACAGGACGGCCATCTCCGACCACGGTGTCCCGGCCTGGTGAAGAGCTTCGAATCGCCGGGCGATCCAGTCGGCTTCGGCCACGGCGTCGGTGGCCCAATGGGTCACCACAACGCCCTCCGAGTCCGGGTCGTGCGATACGAGGTCTTCCGCGGCGGGATTGGCCCTGCGTCGGATCTCGTTGGCCACCTCGAGTATCGGCGGCGCCGACCGACGGTTCAGGGTGAGGGCTCCTTGTTTGGCAGTTCCGCCTGCGGGGGCCGGGAAGTGGGTGGGAAACAACTCGAAGTTCTCGGCCGAGGCGCCTCGCCACTCGTAGATGGTTTGGTCCTCGTCACCCACCGCGATCACCGGGAAGGCCGGCTCGAGGCCGGCTGGGGCGAAGATCGTCGTGAGCAGCACTCTCTGCGCAGGGTTGGTGTCCTGGTACTCGTCGAGGATCACGACGTGGTACCTGTTCCGGATCTCGTCGGCGAGCTCGGGGTGCCGGGTCAGTAGCCGGGTGGAGAGGGTCACCAGATCGGAGTAGTCGACCACT
Organism: uncultured Acidobacteriota bacterium; assembly: GCA_963848695.1. GTDB lineage: Bacteria > Actinomycetota > Acidimicrobiia > Spongiisociales > ZC4RG35 > JARDZU01. The sequence continues at coordinate 301,234 of CAWKEI010000018.1, forward strand.
CCGAGGCGCCGCTTGTCCGCGTCGTATTTGCGAAGCGTCTCCAACATCTCGGCCCGTGCGGCCCAGATCTCGTCGGTCGGGTCGACGTACGCCAGGAGGTCGCCTGGGGTGAGGAGATGGTCGCCCATCCGGTCACCCAGAGTTCGGATCTTGTCGAGCCCGTGCACGTTGGTTATGTCGAGGTGGGTATAGGTGGTGTGGTGATACGTCTCGGTCAGGATCTGGCGGGAGAAGGTGGGGGTGATGATTCGGATCCGGGTGTCGACCTCGGCCAAGGCGCCGAACTCGGCCAGGATCTGGGCGGCGAAACCGTGATAGGTGTGGACCTCTGCTTGCCGCCCTTCCTCGACGGCCGGGCCCAGGAATGTCTTGATCCGGTCGGCCAGCTCCGAGGCGGCCTTGTTGGTGAAGGTGATCCCGAGAATTCGCTCGGGGTCGATGCCGTGCTTCTGAACCAAGTTGGCTATGACCAGGGCGACGGTGGTGGTCTTTCCGGTGCCGGCCCCGGCCCGGATGCGGATCGTGTCCAGGCCAAGGTCGAGGATGGCCTGCTGTTCGGCCGAGGGCTGGAAAGCGCTCATGGCAGATAGGCGCCCTTTCCCTCAGCCCAGGCCGGGCAGGACAGCTTGAACGCGCATCGATTGCAGTACTCGTTGACCTTGGGCTCCCACCGCTCGTCGCTGATGGCGATGGTCACCTCTTCCATGGTCTGGAGGACTTCGGGGAGCGCGTCCATGTCGAACTCGCGTCTGGTGACCGACTTGCTGTCTTTGCGGGGAAACCACATCTCGGCGGCCACGACCGGCTCGCCGGTCTCCGCAGTCACCGCCGCCGCGTAGAAGCCGAGCTGCACGGAAGTCTTCGCCTCCGGCAGGGTCGGCGGGTTCTTGCTGGTCTTGTAGTCGACCACTTTCAGACCATCCGGCCCGCGTTCCAGTCGATCGATGTAGCCGATCCACTGGATGCCCCCGATCTCGGTGGAGACCCCCTTCTCGACCTCGAGCGGCACGCCGGCACTCGGCCAGTTTTCGTACAGCCGGGTCACGGCGTCTCGGGCTTGGGCCAGCCAGGCGGCGTCCAGCTGGGGCGAGCCGAAGTTCGCCTTCGCCCACACCCGGTCGAGGTGTCGCATCGCTTCGGCCAGGTCGGCGTGAATCTTCCCCGTTCCGACGATCTCCCCTTCCGTCGCCTCGAGTGCCTCATGCACCAGGCTCCCCAGCTCGGCGTACGGGGAGGTTGTGTCGCTCAGTCGGAGTCGGCGCTCGAGGGCGTATCGGCGGGGACAGGTGGTATAGGAGTCGGCCTGGCTCGGGGAGAGCCGCAGCCGGTCCGGTTCGAGGATGGGCTTTGCCGGTCCGGGAGCGGGGACACCGGCGAACGCCATCGGGTTCCACCAGGGAATCGGGGGCCGCGCCAACAGTTGGGCCGCGGCCAAACGCTCGAACGCGCCTGCCGCCGGGTCGAGCAGAGTCCGTCTCAGCGCGACCTCCGCCTCGGTCAGCGACACCGGCGGGCCCTCTGCCTCCTGGGGTGTGCCGGGGCTCGTGCCTGGCTCGGCGGCGGCCATCAGGAATCGGGAGGGGCGGTGCTCGCCCTGGTCGACGCCCGCCGAGGTCGCGGTCCAGACCACCTTGGACTTGGCTCTGGTCATCGCGGTATAGGCGAGCCGCATCTCCTCCTGGATCTGGAACAGATGCTGCGCTTCGGGGTCGGTCGTCCGTTCCGGGGAGAGCAGCTCGGGCCGGAGCATCCGTCGTCCCCGCCGGAGATCGGGGAATACACCCTCGACTGCGTTGGCGATATAGACGACGTCGAATTCGAGGCCTTTGGCCTGATGAAGGGTGGTCAAAGTGACTTGTTGCTCGTTGGCGCGATAGGGGAGCAGTGGAGTCGACTCGATCCCGTCCTCGTCGGTCAGCTCGAACACCCGGTCCAGCGTCACGGTCAGATCTCGCTCCGCCTGACGCTCCAGCACCTGGGAGAACGAGGTGAAGGCGAGCCGCCAGGACTTCCGTTCCGGGTCGAGGACCACACGATCGAGCTCGTCGAGCCGGGTCCAGAGCTCCCAGAATCCATCGGCGGCCGTCATGGACGTGGCCCATTCCGGCTCGGTCAGCAGCGCTGTCAACCCGGTGTGCTCGGGCAACTCCGTTGCCAGGACTTGGGGCCAGGGACCGCCGGTGCGACGACGCGTTCGGAGTATCTCCCGCTCCTTCCCCAATCCGACATCGACGAGTGGGCCGAGCAGCAGCCTCCGCATCGCACGATCGGCATCGGCAGCTTCCCCCGGCGAGATCGACGGGGTGAGGCCGCCGAGCTTGGCCACTATCACGAGATCCTGGATCAGCCGGACCGCCGGATGCTCTCCGAGACGAGCTTGGGGGGAGTCGTGGGGGACGTTTCTTCGGGAGAGGGCCCGGCTCAACTCGTTGAGCATCTCCCGCTTCGACCGAACCAGGACCGCGATCGAGGACGGCTTGCGTCTCTCGACTCTGATCTGGTGCTCGATGTCGCGGGCGATCCAGTCCGCCTCCGCCGTCTCCTGATCGAACACATAAGTCTCGACACGTCCCGAATGGGTGGCGGGCTCGACCGGGCCGGCTGCCCCGGGAAGATCTCCCGAAGACACGATTCGGAGCGCCGACTCGAGGATCTGAGGCGGCACCCGGAAACTTCGCCCGAGGACGATCCTCCGCGCTCCCGGGTGCTGTTCGGAGAAGGCGGAGATGTTCCTCACCTCTGCCCCCCGGAAGGAGTAGATCGATTGATAGGGGTCGCCTGCCACTGTGAGGTTGCCGTGAGGCAGGGCGAGCAACCGGGCGATCTCGGCCTGCACCGGCGACGTGTCCTGATATTCGTCCACCAGCACGTAGCGGAACTGCTCGGCCAGCTTCTGTCCTTCGGGGCGGCCGAGCAGGTCGACGGCGGAGACGAGAAGGGTGGCGTAGTCGGTGCGGCCCGTCTCCTCCAGTCTCTGCCGATAGCGCCGGAACAGGCCAGGGATGCCCCTCCAGTCGGCCCGGGCAGCGGCTCTCGCCTCCAGGTCTTCTGGGGAGAGCAGGCGCTCCGAGCAGCGCATCAGAAAATCGGCGACCTCGTTGGCAAATGCCGGTGTTGCCAGGATGCCCCGATACAGGACCGGCCAACTCTCCGGGTCTTCGAGCCTGAGCAGGTCGCCCACCAAACCGATCTGTTCCGGGGTGGTGAGTGGGATCGGCCGATCTGTCTCCGAGCCGGCCTCGATGAGTCGAAGCGCCAGCGAATGAAAGGTCGAGGCGCCGACCGGCATCCCGCCACCACCAAGGGCGACGCCGATCCTGCGCTTGATGTCACCGGCGGCGCGGCGTGAGAAGGTGAGGAAGGCCACCTGATCTCTTCGGGCTTTGCCCGATTCGATGAGATGGCAGACCCGCTGGACCAGGAAGTCGGTCTTACCGGTGCCGGGCCCGGCAACCAGGATCTGTAGCCCGTCGGTCTCGGTGACGACGGGCTCCCATTCTCCCGGCTCGAGCCGGGTCTCGGTCATGGCCACGTGGGGGATCGTAGGTTTCAGGCTGCCTCGGGGAGAGGGGTCATGACCTCGACCAGCTCGGCCTCGATCCCATGCTCGGCGAGATAGCGGACAGGATCTGCGAACGGGTCGGCGTCGGGCTCGATGACCGGCTGGAATGTGTCGAAGTTGCTCATGGGAGAGAAGCTATCGGGGGGGTGTGACAGATTTCCCCGACGCATAGGATGGGCGCTCGTGCGCGCAATTGAACGGAGGTCGGCGTGACCACGCCGGTTGGCAACGAATTCGACTCACCGATGTACAAGGAGGCGGCCGGTCAGTTCGACCGGGTGGCCCGGCTCATGGGTCTGGACGACAATGTCGCCGACCGGCTTCGGGTACCCCAGAAGTCGACGATGGTCAGCTTTCCCTTCCGTCGCGACACCTATTCGGAGGTCGAGACACTCTTCGGCTACCGCGTGCAACACCTGACCACGATGGGCCCGACCAAGGGTGGGGTCCGGTTCGCTTCGGACGTCGACCTGGGAGAGGTTGCCGCCCTGGCCATGTTGATGACATGGAAATGCTCGATCGTCGGCCTTCCCTTTGGCGGAGCCAAGGGAGGGGTGCGGGTCGACCCGATGGAACTCTCCCGGGCCGAGCTGCAGCGGGTAACCCGTCGATTCACCATGGAGATCATCAATGTGATCGGCCCCGAGATGGATATCCCCGCGCCCGACCTTGGGACCAATGAGCAGGTGATGGCCTGGATGATGGACACCTACTCCCAACATGTCGGGCATTCGGTGCCTGCGGTCGTCACCGGCAAGCCACCGGCACTCGGTGGCAGCGTGGCCCGGCGCGAGGCGACCGGTCGCGGCCTGATGTTCCTCCTGCCGCAAGCCGCGGCGGTGCGAGAGATGGACGCGAATCAACTGACGGTGGCCATTCATGGCTTCGGCAACGTGGGTCGGTATGCGGCCATCGCCGGTCATCAGATGGGGGTGAACGTCGCCGCAGTATCCGACATCTCGGGCGCCCTCTATGACCCGGAGGGGCTCGACGTGGAGGCGGTCGCCAAATGGGTCGATGACAACCGCTTTCTCGAAGGCTTCCCGGATGCCGATTTCATCGATGGCGACAAGATCTTCTCGCTCCCCGTCGACATCCTGGTGCCGGCCGCGGTCCAGAACGTCATCCGCGGCGACAACGCCGGCGACATCCAGGCCAAGATCATCGTCGAGGGCGCCAACGGGCCGACCACGCTGGAAGCCGACGACATTCTGCGGGAGAAGGAGATCCTGGTCATCCCCGACATCCTGGCCAACGCTGGGGGCGTCACAGTCTCCTATTTCGAATGGGTCCAGGACGTCCAGAAGTACTTCTGGACCGAGAACGAGGTCGTTGCGAGGCTCAGGGAGATCATGACCCGCGCCTTCAGTGACGTGCACAACATCGCCCTCAACGAAGACGTGGACCTGAGGACGGCCGCGCTCATCAAAGGGATCCGCAAGGTCGCCGACGCCAAGCTGGTTCGGGGGATCTTCCCCTAGGAGGCTTTGGCTGCTGCTCCGGCGAAGGCGGGACAGATCTCCTGGAACGAGCACCAATTGCACAGCGTGCCGGGCCGGGTGGGGAAGGTCCGGGTTGCCAGCGCCCGATCGATCGCGTTCCAGAGGGCACGCAGCTGTGAGTCCATCGCGTCCAGCTGGCGATCGTCGATCTCGAGCCGGTACAGCGTCGGGCCGCTCAGATAGAGGAGGCGGAGCTCCTTGGGCGTCTCACCGGTGCGGCGGCGAATGAGAAGGGCGTAGATCTTCAGCGCGAAGAACGCGGGCAGGGCGAATCGCTCCGGCGGAGCCTTACCGGTCTTGTAGTCGGTGATGACCAGCCGACCGTCGTCGTCTCGATCGATCCGGTCGAGGATCCCCCTGATGGTGATCCCGTCGAGATCCTCCAACATGTCCAGCTCGCGATCGACCGGGTCGAAACCGGTTGGATCCTCGATGCTGAAGTAGTTGGTGAGCAGGGACAGCGACTCGACACCCCACTTGCGCTCCTCGTCGGTGTCTCCGAACAGGTCCTCGAACTCGTCGGTGCCGCGTAGCTCGGTCCAGGCCTGACGGAACAGGTCGTAGAGGAGCTCGGGCGACCGCTCCGCGGAGGGATGGTCGAAGAGACGCTGAAGGGCGAGATGGGCGGTGGTGCCACGTGCCTGGTAAACGGAAGTCGGCTCGCTGAGCCGGTCGATGGCCCGGAACTTGAAGAGTTGCGGGCACGTCTTGAAATCCCCTGCCCGGCTCGGGGAGAGGGTTTCCAACGGGGCCAATTCCAGTTCGACGGTCACGACGCCGAGTGTAAGACGGGGGTGTGACAGGAACGGGTAGCCCGCTCAGGTGGGTCGTCGCCACAGCCAGATCTCGGCCGCGATGACGTGCAATGTCCATGACAACCAGAAGGCAACGCCGAAGGAAGTCACGTCGTCGAGGAGGCCGAATCCCTGGAACAGCCCGATCCAGAGCCTGATTGTGCCCACCCCGAGACCGATGGCGAAGGCCCTGATCATCCAGCGGCGGTGCCGCACGGTGTCACCGGCGCGGATGAAGCGGTAGGCGAGGATCAGAGCGATCACGAACCAGGTTCCGAACACCACCGATGCGCTGGCCTCGAGGAATCCGCCGAATGAAAAGAAGAAGCCGAAGACGATGCCGAAGACACCGGAGACAATCCCGGTTGGCACCAGGATGCGACCCATCTTTCGATGCAGGCCCAGATGGCGGTTTCGGAATCGACGGGAGATCTGAAATGGGGCCAGAACCAAATAGACGACGCCGGGGATGATGTGGACATAGGCCAGCAACGGGTTCTGGGCATAGCGGCGATCGAACTCGCCTTCGTCCGGGATCACGCCGGTTGCGATGTTTTGGCTGTCGATGCTCACTCGAAGCGCGGCGAACACGAGCACGACCGCGATCAGGAATAAGACAACTGCCCACGCCGTCGGCACGTTCTTTCGGGCCGTTGCCATTGGTGGAGGCTAAGCGCGAAAAGAAGGTCTAGGCCGCGAAAACAAGCCTCCGGAATGGCTTGACGGCTGGGGGACGTTTTTCGTACCTTCCCGTCTACCGGAACGGGTTCGCCCGGGTCGGGGAAGGAGAGGTTTCGGCCCCTCCGGATCGCCACCTGACTGGGGGCCCGCTTTCCCGGTCGAGTGGCACTGGGAGCCCCGAGAGGGCTGCGGCTTCGGCCAAAGCTTTCTCGGGGTCTCTCGCGTTGGGGGGTGTCCTGGCGCCTGTACCCTCGGTCACCCACCCGCCAAGGAGATATCGTGATCGATTTCACCAACGCCCGATTGATAAAGCTTGGAGAGGTTCCGGTCGCGACAGTCGAAGAGAGGGTCGCACCACTCTATGTCGACGACGAGAAGTCGCTGCTCGCCGCAGCCGGGGCACGTGATCAGGTCATGTTCACCAACAAGCGAATCATCGCCGTGAACAAGCAAGGCATCACCGGGAGCAAGGTCGACATCTCATCGCTCCCCTACAACAAGATCCAGGCCTTTTCGATCGAAACGGCCGGTACATTCGACCGCGACGCCGAACTCGAGATGTACTTCAGTGGTCTTGGCAAGGTTCGACTGGAGTTCTCCAAGGACTTCAATCTGAGTTATGTGGCGAAACTGATCGCCTGGGCAATCCTCTAGGAGGAATGCACCCACACCTGCTTTTTCGCCATCGCGTGGCCAAATTTGTCACACCCTGTTCGTAGCTTGTCGGGTATGGAGTTGGGGAGTTACTCCGAGGATCAGTTGGATCAGTTGTTGGTTCGGGCCGAGTCTGAGATTGGGTCTTGGCGGGCGGTGGAGATGGAGGTGATCGTCGAGAAGCGTCGCCGCAAGTCCCATTTGCAGGATGGCTACCGGTCGATCGTGGATTGGACTGCGGCTCGGGCCGATGTGTCGCCTGAGACGGCCCGTTCGATCTGTTGGACCGCGTCTCGTCTTCAGGACGCTCCGGAAGTAGCGAGGGAACTGGTGACTGGTCACATCTCTTTTGATCGAGCGGAACAGTTGGCCCGGTTGCCAGAAGAACATCGTTCCGCCCATGAGGGCTTCGACGTCTCTCAGCTGCGTCGTCTGGTGGCTGAACACAAACGGGTCACTCGTAGGCGGGAACGGAGGACCGGGAACGGGTTTCTTCATTTCGGGTCGTCTGATGAGCTGGCGACCAGTTTCTGGGGTGAGCTCCCCGGGTTGGATGCACGGATCGTGGAGAAGGCGGTCGACCAGCGTGCCGATGAGATCATCCACGCCGACCAGAGACTGGCGGTTGCGGAACGACGCGCCTTGGCTCTGGCGTCGATCTGTCAGGACAGTCTCTATGAGACGGACAGAGGGTCAGAGTCTTCACCAGTCGATGTGGCGGTGATCATCGACGCCGAGTCTGCCGCTGCCTCGGGTGGGGAGAAGGGGGCCGGCGTCCTGGTTGGACCTCGCCTCGGACCCGGTGCCCTGGAAGAGATCCTCTGTAACGGGAACGTCGATCTGATCGGAATCAGCGCACCCGGGAAACCGCTCGATTTGGGCCGAAGGTCCCGGACGGTGAACCGGAAACTGCGACGTCATGTCCTTCATCGGGATGGCGGCTGCACCGTGGAAGGCTGCTCGTCTCGTTACCGGTTGGAAACCCACCACGTCCTCCCCTGGTCACATAGCGGAAAGACGGACGTAGACAATCTGGTCACGCTCTGCTGGTTCCACCATCACGTCTCAATACATCGGGAGGGAGTCCAGATCCATCGGATCGGGACCAGCCGGGTCCGGTTGAAACGACCCCGATAGGGGCGTCCTTCCCCCGCCCCGATATACGCCTTCCATCCCCGATCGAAGCCCTCAGCCACCTCGCGAAAAAGAATCAGAGCACGGAGTTGCCAGCCACGGGGCGCCGGTCTAACTTCCCACGCACGCCGAAGGGGAAACCCGGCGGCGGCGGTCGGAGACCGGACGGGGATCCTTCGGGATCGTCGAGCGGTCACCGAGCGGCGGGTCTCACGACTCGCAAGATCTTCCCGGAGACGGGGAGATGCGATCTTCGGATCGCAATCCTGCCGACGGCTTCGGCCATCGGCAAGAACTCCAACCGGAGTTGGGTCCCCGGCCCGACGCCGGCTGGGCGAGAGTCCCGAGAGGGTTGAGGCTTCGGTCGAGGCTCCCTCGGGACTTTCTCGTTTGGCGAGAGCTCCCAAGGGCTTCACCCCAATCACCCGATCGGTAGCCTGCGGTCATGGCATACCCGGAGAAATTGCTCAGCGCTGGCGAGGAGATCAAGGCCGAATTCAGGCCGCATTGGTCGGGGATCGTCAAGGAAGCGATCTTCTCGATCCTGGCCCTCGTGCTGATCGTCCTCGTCGCCTTGCAGGGCTTCAGCTGGGGCTGGTGGGCAATCGGGGGCCTGATCCTCATCTGGCTGGTCCTGACGGTGAGAGGCTTCACCCGGTGGGCGACCACTCTCCACGTGATCACAACCGAGCGCCTGATCCATCGCCTGGGGCTTCTCTCCAAGCAGGGCAAGGAGATCCCACTGGAGGTGATCAACGACGTGGCTTTCAACCAGACGGCCTGGGAGCGGATCTTCGGGACCGGTGACCTCCTCATCGAATCGGCCGGCACCCACGGCCAGACCAAGTACACCGACATTCCCAAGCCGGAGGCGATCCAGTCGCTGATCTATCAGGTGCGGGAAGAACGACAGCACGCCCTCCAAGCAGGAGCTCGAGGACCGGCGGAGAGCTCCGCCTCGCAACTGGCCACGTTGTCCCGCCTCCACGACGAGGGAAAGCTCAGTGATGATGAGTTCGAGGCAGAGAAGCAGAAGCTGCTCGGAGGCGCGTGATGGCACACATGCAGGACTTTCCCCTGAATCTCTCGACGCTGTACGACCGTGCTGTCTGGCTCTACCCGGATCAAGAGATCGTCTCGGTCGAGGCGGATCGGTCGGTGGCTCGTACCACCTACGGCGAGACGGATGCTCGAGTCAGGCGTCTCGCCACAGCCCTTCACGGCCTCGGTCTGACCCAGGGCGACCCGGTGGGCACCTTCGCCTGGAACAACCGCCGCCATCATGAGCTCTACTGGGCCACTGCCAACACCGGCCTGGTCTGCCACACGATCAACATCCGGCTCTTCGCCGACCAGATTGCCTACATCGTGAACCACGCCGGCGATCGGGTGCTCTTCGTCGATCCCGACCTGGCTCCGTTACTCGGGCCGATCACACCCGAGCTGAAGACCGTCGAGACCTATGTCGTGATGGGGGACTCGGCCTCCGATGCCATTCCCGGCTCCATCGCCTACGAGGACCTGATCGGGGGCGCCGAGCCCCATGGCCCCTGGCCTCAACTCGACGAGCGGTCCCCGATGATGTTTTGCTACTCGTCGGGTACCACCGGCAACCCGAAAGGGGTGGCCTACACCCAGCGGTCGACCTATCTGCACACCATCTCCAACCTGGCCAACTTCTCGATGCTCCCCAGCGACAACGTCCTGCCTGTGGTCCCAATGTTCCATGCCGCGGCGTGGGGCTACCCGTTCATGGCGGTCACCCAGGGGGCCAAGCTGACCTATCCGGGGCCGGATCTGACCCCCCAGGGCCTCGTCCCGCTCCTGGAGAAGGAGAAAGTGACCTTCAGCGCCGGGGTCCCCACCGTGTGGCTCGGCATCAAGCAATACCTCGAGGCGAATCCGGAAGTCGATCTGTCCTCGATCCGGGCATTCCTCTGCGGGGGCTCGGCGGTCCCGAGAGCCATGATCGAGTGGTATTGGGCCAACCGGGGGATCAGGGTCGTCCAGGGCTGGGGCATGACCGAGACCAACCCGGTGGCGTCCACCAGCCTGCTCAAGCCCGAGATGGAGGACTGGGACCTCGAGCGCCAACTCGACTTCCTCGAGACGGCCGGCGTCCCGATCGCAGGGCTCCAGGTCAAGATCGTCGACGAGATCGGCGAAGAGCTGCCCCACGACGGGGAGGCGTTCGGCGAGTTGCTGATTCGAGGCCCATGGATCGCCGCCGAGTACTACAAGGACACCCGGTCCGCCCAAGTCGTTCGAGGACGGATGGCTCCGAACCGGGGACGTCTGCAAGATCACCCCCGAGGGCTACATCAAGATCACCGACCGGGCCAAGGACGTGATCAAGTCGGGTGGGGAGTGGATCTCGTCTATCGACCTGGAGAACGCGCTCATGGCGCACCCCGATGTCACCGAGGCCACGGTGGTGGGTCTGAAGCACGTGAAATGGCAGGAACGCCCGGTTGCATTCGTGGTCCCTCGGGAGGGGGCGGAGGTCTCCGAGGCGGATCTGCTCGCGTTCCTCGAGGAGCGGGTGGCCAAGTGGTGGCTGCCCGACAAGATCCTGTTCATCGAGCAGATACCCAAGACCGGCACCGGGAAGTTCGACAAGAAAGTGGTCCGTAACGAATACGCCGACCTCCTCATGGAGGACCGCTGACACCAAGCGGTGGTCGCCGGTTCGACTTGCCGCGATATTCGACCTGATCGTCTCGGTCGCGGTCTTGGTACTGGTGGGGTTCTATGCACCCGCGGTGGCCCCAATCCCTCGTCCATGTTTCAAGGGCTCGTCCTGATGGCCGTGTTCGCGGCACCTGGGATCGCCACTCTCCTGGCGCCGGAACGCGTCCTGGCGCTGGGTGGCGCCATGTTGGTGGCAGGGGCCGCCCTTATGCCTGGTGGGAATCTGCTCGGCCTGTTCATGTTGGTGCCGGGTGCGCTGCTCATGCTGGCCGGGGCTATCTATCAGCCCGCTCGGGAGACGCCGGTGTGGATGCGGCTGATCGGCAACGCAGCGGCGCTGGTGCTCGCGGTGTACCTGGCCATCAGCCCAGGAATGATCTCCTGGCTGATCGCGATGGGCCTCGCGGTCGTCATCGCGGTAGCGAACTCGAGGGTGAACCGACCTCAGACCTCGATGACCTGAACGGCGTTTGGACTCACAGGTCAGCCATCAACGGTTCATAGTTGGAGCGATAGATCCGCTTTCCCGCCAGTCGGAGCGAGAGATTGCGAATGGGCGCGGAAAGAGACCTGATCCTGTCTCTCCGGCGGGTCTGTTCTCGGACCCACCGGATGCGAGGCAGTCGCCGTGTCACATATGTTCTCAACGCTTCCTGCACCGATGCCTGATTGGCGAGGCATTCTGCGAGTACCACGGCGTCTTCGAAAGCCATGGCAGCTCCCTGCGCCATGTTCGGTGAGGTGGCATGTGCTGCGTCACCCACTAGGACAACCCGGCCGTTCACCCAACCGTCCGTGACCAGTTCTTCGATGGCGCCGAAGTGGACAGCGCTCTTCGTGGCTGCCCGAATCAGGTCGATGGCCGGGTCGGCGAAATCGCCGAACACGTCTTCGAGACGGCCAGGTTCCCCCCAGGTCGGGTCGGTGCCATCGTGGCTCGACATGGTCGAGATAGCAATAGACACGGCTTCCGCCGAGTGGGATCGCCAAGAATGTCCTGGCGCCTCCGAGCATCACGGTCCAGTTGCTGAGATCGGCGGCACCGTCGACGATGTAACGCCAGCCGACCTGACCTACGGGACTCGGGTAGGCGTCGTCAAACACCAGGCGGCGGATCGAGGAGTTGATGCCATCAGCTCCGACCAACAAGTCGAACTCGCCACTCCTCCCGTCGGTGAACCCCACCCTCACCGTGTCCCCACCCGGGTCGATCATCGTGACTTCCACACCCAGATGAAGGTCGACGCCGGCTGCCGCGTCGCGGAGCACGCGGTGCAGGTCGGCTCGCGTGATCGCCAAGCACGGTCCGGTGCTTCCCCAAACCTGGTGCAGGTCGACGTCGGCCAAAGGCCGCCCAGTGTGGTCCCTGAAGACCTGGCGATTGATCTGGAAGCTGCGATCTCGCACCAAGGTGCCGATGCCAAACGCATCGAGGGCGCGATGTGCATTGCCCGGCAGATAAATGCCGGCCCCGACGTCGGCCCAATGGTCGGCCTTTTCGACGATCTCGACGTGAGAGCCGGCGCGAGTCAACGCGATGCCGACGCTCAGCCCGGCTAGCCCCCCCCGACAACAAGAGCCCGCACTGGTCTCACGGGCGCGCCTCGACCGGGGCGGGCGGGACCTGAGTCGAGACAGACGCATCGATCAGCTTCGCCACCCGCTCTGCGTCGCGGCCGACTCCATTCACCTGGGCTGAGGACACCGAATAGAGACCCTTGAGGCCGACGAAGAAGAGACCGGGGACCTCCGCGACCACACCTCGATCATGTTTGACACGTCCATCTTGAAAGACGGGAAGATCGATCCAGGAGAAGCCGGGCTCAAACCCCGTGCACCAGATGACATTGGCAGGGTGAAGAACACGACCATCCTCGAGCACCGGCCATCCGTCCAGGACCTCGACTATGCGGGTCACCCGATCGATCCCCGCCTCGACCAGGTCGCGCGGCTTGGTCCGCACCAGGGGCTCGCCGGAGGCGATCATCTTTGGCATCTTCCGCCGGGCGATCGGGTTTCTCGTGGTGAGGACCCGATGAAACATGAACCTGACGACAGGGACCAGCAATTGCCCGATCCGGCCTTCGATCCGAAAGGGGACATGACCGGTGTCTGGCCCGGAGAGCAATACCTCATGGCTGGGAGCCAATTCCATCGCGATCTCGGCTCCGGAATTGCCTGCGCCAACCACCAGGACGAGGCCAGCTCGAAGCTGGGATGGATTCCGGTAATCCGCGCTGATGGATCTGGTTGATCTCGGATATCAGGTCCGTGGCGAATCCGGGCACCTTTGGCTTCTGCCAGCTGGACATGGCCACCACGACGTTGTCCGTCTCGAAGCGAGAGTCATCGGTCTCGACGACGAAGGAGCCGCTCTGTCTCGACAGTCTCCTCACTCTCTGCCCGCTCCTCACCGGGAGCCCGAGGTCGGTGGCGTATTCCTCGAGATAGTCCGCCATATCGTTCTTGGTCGGGAAGGAGTGCTCCGGAGCTGGGAAGGGCTTTCCGTCCAGCCCGTCATACCGGGCCGGAGTGAACAGGCGGAGCGAGTCCCACCGGCTCCGCCAGGCGCCACCGATCCTCTCCTCGGCGTCGAGGATGACGAACGGCACCCCGAGACGCTGCAGGTGATATCCGACCGACAACCCGGCCTGGCCACCACCGATGACCACGGCCCGGATTCGCTCGTCTCTTGTGTCCATGATCTTCTCCCTCCGTTACCTGTCGCATGAAGGTGGCGGTCTGCACCCAGGCGGATACAAGGCACCCCGGCACGAACCCGAGCTGATCCGTGACCAGGGCATATGCGATCCACACCGGTTGCACCGCCGCACCGAGTAACCAGCCCCAGGAGCGGTTTCTGCCTCCAGTCCACAGTGCGAACACCTGAAGACCGGTCAGAAGCCATGGCCATGAGGACGAAGACCCCAGGGTCGTGTCGTTTCGCGCCGCGTTGACGATGACCGCAATCGACAGTGCCAGGCTGAACAACGTCGCCAAGGTCAGCCCGGCGTGTGCGGTTGAGCGTCTGGTGCGATTTCCTGCCGTCATGTGCCGACCGTACGGCCGGCTGGATCACGGCGAAATCGGGAGTTCTCCCCATGGCACCAAGCCGTGCTCGCTGGCGTAGAGCGTGGCGGCAGCCCGGGTGGAGACACCGATCTTTCGGTACGCGTTCTGGATGTGCCTGTCGGCCGTCTTTGCCGAGATTTGGAGGGTCCGGGCGACTTGCTTGGTCTGCAGCCCCCGCGAGAGGAGGCCGATCACCTGCACCTCGCGTTCGGTCAGCCCAGCCGGGCGCTCGACCTGCGGTGACTGCTGACCGGCCGCGCGCAGGACCGCGGCGACCATCTCCCCATCATGATGACCGGCCGCGGATTCCCTGCCGAGTAGGGCGGCGGCCTCGGCGAGCGAGATCGGCGGGCGGTGGTCACGTGGTTCCGTCATCGCGTGGAAAGCATCGGCGGCGGCGAGCAGGCGGGACGCCGGCTCCAGCGACGTGGCGTTGAGGCCGCGGTGATAGCCGGACCCGTCCACCCTTTCATGGTGTCGGCAGGCGACGGCCGCCACCGGGGCCAGTAGAGGTGATCGATCGAAGACCCGCTCCGTGTGATAGGCGTGGAGCCGCACCTGTTCCCACTCGTCGGCTGTGAGTGAGCTCTTCTTCTGCCACACCCGGGGATGGATCGCCACCCGCCCGATGTCGTGGATAAGACCGGCCCGCTGAACGCTGGTGATTTCGGTCGATGACATTCCGAGATCGGCCGCCGCCTCACCGGCTAGCTGAGCTACGCCGGACGAATGTCCCGCAAATGAAGGGGAAACGAGGTCGGCGAAATCGCCCAGAGCGCCGAGTGCCCGGTCCACCCCTCCCGGGTCCAGCGTGAAGTGAGGCGCTGGCTCCGCATCCAGGACCGAGTCCCAGACCGTCGGAGTCTCCTCCCCTGAGGACAGGATGTCCGAGGCGTTCTGCGAGAGAACCTCGGCCACATCGGGATCGAAGGCATGGCCGGCGCGATCCCTGATCGTCCGCACTGCGTGTTCGTTCCCGGCGATCAGGGCTTGATAAGCGGCATCCCTGGCCACGGACACGATTCTCAGAGCCATCGGGATCTCATCGCCGGCTTTTCGGCCCAGGACGCCCTTGCCGTCCCATCGCTCGGTGAGGTAGGCGAAGAGCTCATTGATCTCATCGGGGAGGCCGAGCCGCTCCGACAACATCATCGCGACCTCACACAAGGCCGTGAAATGGGCGCGGCGGAACATCGCTGCCTTCGGAAGGCGAGCGGCGATCTCGAGACCGCTGCTGAAGATGCCCGAATCCGGGTCGGGCAACGCCCGTATCACCCCCCCAAGGCTCTCGACATTCGACCCGAACTGTCTCGCCGTCGTGTGCTCCGTCATGCTCTGCCCGAATATGCCGATGGCGATGTCGGAATCGGTGGTGCAACCCGAGTACATGAGAAGGCTGACGTAGAACGCTTCCTTGGCGGTCTGCGGGCCGACGGCCAAGCGCTCCGCCAGCCGGCAGGTGACGAGGGTGGCGTGGAGCCCGTGCTCGAAGGGGAAACCCATGCCGAGATCGGTGGCCAGACAAGCAGCCGCAATCACCTCGGCCGCTCGAACCCGCTCCGTGTCGGGGACAGGCGATTCAGCCACAGGTCAAGCCTAGGGACGGCGAGTGACGCCGGCCCTGGGACGCTCAGACCTCGATCAGCTCACCCGTCGTCAGGTCGAGAACGAACTCCTTGTCGCTCTTCGAATCGGAGATGAATTGAGCGAGAGTGGCCCCTGGTTGACGAACCACCCACCAGGCGAAATCATCCGACCCAGACTCGACGAAGGCCGTCTTCGCCGCCCGAACCGCCTCGACCGCCCCGATCTCGTCCGGGTAGGTCCCGATGACCCGCTGATCGGGCTCCTCCCGTCCATCGATGTCTGTGAACTCCACCGCCTCGAACATTGTTCCAGCCTCCTCGCGATGATTGTATAGACCGCGCCGGGCTGTTTGCCTTGGGTCCCTAAGCTCATTTTGTTGAGCGATTTCCACACCACTTGGGGCTACATCGCGGCCGGCATCAGTGGTGTTGTCGGGTTATGGGGCGTCTTGATCCGAAGGAGCGACCCCCCGCCCAAGGCGTTTTACTACGGGGTCGGGCTGGCGATCTCTGCCCTCCTCCTTCAGATCCTGATCGGTGTCATCGTCGCCAACGGTGGAATCGACCCCGGCAACCAGCATGTGTTCTACGGTGTGGTCATCGCGGTGACCTTCTCATTCGCCTACATCTATCGGGCCCAGTTCCGCAAGCGCCCCGCCTTCTACTACGGGCTGCTGCTTCTCTTCACGATGGGTCTCGCCATCCGCGGGATCCTCACTTTCGGCGGCAATTTCTGAAGGACGATTTTCTAGGGAGATGTCGATGCTGCTCGAGAACAAGAAACTCCTGATCACGGGTGTGCTCACCGATGACTCGATTGCGTGGCACGTGGCCCGAATCGCCCAGGAGGAAGGGGCCGAGATCGTCGCCACCGGCTTTGGACGTGGGCTGCGCCTGACCGAGCGATCGGTCCAACGCCTCCCCAACCCGTGCCCGGTGGTGGAGCTCGACATCAACGATCCCGATCAGGTGGCCTCACTTGCCTCCGATCTCGGCGAGCGATGGGGGACGGTCGACGGCGCACTCCATGCCATCGCTTTTGCCCCGGAGGACGCCTTGGGTGGCAATTTCCTCAACACCCCTCCCGAGTCGGCCCAGACCGCCTTCATGACCTCTGCATTCTCTTACAAGACCCTCGCCGTGGCTCTGCTCCCACTGATGCAGGACGGGGGAGCGTTGGTGACCCTCGACTTCGACAACTCGCAGGCCTGGCCGGCCTACGACTGGATGGGTGTGGCCAAGTCCGCCCTGCAGAGTGTCACGAGGTATCTGGCCCGTGACCTCGGGCCCCACGGGGTGAGGGTCAACGCCGTTTCGGCGGGGCCACTGAGCACGGTCGCAGCCAAGTCGATTCCCGGATTCGACGCCTTCGACCGGGTTTGGAAGGAGCGCGCCCCTCTCTCCTGGGACGGGTCGAACCCCGACCCGGTGGCGCGGATGGTGTGTGTCCTCCTCAGCGATTGGGCGCCGATGACCTCAGGCGAGGTGGTTCATGTCGATGGCGGGTTCCACGCCATCGCCACCGGGCCCGCCTCCGGGTCCTAGCGGCTCTGCGCCGTCTGTAGGGCCGGGGCCAACGGCAGTTCGACCACGAAGGTGGCCCCACCGCCCTCTGTCGCCTCGACCCGCACCGCCCCATACATCACCTCGGCGAGACTCTTGACGATGGAGAGGCCGAGACCGGTCCCACCTTTCGAGCGGGTGTCGGACTGATCGATCTGGGTGAAGCGCTCGAACACCCGGTCTTTCTCGTCGTCCGGGATGCCGGGGCCGTGGTCCACGACCGCGATGACCGCCTTGCTGGGCCGCTCCCAGGCGTACAGCTCGACCGGGCTGCCTGCCGCATACTTGGCTGCGTTCTCGACCAGGTTGATCAGGATCCGGGTCAGGTGATCGCGGTCTGCCGAGACGGTGAGATCCTCGGGCTCGATGGTGA
Source organism: uncultured Acidobacteriota bacterium (assembly GCA_963848695.1). Lineage (GTDB taxonomy): Bacteria > Actinomycetota > Acidimicrobiia > Spongiisociales > ZC4RG35 > JARDZU01. The sequence continues at coordinate 318,846 of CAWKEI010000018.1, forward strand.
AGGTCGGCTCGATCGAGACGACCCGGTTGACTTCCTCGAAGGCCACCTTGAGGGGAACAGGCTCGAGATGGACGGGGATGGCGCCGCGGTCGATCCGGGACACCACCAGCAGGTCGTCGATGAGACGCTGGAGTCGGCCCGCCTGGCGGCGCGCGGTGCTGAGCAACTGCACCGCCGTGGCCTGGGTCGGGGCGAGCTCGGGTCGATTGACGGTGTCGAGCGACCCGATGATCGAGGTGAGTGGGGTGCGCAACTCGTGGCTGACGGTCGACACGAAGTCGGTCTTCATCTGAGCCACCTCTTCGAGCCGTCTCGTCATCTCCGCCTGGGCCTCGTACCTGCCGATCTGGGACAGGACCAGGCCCGCCGGCGCCGCCAGTGATCCGAGTTGGTCGAGCTGCTCCTCGTTGAAGCTGCCCACGTAGGGATCCCCGACGATGATGGCGCCGACCCGGAGGTTCTCCACCTTCAGCGGTGCCACCAAGGCCTGTCGCAGGCCCAGCTCCTTGAGCAGGACATGGGCGTCGGTGTCCTGATCGATGTCCCGGACGAAGAAAGGTCGGCCTGATCGGTACACCTGGGCGACGATGGCCGGCGAGGCGACGTCGAGGACGATCGGATCCGCCTCGAGCGGGTACCCATTCACCCAGATCGGGCTCATCACCTCGAGCCGATGACGCTCGGGGTTGTAGAGGAGGACGACCCCGACCTGCGCGTCCAGGTACTTGCAGATCGTCCCGACCAGGTGGGGGACGATCTCGGAGAGCGACTCGGCGCGAGCCAGAGTGGCGCTGACCTCGTAGAGCCGTTCGAAGTCGAGTCGTTGCTGGTCGATCTGGCCTTCACGCGAGGCCGACCGGACCGCCTCTCGCTCGAACTCCATCCCGACCAATGCCGTGGCCGCCGAGACAACCATGACGGTGAGGACCGGGGCCACCACCTCTTCGATGGCATCGGCGGTACCCACGCTGAAGGAGATGACGGAGATGGCCAGACCGATCAGGACCGTCATGAAGGCGTGGGCCCACCAGGTGAGGAGCAGACCGGATACCGCGGCGATGCCGTACAGAATTGGGGTGGCGGTGGCGGTCAGAGCGTCGATCAGGGCGAAAGCAGTGATACCGAGGATGAGCCCGGTGAGCCAGGCCACCGCGATCCAGGGGGCATATCGGGTGGCCATCGGCCGGTCCCAACGTGTGGCCGTGGAGACGATGAGCATCCCGGCCAGACCTGCCATGGGGATCCAGAAGCCGGGTTGGTTGAAGACCTGCTGTCGAACCGCCTGGGCGCCGATGATGATGAGGACCACCCAGGCCACGGCGGAGGGCGCGTCGAAGCAACGAGGCCCGAAATCGGGCCATCGCCTCGTGTGTCGTAGGTGTCATCCCGTCCATGTCACTGAATGGAAGCCTTCCGACTGTATTCTCGGCATTTCCGAACGAGGACTAGATACGTGGCTTTGCGCGCCCTCGCCGACGGCGCATTGTTCGCAGAGGCATATGGCGCCGGCACTCCCCGAGTGCTGGCACTTCACGGCTGGGGACGCCGCGGCAACGATTTTGCCCGGTCCTTGGCCGATTTCGATGCTCTTGCCGTCGATCTGCCCGGTTTCGGCGCCACGCCGCCCCCGGCAGAGGTGCTGGGGGCGGAGGGCTATGCGGCCTTGGTGACCCCGGTTCTCGACGTTTTCGACCAGCCCCCGGTGATCCTGGGCCACTCATTTGGCGGTCGGATCGCGGTCTGTCTCGCTGCCGCCCATCCCGACCGGGTCGGCCCCCTGGTCTTGACCGGCGCCCCATTGCTGCGCCTCGGGGCCGGTCACAAACCCTCATTGGGGTATCGGGTCATCCGCGCCCTCAACAAGGTGCGGCTGGTCTCCGACGACCGAATGGAGCAAATCAGGCGCACTCGGGGCTCCTCCGACTATCGAGCAGCCAGCGGAGTGATGCGTGACATCCTGGTCAAGGTGGTCAACGAGGGCTATGAGCCCCAGTTGCGCGAGCTTCGTTCGCGGGTCGTGCTGCTCTGGGGTGCGAACGACGATGAGGTACCGGTCTCGGTGGCTGAGAAGTCGCTGCAGATCGTCCGACAGGGCGGCGGTTCGGCCGAGCTCGAGGTGCTCCCCGGTGTTGGTCATCTGGTCCCGATCCAGGCTCCCGATGCGATCGCCCGGGTCCTCGCCGAGGAGCTACGCCGATGATCTGGGTGCTCGTCGCCGCTTGCCTGATCGCAACGATCCCGGCCTGGCTCCGCTGGCTGCGGGTAGCGCAACGGGAGCATTACCTGCCCGGAGCCGTGGCCACGTTCGCCGGAAGGTGGTGGACCAGCGGGCCTCAAAACAACGTCCTCCTCGCCATGATGGTGGTCGGGCTGGTCGGGTCGTGGTGGAGCGTCTGGTGGGCATTTCTCGTCCCCGCCGCGCAGATCGGGCCGGTGGGGCTGCCGATCCGCGGGCGGACCTCGCCCCTGGCCTGGACAGCGAGGCTGCGCCGCACCGCGATCGTCTCGGCGGTGTTCGTGGTCGCTCTCTACGCGGCCGGGTCCGTCATCGAATCAGGGTTTTTCGTCGCCCTCGGCCTCTTTCTCCTGCCTGCACTCGTGGATATCGCTCTCCTGGTCCTCGGCCCGATCGAGCGCCGGATGGGCAAGAGGTGGGTAGATCAAGCCGCCGGGCGGCTCCGGGCCTCGGGGGCGAGGGTGGTGGCGATCACCGGGTCCTATGGCAAGACGACCACCAAGCAGTACACCGCCCATCTGCTCGCCGATTCGTTCCGCACCCTGGCGAGCCCGGCGTCATTCAACAATCGGATGGGTCTGGCCCGGGCCATCAACGAGCACCTCGTGCCCAGCACCGAGGTGTTCGTCGCCGAGATGGGCACGTATGGGCCCGGGGAGATCGCCGAGTTGACCGAATGGATGCCTCCCGATGTGGCGGCCATGGTCGCGATCGGACCGGTCCATCTCGAGCGTTTCGGGACCCTGGAGCGGATCGTGGCCGCCAAAGCCGAGATCCTCGATCGGGCCCGGGTCGGGGTCATCGCGGTGGACCATCCCCTCCTCGCCCGCCTTGCCTCCGATCGGGAAGAGAAGATGGATGTCTTGACGGTGTCCGGCGACGGAGCCGAGGCGCGGGTCACTGTCAGGGACGGGGTGATCCTGATCGACGGTGGCGAGTTGGCCGACACACCGCCGGACGTGTTCGAGGTGAACCTCGCTGTGGCAATCGGGATCGCGATCGCGCTTGGCGTCGATCCGGCCGATCTGGTGCCAAGGCTGGGCGGGCTTCCCCGCCCCGAGCACCGACAGACGGTCTCCACCTCCGAGCGGGGCTTCAGCGTCATCGATGACACCTTCAATTCCAATCCCAGCGGTGCCAAGCTCGCCCTGGCGCGGCTCGAGCGCGTTGCTGATGGAGGACGCAAGGTCGTTGTCACTCCGGGGATGGTTGAGCTCGGGGGGGACCAGTTCGAGCAGAACGCCGCGTTCGCCGCGAATTCGGCGTCTGTTGCCGATGACCTTCTGATCGTCGGACGCACCAACCGCGGGGCGCTGCTCGAAGGTTCCGCCAAAGGCGGGGCCTCGGTTACCGTCGTCACCTCTCGCGAGGAGGCGGTGGATTGGGTTCGGCGGAACCTCGGCCCCGGCGATGCAGTCCTCTATGAGAACGATCTTCCCGACCACTATCCCTGAGGAGTCTGAATGGTGAAGCCGGCGGTGATCTTCGGTGGGCCCTCCGACGAGCACGACATCTCGATACTCACCGGGCTCCAGGTCACCCGCGCCCTGGGGGACGTCCATGCGGTCTACTGGTCGAAAACGGGGGACTGGTTCGCGGTGGACCCCGATCTGGAAGCAGCCGAGTTTGCCGATGGCGTCCCCCGCAAGTCGAGGGAGTTGTCGTTTGTTGCCGCGCCCGGTCGTGGTCTGCTGCAGAAGAATCGGCCGCTCGACGTGGACGCGGTTCTCATCGCCTGTCATGGCGGGCCGGGCGAGGACGGGACGCTGCAAGGTCTTCTCGATCTGGTGGGGCTTCGATACAGCGGTCCTGGGCAGGCCGCATCCGCCCTGGGCATGGACAAGCTGGCGTTTGGTGCAGCGATGGCGGCGGCCGGCCTGCCCACTCTGCCACGCATGATGGTGGTCACCGGGGAGGAGAAGGCACCCTCCTTCGAGGGGCCATTCATCGTCAAGCCCCGCTTCGGTGGGTCGTCGATCGGGATCGAGATCGCCGAAGACTGGGCCACCGTCCTCGCTTTGAAGCGACGTTCTTCGTTTTTCGACCAGGGCGCCGTCGTGGAGCCTTTTCTCACCGGCAGCCGGGACCTGCAGGTGGCGGTGCGCACCTATCCCAAGTGGGAACAGTCGGCGATCGAAGCGCCGGCACGTGCGGGAGAAGGCATCTACTCATATGACCAGAAATACCTCGCCTGGGGGGGCGAGGTGAGCGCAGGTCGGGAGCTCCCGGCGACATTGGAGCCCCACATCGACGAAGAGATCAGGCGTCTCTCGATGCGAGTGACCGAAGTGGCGGGCCTGAGGGGAATCGCCCGGATCGATTATCTGGAGAAAGAGGGGGAGATCCTGGTGAACGAGGTCAACACGATCCCGGGATCGATGGGCGCCTACCTCTGGGTCGACCCGCCGATCGGACGGGAGCAGTTGTTCCGTGACCTGCTGGAAGAGGCGCGCAGTGGTCCGGTCAGGAGGTTCTCGGTAGCGGGCAGCGATGGGACGGCGCTACGAAGCGCGGGCACCATCGCCTCAAAACTCGGCTAACCAGAAAGGACCGGCGGGCGCCGGTCCTTTCTCAGTCGGCTCTTCTCCGGATCAGAGGTGCACCACCGGGCAGGTGAGAGTCCGGGTGATCCCGTCGATCGCCTGGATCTTGGCAACGACCAGCTTCCCCAGAGAGTCGACGTCGTCGCTCGTGGCCTTCACGATCACGTCGTAGGGGCCGGTCACGTCGTCGGCGGAATCGACGCCGGGGATGTCACGCACTTCCTCTGCGACGAGGGCGGCCTTGCCGACCTCGGTCTGGATCAGGACATAGGCCTGGACCAACTGAGCCTCCTTAGGGTCTCGGGTCGGCGTGACCCTAGTTGAAGAGGTCATAGGTGGTGAGTGGAAGGTGGTGGGTCACCACTCACCACTCAGTAGCCCTCTTGGCCTACCCCGAGCGAGGTCACAAAAAAGGCTCCGTCCTCCTCGACGGTCTCGAAGACGAGACGCTGGCCCTGGCGCAGCGTGCGGAAGATGGATCCCTTCAGGGACCCAGGGCGTAGATACACCTCGGACCGGTCGTCGTCACGGACGATGATTCCGGCGCCGGTCACAGGGTCGTAGGTCTTGACCACGCCCTGTGGCACGTTCAGGCCTTCTCGATCTTGCCGGCGCGGATGCAGGAAGTGCACACCCGGGCCCGGCGGGTGTTGGAGCCGTGGCGGACCCGCACCTTCTGGATGTTGGGCAGCCAGCGGCGGTTGTTTCGCTTGTGGGAGAAGCTGACGGTCTTGCCGTAGCTTGGCTCCTTGCCGCAGATCTCGCAGCGATAAGACATCTCGAAGACTCCTGGGATGGTCTGGAAGCGTAGACGGGCCTGGTGCCCGCCTCGACCGACGGGAAGGATAGCTGTGATCCGGGTCAAGTCACAGTCCGCCTGTACCGTTTGCGGCGTGGAGATCGTCCACGTCCGAGAGCTGATATGGCGACGCTGAGCCGGCTCGCCGCTGTGCCTGTGATCGAGGTCAAGGGCATCGGCAAGGAGAAGATCAAAGCGCTGCACGGTGGCGGAATCCAGACGGTTGCCGACCTCCTCCATCACCTTCCGCGCACATACGTGGACCGGTCCGACCGGCCGGAGCTCAGCCGGGTCCCCCTCGGCACGGAGGTCACGGTGATCGGCGAGGTGAAATCGATAGCCACGCGCCGGCCCCGTGCGAAATTCTCGATCACTGAGGCGCGGATTTCGGACGCGACGGCGACGCTCAAGGTCGTGTGGTTCAACCAGCCATTCCGGGAAAGGCAGTTGACACCGGGAACGGAGGCGGCCTTCTCCGGGACCGTCGAGTCTTACCGGGGGAGTCTCCAAATGGCCAACCCGGTGGTGGCTCCGCTCAACAGCGATCGAGAGTCTCTCTACACCGGCCGGATAGTCCCGATCTACCCGCAGATCGGGAAGATGAAGCCGTTCGAGCTGATCGAGTCGATCAGCAACGCCCTGATGCGGGCACAGCCGATCACGGATCCCCTCCCCGACGTCCTCCTCGCGGAGCGTGGCCTGATGGCACGAGATGCCGCGTATGCCGACATCCATTTCCCCGATTCGCTCGGAAACGTGGCTCCGGCGCGCGACCGACTGGTGTATGACGAATTGCTCCGCCTGGAGGTGGCACTCGCACTGCGGAAACGCCGGCAGACGGAGGAGGCCACCGGGTTTGCCCATCGCCCGACGGGCGAGCTGACCGGGACCTTTCTCGATGGCCTCCCCTACGAGTTGACCGGGGCACAGCGACGGGTCATCGGGGAGATCGTGGATGACCTGAAAGAGAGCCACCCGATGCACCGGCTGTTGCATGGTGAGGTCGGGTCGGGGAAGACAGTGGTCGCCGTCGTCACGCTGCTCCAAGGGGTCGAGGGTGGGTGGCAGGGGGCGATCATGGCCCCGACCGAGGTCCTCGCCGACCAGCATTTCCTGGGGGTCACCAGCCTTCTCGCCCAAGCAGGGCTCTCTCCGGAGCCATTTGCCAATCCCAGTGAGCTGGGGATGGACAGCTTGTTTGGCTCTGATGGCCCCGCCGTGCACATCGGGATCCTGACGGGGTCCACCGCGGCGACCAACTACCGGTCCGACATCAGCAGGGCAGAACTGCTCGAGGAGGTGGCCTCGGGGCAGGTGGACATCCTGGTCGGGACCCATGCCCTCATCCAGGAAGGGGTCCATTTCGCCAAGCTCGGCGTTGCGGTGGTGGACGAGCAGCACCGATTTGGTGTCGCCCAGCGTGTTCTTCTTCGGGAGAAGGCCGACGTCATCGAGCCAGATCTCCTGATCATGACCGCGACCCCGATCCCCCGCACACTCTCGATGACGCTCTACGGCGACCTCGACATCTCGGGCCTCGACGAGATGCCTCCGGGCCGCACACCGGTCAAGACCAGGATCCTGAGCCGCGCCGAAGAGGGGCGGGCCTGGGCGAAGATCGAAAAGGAGGTCGCGGCAGGAAGACAGGCGTTCGTGGTCTGCCCACTGGTGGAGGACAGCCCGAAGATCGAGGCCGCCTCGGCTACCGCAGAGCACAAGCGTCTGTCCGCCTTGCTCCCCGGTTTGCGGGTGGGGCTGATCCACGGGCAGCTGAGGCCCGCCGACAAGGAAGCCGCCATGTCGGCGTTCCGTGCCGGCGAAACCGATGTCCTGGTCTCGACCACGGTCATCGAAGTCGGTATCGACGTGCCCAATGCCACCGTCATGGTGATCGAGGACGCCGACCGGTTCGGCTTGAGCCAACTGCACCAACTCCGGGGCCGGGTCGGGCGAGGGCGTCATCCCGGGCTCTGCGTCCTCATCTCCGATCCCACGACCGAAGATGCCACACAGCGGCTCTCCGCGATGGCCGCCACCACGGATGGCTTCGAGCTGGCCAACGAGGACTTGAGGATCAGAGGACAGGGGACGGTCTTTGGCGATCGGCAGTCCGGCTTGGCCGACCTGCAGCTCGCCGACCTCTTCCGGGACTTCGACCTGCTGGTCGCCGCCCGGAGGGACGCGTTCGCCATCGTGGACGACGATCCCGGGTTGAGCCGGCATCCCGAGCTGGCCGAAGAGGTCCGGGCGTTCCTCGGCGAATCGGTCGAATGGCTGTTCAAGAGCTGAGCGATGCGAATCATCAGCGGCAAGGCGAAGGGGAAGCGGATCAGTGCCCCCGACACGCCGGCCACCAGGCCGGTCACCGATCGGGTGCGAGAAGCAGTCTTCTCGATGATCGGGGCCTGGGTGGAGGACGCGTCGGTGCTGGATCTGTATGCAGGCTCTGGGTCCTTTGGCCTCGAAGCACTCTCTCGTGGCGCGGCCGGCGCCACTTTCGTCGAGAACGGGAACCGAGCTCTCGAGGTCTTGCGGGCCAACATCCAGACGGTGGCCCTCGGTGGCACACTGGTCACATCGAAAGTCGCCGAATTCATCGAGCGATCGACGGGCCGGTTCGACCTGGTATTCATCGATCCCCCCTGGGACATGCCCTCATCATCGTTGAGCCGGGATCTGGTGGCACTCGACCGGTTGTTGGCTACCCCGGCCGAAATCGTCCTCTCCCGGCGTCACACCGACCAGGTCCCGATGGCACCGCCGGAGTGGCGTGTTGCCACCGATAGGCGCTACGGGGATACCAGAATCCTCAGGTACGAAAAGGAAGCCGTAGCCGAATGACCACTGCACTCTGCCCCGGGAGCTTCGATCCGCCGACCAACGGGCACGTAGATGTCATCGAGCGCGCCATCGGGGTCTTTGATCGCGTCGTGGTCGCGGTCGTGGACAACCCCTCGAAGGAGTCGCTGTTCACCGTGAGCGAGCGGGTGGCCATGCTCGAGGAGCTGTTCGGAGGTCAGATCGAGATCGGGTCTTTCTCCGGCCTCCTGGTCGAATATGCCACCGACGTGGGCGCGGACGTAGTGGTCAAGGGTCTGCGCACCGTGGACGACTACGAGTACGAGGTGCAGATGTCCCAGATGAACCGACATCTCACCGGAATGGAGACCGTTTTCATGGCCACCAAGTCGGACTGGAGCTTCATCTCTTCGTCACTGGTCAAGGAAGTGGCCAAACTGGGCGGTTCCATCGGCGGTCTGGTACCAAGTGCCGTCGAGAAAGCCCTTCAGGAGCGTCTGACATGACCGACGAGCAGGAAGCGCCGGTTGCCGAGGCTATCGCGCCGATCGAGCACGAGCAGCGGGCGGAGCTGAGCGATCTCCAGGACACGGTGGACGACCTCATCGTCTACCTGCACGAGGCAAAGAACGTCCCGTTGTCGGGCAATGCGATGGTCGATCGGGAGCAGTTCCTTGGGATGTTGGAGAAGATCAGGGCCGATCTACCGGACGAGTTGCGGGCGGCACGATGGATGGTCCGGGAACGCGAGGCGTTCATCTCGCGGACCAACGAGAAGGCACGCGAGATCGTCGATCGCGCCCGCGGCGAGGCGGACGAGCTGGTCTCGGACTCGAACATCATGGCCGAGGCCGTGGAAGAGGCAAACATCCTGGTCCGGAGAGCGGAAGGTGAGGCCCGTCGTCTTCGACTCGAGACCGAGGATGAGATCGAGCGGAAGCTGCAACGCGTGGAGCTGATCCTCAACCAGGTCCTCGACCAGATCCAGGACGCGCGGGATGAGTTGCACGAGGCCCGGCCCAAGCCGCCGGAAGTCCCGCTCTGAAGTGAGCCAGGACCTGTTGGTGCCCGTCGGCGATTTGGTTGGATCGCCGGGCAAGGAGCGTCCCTTCTCGGGCACGATGGACGTCAGCCTTGACTTCGGCGACGCCAGCGTCGAAGGGCTCAGTTCGGTCTCGGGCCGCGTGGTCGGATTGCTCGATGCGGTGAGAGCCGAGTTCAACGTCTCGGCGACGGCTCATTTGACCTGCACCCGTTGTCTCACCGAGTGGGATGCCATCGTCGCGGTCGATGCCGAGCGTTACCTCCGTCAGATGCCCGACGAGGACGGATACGCGATCGTATCCGACGACGTCGACCTGTCCGGGCCCGCCCACGACGAGCTCGCCCTGGCCCTCCCGGCGACCCCATTGTGCCGGGAGAGTTGTTTGGGACTTTGCCCAACCTGTGGAAACGACTTGAATAGTGACCCTTGCGGCGGCCATGGGGATGATCCCGATTCACCCTTCGCCACGCTGAGAGATCTGTTCGAATCCTGACTCAAGGAGAGCACCAATGGCGGTGCCCAAGAAGAAAATGTCGCGCTCTCGGACCAGACAGCGCAAGGCTGCCTGGAAGGTGTCCCGCCCGAGCACCGTTGCGTGCGAGCAATGCGGAAAGCCCAAGCTGCCCCATCGCGCCTGTCGTGAGTGCGGCACCTACGGCGGCCGCGAGGTAATCGAGGCTTCCTGAGCCTTGGCCCGGATCGCCCTCGACGCCATGGGGGGCGACAACGCCCCATCGGAGACCGTAGCCGGAGCGGTTGACGCTGCCGGGCGCGGCGTCGACGTGGTCCTCGTCGGTCACCCGGAGGTCCTCGAAGCCGAGCTCGCCAAGCACGAGGCCCGTCTTCCCATTGTCGATGCCTTCGAAGTGATCGGGATGGGGGACAACCCTGCCCGCGCCCTCCGCGAGAAGCCGGGCGCCTCGATCAATGTGGCGGCCAAGCTGGTTCACGAGGGCAACGCGGAGGGGATGGTCTCGGCAGGCTCCACGGGCGCGGCGATGGCCGCGGCTGCAATCCACATCGGCAGGCTGGTGCGAGGGGTGCGCCCGTCGATCGCCTCGATCTTCCCCACGCCCGGGAGCCCGACCCTGGTCCTCGATTGCGGGGCGAACCCGGACGTGGACGCCGAGCAGCTCGTTCAGTTCGCCCTCATGGGATCGGTGGCCGCCGAGATCCTGCTCGGGGTCGAGGATCCCAGAGTGGGTCTGCTCAACATCGGCGAGGAGAGGGGCAAGGGGCGTGACCTCGAGAAAGCCGCGCACGATCTGCTGGAGCAGGCGCCGATCAGATTCGTTGGCAACCTCGAGGGTCGGGATGTGGCCGACGACAAGTCGGATGTGATCGTCACCGACGGTTTCACCGGCAACATCTTCCTCAAGACGATGGAGGGAGCTGCCCAGATCATGATGAGGTATTCGTTGGAGGCCATTTCGGCTCTCGACCCCGAAGTGCAGCAGTCAGTTCTACCCGCTCTTGGTGAAGTCAAGCGCCGGCTCGACTACGAGACCTATGGAGGCGCCCAGCTGCTCGGGGTGAAAGGCGTTGTGATCATCTCCCACGGGAGGTCGAGCCGGGTGGCGATAGCCAATGCACTCGAGATGGCGGCAGAAGGCGCCAAGCAGGATCTTCCCGGCCGGCTGGCGAGTCGCCTCGCCTCCTGATGGCGATCGAGGAGCTGCTCGGCTACAGCTTCACCGACCAGGATCTGCTGGCCCTTGCCCTGACTCACCGCTCGGTGAGCAGCGAGGACGGGTCGCGCCGTGACAACGAGCGAATGGAATTCCTCGGTGACGCCGTCCTCCAACTGGCGGTGACGGGCTATCTATACGACAAATTCCCCGATCTCCCGGAGGGAAACCTGGCCAAGGTGAGGGCGGGAGTGGTCAGCCGCCCCATGCTCGCCGACGTTGCCCGAAGCATCCGTCTGAGCGACCACATCAAGCTGACGATGGCCGAGGAGCGGACCGGGGGCCGGGAAAAGGACTCGATCATGGCCGACGCCCTCGAGGCCGTGATCGGGGCGGTGTACCTCGATGCCGGGCTCGAGACGGCCACGCAGTTGGTGTTGCGGCTCTGGGGTGCGCGCATCGACGAGAGGGCCCAGCGTCCGGGGCTCCGGGACTACAAGACCCGTCTTCAGGAGGTGCTGGCCAAGGACGGCCGCCGTCCCGAGTACCGGACCGACGGGTCTGGCCCCGACCACGACCGCACCTTCGTCGCCAGAGTCGAGGTGGACGGGACTGTGCTGGGGGAGGGCATGGGCCGGTCCAAGAAGGAGGCGGAGCAGGGGGCGGCGGAGCGGGCGCTGGGGAGGCTCATAGAAGGTTCGAGGTGAGCAGGGGCTCCTTGCGCGACCTCAAGTCGAGATACCAGAGCGTTGCCATGACAGCGATGGCAGCCACGACGAAACCCTGGGCCACGACGAGCACCACGAATCCGAGACCCGCCCCCAGCCCGACTCCGCCGGTGCCGACGATTGGGATCGCCACGAGTTGGACCAGTTGTGCGGCGATCGACCCGAACAGCCCCACCAGCAGAAGGAACCCGACGGTTTGCCACCATCGACCCTTCACCAAGTGGAAACTCCGACGCAGAGCCTCGGTCGGGCCGACGTTCTCCAGGGCGACGACAGCTGACAACATAGAGAAACACCCGGCGAGCCACACTCCGGGGACGATCAGGGCAAAGAGCCCGGCGACGACGGCCAGAAAGGCGAGGAAGCCGGCCACGACGAGCACCAGCATCCTCCCCAAGGCTTTGGAAACGGCCGGTCTAGCCCCGATTGGCTCGCCGGCTATCTCGGAGGCCACGATCCGGTGCACCGCCAGATTGACGAACCCACCAGCAAGGAGCTGGAAGACCAACGCGACGAGACCGGCCTGGAGGAGAACGAGGCCCGTTTCGAGCAGCTCTGAGTCGGTCATCCCCTCCAGTGCCTGTGGGTCGCCGACGACCAGCTGGATCGTGTCGTCAGCGCCTGTCAAGGCGAAGGTCGCGATGGTGGCCGCACCGAGGAGCAGGTACGCCCAGAAGGCGGGGACGAGGATGCGCCGCCAGACCTTGCCCAGCACGGCCATCCCCTGGCTGAGGATGTCACCGAAGGGGCGTGGGGTTATCTCCATGGGCCGGGGTACGGTAACCAGCCGCCGACGTGGAGCCTGGTGTGCCTGAGCTGCCCGAAGTCGAATTGACCCGGCGCCATCTCGACGAGGCGCTGGCCGGTCGCAAGCTCAGCCATGTCCGCACCACCCACGCCAGGACCGCCCGACACAACGCCGGTGGGCCGGTGGAGGTGGATGAGCGTCTCGAGGGGCGGGTGGTGCTAGGAGTCGGGCGAAAGGGGAAATTCCTGGCTGCGCCCTTGGAGGACGGCCAGACCATGGTCGCCCATTTGGGGATGTCGGGTCGATTCACGGTCGGGGATCCAACCGACGAGGAGCCGGCCCATACCCATTTCCGGGCCGACCTGGACGACGGACGGGTGGTTCGATTCATCGACCCCCGCACCTTCGGCTTCGTGGCGGTCGTTTCGGGAGAGGAAATGGCAGGCTCCGGTCTGTCCCGGGTCGGCCCCGACGCGTGGGACACAACGCCCACAGTCGAGGATCTGGCCGGGGCCCTCGCCAAGAGGACGGCGCCGGTGAAGGCGTTGCTGCTCGACCAGGTCATCGTCTCGGGACTCGGCAACATCTACGCCGATGAGGCTCTGCACGCCGCCGGCATCCATCCCTTGGTCCCCGGTGGCGAGCTTTCGGAGGCGGAGATCGGTGCGTTGCTGGCTGCTGTTCGATCGGTGCTGGGCGGGGCAATCGCCAACGGCGGGACGAGTCTCGACGACCTGACGTATCTGCTCCCTGATGGCCGCGCCGGGGAGAACCTGGAAAAGCTCCGCGTCTACGGGAGGACCGACCTTCCCTGTCCCAACTGCGGAACTCCCATCCAGCGCGTCGTGATCAGGGCGCGGTCGGCGCATTTCTGCCCGAATTGCCAGCCGGACCGATCTCGATGACGAAGGCGATCCACGCTTTCGTCTCAGGCCGGGTGCAACAGGTCGGTTACCGCCAGGCTTGTCGTCAGGTCGCGCGGTCGCTCGGTCTGGTGGGGTGGGTCAGGAACGTCGCCGACGGCAGGGTGGAGGTGTTCGCCCAAGGCGACGCGGACGGAGTTGACCGGGTCGTCGCCTGGTTGTGGGCGGGCCCGGCGATGGCCCTGGTGACCGGGGTCGAATCCGATGTCGTTGCCTCCGATATGACCCTTCGCGATTTCTTCATCCACGCCAGCCCGATGAAGAGCGGCTGAGCGCCGACCCGCTGTTAGCCTGGCTCCGGTAATCACAGTCATGTCATTTGCCAGGTGTTTGCTGTGTATTTGAAGTCTTTGAAGCTCGTCGGTTTCAAGTCGTTCGCTGACCGCACCAGACTCGAGTTCCGCCCCGGTGTCACCGTGGTGGTCGGGCCCAATGGCTCGGGCAAGTCGAATCTCGTCGACGCCCTCTCCTGGGTGATGGGGACGCAGTCGCCCAAGACCCTGCGCACCGGGAAGATGGAGGACGTGGTGTTCGCCGGCACCGCCACCCGCCCCTCGCTCAACCGGGCCGAGGCGACGTTGGTCATCGACAACGCCGAGCGCGTGCTCCCTCTCGACCTCGATGAGGTGGCATTGACCCGTCGTCTCTACCGGGACGGTTCGTCCGATTATGAGATCAACGGCGTCGGGTGCCGTTTACTCGATGTGCAGGAGCTGCTCAGCGACTCGGGTGTGGGCAGGCATCAGCACGTGATCATCGGCCAGGGCCAGGTGGACGACGTGCTCAATGCCACGCCGGAGGATCATCGGGCGGTGATCGAGGAGGCGGCCGGGATCCTGAAGCACCGCCGCCGAATGGAGAAGGCGGAGCGCCGTCTGGAACGGACCGACGAGGACGTAGTTCGGTTGCAAGATCTGATCGGTGAGATCGAGCGACAACTACGGCCGCTCCGACGTCAGGCTCGGGCTGCAGAGCGGTACGACGGTCTGAAGACCGAGGTCCGGGATCTGCGTCTCTATCTCGCCGGTGTCGCCCTCGACGACTACGACACCGAGACCGCGGCCAGTGAAGTCAGCCTCGAGCGATTGACCGGGGAGATCGTCGCAGACGAGTCTGACCTCGGCGTGCTGGCTGCGACCGTGGAGGATCTGACCCGGCGAGCATCGTCGGTGGGGATCGACCTCGACCGCGACACGAGTGCCGCGGCACGGCTCGAGACCACGGTCGAGAGACTGCGACGACTCGGCGCAGTGGCCCAGGAGAGAAGTCGTGCCGTGAGCGGCCGACGTCAGGCCGGGATGGAGCGACGGTCCGACCTCGGTGTCGAGCTCAGCGACATCGCACAGGAGTTGAAGGGGATCTCTGCGGCCGAGGCGGAGGCCATCTCGGCGGCGGCCGCCATGGAGTCGCGTTTTCGCCGACTCGAGGATGAAGAGAGGGCTCTCGCCACCCAGAACGCGCTGTCACCAGAGGGTGCCCTGGCCGCAGCCAGGGGCGAGCTCTCCGCCCTCGAGGCGGCGGGTCTTCGTGACACGCGTGAAGTCGAGGCGGTCGAGCGGCGGCTCGACGTCGTCGATTCGCAGTTGCGCGACGAATCGGGTGAGATCGCACGGATCAACGACGAGGTCCGGGCTCTCGACGAGGAAGTCTCGGGCCTTCAGGGCGAGTACCAGAAGACGAGTCGGCGCCGCGAGTCGGACCAGAAGGTCTGGGGCGATGCAGAAGAGGCGCTCACCGAGGCGAGGCTGGTCTTGGCCGCCGGAGAGGCCAGGGTCGATGCTCTCGATGCGGCACTGGCGGGCCATTTCGACCAAGGCGCCCAGCGAGTGGTCGAAGTGGCCGAGGGATCAATGGGAACACTGGTTTCCCGTCTCGACATCCCGGCCGGCTTGGAGAAGGCGGTCGACGCCGCACTGGGCCGGTGGGCGAGCTCTGTCGCCTTCCGAAACGTCGAGCTGCTCAGGTCGGCCGTCGAGACCGTCAAGTCCTCAGGCGGGGGCGGCACATCGGTTGTTTCAGCCGTGGATCGCGGGTCGGCGCCGGCTTCGGAGGTGGCCGCGGCATCTGGAGTCGATGCGCTCGTCGACATGCTCGGGCCGCAGGCAGATCTGGGGCTGGCCCGACATCTGGTCGGCGATGTGCTGCTGGTCGAGGGATGGTCGGCCGCCCTCGCTCTCATCGCCCGGCACCCGGCGATGCGGGCGGTCACGCCCGAGGGCGACCTGGTCTCTATCGACGGGGTTCAACTCGCCCAGCCCGACGGTGCCGGGCCGGCCATGCTGGAGACGGCCCTGGTGTCGGTCGAACAGGCGGGCACGGCGCTCTCTCGGGCCATCTCGATCCACACGGCCGCCAAGCGAGATTTCGAGAAGAGCCGCGAGCTGGAGAGGGAGGCCCTCGAACGGCTCGAATCAGCCGAGGTCGGGCTGGCTGGACGGGCCGAGGCGATGGCACGCCTCCAGAAGTCGGTCGACGCGTTGGAAGGAGAGCGGGATCGTCTCCGGGAACGGCTCTCCTCGTTGCGCGAGGGTGACACCGATCGCGCCCGCCAGATCACCGAGCTGACCGAGCGTCTCGAGGCCCTCGAAGGAGAGGAAGCCGAGAGGATGCGGGTCTGGGTGGACCTGGAGAACCGGCGCATCGAGATCGCAGCCGATCGGGAGCTGGCGAGGTCTGAGTGGCAGGACGCCGCCGCCGTTCAGGGCGGCATCTCCGAGCGCCGGCGGCTACTCGAGGAGCGACTCGCCCGGATCGAGTCTGAGCTCACCCGCGCCGGCGGCGAGGAGCCGGAGACGGTCGCGGTGGAGCGACTGGACCTGGTCGACTCCTTCGCTCGTAGAGCCGTCGATATCCTCCAGGGGAGACTGGCGACCCTGAGGGAGCGGCAGGCGGGTCTTCGCGCCGACAACGAGGCGATCGTCACCGAGCTCTCTCGAGCCCGTGCGGGCATGGAGGAGAAGCGCAACGCGGTGGCGGCTGCCAGAGAAACGGTTGCCTCGTTGCAGGTGCGTCTCACCGAGCTCCGTCTCACGAGAGAGAGCGTCATCGAGAGCGTGCGGCGGGACGCCGACGCCGAGGCCGAGGCGGCCCATGGCGCGCCGAGACCTGATTACGCCGAGGATGCCGACCTTCCAGCCATCCTCGAGGAGAAGGCGGCGCAGCTTCGCCGGCTCGGCCCGATCAATCCCCTTGCCGCCACCGAGTTCGCCGACCTCGACGAACGCCATACGTTCCTCGCCGAGCAGCTCGCCGATGTCGAATCGTCACGCTCCGAGTTGCGCAAGGTGATCAGGGCACTCGAGGAGGAGATCGATCAGAGGTTCCAGGAGGCCTTCATCGAGGTGGCGGACGCCTACCAGCGCTATTTCGCGGTCCTCTTCCCCGGCGGGCGCGGCCGCATCCGGCTCACCGATCCCGATGACCCCCTTTCCGGCGTGATCATCGAGGCTCAGCCCCTCGGCAAGAAGGTCAGCCAGCTCACTCTGCTCTCTGGCGGCGAGCGCAGCCTGGCCGCTCTTGCCTTCCTCTTCTCGATCTTCGAGGCGCGCCCTAGCCCGTTCTACGTCCTCGACGAGGTGGAGGCCGCTCTGGACGACGCCAATCTCCGCCGATTTCTGCGGATAGTGGACGAGTTCCGGCAGCGCGCCCAGCTGCTCATCGTGACCCATCAGCAGCAAACCATGGAGGCCGCCGACGTCCTCTACGGGGTCACCATGGAGCCGGGTGGGTCCTCACAGGTGGTACGAAAGGACATGACTTCGGTCGGCCTCGATCTCGCCGCTAGTTAGCTTGGGGCGGCAATGGATGTGAGCCCGTGGGTGCTGATCGGGATCGTCGCCGCCATCGTCCTGATCGTGGGACTCGTAGTCGTCGTTCGCCGGCGACGACCCGATACGGAGGCCACCAAGCCCCTTGGCGCAAACCGAGCCTCTCGAATAGGGCGCAGCGCCTCCGCTCTCGGAGCATCCCTCCGCCGCGCTTGGGGGGGAGGGCTCGACGAGGAGACCTGGCGCGAATTGGAGGAGGCGTTGTTGAGCGCGGACGTGGGGCTGGAGGCGACGACATCGGTCGTCGCCGGGGTCAAGGCGGCCGCCCCGGAGACCCCGGACGATGCCCGCCGGGCGCTTGCATCCCGACTCCGGGCCGAGCTCGGTCAGAAGGACCGGGACCTCCATCTGGACGGCGAACCAGCCGTGATCCTCGTTGTCGGGGTGAACGGCACGGGGAAGACGACGACCATCGCCAAGCTGGCTGCCAGGCTCAAGGGCGAAGGTCATGACGTGGTTCTTGCCGCGGGCGACACGTTCCGGGCGGCCGCAGGCGCTCAATTGGAGACATGGGCTGATCGGCTCGGGGTGCAGGTCGTCTCCGGTCAGGAGGGCGGTGATCCCGCCGCGGTGGCATTCGACGCCATCGGGTCAGCTCGGGCGAAAGGGGTGGACGTGGTCATCGTCGACACGGCCGGGCGGCTTCACGCCAAGAAGAACTTGATGGCCGAGTTGAGCAAGATCCACCGCGTCTCGTCGGGGGAGCGGGGCGAGGTGGACGAAGTGTTGCTGGTGTTGGACGCCACCGGTGGTCAGAACGGCGTCACGCAAGTGCGCGAGTTCGCCGCGGCGGTGCCGATCAGTGGGATCGTGCTCACCAAGCTCGATGGCACGGCGAAGGGGGGGATTGTGATCGCGATCGAGCGCCAGCTCGGGGTCCCGATAAAGTTCGTCGGGCTGGGCGAGGGGATCGACGACCTCGTGCCTTTCGACCCGGATACCTTTGTCGCCGATCTCCTGGAGCAGTCGTGAATCGTGAAGAGCTGGTGTCGGCAGCCCGTGCCGCGGCCAAGAACGCCTATTCGCCGTATTCGGAGTTCAGCGTCGGCGCAGTGGTCGTCACCGGGGACGGCGAGCTCTTCACCGGCGCCAACATCGAGAATGCCGCGTACCCCTCGTCGAACTGCGCCGAGGCGACCGCGATCCACACTGCGGTGGCTGCCGGGGCTCGCAAGATCGACATCGTCGCCGTCTCCTGCATCGACGCCACCGATGTGCGAGGGGCCTACCCCTGTGGGCGCTGCCGCCAGATCATGGCCGAGTTCGGGGTCGAGAAGGTGATCGTGGCCGCGGGCGAAGGCTCCGAGATCCGGGAGCACACCCTCGACGATCTCTTGCCATATCGCTTCACCCTCTGAGACGATTGGCCGAAGCCGGCCAGTCCGCTCGATTCTCCTTGCGAACCACGAAGCGCAGGCCTGACCAGGTGTCGTCGACCGCGATCACCTTGTTGTCGACCATTCCCGACGGGAGGAACAGGTCGCGCAGGGTCTGTTCGGTGAGGTCGGTGTCCACGCCGGAGCTCTTCTTGGGCCAGAACAACCAGATCGCCCCATCCGGGGGCAGGAATGTGACGGCGGCCTGAAAGCCGCGCTCGGCTTCGTCAGACCGCTCGGCGAAAACGATGAAGATGTCGGCCGGGAAGTCCCCGTGGTGGACCTGGACATCGGGCGGGAGATCGCCGAGCGCGAGTTCGTAGTGGTTGGGCATGTTGAGGATGCCGACCGTCTTACCCTCCCCTATGCCCAGCTTCTGAACCAGAGGCTTCCCGCTGTAACCCGCCATCAGCCGGTTGGGATCATGTCCCGGTGCTCGACCCTCCCGTCGGCGTGGATGGCGAACCTGCCCTCGGTGCGGGCGTGGACCGGGTCGCGTCGCGACCACGGCCAGCCTCCGAACTGGGTGCGGTGGTAGTCATCGACCGCTTGCCGGAGCTCCTCGGCAGAGTTCATCACGAACGGCCCCAATTGGAACACCGGGGCTCCGATCGGTTGACCCTGGAGAAGAAGAAATGCGGCGGCGCCACCGTGGTTCTCCAGGACGGTCTCCGCGTCGGGTCGGAGCCGGGCCCCGACCTTGGCGCCGAATCGCGCCGGGCCGATTCGAACGTCATCACCCTGGACGCAGTGGAGCATTCGATTCACTCCCGGGGGCGCAGATGGCATTTGCCAGCGGGCCCCCGGCTCGAGCCGGATGTGCCAGATGGCGAGATGTGAGCCCGCTCTCGACGCCCATGAGTCGGGTGGGGGAGAGGGGGGCCGGTGACCGTCAATCGAGCCGGCGATCACCTCGACTTCCACCCCCGGCGAAGGGGTGATGGCAGGGATGTCCTCTCCCCAGAGCATCCCGAAATAGGCCGGGACCATCTTGGACACGGGGGGCAGGTTGAGCCAGATCTGGAACAGCTCCATCGTGTTGGGGCCGTCGGGATCGATGAGGGGGAACATCTCGGCGTGCATGATCCCGCTGCCGGTGGTCAGCCATTGCACGTCGCCCTGGCCGTACCTGGCGGTGGCGCCGAGGGAGTCGGAATGGTCGACATAGCCGCGCCGGACCACCGTGACGGTCTCGAACCCGCGATGCGGGTGCTGGGGGAAGCCGGGCACCACATCGCCGTGATACATGCTCCACCCGTCCAGATAGGAGAAGTCGACCCCGATCTCGCGGCCCTCGAGCGAGACGGCCGGCCCGAGCTCGTCGTTTCCTGCCGGATAGGCGTCGACGTGGTGGACGGTGAAGATGAACGGGTCGAGCCCGGGCCAGGGAAAACCGAGTTCGACCAGTTCGAGGACGGATTGGGTTGAGATCAGGGCTCCCTTCGCGTGTCTCAATGCTACGACGGTCGCCGGGTCATCGACCAATACCGAAACCGAGCGCCTACCGGTTCTCCAGCGCTTCGATCAACTTGGGGAGGACCTTGTGCACGTCGCCCACCACACCCAGGTCGGCGATCGAGAAGATGGGGGCGTCGGCGTCCTTGTTGATGGCGATGATGGTCTTGGAGTCCTTCATCCCGACCAGATGTTGCATCGCCCCCGATATCCCACAGGCGATGTAGACGTCGGGCTTGACGGTCTTGCCGGTCTGGCCGACCTGC
Organism: uncultured Acidobacteriota bacterium; assembly: GCA_963848695.1. GTDB lineage: Bacteria > Actinomycetota > Acidimicrobiia > Spongiisociales > ZC4RG35 > JARDZU01. The sequence goes on from CAWKEI010000018.1 coordinate 339,219, forward strand.
TTGGCATAGGGCACCCAGCCGGCATCGACAATGGCACGGGTGGCGCCGGTGGCCGCCTTGAGCTGCTTGCCCAGCTTCTCCACCAGCTCGTAGGCCTCCGGCGAGCCGAGACCCCGCCCTCCGGAGACGACGATCGATGCATCCCCGAGCTGCGGGCCCTCCCGCTCTTCGACATGGGTTTCGGCGATCTTCGCCTCGGAGGCTCCGGTATCGGGTAGCTCAAGCTCCTCGATCTCGGGAGCGCCTCCGCCAACAGCCTCGGCCACGAACGACTTGGGACGGGCGAGGACGATGTAGGGGCCCTGGGATGCGCTGGCGGTGGCGATTTGGGTACCACCGAGGATCTCATGGTCGGTCTCCACCCCGCCTGCGGTAAGCCGGACATCGCTGGCGTTGGACAGGACGCCGACCCCCAGCCGCGCGGCGAGCCGGCCGGCGATGTCGCGGTCGTTGTAGGCCTGGCCCAACAGGATCAGATCAGGGTTGTCGGAGGCGACACGCTCCGCGAGGGCGGCAGCCACGGGGCCGGATGGGAGGCGATCACCGCTGTCGATGTGGAGCACTGTCTTCGCCCCGTGCTCACCGAGCGTGGAGAAGATCGTCTCGGAGCCGGCGCCAAGGAACAACGCGGTGACGTCACCCAACTCCCGAGCCCTGGCCAGCAGCTCGAGCCCGAGCGTCGTGGCCCTGTCGCCCTCCTGCTCGACGAAGACCCAGACGGAAGGCACTCAGATCACCTTCCTCTCGGCGAGAAGAGTGACGATCGCGGTGTGTGCCTCGCCGTCGTCCTCGATCTTCTGACCGCCGGATCGCTCTGGGGCATCGACGATGGAGAGGACGAGTTGCTCCGGGGCGCGCTCGGCGCCCAAGTCGCCCATCGATAACGTCTCGATTGGCTTCTTCTTGGCATCCATGATCCCCTTGAAAGTCGGGTAGCGAGGCTCGACCACACCCGCGGTGACCGACACGACCGCGGGAAGACTGGAGGTGACGACGTCGTACCCCGCCACCGTCTGACGATGGATCGTGATCGTTCCGTCTCCGCTCTCGACATGGGTCGCGTAAGTGAGGGAGGGGATGCCGAGGATCTCGGCCAGCATCTGCGGCACGACTCCGGAGTACCCGTCGGTCGACTCGGTCCCCGCGATGACGAGGTCGAACTCGGTCTTGCCGATCGCCGCCGCCAGCACGCGAGCCGTAGTCAGCGCATCGGACCCTCGCAGCGAGCTGTCCTCGATCAGAATTGCCTCGTCGGCCCCCATTGCCAGGGCCTGGCGGATCCCCTGACCGCTGCCGGACGGGCCCATGCTGACCACGGTTACCGTCCCCTCGCTCGTCTGGGCCAGCTGGAGGCCCATCTCGACCCCGTACCGGTCGGTGTCGTCGAGGATCTGCTCCTCGGGACGGATCAGCCAGTTACTGCCCTCCTCGAGACGGTATGGGGTGGCCGGGTCGGGGATCTGCTTGACACAGACAATGACGTTCATGCGCGGGCCTTCATTCGCGCTCTACTCCTTGCTGGTTCAGTGCCGGGCGATGGTAACGAGCGCCCACTCTCTTGAGTAAACGCTCAAATTCACTCGATTCGCTCGAGCACAAGCGGCCCAGGCCCGCTGGCTTCGCCCTCGATGGCCCAAGCCGAGGCGAGCGCTGGTTGCTGTGACTCCCAGCGGCTCTGGTCGTTGTATCGGACTCTGGCCAGCGGTTGTCCCGACTCGACTCGATCGCCTACCTTGGCCTCGAGGGTGATCCCAACCCCCGGATCGATGGTGTCTTCCTTGCGCTCTCGCCCGGCCCCGAGACGGGTGGCCACGATCCCGATGGTGAGCGCATCACATCTCGCCACGACCCCGTCTCTGGGCGCGCTGATCACAGCCTCGCGAGCGCAGACGGGGAGCAGGCTCGGGTTCTCGATGGCGGCCGGGTCACCACCTTGGGCTATTGCGACATCGATCAGCTTCTGCAGGGCTTTGCCCGAGTCGATGGCATCGATCAAAGCTTCCCTACCCCCGCCGATCCCGGCGAGCTCCATCATGACCTCGCCAAGAGCGAGGGTGAGCTCGACGACATCTTCGGGGCCTTTGCCGTGGAGGACTTCGATCGACTCCTTCATCTCGTTGGCGTTCCCAACCTCCCGACCCAGGGGCTGATCCATGCTCGTGATGAGGGCGATCGTCCTGACGTCGTGCCGGCTGCCGATGTCCACCATGGTCTGGGCCAGCTGCCGGGACTCGTCGATGTCCTGCATGAATGCGCCGGAGCCGGTCTTTACGTCGAGGACGAGACCGTCGAGACCCTCCGCCAGCTTCTTGGACATGATGGAGGAGGAGATGAGGGGCAACGAGGGCACCGTCCCGGTCGCGTCACGAAGGGCGTAGAGCTTGCGGTCGGCCGGCACCAGGGTTTCGGTCTGGCCGGCCAACACCACTCCATGGGCCTCGAGGATCTGACAGAAGCGGTCGGGCTCGAGTCGCGTGGTGAAGCCGGGAACCGTCTCCAGCTTGTCGAGTGTGCCGCCGGTGTGGCCGAGGCCTCGGCCCGACATCATCGGCACCACCACTCCAACGGAGGCGACGAGGGGAGCGAGAGGGATCGAGATCTTGTCTCCGACCCCACCGGTCGAGTGCTTGTCGACCTTGGCGGCGGTGATGTTGCTCAGATCGAGAACCTCGCCGGAATGGAGCATCGCAGTGGTCCAGGCGCCGAGCTCGGTCGGACTCAGCCCATTGAGGAAGATGGCCATTGCCATCGCCGCCATCTGGTAGTCGGTTACCTCGTCGTCGGTATAGGCGCCGATCAGCCATTCGATCGCGTCCGGTCCCAGCTCCCCGCCGTCCCTCTTGATCTCGATCAGCTCTACCGCCGTGAAAGCCATGTGCGGGACGTTATCGGGTGGCGGCTATGCGGCTGCGGGACCTTTGGGTGCGAGACCCCGAAGCGTCGTCTCCACAGCTTGTCGGAAGATGTCCTCCCCGGCATCCCTGGAGTCGATCAGCCATCCCGACAATGGACTTCGGGTGGCGTGAGTGAGCTCGAGGCTCACCGCCCCATGGGCGGCGGTCCACAGGGTATAGGCGGCCACGAGGGGGCTCTCTGCCTCGATCAGCCCTTGGTCCCTGGCGTGCCTCACCGCCTCGAACACGAGCTCGAAGGTCGACTCCAGCACCTCGGATCGAAGCTGGGCCGGGGGATCGAAGCCCACCAAGCGCTCGAACATCAACGAGTAGAGGGCGGGATTGGCCACCGCGAAGCGACGGTAGGCGAGACCGAGCTCGACGATTCGGCGAATCGGGTCGCGCCGATGCTCGACGGTGGACATGGCCAGCGTCAGCCGCTCGAAACCGGCGAGGTACACCGCGTTGAGCAGGCCCACCTTGTCTCCGAACCTCGAATAGACGCACATCGTGGACACATGCGCCGCCGACGCCACCCGACGCAGGACCAGGGACTCGGTGCCCTGATCGGCGAGGAGACGTATCGCCGCTTCGATGAGCTCGGTTCTCACCGTGTCTCGTTCTCGAGTCGGCGTGGTCATCGTCTCGTCATCTCCGGTTGCGATTTGTGATAACGCGCAGTATAACAGACGTTATCAGGAGCGAGGAAACCATTGGGTCGTAGGACGAACCTTGCGTTGGCCGTGCTTCTGGTGACTGCCGTGGTCTCTGGCCTGGCCAGTCAGGCGATCGGCATCGATTGGCCGCTCGACACCGCAGTGATCCATGGCGCGGTGGCCCTGGGCATCCTCCTCCTCGCCCCTTGGAAGACATCGATCGTTCGGCGGGGTCTCAAGAAACGGCGGCCGGGGCGAGTGTTCTCACTCGTCCTGCTCTCGGTGGTCCTGATAACCCTCGCCACCGGTCTCCTCCATGCCCACGGAGAGGTCACGCGTATCGGGCCGCTGACAGTCATGCAGATCCACGTCGGGGGAGCGGTCCTGGCCTTGGGTCTGGCAATCGACCATTTCCGAAGGCATCCGGTCACACCCCGCCATTTCGATATCGATCGACGGGCGTTCATCCGAACCTCGGCTCTCACCGCGGCCGCCGCCGGGATCTGGCTTGCCTGGGAGGGGGTACTCCAGGCGGTGGAGGCTCCTGGGAGCGAGCGGCGATTCACCGGGATGCACGAGCGCGGGTCGAACGACCCGAGTGCCCTCCCGACGACCTCCTGGCTCGACGATCGTGTTCCGACGATCGCCGCCGACGCGTGGTCGGCCGACATCGCCGGCCGCACGACCACGCTTGCCGAGCTCGAGGCTCTGCCCCAGGACGTGTTCCCCGCCATCCTCGACTGCACCGGAGGGTGGTACTCGGAGCAGGAATGGAGCGGGGTCCGTCTGGACCGGCTCATCGACCCAGGAGCTAGTCGAAGCTTCGTTGCCTGGTCGGCGACCGGGTACGCACGGAGATTCCCGATCGCCGACCTGGAGAGCACATGGCTGGTCACCCGGCTCGGGGGTGAGCCATTGAGCCCGGGCCACGGGTTCCCGGCCCGGATCGCCGCTCCAGCCCGCCGGGGCTTCTGGTGGGTGAAGTGGGTGACCAGGATCGAGCTGTCGTCGATCCCGTGGTGGGTTCAGTCCCCCTTCCCGGTCACCTGACCGCGATCAGCCTCGCTCCACCGGGACATTCACCAGAGAGCCGTACTCGGTCCATGACCCGTCGTAGTTCTTGACGTCTTCGTGGCCGAGGAGCTCGGTCAGCGCGAACCAAGTGTGTGAGGACCGCTCGCCGATTCGGCAATAGGCGATGATCTCGCCTCCGCTGACGCCGGCGCCCTCGTAGAGCTCTCTCAGCTCGTCAGCCGACTTGAACGTGCCGTCCTCGTTGGCGGCTTTGCCCCAGGGGATGTTCTTCGCCCCGGGCACATGACCCGCCACGTACGGCTGCTCTTGAGGTAGGTGGTCGGGTGCGATCTTCTCGCCGCTGAACTCTTCGGGGGAGCGGACATCGATCAGTGTGGCCTGCCCCTGTGCGTCCAGGACGTGGTCACGGAAGGCACGGATCTCAGGACGATCCGGGCCGGTGATCGTGAACTCGGTTGGAGTTATCGAGGGCTGCTCGGATTCGAGGGGTAGCGATTCGATCTGCCACTTCTTGCGTCCTCCGTCCAGCAGCTTCACGTTGTCGAAGCCGCGGTACTTGAGCAGCCAATATGCGTAAGCCGCAAACCAATTGTTGTTGCCGCCATAGAGGATCACGGTGGTGTCAGGCCCCACGCCGGCTGCGGAGAGCAACTTGTCGAAGCCCTCGCGGTCCAGGTAGTCGCGCCGGATCGGGTGGTGGAGGTCGTCGGACCAACTCCAGGCGATGGCGCCGGGGATGTGGTCCTTGTCGTAGACGGTGGCGTCCTCGTCCACTTCGATGACCCGGACATTGGGGTCGCTCAGATTGGCCTTGAGCCAGTCGGTGGTGACGAGGGCGTCGGGATTTGCGTAGGTCATGTGCTCACTGCTCCTTTGGGTTCGATAGAGAGGCACGACGCCGAAGGGGTCCGCTCTCGGGTGGTGGCGTCGTTAGGAGCGCTGACGATGTGTCAAGTCTGCGCTCGGGATAGCCACCCGAGAGCTGTCACAAAGACACGCGCACATCGTCATACGGGACACGTCGGAACGTTATGCCAGGGCTCGGGGGAAGTCAATGTGGGGCCGGCTCGATGAGACCCTCGAGCTCAGGCAAGCCAAGGGCAAGATTGACGTTCTGGATCGCCTGCACCGCCGCTCCCTTGAGCAGGTTGTCCTCGGCGGCGATCACCACGGCGTTGCGCCCGTCGTCGCTGGTTTCGAACCCACCGATGAGGATGCCTGGCCGACCCGCCCCATCGCGCAGCTCCGGGATCTCCTCCGTGATCTCGACCAGTGGCTCGTCGCCATATGCGGCGGCGAACCTGGCCTTCAGCTGGTCGGCGCCGATGGCATCGGCCAGTGGGACGTGGGCGGTGACGAGAAGCCCGCGGAACGCAGGGTGGACGTGGGGGATGAAGCGCACCGGAATCCCGAGGTTCCGGACCGTCTCCCGCTCGTGGTTGTGCCCCACCAGCTTGTAGGGCACCAGATTGTCCCGGAGACGCTCCGGGTCGTTGCGCGGCCCTGGAGTCGTGCCCGCGCCCGAGTACCCGGAGACGCCGAACACCGCGGGTACCCCGGAGATGGCATCGAGCAGAGGGGCGAGCGCGATCTGGGCGGCAGTGGCGTAACACCCCGGGTTGGCGATCCGCTTCGCACCTTGCAACTTCTCCCGGAACAGCTCGGGCAATCCATATGCCCAGTCATCATCGAATCGATGGTCCGCGGAGACGTCGAGAATGACAGTGTCCTCGGCTACAGCCGAGACATAGGGTTCTCCGGCCTCGTCGGGCAGGGCGAGGATCACTACCGCGAAGTCCCGTTCGGCGAGGTCTGCGGGGCCGATGGGCTCGTATACGACGTGCGATGAACCGGGCACCTCCTCACCCGCCAGCTCCCGGGAACCGGCGAACGACAATTCGAGAGAAGGATGCCCCTCGATCAGACGGACCAGCTCCGCCCCGGTGTGGCCCCGCGCCCCCACCACCCCGATTGGGTGGCGATCAGCCACCGCCGTCACCGATGAACGAGGGCGGGAGCGCAGCGATCGTCTCGACCCGTGGTGCGATCCGGGTGAAATCCGTCTCGCCTTTCCAGAAGACGGTCCAGGGCCCCCGTCTCACCGAGCCATCGGCCTCGTCCGCGTAGAACGCGTTGAACCGGTTCTCGGTGCGGGAGCGCCAGTAGAGCACCGGGTGGTCGGTGACCAAGGAGGCCCAGACCGTCCTCGCCAGACCTTCGCCGCGGGCGTCCTCGAGGATCGCGAACTTGTCCAGGTAGGCGAAGTCGTCGACTCGGGTCACGATCGCGCCGGCACGCAGGCTGTCGGAGAGATAGGCGCTGTCGAATTCGAGCCCTTGCCACCAGTCGTCTCTCAGGGGCCGGCCGAAAGCCTCTTCGACCATCTTGACCACCTGACCTTCGTCGATGGCGTCCCGATTCGAGTGCCGGTTGATCAGCTCGCCCTTCCGCACCATCGTGCCCGACCCGCCGTGGGTGAACAGCTCTTTGACCAGGCCCGACGGTGTGGTGATCGACACCGAGGTCGAGAGCGGCGTGTCATCGAGGAGGCGCTTGATCTCGGCGAGCTTGAGCCTCATCCCCGAGTGGACCCAGTCTTGGGCCATCAGATGGTCGTAGTCGGAGGCGAGGTTGATCGACTCGATCGGCTTGCCCGCATCATCGAGCAGGCCGCCGACATCGACCAGGAAGATGATCTTGAGCGGCTGCACCGCATGGACCAGAGCCCTCGTCGCGGAGTCGGCATTCATGTTCACGATTTGGCCACCGGGGGCGATGCCGAGACAGGTGAGAATGGGTATCGCTCCCGAGTCGACGATCGACCGGATCAGGGCGATATGCACCTCGGTGGGCTCCCCAACCAGCCCGTACTTCTCCCGATCGACATAGTCGGCCTCGAATGCGCCGGCAGTCAGCCCGTGGGCAGCGACCCCTTGTTCCCTGATCGCTTCGACCAGCAGGATGTTCTGCTCGATGAACGTGTCCCGGGCTGCGTCGAGGACCACCGGGTCGGTCACCCTGAGCCCATCGAGTCGACGGCTCTCGATTCCGCGTTCGTCCAATGCCTGGTCGAGCTGATGCCCGCCACCGTGGATCACGATCGGCGTGAGCCCGACGGTGTGGAGGAAGGCGAGAGCGGCTGCGGTCTCTTCGAGATGTTCGGCGAGGATGGCCCCGCCGATCTTGATCACGGCGAACCGGGAGCGGTCGACCTCGGAGAACCGCTGCAGATAGGAGCGGATCTCCCTGCCATCGCTCATATTGGACAGGAGATGGACGATGGTCTGGCGGACGTCGCGGTTGGGAGACCCCGGGATCCGATCCTCGCTCATTGGCCGACCAGCGCGGTCATGATCGCCTTCTGGACGTGGAGGCGGTTCTCCGCTTCGTCGTAGGCGATACAGGTCGGGCCGTCGAAGACCTCGTCGGTCATGATCACGTTGCGCCGCATCGGGAGACAGTGGCTGACGACTGCGTCGTTGGTCATGCCCATCTTCCTGGAATCGACGATGAAGTCCTGGTGCTTGTCGCGGATGGGCTTCTCCTCATCCCACCGGCCGAAAAAGGGGATGGCCCCCCAGCTCTTGGCGTACACCACATCGGCGCCGTCATAGCCGGTCTCGATGTCGTGGGTGACGGTGACACTCCCCCCGTTGGCGCCGGCGTCCCGGGTGGCGATGGTCATGTATCGATCATCGAGGAGGAAGTCCTCGGTGGGGCAGAGCAGGGTCACGTTCATGCCGAACTTTGCCGCGATCAGCAGGGCCGAATTGGCCACCGCCGTGTTGAGGGGCTTGGGGTGATAGCTCCAGGTGAGCAGATATCGCTTCCCGTCGAGAGGGCCGAGGCGCTCCTGGAGCGCCATGACGTGAGCCAGCTCCTGACAGGGATGGGTGATTGTCTCCATGTTGATGACAGGCACGTCGGCATGGGTAGCGAAGGCCTGGAGGATGGTGTCCTGGCGGTCCTCCTCCCAGCTCTCGAACTTGGGGAACGCCCTGATCCCGATCAGGTCGCAGTAGCGGGAGAGGACCTTGGCCGCCTCTTTGACATGCTCTTCGGCGTCATCGAGCATCACCGCTCCTTCCTCGAACTCGAGTGGCCACATGCCCCCGGAAGGGGAGAGGACTACCGCATGCCCGCCGAGCTGCCGTGCCCCGACGTCGAATGAGGTCCGGGTGCGAAGCGAGTTGTTGAGGAAGAGCAGGGCGATGGTCTTCCCCTCGAGAGCCTTGCCGTATGGGGACGCTTTGAGCCGGCGACCCTCGTCCACCATCGACTGGAGCTCGGGTCGGGTCCAATCGAACGTGTTGAGGAAGTGCCGCATGGGCGCAGTCTGATTGGGGAGAACGCCAAATCCAAGAGCCACGATCCGGCCGACTTCTTTGATTGCCGGCCGACTTCGCCCCTCGGCGACCCTCACTCCATAGCGGCTTCATTTCCCCAACCTCACACCTCAGGGCGAACAGACGCCGGTCGGCCGGGGCTACCGCTCCAAGTCAAGGTCCTTACCGCGTACGAAGTCGTATCCCTGCTCGACCCACGCGGTGTTGCCGCCGATGATGCTGTGGGCGTCCCGATAACCCAGCGAGTTGAGGTAGAGCACCCCCGGCAGGGAGATGTTGCCCCGGGCGCAGACGGTCAACACGGGAGTGTCGAGGTCGGCCGGGAGCTGATCTTGACTGTCGGGAAGCTCGAGAAGAGGGATGTTGACCGCCCCCGGGATGTGGCCCTGGGCGAACTCCTCGGCGGATCGAACGTCGACCACGAACGGTTTCTCAGCTTCCCACCGGTCGTGGGCAGTCTCGACCTCCACTGTGAGATGGGGGTTGTGCCTGGTGTGCTCGATGATGGCGTCGAACAGCTCTTCGCGCCGGCTCTTGAGACGAGGCAGCGTCGCCGGGGCCAGGCCCGGGATGTGTTTGGCCATCGACGAGGCGTATTTGAAGGCGTTGTCCGGGAACATCACCACAACCCGCGTACCTGGCTCATCGTGAATGGTCCTCAGCGCACCGGCCAGGGCCATCCCCGAGCTCGGCCCGGCGGGGATGCTCTCCTCCCGGTTGAGCCGGAGGGTCAGGGCATAGGCATCCTCGTTGCCGACCTCCACCATGCCGTCGTACTCGTCGGGGAGGAAGAACTCGGTCTGCTTTAGCTGGCGGATGCTGCGCACCCCGGGGATGTCGTGCCCCTCACCCGGGTGGACCCCGATCACCTGGATCCCGGGGCTCTGCTCTTTGAGGAAGCGCCCGGTGCCGGTGATGGTGCCGCAGGTGCCCATCCCGGCGACGAAATGGGTGACGGTCCCCTCGGTCTGCCGCCATATCTCCGGACCGGTGGTCCGATAGTGGGCATCGGGGTTGGACGGGTTCCGGTACTGGTTGAGCATGAGGAAGTCGGGCTTCTCGGCGATCTCCGTCGCTCTGGCGATGGCGCCCTCGGGCGCCCAGGGGGCGGGGCAGAGATCGTCCTCTAGCTCTTCGACCGTTGCCCCGAAGAAGCGCAACATCGTTCTCTTCTCCACGGGGATGGCGCTGGAGAGCGGCGTGGTCAGGTCATAGCCGAGGAGGTTGCCGATCATGGCCAGACCGAGCCCGGTGTTGCCCGAGGTGGGCTCCACCAGGTCCTCATCGGTCAGGGTGCCCTGCTCTCGGGCCTGCTCCACCATATTGGAGGCGATTCGGTCCTTGACCGACCCGAAGGGGTTGTACCACTCCAGCTTGGCGTAGACCTCGGTCTGCTTGAAGCGCACGACGTGGTTCAGCCTGACCAGGGGGGTGGGGTTCTCGACGTTCGAGAGCAGCCCCAGCATCGAGTCATAGATGCGGCGTGTGTGATCGTTCAATTGCGCTCGCCTGTTGCCCAACTCAAGGATAGGAGGGGCGGGGGTATTCCATTTCCTCCCCCAGGAGCGGAGCGACGTTGGGGGAGGTGGCCCGAAGGGCCGGAGGGGGTCTGGGTCATTCGCCCAGGGAGAACTCCACCTCGAGATTGACCCAGACTGAGGAAGTGCCGCCCTGGATCGGTGTGGCGCCCTTCTCCATTCCCATGTCGGCCGCCATCATCCTCGGCATGGGAATCGCCGGTCCCTTGACCGTCTCGGTGATGGAGGTGGCCGCCCCGAGCGCCTGGCCGGCGAGTCGGGCCAGCTGCTCGGCCTTAGATGTGGCGTCTCTCCAGGCTGCTTCGCGTGCCGCCGCCTGGAGCGCCTCATCGTCCTCGATGGCGTATCGCAGCCCGTTGACCCGGGCGTGGTCGCCTCCAGCGGAGGCCACCGCATCGACGATGTCACCCGCTCGCACGACATCGCGCACCTTGGCCCGGAGTGTGTTTCCCACCCGATATCCGACCAGGCGTTGCCGGTTCTCCGAGTAGTCGTACTCGGGTTGGATGCTGTAGTCCGCGGTATGCATGTCGGCATCGGCGACACCGGCGGAAGCCAGCGCCGCCACCACGGCCTGCCCACGCTCCGAGGCGGTGGAGGCGGCCTCAGCCACGGTGTCGGCGAGCACCGACACCCCGACGTCTACTTCCACAACATCGGGAGCGCCCGTTGCCTCACCGGCGCCGGACACCGTGATTCCCATGATCTGAGCCTATTCCCTCAGCCAGAAAGCCCGAACTGGACCTGCAGGCTGATCGTGACCGCCGATGTTCCCGGCTCGATCGGCGTCATGGCCCGGTCGGCAGCCGCCTCCTCGGCGTAGGGGATCGGGATCGGAGGCATGCTCACAGTCTCTGTGATCGAGGTGGCCTCACCGAGGGTTTGCCCCGACAGCTCGGCGAGCTGAGTTGCCTTGGTCAGCGCATCGTTCCAGGCAGCCTCTCTGGCTGCGGTCACCAGCTCATCGTTGTCCTCGATGCTGAAGGAGAGCCCGTTCACCACGACTTCGTCGCCGCCCGCGGCGGTGGCGGCGTCCAGGACCGCGCCGGTGGTGTCGAGATCCCTGATCTTCGCCTTGACAGTATTGGTGACTCGATACCCGACCAGACGCTCCTGGTTGCCCGAGTAGTCGTATTCGGGGTAGATCGAGTAGTCGGTGGTGGTGATGTCCTCTTCGGCGACCCCGTTCGAGGTGAGAGCATCTATCAACGCCTGGGCCTTTTCCGCGGCTGTCGTGGCGGCCTCGTCGACCGTCGCACCCAGCACCGATACGCCAAGCCCGACTTCCACGGTGTCCGGGGTGCCGGTCACCTCGCCCATCCCGGATACCGAGATGCCCGTCGTCGCCTCCCCCGATGTGCTCACCGTTATCTCCTGTGGGCTCGACCCCGCTGCCGAGCCACAGGCGGCGAGGAGGACGGCCAGGCCGCCCAACAATGCGATGCTGTACCGACGTTTGCTCACGCTCATGCCGGTTGGACGAGCCTGAGTGCTCAACGGTTCCTGGTGCCGGCCACCTTTCCATCGACGATCAATATGCCCTCCGACCTGAGCAGGTCAGCCTGCTTCTCCTTGCCCGGGGTTCGGATCAGCCCACCGGCACCCACCACCCGCCACCAGGGGACCTCACTGTCACAAGTGCGCAGAACAGTGCCCACCGCCCGGGCGGCGCCAGGAAACCCTGCCTGGTCGGCAACCTCGCCGTAGGTCACCACCTCACCTGGTTCCAAAGAGGTGATGACAGAGAGGACGGCGTCCTCGAAATCGGTCACAGCGTCCCGAACAGACGGTCTCCCATGTCGCCGAGACCGGGTGCGATGTAAAAGCTGGGGTCGAGCTCGCGGTCGAGGGCGGCGGCCACGATCCGGACGTCGGGATGGTTCGCTTCGATGACGGCCAGACCCTCAGGGGCAGTGACGACACAGACCGCGGTGATGTCCTTGGCACCGTTCTCCTTGACCTTGTCGATTGCCCAGGACAGCGACCCGCCGGTGGCGAGCATCGGCTCCAGGATCAACACCCGGGCCGAGGAGAGTTGGGGGAACTTGTTGTAATACTCGATCGGCTCCGCGGTCTCTTCGTTCCTCTGCACACCGGCGAAGCCGATGGCGGCGTCGGGGACCAAGGTCAGCACGGACTGGAGGAGGCCGAGCCCGGCCCGGAGCACCGCCACCGCCACCACAGGTCGTCGCAGCTGCCGCCCACTCGTCTTCTCCAGGGGGGTCTCGATCTCGACATCCACGGTCGTCATGTCCGAGAGCGCTTCCGCAACGAGCAGGTATCCCAATCGCTCGGCGATCTGGCGGAACTCAGGTGGCTCGGTGTCCTTGCTGCGGAGGATGGAGAGGAGGTCGGCGGCGAGGGGGTGGTCGAGGATGGTCACGGGCATGAGAGCCAAGTTATCAACTCCCGGATTCGGGTGGTCGAGGCCTGTTCATTGCCGGCCGACTTCGGCCTCGGCCAACCACCATCTTCCGCCACCGCACAACACGTGCCCTCCAGGAGTGCCGAGGCCGAACAGACGCCGGTCGGCCGGGGCTTCCGCCCCAACCCCCTTATCCGGTATTTCGCATTCCGGCCGCGATCCCGTTGATGGTGAGGAGCAGGGCGCGATCGAGGTCGTCGCCCGATTCGCCACCGCGGCTCCGGGCCAATAACGACACCTGGAGATAGCTGATCGGGTCGAGATAGACGTCACGGACACCGAGCGTCCTCTTGAGGAGGGGGAGGTCCCCAAGCAGGTCGGGCTCCCCCCGCAACGCCAGGATCTCCTCGGTGGCCAGCTCATATTCGGCCCGAATCAGGTCGAGGAGACCTCTGTGCTCCTCCGAGACGAGGCTGCCCACATAACGGGCAGCGATGTCGAGGTCGGTCTTGGCCAGCGTCATCTCGACGTTGGAGAGAAAGGTCTGGAAAAAGCCCCATTCCCGGGCCATCTCGTCGAGGACATCGCCATAGCCCGCCTTTCGGGCGGCCCGGATGCCACTGCCGACCCCGAACCAGCCGGGCACGATCTGACGGGTCTGGGTCCAACCGAACACCCAGGGGATGGCGCGCAGGTCCTCGATCCCTCCCACACCGCCGGGTCGGCGGGAGGGACGGCTCCCCAGGTTGAGCCGTCCCAACTCCTCGACGGGTGTCGAGGTGAGGAAGTAGGGCACCATGCTCGGGTGCTGGACGAACTCGCGGTACGAGGAGAAGGCTTCGGCGGAGAAGAAATCCATGGCTTCCGTCCAACGATCCAGTGTCTCCTTGGCCTTCCTCGACCGCCGATGGAGCAGCGATGACTCCAATACGGAGGCGAGGGCCAGCTCCAGGTTGCGGGCGGCGATGGCGGGGTGGCCGTACTTCTCGGAGATCACCTCGCCCTGTTCGGTGACCTTCAAATCACCGTCGACGGTGCCGTACGGCTGGGCCAGGATGGCGGCGTGGGTCGGGCCACCGCCACGCCCGATGGTCCCGCCACGCCCGTGAAACAGCCGGAGATGGACGCCGTGTCGCTCGGCGACGGACCGCATGGCCCGTTGTGCCTTGTAGATCTCCCACTGTGACGTCGTGATCCCCCCTTCCTTGTTCGAGTCGGAGTACCCGAGGACCACCTCCTGGGTGTTCGCCCGGATCTCGAGGATCTTGCGGTACCTCGGGTCCCCGAACAGACGGTCCAGGATCGGGCCGGCACTGCGCAGATCCTCGATCGTCTCCACCAGTGGCACCAACCCGATCCGGGCGATGCCGCGGTGGAGATCGATGAGACCCGCTTCACGGGCGAGCACGGCCGCCTCGAGCACGTCGTCGACGTCCTCCGTCATCGAGATGATGTAGGACTCGATGACCTGATTGCCGTAGAGATCTTGCGCCTCGCGGACGGCATCGAAGGTCCCCAGGGTGAGATCGGCTTCGGGGCTCAATGTCGTGGTGAGACCGCTGAGCGGTCGGGTGCCATCCAGCTCGGTCGAGAGCAGATCCGACCGTTGGTCGGTGGTCATCGCCCGGTAGTCCACTCCGACCAGGGTGAACAGCTCGGCAACCGCCTCCTCGTGCTTGGCGGCGTGCTCACGGACATCGAGAGTCGCCATCTGGAATCCGAATGTCTCCACGGCTCGACGCATCCTGGCCACGGCGCCGTGCGCGATCAGCTCACCTCTCGAATGGGCGAGGGATTCGGCCATGAGATCGAGATCGACGAGCAGTTCCTCGGGATGGGCGTAGTCCCGTCCCATCACGTAGGGGAGACCTTGCTGCAGCCGCCGATTGGTGTTCACCAAGCGGGCGCGGATATAGGAGCATTTGAGCCGGTACGGCTCCGCCGACGTGCGTCGGCTCTCCCGCTGCCAAATCTCGGGAAGCCACTCCCGGTCTGCCTCGAGCGACGCCCTCAGCTCGTCACTGATCGGTGCCAGCCGTTCCGACACCGACAATTCCTCGGCCAGCTCCTCGGTCAGGCCGATCAGGTGGCGGATGCCTCGATCATGGTGGAGGCGGAGCGTCTCCAGGGTCGTCTCGGGTGTCACCCCCGGGTTCCCGTCCCGGTCACCCCCGACCCAGGATCCGAATCGGATCGGGGTGTTAGCCACGACCCCGAGTCTCGCCAGCTCCATCGACACCCGCTCACTGAGGGCTGGCATGACCTTGGTCGCGATTTGAACCAAGTAATACAGCGCCGAACGAGCCTCTTCGACGGGGTTCGGCTTCTCCAGCCTCAGCTCGTCTGTCTGCCAGATCTGATCGATCAACTCCGCGGTGCGACGGTCGATGAGCGCCAATTCGGCATCGGGGGCGGTCAATCGTCTCCCGATCAGCTCCGCCAGTTGAACTGTCTTGCTCAGGATCGAGCGCCGCGCGGCCTCGGTGGGATGGGCCGTGAACACCGGTCGCATCTCGAGGCGGTCGAGGACTTCGGCAACCACGTCGGGCTCGACTCCCGCCTCGAGCACCCGATCGACGGTGGCGGCGAGCCCGAGCTCGTCGACGCCCAGCTGGTCGATGCGATGCACCTGCTCGGCCACATTGGCCAGATAGAAGTAGGTGGTGAACGCCCTGACCAGGGGGATCACGTCGTCGGTCACGAGGTCGGCTAGCCGGTGGTCGAGCTCGGCGGCGGCCTCGCTGCTCCCGCCTCTGCGGGAGGACTTCCCTAGCGCCCTCACCTCTTCGACGAGATCGAGCAACTCGGGGCTGTGTTGACGAACCAGGGCGTCGCCGAGCTGGTTGCCGAGGCGTCTGATGTCGGCCCGAAGCGCCTCGTCGGAGATCGCGGTCACCCGGACAGGGTATTCACGACGCCGAACGGCTTCGGCCGTCTCAGGCGTCCTCGGCTCTCTGCTTGTGCACCCTGCCCTCGGTCCCGTGCAGGGAGAGACCGGTCCCGTGCCCATACCGGACCATGGTCATCTCGGCGAGGATGGACACGGCCACCTCCTGCGGGCTTTCAGCCCCGATATCGAGCCCGACGGGTCCCCGCACTCGGGCGATGTCGTCATCGGAGAAACCCATCTCGCGCAGTCTGCCCACACGCAGATCCTGAGTGCGGCGGCTCCCCATGCAGCCGATGTATCGAACTGGGCTCTTCAGCGCGGCCTCCAGAACCGGGTCTTCGTGGGGCTGGGCATGGGAGAGGATCACGACCCAGGTGCGCCGGTCGAGGGAGACCTGCCCGATCATCTTCTCCGGCCATCCGACCAGGATCCGGGCGTTGGGAAACCGCTCCTGCGTCGCGAATGCCCCGCGTGAGTCGATGACTGTGACCCGATAGCCCATTTGGGAGCCGAAGCTGGCCAGCGCCTGCCCGATGTGGACGGCTCCAACGATGAGCATCTCTTGGGGTGGGGCCAAGGACTCGATGAACACGGTGTGAGGCGGGTATTCCATCGCCCGGTGCTGCTCGTGATCCATCAGCACCAGCGCATCGGCCGCGAGATCCGAGGCGACATCCGAAGGCAGCGCACCGGCTACCGCTGCCCCGGTCGAGTCGAGCACCACCTTCGTCCCTAGCTCTGGCCCATCGACGAAGGTGACCAGAGATCCATACTCCTCACGGTCGAGGATTCCTTGCACCGCCTCGAGCGGGGTCACCATGGCTCGATGAAGACGTCGATCGTCCCCCCACAGGCCATGCCGACCTCGAAGGCATCGTCGTCGGCGATACCGTAAGTCACCGTCTTGGGTTTGCCCGACTCGATCACCTCTTGGGCATGGAGGAACACGTCGTTCTCCACACAGCCGCCGCTGACCGAGCCCTCCATGTCTCCTGCGTCCGACACGAGGAACTTGGACCCCTCCGGCCGGGGAGCGCTGCCATGGACTCTGATCACCGTGGCCACTGCCACCTTTTTGCCCTCGGACGCCCAGCGGTTGCGGACTTCGATCTGGTTTCTCATCA
Organism: uncultured Acidobacteriota bacterium; assembly: GCA_963848695.1. GTDB lineage: Bacteria > Actinomycetota > Acidimicrobiia > Spongiisociales > ZC4RG35 > JARDZU01. Next base: position 356,067 of record CAWKEI010000018.1, read on the forward strand.
CCTGGCTCCGGCTACGGAATCGAGCACTCTCACCACCCCGCGGAAGTCGCTGACGCTAGCCGCCGGCAACAGCTGATCGACGTGGGGCATCACTGCCTGCATGCCCCGCGTCAGCGGCTCATAGGTGGCCCGGGCGGCAAGAGGGTTGAGCCAGATGACCTGATGGACCGATCGCGAGAGCCTGGCCATCTCGGACGAGAGGATCTCCGGGTCGCCGCAGTCCCAGCCGTCAGACAGGATCATGACCACCGGGCCGCCTCGGGCGAGCCGGCGGCTCCAGAGCCGGTTCCACTCGGCCAGGGCTGCGCCTATCTGAGTTCCCCCCGACCAGTCGGTGACCTTGTCGGCGACACGGGCAAGGGCCGTCTTGGTGTCTCTCCGGCGCAGGTCCTCGGTGATGCGACTGAGCCGGGTGGAGAAAGTGAAGACCTCGACCGCTCTGAGCCGACGCTGGGCGGCATGGGCGAAGACCAGGAAGATGTCGGCGTATTTCTCCATCGACCCCGACACGTCGGCGATGATGATCAGGGGTCGTTCCCGTCTCCGACGCTGTTTCCAGCTCATCGCCATCATGTCCCCGGTCGGCCCCACCACTTCTCGCAGTGTGCGGCGCAGATCGGGGCGGGAGCCCTCTCCCGGCGACCAGCGCCGGGTCCTGAAGTCCGTCGGATGCCACATCATGGTCATGACCAGTCGCCGCGCTTCCTGGAGATCCTCGTCGTCCAGATCGGCGAAGTCGCGGGTCGAGATCTTCTCCACGGCGGAGGCGCCCGTCTGCTCACTGACCCCGACCGTGGAGCTCCCGGCATCCCCCAGAAGCGCGACCGTCGGGTTCCCCGCACCGGGAACGTTCTGATCCCGGTCGTCGGGGGGTGGCGGGAGGAAGCGACCGAAAAATCGCTCGAATTCCTGGTCGAAGACCGGGATCTGTCCCGGGTCGGTGATTGTCAGCGACCTCAGCGATGCCTGCGCCTGTGAGCGGCGGGTCAGGTCGACCAGAGAGAGCGCACGGGCCATGTCTGCGGTCTGATCCGTGGTGACGGTGAGGCCACGGCCACGGAGCGCGGCCGAGAACGAGCTCAGCTGGTCGATGAGCCCGGCCCTGCTCATCCGACCAGGCTATCCACCCCGGCGGCCCGCACCATGTCGATGTCGTCCTTGTATTTGAGGACCACCCCGATCGTGCTGTCGATGGTCGAGGAGGTCAGCTCGCCTGCCTGGAGGAGGCGGAGCGATTCGGCCCAATCGAGAGTCTCGGCGACGCCCGGCGGCTTGAACAACTCCATCTCCCGCAGACGTCTCATCGCCTCGGCCAGCGACCCAGCCAGCTCGGGCTCCAACTCCGGGACCTTGCGGGTGATGATCTCGGACTCCCGGGCTGGGGTCGGGTAGTCGATCCAGTGATAGACGCAGCGGCGCTTGAGGGCGTCGTGGATCTCCCTCGTCCGGTTGGAGGTGAGCACCACGATCGGCCGCTCCTCCGCCTTGATCGTCCCGATCTCGGGGATCGTGATCTGGAAGTCGGACAACAGCTCGAGGAGAAATGCCTCGAACTCCTCGTCGGCCCGGTCCAGCTCATCGATGAGCAATACGGGTCGGTGACCATCCTTGCTCGCCTCGATGGCCTGGAGCAGCGGGCGGGCAATGAGGTATTCACGGCTCATGATGTCCTCCGGCGTGGCGGACGCGCCTTCGCCTCGGGCTTCGAGGAGGCGGATCGCCATCATCTGGCGGGCGTAGTCCCATTCGTACAACGCCTGGCCGACATCGAGCCCCTCGTAGCACTGGAGGCGGATCAGGTCGGCTCCAGCCATGGCGGCGAGGACCTTGGCGACCTCGGTCTTGCCGACGCCGGCCTCCCCTTCGAGGAAGAGTGGTCGGCCCAACTGCACCGCGAGATGGACGGCGACGATGAGGCTCTCGTCGGCGAAGTAGTCGAGGTCGTCGAGCCGCTTCTCGAGCTCGCCGATGGTCCCGGGGATCACATGGTGAGCCTAACCGTGACGTCCTCGCCGACCACCTGGATGTGGGCGCGCCCACACTTAGAATCGGCCCGTGTACGGCGTCGCCCTTACTGTTCTCGCCTGTCTTCGCTCTGATACCCGCGCCGATGTGGCATGGCTAGTCGAAGCCGAGGGATTGCCGGTGTCGGACTGGTCCGACGCGGTCGTGTTCACGCCCGGAGGCGGCCGGATCGGATCGATTGCGGGCGGTGCGCTCGACGGACAGCTGGCTGACCAGGCCGGGCGGTGGTCCGCCGGCAGAGTGATCGACATCGAAGTGAGCGAGATCGACGCCCTGATCGCCGGCTTGGCCTCGGCCGGCTCTGCCCGGTGCCTCCTTCTTCCGGCTGAGACCCTTCCCCCCGAGCTCTGGGAACTGGCCACGGCCCGAGACCCGATCTGTCTCGTCTGCACGGTGAAGGGCGACGAAGTGGTTGGGATCAGGCTCCACACCGCAGAAACCGCTGCCGACGCCGGAGAAGTCGCCGAGCGTCTGTTCGCTTCGGGGAACAGCGGGTCCGCGATCGACGGAGATCGAGTCGTCTCTGTGTTTCGCGCAGTGCCGCAATTGGTCGTGGTAGGGGACACCGACGTAGCCGGCACCTTGGTTGAGCTGGCTTCACGGATTGGCTGGAACAGCCGGGTCGCAGCCGACGCCTCTTCGGCAACCGGCTTGATCGCCACGCTCTCCGGCCGGGACAAGGTGGTGGTGACCGCCCACGATCTGGAACTGGCCGGGGCTGCCTTGATGTCTGCCCTCGAGAGCGAGGTCGGTTACATCGGGGCTTTGGGGGCGCGGCGGATGCAGGAGAACCGCGCCGACTGGCTTGCCTACCGGGGAGTCACCGATCTCACACGTATCCATGGTCCGGCAGGGCTCGATATCGGCGCGGTCACAGCGGCCGAGATCGCAGTGTCGATCCTGGCCGAGGCGATCGCCGAGAACGCTGCCGCCACAGCCGATTCCCCCGGCTAGCCGTGGAGTACCCGAGGCGTCCCGAGTACACTCGGAGGTCGAGAGCGCAGGCAAGATCTTCCCTGGGAGCAATGGATGACGGCCCAAGACGAGACTACGGCGGAGGTCCTGAAGTCGATCTGGATCAGCAGTCACGACCACGACCCGCTCGACGAGGACTGCAGCCCGACCAAAGTCTGCCGCAACATGAAAGACGTGACTTTCGACGGCTACGCCGAGCCGGGCACCGATCTGGGCGCCGCATGGCGGGCCAAGCTGGCGCGGGAGGGGAAATTGTCCACTTCCGGGAGTGTCCGCGACTTGATCCTGGGTCAGGGCGAGTAGCCCTGGGCGAAGCGAAAGTCTCCCCCCGGCACGGGGTCACGCCGTGAGCGAACATCCAGTTCCTTCACCTCCTGGAAGCGTCGACGAGGTGATCTCACGTCTCGGCGAGGGCCGCTATCTGGCCGACCGTGGCCTCGCCACAGCCGTGTACGTGGCATTGACCCTCGGGCGCCCGCTCCTCCTCGAAGGCGAAGTCGGTGTGGGTAAGACCGAGGTCGCCAAGGTCCTCGCATCAGTCCTGGAGCGGCGGCTGATCCGATTGCAGTGCTACGAGGGCATAGACACCAACCAGGCCCTCTACGAGTGGGACTACGCCCGCCAGATGCTCCAGATCAGGGCGCTGTCAGAACGCGATCTCGCCGATGAAGACCACGTCGACAAGCTGTTCGGCCCCAAGTTCCTGCTCGAGCGCCCGCTGCTGACGGCGGTGCGGGAAGGCGACCGGGCGGTTCTGCTCATCGACGAGATCGACCGGGCAGACGACGAATTCGAGGCGTTCCTGCTCGAGCTTCTCTCGGACTACCAGATCACCATCCCCGAGATCGGCACGATCGCCGCCGCCGCCCCGCCACTGGTGATCCTCACCTCCAATCGCACCCGTGAGCTCCACGACGCCCTCAAGAGACGGTGTCTGTACCACTGGGTGGGCTACCCGAGCGCGGAGCGCGAGGTGGAGATCATCATGGTCCGGGCTCCGGGCGCGACTCAGGCACTTGCCGAGAAGGTCGTGGCCGCGGTCGGGCGTCTCCGCCAACTCGATCTGGCCAAACCCCCCGGTGTCGCCGAGACCCTGGATTGGGTCGCCACGTTGAATGTGCTCGACGCTTCGGACCTCGATGCCGGGACGGTGAAGGACACCCTGGGCGCCGTGGTCAAGGAACGCGACGACCTCGAAACGGTGCTCGACCACCTCGAGGAGCTCGTCGCCGATGGCTGACGACATCGTCGAATTGGACGAGGTCCTTTCGGCCGAAAGATCGTCATTCATCGGGATGCTGGTCGGGTTCGGGGAGGAGCTTCGCCATGCCGGGGTGGCGCTTGGCTCGGGGGATCTGCTCACCTATTCCGCGGCAATGGCCCTGCTCGACCCTGCCGATGTGCTCGACCTGTATTGGGCGGGCCGGACCTCCCTGATCACTCGGCGCGAGCACATTCCCGTGTACGACCGGGTCTTCCACACCTACTTTCTCGACTACCCGGAAGACTCACCCGACCAGGCACGTGCAGCCTTGAAGCAGTCGCTCATCGAGAATCAATCGGTGATCGAGGTTCCCGCCGTCGAGCCGGCCCAGCCGGGCAAGGAGGAAGAGGCCCGAATGGGGCTGATGGCCTCCGACATGGAGATCTGGCGCAACAAGGCCTTTGCCGTCTGCACCGACGAAGAGCTTGCTGCCTTGCGCCGGATCATGAACCAGATCAAGGTCATCCCGCCCCGACGCCGATCTCGGCGCTCGGTGCCGGCGCGATCGGGGACCAAGCCCGATCTGCGGCGCACCGTTCGCACCACGATGCGCACCCATGGCGATCCGGCGGAGCTGTTCTGGCGGGAGCGGCGGCTCAAGATGCGGCCTTTGGTCCTCATCCTCGACGTGTCCGGGTCGATGGCCGAGTACTCGCGCAACCTCCTCCAATTCGCCTATTCGACGAGGCGAGCCGCCACGAAAGTCGAGGTGTTCTGCTTCGGTACCAGGCTCACCCGCATCACGCGGGCCCTAGAGCGGAGACGGCCTGACGACGCTCTTGACCAAGCCGCCAAGTCGGTCTTCGACTGGGAGGGCGGGACCCGCATCGGCCAGGCCATCGATACCTTCGTCCGCCAGTGGGGTCGCCGGGGGCTGAGCCGGGGGGCGATCGTGGTGATCTGCTCGGACGGTCTCGACCGGGGAGACCCAGCGTTACTAGCCGCGGCGATGGAGCGGTTGTCCCGGCTGTGTCACAAAGTCGTTTGGATGAACCCCCACAAGGGCAACGACCCCGAATTCGAGCCGAGCACACTCGGCATGATGGTTGCCGCCCCCTTTGTCGACCTCCTGTTGTCGGGGCACGACCTGGCCAGTCTCGAGGAGTTGGCCAGACTCCTGCCCGAGTTGCGATGAGGTGGAGCGTCTCGCTGATGGCCGAGGGCGATCGGGTCATCGAGCTCGATGAGGTGGTGGAGCTCGCCGACGCCGTGGCCGCCAGCAATGGTATCGCCACCGGGATGGGGACGGCCGGCTATGGGGCGCAGATCGTTGTAGAGGCAGAAACCAGCGAGAAAGCGGTGGAAATGGCTGTTTCGCTTTTCACCGAGGCCGTGGCCAAGGCGGGCCTGCCCGTCTGGCCGATCGTCGACGTGGAGACGATCGCGGAGGACGAGGAGGCTTTCTACGGCCTGGACGACATAGGCCTTCCCGAATGATCAGGCTCGGCTCTTTGGCGGGGTATCCGTTCGAAGGGCCGCGGGTCCTGGCCGGCTGGACCGCCCCGGCGCGGGCGGGGGTGTTCGCGGTGATGTATCGGCCCGATGCCTCCCCAGGGAAGGAGGAGTACGGCGTGATCTTCGTGGGGCACGCCGACGACCTGTCCGCCGAGCGGCTTCCCTTCGAGCACCCGGCCGCCCCCTGTTGGCTGAAGCGTGTCGGCGGCAAGAGATTCGACCTCCACATTGCCGTCTACGAAGTCCCTGGTGGCACCCGTGGCCATAGGGAGCAGATCGCCCGGGAGCTGATTGCCATCTATCGCCCCGGGTGCAACGGGGATCAGTACGACCAGGCGTGGGAGGAGCACTGGATCGGGGATTACGAGACCCCGGGCACCACCGGCCCGCTGACGACTCGACGAGAGCCGCCCGGGGCCGGTGGCTGAAGATACCGACTAGGGGGTGATCACCAAGGTGTCGAGAACCGCCTCGAGCTCGGCCACGTCCTCTTCCGGGGAGCTGGCGAACCATGCTGCTTCGACCATGACCGGAGTTCCCTCTACATCGAGGAACCAGAATTCCACCGTCTGCCTGTTGTCCTGGTAGTAACGCCCGTCCCAAATTGGGCCTGCCCAGGCCATGTGCGAATCGTTGGCACAGCTTTCAGGTATGTCTACGACCATGTGGTGCCCGTCGTGGCCAAAAGCACTGACCGGAGCCAGCGCCTCGGTGATCGTGAATCCATTGGCCGCGATCTGGTTGGCCAGATCCGCCGCCGTAGACCCCGCGGGCTGCACTGCGGGAGCCGGGCTGTCACACGCCGGCGACCACACCTGCTCGACCTCGACGACCAGAAGCGAGACAAACTCCCCGAGATATCTTTCTCGCCCCCGCACCCGTTGACGTCCACCCGCTGCCTTCGATGACGAAAGTGCCACGAAGCGACGAGGCCTCGTCCCCGTCGGTGTCGACGAAGTAGGCGCCCGGCGGAAGTGCATCGTCAAACTCCACAGCGCTGGTCGCGGTCGCATTCGGGGCCGGCTCGGCGACCGGGGTGTTGTCCCTGGTCAGGAAAAAGACCAACCCTGCGATCAGGATCACCGCCGCCGCTGCGATCCCGACCAGGGGGCCCCGCCCGCGGCCCGGACCAAGGTCGTCCGTCACCTCTCGATTGTCTGTCTGCATTGCCGTCCTCCTCTCCAGAGGGGTCGTGAGGACAGGCGCTTCGACGATGAGCGTGCTCGAGTCCGGGACCGGGTTCACCCGGCGGACCATCTCACGAATCTGGTCGTGCGTCATGTCCCTCCTTCCTCGGCAACCGGAGGGGAACCGATTGGTCTGATCTCCAGGACGGGCTGCAGGGCCCGGGAAAGCTTCTGATAGGCGCGGTGGACCCGCTGATCGACGGCGGCTCTGGTCATCCCCAACACTTCGGCGATTTCCGCCCGTGACAGGTCCTCCCAGACGTCGAGCAGCACGATCTCGCGGTCGACTCGCTTCAGCCTGCGCACTGCGTCCAACACGACGCGATCGTCGGCGTTCTGCACGACGACGTGCAGCGGGTCGGCGGCAGGCGCCATCCCGAGGTTGGTGAGCTTCATGTGGAGACGGCCCCGTCGGTGGAAAGCTCGCGACTGATTGGACATCACCTTGCGGGCTATGCCGTAGAGACAGAGGAGTGTCTTCGGGGCGGGCGGGATCTCATCGATACGCCGCCAGACGACGAGGAACGTCTCGGCGCAGGCGTCCTCCGCATCCGTCGACGGAGAGCGTCGCAGGCAATAGGCCAACACTTGGTGCCGGTGCTCGCGCCAGATCGACTCGAAGCGCGACCTCTGGGCTGCCTGCGTGGTCATTGCCCCTTAGTGTCCGCCCGTCCCGAATCGCTGACGAGTTTCTGGCGCGGATCTCCTGTCATGGTCGCTCGTCAACCGGACACATAAGGGGTGCCGGAACACCGGCTAGGTGATCCGGAGGGGAATGCAGTCGGGTCGGGCTTTGGCCCGGCCCGACTTCAAGTTTCGGCCGCCTCGGTCAGCGGGGCGTGGGCGCTTTGGACCGGGCCATCGGGCCGGTAGCCGATGGCGTCGTGCAGTCGGGAGCGGCGGCGACCGGATGCAGGAACGGCCGGGCTTCGCTCCGGCACGGTTTCGGGGTCGTAGGTGGCACCCACCACGATCTTCTCGGCCATCCCGTAGAGCAGGGGGAGGGCTCCGGCGATGACACCACCCGTGCGATTGACGTGCTCGAGATTGCCATCGATCGAAGCCGCGTTGGCATTGATCTTGGCGACCAGCTCGTTGCACTCCTCGAGATTGGTGGCGACCCGAGTGAGCTGCCCACCAACGATCCAGAGGTAGATCGCCAGTCCGGCGATGAGCAGAACGATGTCGACGACTGTGAAGATGACCAGGTTGTTCATGAGCGCACCTTCCCCAGCACCCGACCCAGGAACAGATGGTGTTCCAGACCTTCGGCGAGGACCAGGTCGACTCCGGCGGCGGTGGTGTTGAGCAACTCGGCATCAGCAGTGTTCGCCTCGGCCTGGGTGAGGGTGGCCTTGATGTTCTTGACTCTCTTATCGATTCGGTGCACCAGCAGCACCAGGATCGTGAGCAGGAGCGCCACGGCGACCACGACGGCCAGCCCGGCCCAGTTGGCGATCTGCCACAGGGTCTCCTGATTCTCGGTGAGGGCAAAGACCACGATCAACCTCCCAATCTCTGCCGGCCCCGCTTCAGACCTTCGATGACGTTGATTGCCATGGTGTTGGTGGTGGCGAGGTCGGCCAACGCCGCGGTGTTCTGCACCGACTTCTGGAGACTCTCGTCGATCAGCTGGGCCTCGTTCCCGATCTTGCGGGCCAGGATCAGGATCGGCACAACCAAGGCGACCACCACCAGGACGATGACGATTCCGATGATGTAACCAACCAGCCAGCCGGTGTTTCCCTCGAAGAGCTCGCTCATATCGACTCGCAGAAGTCGCTGACCGGCTTCAGGCTGGCGTTGACCGAGCCCACCACGGCAGGGACGGTGCTGGTCTTGTCCGCGACGACGCCAACGCCTCCGGTGAGGGCGCGGAGTGTTCCCAGGGTGGCGCTGAGATGGCCGATGACCCGGATCAACCCGAGAGCGGCCGCGGCGATGATGAGCGTCGCGAGCACCAGGGTGACGATTGCTGCTGCAGGCATATGCCTCCTCCTCTCCTATCCCAACAACTTCGCCACTGAGCCCGCATAGCGCACCGCACCGGTCGCCACGTCCTCGATGGTCTGATCGGTCACCGCCAGCAGCTCGGGCACCCGGTCGACCTCGCCGATCAAGGCGACGCCACCCCCGAGAATCTCGTCCGATGCACCTCTGATCCGCTCCAGCGCCGCCAGCACCCTGTTGAGAAGGGCGACCAGCACCGGCACCACCACCAGGAGGAGCAACGCATTTCCTATCCACCACCAAGTCATCGATGCCTCCTCAGATCCGGTTGGGCTCGTAGGGGAGAAAGAACCTGCGCCCGACTCGCTTGAGCGCCATCCACGCCGCGGCGATGGCGATCCCGAAGCCGCCGGCGGACTTCGCCTGCTGGATCTGGTCGGGCGAGACGCCACGGTCGTAGGCATCGATCCGGGTCTGCATGTTGGTGGCGAAGTCCCGCATCATCACCGCGCTGACGTCGCTGATCATGCCCCGCCCGTACTGAGCAGCCGCGCCGGAGAGCTGCAGGTCCTGCTCGACCTCGACCCTGGTCCCCGTGGCGGTCGGCACCAGGCGGGCGGTGAGCCCCAGTGCAGCCTGCCCCCGCCCTTTCTCGTCGGATCCTGAGGCGTCGACGACGATGGTTCGGTTGGCGTGATCGCGCTCCGTGACCGCGGCTTGCCCGGCGAACTGCATCTGGACCGGTCCAAGCCGGATCCCGACGTTGCCCGCGTAATGATCGGGGCCGATCTCGTCCGTGAGCGAAGCCCCCGGGAGGCAGGCGGCCACCTGGGGAATGTCCTGGCAGAACTCCCACACCTTGTCTACGTCAACCGGTACCTCGAAGTCGTGTTTGATCAGCATGTCATCCTCTGACTGTCAGGTAGGCGGCGGGGTCTTTCTCGAACGCCGTCCGGCAGCCCGGGCAGCAGAAGTAGTACGTCTGTCCCTCGTATTCGAAGGGTCGGCTCGTCTCGTCGGCGGGCACGGTCATCCCGCAGACGAGGTCGAGGGCGGTGTCCGCCGTGGAGTGATCGTGGGCGTGGTGCTGGTCGACGGGAGCCTCGTCAACCTCGACCCGTGGCTCCGGGTCGAGGGCGCCTTTGGCTCTGAGCTCGACCAGCTCGGCCAGAACTGATACCGCTATCTCGGGATGTGACGTGTGGCCGAGGTCGATGCCGACTGGTACCCGCACCTGGTCCAGGAGCTCCTGGGGTATGCCGCGGTCGGCGAGGTATCCGAGGACGGCCTCACCCCGCTTGCGTGAGGCGACCAGCCCGACGAAGGCGGGCTGGGCCGTGACTGCCTGCTCTACCGCCTCCTCGTCACCGTGCCCCTGGGTGGCGACGATCACGACGGATCTGTTGCCAACGTGGGCTGTCTTGAAGTCGGGGACATCGACCAGGTCGGCCCGCCATCCGACGCCCGATGCCAGCTCCGCCAGAGTTGCCGCCATTGGCGATCGGCCAAGCACGACCAGGTGCGGGCTGGGAAGCACCGGCTCGACGTAAAGTTGGAGGGCGCCCTCGGACTGGCACGACATCTGGACGAAGGTCATTCCGTCAGGGATCTCACCGAATTGGCCCGGGTTGCCCAAGAGGATGAGCCGTGGAACGCGGTCCTCCATGGCCCGCTGTGCCTCCCGTATCACCACCGGCTCGGCACATGCACCCCCGATCCAGCCGTGCATCTGGCCCTCGGCGGTGATGATGGCCCTCGCACCCTGGTGGCCCGAGGAGGGCGCCTGGCGCCAGACCACGGTGGCGAGGGCGAACTCGACCCCCTGACGGGCGAGATCGCTCGCCATCTCGATCATCCTCCACCCGTCGGCCGGCTGAGCGGTCATGTGTCGTCGGTCCTCACCGGAGGCGCTCCGCTCACGTCCTGGCCCGTCTGCAGCGCCTGATAGACCCGGTCGGGAAAGACCGGCATGTCGATATTGCGCACCCCGGTACCTTTGAGGGCGTCCATCACCGCATTGACGAACGCGGCGGGACCGCCCACGGCGGCGCACTCGCCGATGCCCTTGGCGCCGATCGGGTGGTGGGGACAAGGGGTGACCACCTCGTGGAGCTCGAACCCGGGGGTCTCCCAGGCGGTGGGGAGCAGGTAGTCGGTGAAGTTGGAGCCGATGCAGTTGCCCTGTGCATCGAAGGTGATGAACTGCATATTGGCCATGGCGTAGGCCTCGGTGAGACCGCCCATGATCTGGCCTTCGACGATCATCGGGTTGATGCGAACCCCGCAGTCATCGACGGCGACCAGCCGCAACACGTCCCACACCCCGGTCTCGGGATCCACCTCCACGGTCACGATGTAGCAAGCGAAGGGCCAGGTGAGGTTGGGCGGGTCGTAATACGCCACGTTCTCCAAGCCGGGCTCCATCCCGTCGGGCATGTTGGAATACGCCGCCATGGCGCATTCCTGGATCGTGACCCCGCGGTCGGGCTGGCTGCGAACGTAGAAGCGCCCCAACTCCCATTCGACGTCCTCTTCGGAGATCTCGAGGAGGTGCGCTGCGATCTTGCGGGCCTTGGCCCGGATCTTGCGCGACACCATGGCCACGGCAGCTCCGGCCACGGGTGTGCTCCGGGAGGCATAGGTGCCCATTCCGAACGGGGCGGTGTCGGTGTCGCCCTCCTCGACGAGGATGTCCTCGGCGGGGAGACCGAGCTCGTGGGCGACGATCTGGGCCCAGGTCGTCTCGTGACCCTGGCCCTGGGTCTTCGCTCCGGTGCGCAGCAGAGCCTTGCCGGTCATGTGGATCTTCAACTCGGCCGAGTCGAACATCTTGATGCCCAGGATGTCGTACTCCCGGCTGTTGCCTGCCCCGAGTGGCTCGGTCATCGTGGAGATCCCGATCCCGAGCAGCCGGCCCCGCTTCGCCGCCTCTTCCTTCTCTTTGAGGAAGTCCTGGTAGCCGATCGCCTCGAGACCGACGTCCAGGCACTTGCCGTACTGGCCCGAGTCGGTGAGAAAGCCCCAAGGGGTCCGATGGGGGAAGTCGTCGTCGCGCACGAAATTGATGCGGCGGAATTCGGCCTGGTCCATTCCCAGGTCGTCCGCAGCCGCCTGCACCATGCGCTCCTGGAAGAACATCGCCTCGGTCACCCGGAACGAGCACCGGTAGGCGACCCCGCCCGGCGCCTTGTTGGTGTACACCCCGCGCGCCTGGAGATGGGCGTTGGGGATGTCATAACAGGCGAACGCCGAGTGCATCAGCCCGATCTTGAATTTCGACGGCTGGGCATCGGAGAAGAAGGCTCCGTGGTCCGCCATGGCCTTCATCCGCACTCCGAGGATCCGGCCGTCCTTGCGCAACGCGAGCTCGCCGTGGAGGTAGATGTCACGGGCGAAGCCGGTCGAGATCAGGTTGCCGGTCCGGTCCTCGATCCATTTCACCGGGCGCTCGAGGAGGATCGACGCCAATATCGATGCCACGTAGCCCGGATACACCGGCACCTTGTTGCCGAAGCCGCCGCCGATGTCGGGGGCGACGATCCGGATCATCTGCTCGGGCAGCTCGGCGACCAGGGAAACTGCAGCCCGGATGATGTGCGGCGCCTGGGTCGTCATGTAGACCGTGAGCTTCGAGGTCGACCGGTTGTAGTCGGCGATCGACCCGCAGCATTCGATGGGAGCCGGGTGTGACCTCGGGTAGTGGAGGTCCATCTTGGAGATGACATCGGCCTGGTCGAAGGCCCGATCGGTGCCTTCCTTGTCGCCTACCTCCCAGTCGTAGACGACGTTGCTCGACTGGTTTTCCTTGTCGTCACGGATGAGAGGCGCCCCCTCGGCGAGAGACTGGGTGGGGTTGACGATCACCGGGAGCGGTTCGTAGTCCACCACGATCGCCTCACAAGCATCCTTGGCGATGTAGGGGTCGTCGGCGATGACGCAAGCGACTTCCTGACCCTGGAATCGGACCTTGTCGGTGGCCAGCACCGCCTGAGTGTCGTAAGACAATGTCGGCATCCAGGCCAGGTTGCGGGCAGCCATCGTCTCGCCGGTCAGGACGAGTCGGACGCCGGGCATGGCCCAGGCCTTGGAGGCGTCGATCGACTTGATTCGGGCGTGAGCCAAGGGGCTGCGCAGGATCTCCATGTGCAGCATCCCGGGCAGCACGATGTCGTCGACGTAGTTGCCCTTGCCACGGATGAATCGGTTGTCCTCGACACGGCGCCTGCTGGCACCCATCCCGCCGATCTTGATCTCGTCGACCGCCGTCATCCCTGATCCTCCAGCTTCTGGGCTGCCCACATGACCGCCTTGACGATGTTCTGATACCCGGTGCAGCGGCACAGATTGCCGCTCAACGCCCAGCGGATCTCGTCCTCGGTCGGGTTCGGGTTCTCCTCGAGCAGGGCCTTGGACGTCATCATCATGCCCGGTGTGCAGAAGCCGCACTGGAGCCCGTGCTCCTCTTTGAACCCCTCCTGGATGGCGTGCAACTCGCTGGGACCCGCCAGCCCTTCGACCGTCATCACCTCGTGCCCGTCTGCCTGGACGGCGAACATAGTGCAGCTCTTGACCGGCGTCCCGTCGACCAAGACCGTGCATGCCCCACAGTTGGAGGTATCACACCCGGTGTGTGTCCCGGTGAGATGGAACCCCTGACGGAGGAGATGGGCGAGAAGGAGCCGGGGCTCGACCACGGCGGTCCGGCGCTCGCCGTTGACCGTCACCGTGATCTGCCTGGTCGGCGTCTCCTCCGCTGCTCCGGGACTGACCTCCTGGAACAAGCTGGTCATCAGGCCGCCTCCTCTTCCGATCGAATCAACCCCGTCAGGATCCTGTTGATGAAGACACTCACCAGGTGCCGCTTGTAGGCGGCGCTGCCCCTGTGATCGGTGCGGGGCTGGGCCGCCTGGGCCGCCAGCGCCGCGGCTTCGCCGATGGCCTCTGCGTTGAGCGCGCCGCCGACCAACAACTGGGCGGCATCGTCTGCGGAGATGGTGGAGCCACCCACCCCGGTCAGACCGATGCCTGCTCGGGTGACCTCGTCCCCGGTCCGATCGATGGACACGGCGACGCCGACAGTGGCGAAATCACCAACGCGGCGCTCCAACTTGAGGTACCCGCCGGAGGGCACGCCCTTCGGAGCCGGGGCGATCGCCTCGACAACGACCTCGTCGTAGGCCAGGGTGTTCTGGAACGGGCCGTGCACCAGGTCCTTCACCGCGATGGTGCGTCGACCGCCGGGGCCTTGGGCAACCACCAGACCATCCAGCGAGACCATTACCGAGGCCCAGTCACCTTGGGGGTCGGCATGACAGAGCGAGCCGACCAGAGTCCCCCGATTCCTCACGATCGGGTCCGCCACCAATGGCGCTGCGGCTGCCATGGTTGGCTGGCGGGAGGCGAGCAGGGCGGAACGCTCCAGGTCGGCGTGACGGCACAGCGCTCCCACGTGTATCGATCCGTCGGCATCGATCTGGTGATAATCCAATCCGGGGATCTCGTTGATGTCGACCAGCATCTCGGGCGAGGCGAACCGGAGCTTGATCATCGGGACCAGGCTCTGGCCCCCGGCCAGCACCTTGGCCTCGCCTCCTCCGTCGGCTAGGAGGGCCATGGCCTCCTCGACCGACCTCGGGGCCTCGTAGCGGAATCGAGAGGGGTAGATGTCTGCCTCCTTGTTTGCTTCAGCCCTGGGGCCCGAGTTCGTCCTGCGGCTCGGGCTCGGGTTGGGACGATTGCGGGTCGGGCACGGCGACCGGGAGGGATTCGGCGGCCGGGTCTGGCCTGGGCTGCTGATGAGGGGGCCAGGGGCCTTGGACCGGCTGACCGGCGACCTTGAGGTACTCGATGATCTCCGGCCACGCCCAGATGGTGGGGCTCTTTCCCTCCTTGGGGGCGTTCTCGATCAACTCGTACAGCCGGGGGTTGCCGCGACTGTGACCGGATGTCTCGACTGCCAAAGGTCACCTCCCAGTCTCATGGGCCAGCCGGGGCGCGAGCCACGGCCAGACCTCCCATTGCACAAAGGATTCCGGGTGCGCCGGAATCCTGCCCGGTCGGAACCTTACGCATTCGGCGACTCCCGCGTCGGCCTTCCCGCCCATTACGTCGTGAGCTCGGTCATCGGTTCGGGCAAGCCCACCCCGCGTCGACACAGACAGGCCCTGACCTACGATCCGGGTGTCATGAGCAATGCGATCTCGATCTCCGGTCTGGTGAAGAACTTCGGGCATGTTCGGGCCCTCGACGGGCTCGACCTCGAGGTCGCCAGCGGCGAGGTCCATGGCTTCCTCGGCCCCAATGGAGCGGGCAAGACCACGACGATCAGGGTCCTGCTCGGGCTGATCCGTCATGATGCCGGCACCGCCGCTCTCCTCGGCGGGGACCCGTGGGCCCAGGCCACGGAGCTGCATCGTCGGCTGGCATATGTACCCGGCGATGTGACGCTCTGGCCCAATCTCACCGGCGGCGAGGTGATCGATCTCCTCGGGCGGCTTCGTGGTGGGCTCGACCAGTCGAAGAAGGAGCAGCTCCTGCAGCGTTTCGACCTCGATCCCACCAAGAAGGGGCGCACCTACTCCAAGGGGAACCGGCAGAAAGTGGCGCTGGTCGCCGCCCTGTCTTCTGATGTCGAACTCCTGATCCTGGATGAGCCCACCGCAGGGCTCGACCCGCTCATGGAGGCCCAGTTCCGCAAGTGCGTCGAGGAGGATCGTGCCACCGGCCGGACGGTGCTATTGGCCAGTCACATCCTGGCCGAAGTCGAAGCGCTTTGCGACCGGGTGAGCATCGTGCGCAAGGGCAAGACGGTCGAGAGCGGGACCCTCTCCGACCTGCGCCATCTGACCCGGACCACCATCAGCGCCGAGCTGACCTCCGACCCAGCCCCCGTTGCCTCATTGCCTGGAGTCCACGACGTGCGACTTCACGACCACAAGGTCGAGTTCGAAGTCGATTCCGATCGGCTCGACGAAGTGGTTCGGACGCTGGCCCCCCTTGGCGTCCGCAGCCTGATCAGCCACCCCCCGACATTGGAGGAGCTGTTCCTGCGGCACTACGAGGACGACGAGACGGCGGAATGAGCACGCTGGCCGGCACGGGGAAGCTGATCCGCCTCATCCTCCGCAGGGAGCGGGTCCGTCTCAGCATTTGGGTCGTCGTCCTCGCCGGGGTCCCGATCATCACGGCCAATGCCTTCCTCGATCTCTACCCGGACGAAGCATCCCGCCAGGCTCTGGCGGCCACCGTCATCTCGAGCCCGGCCCTCACGTCGATGCTCGGCCCCCTGTACGACCCGAGCATTGGTGGCCTGGTCGCATGGCGGGCGGGGGTCCTGGGAGCTGTGTTCGTTGCTCTCATGGCGGTCCTCACCGTCATCAGGCACACCCGCGAGGAGGAGGAGACCGGGAGGCGGGAGCTGCTCGGAGCCACGGTGGTGGGGCGTCATGCACAGCTGGCGGCCGCGGTGATAGTGACCATCGCGGCCGGGATCCTCGTCGCCGCCTTACTCACGGCCGGGCTCACGGGCCTCGGTCTTCCTCTCGCCGGATCGTTGGCGTTCGGGCTCGGGTTCGCCGGTGTCGCCGCAACATTCGCCGGTGTCGGCGCTGTCGCCGCCCAGCTCACCGAGGCGGCCTCCTCGGCACGCGGGCTCGCGGTGACGGTCGTGGGGTTTATTTACCTGCTCCGGGTCGCCGGAGATGCGGGCGGCGATGGCACCGAGTGGCTGTCCTGGCTCTCGCCAATCGGTTGGTTCAGCCGACTCCGCCCATACGCCGAGGAGCAGTGGTGGGTCCTCGTCCTCTGGCTCGGGATGGCCGCAGTGCTCGTCGCCGCCGCCGTGGCGATCGCGGCGCGACGCGATGTGGCGGCGGGGGCACTCCCTGCGCGTCCAGGGCCCGCCCAGGCAGGTGCGGGCCTGAGCAGCCCCCTCGGTCTCGCCTGGCGGCTCCATCGCGGGTCGGTTGCCGGATGGACAGTGGGCGTGGCGGTGCTCGGCGTTGTCTACGGGAGCGCCGGGGACAGCATCGGTGACATGATCGAGGGAAACCCACAGCTGGCCGAGATACTCGAGCAGATCGGCGGGGCCCAAGGTCTCACCGACACCTACTTCGCGACGGTGGTGGGCATCATCTCCATCGTGATCTCGGCGTATGCGATACGTGCCGTTCTTCGCCTCGATGTGGAAGAGGAAGCTCACAGGGCCGAATACGTCCTGGCCACGGCCACCCCCCGGCACCGTTTTGCCTGGAGTCATCTCGTCTTTGGATTGGTGGTCCCGGTCGTGATGCTGGCCGTCAGCGGGGCGATGGCCGGGGCGGCGTATGGCGCAATCGTCGGCGAGGTCGGATCTCAGGCACTCCGCGTGCTTGGCGCAGCCATGGCGCAGCTCCCCGCGGTTTGGGTGCTCACCGGGACCACCATGGCCCTCTACGGTCTCGCACCGAGACGCGTCGGATTCAGCTGGGGTGTCCTCGTCGCCTGCGTCCTGCTCGGCCAGTTCGGACAGATCCTGCAACTGCCTCAGTGGAGTCTGAACCTCTCCCCGTTCACCCACATCCCGGTAGTGCCCTCGGACGACGTCGCCATCCTGCCCTTCGTCGTCCTGCTCCTGGTGGCCGGTTCTCTGATCTTCGCCGGTCTGAGCGGCTTCCGCCGAAGGGATATTGGGTCATAGGTCATAGGTTGTAAGTGGTAGGCCGTGGGTAGCCTCGCCGCAACCTAGAACCTACGACTTACGACTTAGGACCCAATGTTCGACTCCCTGACCCACCGTTTCGAAGACGTCTTCGCCTCCCTGAGAGGCAAGGGGCGTCTCTCCGAGAACGACATCGAATCCGCCCTGCGTGAGGTTCGTCTTGCCCTGCTCGAGGCGGACGTGAACGTGAAGGTGGTGAAGGACTTCCTTGCTCGGGTGAAGGAGAGGGCTCTCGGGGCGGACGTTTCCAAGTCTCTCACCCCGGGCCAACAAGTGATCAAGATCGTCCATGAGGAGTTGGTGACCACCCTCGGCTCGGAGGTGGTGCCTCTCAAGAAGGCTGCCCCGCCGCTCACAATTCTCATGGTGGGCCTCCAGGGCTCGGGCAAGACCACGACGGCAGGAAAGCTGGCGCTGCTCCTCAAGAAGCAAGGCAAGAAGCCCCTGCTGGTGGCTGCCGACCTGCAACGACCGGCCGCGATCGACCAGCTCGAGACTCTCGGTCGCCGGATCGATGTTCCGGTGTTCACCGATCGCAAGGGCAAACCGGCACGCCTGGTCAAGGCTGCGATGAAGGAAGCGCCCCGCACCGGGCGTGACGTGGTCATCGTGGACACCGCAGGACGACTCCAGATCGACCAGCAGCTGATGAGTGAGCTGGATGACGTGCGGAAGGCCTCCGACCCTGACGAGATTCTCCTGGTAGTCGACGCAATGACTGGCCAGGATGCGGTCAACGTCGCCACCGGCTTCCAGGAGCGAATCGGTTTGACCGGTGTGGTCCTCTCCAAGCTCGACGGTGATGCCCGCGGGGGGGCTGCGATCTCGGTCCGTGAGGTGACAGGCGCGCCGGTGAAATTCGCCGGCATGGGTGAGGGGCTGGACGATCTCGAGGCCTTCTACCCCGATCGAATGGCATCCCGAATCCTGGGCATGGGCGACGTGATGGGCCTGATCGAGAAGGCCGAGGCCACGTTCGACGAGGCGGAGGCGGAGAAGGCTGCAAAGAAACTGCAGAAGGGCGAGTTCACCCTGGATGACTTCCTCTCCCAGTTCCAGGCAATGAAGCGGATGGGGCCTCTAAAGGACATCCTTGCTATGATCCCGGGCTCCGGTTCGCTCATGCGCGAGGTGGACGTCGACGACCGCGACCTGCGTCGCGTCGAGGCGATCATCCAGTCCATGACTCCAGAGGAGCGCCGGAACCCAAAGCTCATCGGCGGGAGCCGTAAGCGCCGAATCGCGTCCGGCTCGGGCACCAGGCCCCAGGACGTGAATCGGCTGCTGAAGCAGTTCGTCGATGCGCAGAAGATGATGAAGATGCTGGCCGGAGGCAAGGGCGCTCCCTCATTGCAGGGTCTCTTCCCGGCGCAGCGAACCAAGAGGTGAATCGATGGCCGTGAAGATGAGGTTGATGCGGATGGGGAAGAAGAAGACCCCTTCGTACCGTGTCGTGGTGGTCGACGGCCGGGCGCCGCGCGATGGCCGCTACATCGAGCAAATCGGGCGCTACGACCCCCAGCAGGACCCGTCGCTGGTCGAGATCGACAACGAGAAGGCCGCATCCTGGCTCTCCAAGGGGGCCCAACCCACCGAGGCCGTCGAGAAGCTCCTCAACATCTCCGGCGCGATGAACACGATGAAGGTCCGCACCGGCCAGATTCACACCGTCGGGGCCAAGCCCGCTGACACCGGGACGGCCGCTATAGAGCCAGAGCCTGCGCCCCAGCCCACCGTCGAGGAACCCGCCGTGGAGGAGCCCGCCGTGGACGAGATCGCTGCCGACACCACCGGCGAGGAGGAGTGACCGTGCCCAAGGGAGACATCGTCGAGCGGGTAGTCACCTATGTCGTGAAAAGCATCGTCGAGGAGCCCGACGAGGTCACGGTGACCATGGTCGAGCAGGGCCCCGACGAGGTCGTGGCCGAGGTCCGTACCGCCAAAGGTGACATGGGCCGAGTCATTGGGCGCAGGGGCCGTGTTGCCAAGGCGATCCGGGCTGCTGCCGGGGCCGCCGGCGACGAAGAGGGCATCAACGCTGGCGTCGAATTCCTCGACTGAACCGGAACGGTTCGCCATAGGGCGACTGGGCCGGCCCCACGGCCTGGACGGCTTCCTCGGTATCTACATCGACGAGGATGACGTGGTGAGCCTCCAACCCGGCGCAACTGTCTACCTAGGGGACCAACCCCACGTGGTGAGGGCGATTCGGCCGGCCGATCGGGGATTCCAGATCTCATTCCAAGGGATCGCCAATCGGGAGGCGGCCGAGGCGATCAGGGGGAGCGAAGTCCTTGTCACGGAGCGGCGCACGCTCGGCGAGGGTGAGTTCTGGCCTCACGATCTGGTTGGCCTCTCGGTCGTAGATGAGGCGGGGCAGATCATCGGCGTCGTCGAGCAAGTCATCATCGGTCCGGGCCAGGACCGACTGCTCGTGACTCGACCCGATGGCATCGGGTACGAGGTCCCCTTCGTCGACGAGCTGGTGCCTGTGGTCGACCTCGAAGAAGGACGGATCGTGATCGCACCCATCCCGGGCCTGCTCGGGCCCGAGTGACCAATCGGCGGGCTGCACTAGATTTGAGTGCGGAGTCAAAATCTCCCGGGAGACAGCCATGTCGGAAGCCGTGATCGTCGCTACTGCCCGATCTCCGATCGGGAGGGCCTACAAGGGCTCTCTGATCGACATCCGCGCCGATGACCTGGCGGGGTTCGCCATCGACGCACTCATGTCGAAAGTGCCAGAGGTGGACCGCGGTTCGGTGGCGGACGTCATGGTCGGATGCGCACTGACTCATCACGAGCAGGGGTTCAACCTGGCCCGACCCGCCTCGCTTCTCGGCGGGATGCCGGAGAGTGTGCCTGCCACCACCGTCAACCGATTCTGCGCATCTTCCCTGCAGACGATCCGAATGGCATTCCATGCGATCCATCACGGCGAAGGGGACACGTATGTGGCAGCCGGGGTGGATTCGGTCACGCGGACCTACGGGAAGGCCTTCGACAGCGACGATCTGAACCCCCGCTTCACCGACACGGGCAGGGACGACTTCATCGACAACGTCTACATCCCGATGGGCAACACGGCCGAGAACGTTGCAGAGAGATACGGGATCACTCGGGAGCGGATGGATGAGTTCGCCAAGCGCTCTCAGGACCTAGCGGTCGAAGCACAGAAGAATGGTTTCTTCGATTGGGAGATCACCCCGATCGAGGTACCGGATGGGCGCTCGATCTCCACCGACGACGGGCCCCGGCCGAACACCACCCTCGAGAAGCTGGCAGAGCTGCCCACCGTCTTCAA
Source organism: uncultured Acidobacteriota bacterium (assembly GCA_963848695.1). Classification (GTDB taxonomy): domain Bacteria; phylum Actinomycetota; class Acidimicrobiia; order Spongiisociales; family ZC4RG35; genus JARDZU01. Next base: position 376,925 of record CAWKEI010000018.1, read on the forward strand.
ACCCGATGGCACCGTGACTGCCGGCAACTCCTGTCCCCTCAACGATGGGGCCGCAGCCGTTCTGGTCATGTCCGCGGAGCGCGCGAGCGAGCTGGGACTGGAGCCACTCGCCCGGATCGTCGCCTCCTCGGTGGTCGGCCTCGAGCCCGAATACATGGGGATGGGCCCGGTCGGGGCGGTAAGGGGGGTGCTCGATCAGGCCGGCATGAGTCTGGCCGACATCGACCTGATCGAGATGAATGAGGCTTTCGCGGCCCAGGTCCTGGCCAGTGTCGACCAGTTGGGTGTCGACATGGACCGGCTCAACGTGCACGGTGGTGCGATCGCTCTCGGTCACCCCTTCGGCATGACCGGTGCCCGCATCATGGGCACGCTGATCAATGGCTTGCGCACCACTAACAAGACGGTCGGCCTCGAGACCATGTGTGTCGGCGGAGGTCAGGGGATGGCGATGATCGTGGAGCGCCTCAGCTAGCCGGCTTCGCCTTCTGTCGCCCCGTCGATCTCCCCCCGGGCCCACGCAGTCACTTCACGCACCCGGTCGTGACCACTGTTGACGGCAACCATGAGGAAATCGCCCGCCGCGAACACAGTATCCGGCGTGGGAATGGCCGCCTTGTGATCGCGGATCATGGTCGTGATCAGCATCCCATCCGGTGGCGGGTTGCTTCCAAGCCTGGTGCCGACAAGGGCGAGGTCATCGGTCACTTCGATCTCGATGAGATCGATGTCCACGTCTTCCAGCTCCACCGCATCCGCGATCGATTGCCAGGCAGGGCGATCGACCACCAGATCGAGACGCTTGGCCAAGGGGCCAACCGTCGTGCCTTGGAGGAGAGCCGACACGAGGACCACGAAGAAGACGAGGTTGAAGATCGTGTCACCGGCCGCCACTCCCGCGGTGGCCGGAAAAGTGGCGAGGACAATGGGCAGTGCTCCACGCAGACCCGCCCAGGAGAGAAACGTCATCTCCTTCCAGGACAACCTGAAGGGGAGCATGGCCAGGACCACGGACAGCGGTCTGCCCACCAAGAGCAGGATGGCCGTCACCGCGATGGCGGGCACGGCGACCGCAGGCAGCTCGCTCGGGAACACCAGCAACCCGAGTAAGAGGAAGAGGGCGATGTCGGCACCATTGGCGAGACTGGCATGGAAGCTCCGCACCACCCGACGGTGACGGGGGGCGAGGGCACCGATCATCAGCCCGCAGATGTAGACGGCCAGAAAGCCCGACGTCGATAGATACGACGCGACCGCGAAGGTGAGACCCGCAATGGCCAGGGCCAACAGTGGATAGAGGCCGGAAGACCGCAGACGGAAGCGCAGCAGCCTTGTTCCGATCCAGCCTCCGAGCAGGCCCACGGCGACGCCTCCGAACAGTTGCCGCGCTCCGAACACCAGCCAATCGTCGATGCCCGGGCTCGACCTGGTGACCTCGATGAGACCGATGGTGAGGAGGATGGCGAAGGGGTCGTTCACACCCGACTCCACCTCCAGGATGCCGGCCAGCCGCTTCGGGATCGGAGTGCGACGAACCACGTCGAACACGACCGCGGCGTCGGTGGATGCCACTACCGCCCCGATGATGAGCGCCGTCTCCCATCCGGTGTCGAACAGGAGCTGCACACCAGCTGCGACCACCCCGGCACTGACCAGGACGCCGACATTGGCGAGGACGAAACCGGGGACGCCTGACTCGCGAAGCACGGACGGCTTGGTGGTGAGACCGCCTTCGAACAGGATGATCATCAGAGCGATGACACTGATGTCCCTGACCATCGCCATGTCGCTGACGTTGACGAGACCAAGGGCATCGCTTCCGAAGAGAATGCCGATCCCGAGCGAGAGAAGGGCGGCGGGCACCCCGAGCCGATCCGACGCACCGACGATGAGGATCCCGATGACCATGAGCCCGGCCGCGACGAGCAGAACACTCTCGACCGGCAGATGATCCAGTGTCATGGTGTCGGTGCTTGATCGATGGACATGTCAACTCTCCGGATGAGACGGGGAATCGCCCGAGAGCCGAGGATATCGACCAGAAACGTCCCGCCCTAGCCTGACCGGGTGCGGATCAACGTGGTAACGATGTTCCCCGGCTTCTTCCAAGGCCCTCTGGGCGTCTCGATCGTGGCCAGGGGCATCGAGGCCGGGATCCTCGAAGTGAGCCTGATCGATCTGCGTGAGCACGGGCTCGGCCGTCACCGACAGCTCGACGACGCCCCGTTCGGGGGGGGTCCAGGCATGGTGATGATGGTCGAGCCTCTGGCCGCCGCTCTCGAGCCGCTGGTTAAGACTCATCGGATCCTGTTCACGCCTGCTGGGAGCCCCCTGACCCAGGCAACGCTCGACCGTTGGGCAGGATTGCCCGAGATCACCCTCGTCTGTGGACGTTTCGAGGGCATCGATCAGCGTGTGGTGGAGCACTTCATCGAGGAGGAGGCTTCAGTCGGTGACTTCGTCCTCGCCGGCGGAGAGGTGGCTGCGGCGCTCGCGATCGAGGGGATTGCCCGGTTGCTCCCAGGTGTGGTGGGCAACCCGGGTTCGACCGAGACAGAGTCATTCCGCGACGGCCTGCTCGAGGAACCGGTGTACACCCGGCCCGCAGATTTCCGGGGATGGGAGGTACCCGAGGTCCTCCTCTCTGGGAACCATGCACTGATCGAGGAGTGGCGGCGGCGGCAGCGTCTGCACCGCACCGCGGAGCGGCGACCCGACCTGCTCCCGGATGGCGAGAGTTCGGAGACCTGATACAATTCGGCCCGGTCCGGGCTAGCGAGTTTCGCCCGGCTCCTCGAGGAGCCCTCCATGAACGATCTTCACGTAGTTGAGAGCGCGCACGTCCGCGACGATATCCCGGATTTCCGGGCCGGTGACAGTGTCAAAGTGCATGTCCGGGTGGTCGAAGGAGGCCGAGAGCGCGTCCAGATCTTCGAAGGTCTCGTCATCGCTCGAAACGGTGCCGGGGCACGGGCTTCGTTCACCGTCCGCAAGCTGAGTTTCGGGGTCGGTGTCGAACGAGTCTTCCCGGTCCATGCCCCGATCATCTCCCGGATCGAAGTCATCCGTAAGGGCGATGTCCGCCGGTCCAAGCTCTATTACCTCCGCGATCGGGTCGGGAAGTCGGCCCGTATCAAGGAGCTGCGCGACTGATCTCCCAGCACACGGACCCCATCGACGAGGAGGCCGTCCCCGAGACGCCACCACGTCGTCGCTCGTTCCTGGCCGAGCTGCCTGGTTTGCTCCTGACCGCCCTCGTCATCGCGGTGGTGATCAAGACCTTCCTGGTGCAACCGTTCTGGATCCCATCCGAATCGATGCTGCCCACGATCGAGGTCAACGACCGGGTCATGGTCAACAAGCTCGCCTATCAGTGGGGCGAGCCCGAGCGCGGCGACATCGTCGTGTTCAGGGATCCCCGTGAGGAGGAGATCGAGGAATCGATCCCGGAGGCGGTCATCCGCTCGGTCCTCGAGGCAGTCGGGATCCGCACCCGCGGTCACGAGGACCTGATCAAACGCGTGATCGGCCTTCCAGGTGAGACCGTCGAGGTGCGAAACAACCAGGTCGTGGTCGACGGGACGCCGATCGAGGAGCCCTATTTGCCTGAGGTATTCATGCCCGACGAGCCGGCGATCACCCTCGGGGCCGACGAAGTTTTCGTCATGGGCGACAACCGCGATGCCTCATTCGACAGCCGGAGATTTGGGCCGATCCCGCTCGAGGACCTCATCGGGAACGCCTTCGTCACCATTTGGCCGATCCCCCACATCGGCTCTCTCTGAAAACCACAAGGTTTGTCAACCGTTAAGTGACGGTCCATAGATATGATCGGGTACGGCCGCCCGTGTGAATGAGGAGAGCATGGAAGAGGACCTGGAGCGTTACGAATCCGAAGTAGAGCTCAAGATCTACAAGGAGTACCACGACGTCCTCCCGATGTTCCGGTATGTGGTGGAGACCGAGCGCCGTTTCTATCTGGCGAACGAGGTCAACCTCGAGGTCCGTGAGGCCAACGGCTCGGTCTTCTTCGAGGTGGAGATGAAGGACGCATGGGTTTGGGACATGTTCCGACCGGCCCGATTCCTCGAGCACGTGAAGGTGCTGACGTTTCGCGACGTGAACGTCGAAGAGCTGGAGAAGCAAGAGATCTCGATCTGACCGATCGGGTACAGGTGGGCGAGGCCGGCGAGCGCTTTGCCGCTGGTTTCCTCACCGACCACGGACTTTCCGTAGTCGCCCACAATGTCGTGGTGAGACGGGGTGAGATCGACCTCCTGGCTTTCGATGGGGACACGAGGGTCGCAGTCGAGGTGCGAGCCATCAGTGGTGATGGAGACCCGATCGACGCGATCACCCCGGGCAAACGACGTCAGGTGACGCGTCTGGCCGGAGCCGTTGGGGCAACACGCGTGGACTTCGTCGGTGTTCGTATCGGGTTGGAAGACGTCGTGGTCCACTGGGTGCCGGGCTGTGGTTGACTGCCGCCCCATGTTCAACGACATCCCTACGGCGTGAACCTCTCCGATCCCGCTATCGCGGTCGAAGGCTTGGTCAAGCGGTACAAGAGAACCACCGCACTCGATGGTCTCGACTGTGTCATGCCCGCAGGCGCCATCACCGGGCTGCTCGGGCCCAACGGGGCGGGCAAGACCACTCTGTTTCGTTCGTTGCTGGGGCTGACCCGAGCCAATTCGGGGCGAATCCGGGTCCTCGATCAGGACGTTCCATCCGGTCTGGTCGAAGTCACCAAGAAGATCGGGGCGATCATCGAGGAACCGGGGCTGATCAGGGCGCTGACCGGGCGGGTCAATCTCCAGGTTGCGGCGGACCAGCTCGGTTTCGGGCACAACCGAATCGAGGAGTTGCTCGAGTTCGTCGGGCTGCAGGCTGATGCGGGCAGGAAGATCGACGAGTACTCGAAAGGGATGCGCCAGCGTCTGGCTTTGGCCGGCGCCCTGATCGGCGATCCCCAGCTGCTGTTGCTCGACGAGCCCCTCGACGGTCTCGACCCGGCCGGCCAGATGGCGTTTCGGGCCCGTCTCCGGGAGATCGCCGACAGCGGCCGGACGGTGGTCGTGTCGAGCCACGATCTGGCCGACATCGAGGCCCTGGCCGATTATGTGGTCGTCCTGAATCACGGGAAGCTGGTCACCCAGGGCCCACTCGAAGAGATGCTCTCGGGCGGTTCAACCCGAGTGGTCACCGTCAGCTCCGAGGAGGCAAGAGCCATCCTCACTGCGGCTGGTCTCGAGGTGCATGCCGACGGGGGCGCCTTGATAGTCGATGAGAGCGACGGGAGCCGGGTCGTCGAAATCCTGGCCGGAGCGGGCATCTATCCCAGTGAGGTGCGCCCGGCGCGTTCCACCCTGGAATCCGTTTTCCTGGGGATGACCGGTGAGGGGGAGGGATGAGCCTCCTACACGCCGAGTACCTGAAGCTGAGTCGCCGCCGTCTCTACTACACGATGGTGATCATCCTGGCCGCCCTGGTCGGGTTGCTCGCCTTCTTCCTCTTGATCTTCGCCCAGATCGCCCCCGAGCTTGCGGAGGACGTGCCGCTCTTGCGGAAACCCGTCGCCTACATCTTCGGCGCCCAGCAAGTCGCCGGGCAGACGTGGTTCCCGCTGATCCTGGCGGTGGTGATGCTTGGGAAGCGAGTTCGGGAGCACGGTCTGGGCGACAGCACTGACCCGAGATCCCCGTCGCGTGAATCAGATCTCGGCCCGTTTCGTGATCCTTGCCGGCGCGTCGCTGCTGGCAATCACCGCCGGCATCGCCGGGTGGTCGATTGTCACAGCGATCGCTGTGCCAGGAGAGGGGGGTCCCGGCGTCGAGGAATGGCTGAACCTTGTGTGGAAGGTCGGTCTGATCGAGCTGGCCTGGACCGCCATCGGCCTCGGGGCCGTTGCGATGCTCCGGTCGGTCGGACCAGCCATCGGCGCCGCGCTCGCCCTCTATTTCATCGACCCGATCCTCGGGCTGTGGGGGCCATGGGAGAACGTCTCGCTCTCGGCGGCCACTACAGCCTTGTTCCAACTCGACGTGGAGGGCGGATTCGGGGCTTTGATGCCAGGTGCCGACCTATCGCTGCCCCATGCAGTTGCCATCGTCCTGGGATGGACCATGCTCGGGCTGTTTCTGACGTGGTGGGGGCTTCAGCGGCGCGACGCCTGATCGAGGCTCACCAGGCAGCGAGCAGCTCCTCGATGGCGGAGAGGACGGGAGTCGGCCGGGTGAAGATGCTGAGGTGGTCCCCATCCAACTGGAGGCGGGCCCAGCCCCTCTCCCCGGCCTCCGCATATTCCTCGTCATATGCGGTACTCAGCCGGACATAGGCGCATCTTCGATTCGACCACCCGGGGGGCACGGGGACGGCCTCGTCATAGAAGGACCTCGGCACCATCGGCATATCCCTCGACAACCGTGAGCGGTGCTCCGGATCGGGCAGCAACTGGGCAATGGTCTCGGCGGGCCACCATTCGATCCACCGCCGGAGCATTCCGTCGACGACTTGATCGTCGAGCAGGCGGGTGAGCGATGGGGGTCTCAAGTGTGCCCCCTCTGTGGGCGGCACTACGGCATCGATGAAGACGATCGCCTCCGCCCTTAGCCGATGGGTGATCGCGGGGAGAAACGCACCAGCGCCTGAGTGACCGATCACGACGACTTCTGAACCGAGATCTCGCCCGGCGGTGACTGCGGCTTCGACGAGAGCCTCCCAAAGGGGTGGTTGGGCGGTGCTGGCCTGGGTCAGGTCGGGGATCGCGATCGCATGGCCACCTTCGGAGGCCAACATCCCGAAGGGGCGCCAGCAGGATGGTCCGAGCAGAGGGCTGTGGACCAATAGGAAAGAAGGACTTTTCACCGTGGCGAGGCCTGAGCGCCGAAGCGTCGACGCATCTCCTTGTGCCAGCAGCCGTGATGCCAGTGACGTCGCAGATCCGGCTCATCGTCGGGCACGACCACGAGATGGAACATGCCAGGCGGGATGGTCATCTCGCACCCAGGGCAGATGTAATCCTTGCGCGCCGCGTAGGGCTGAACGGGGGCGACTGTCACCCCGAGAAGATCGCCCATGCCACGACCGCGAAGATCGCCACGAAAGCGATCACCATCGCCACGATGTCGGCAACGTCTTTCTCGTGATCGCGGAATGGGTTGAACCCCATGCGTGAACGGTAACCCCGCGCCGGTATGTCTACCGTCATCGTCCGTGACCTGGTTGCACATCACCGACCGCGGGCAGGTGCGTTGGCTGACGATCGACCGCCCGGATCGAAAGAACGCCATTCCATTCGACGGTTGGGAGGAGATGCGGTTCGCCTTCGACGAGTTCGAGGGCTCGGCTCAGAGGGTGCTGGTGGTGACCGGGGCCGGAGGGGAGTTCTGCGCCGGCGCCGATCTCGATCCGTCACGCGCCGATTGGCTTCAGTCGGTCGAGGCCCGGCACGCCCGGATGAAGGTCGTTGGTGCTACCGCGATGGCCTTGCATCGCTTGACCAAGCCGACCATCGCCGCGGTCGACGGTGTCGCGGTTGGGGCGGGCATGAACCTGGCTCTGGGCTGCGATGTGGTGGTGGTTACCAAGCGGGCCCGGTTCTCCGAGATCTTCGTGAGGAGGGGTCTCACCGTCGATTTCGGTGGGTCGTGGCTCCTGCCCCGGATCGTGGGGTTGCAACGCGCCAAGGAGCTGGCACTGTCCGGGCGAATGGTCGAGTCCGATGAGGCACTCCGGATCGGCCTCGCCACGGAAGTCGTGGCGGTGGATGAGCTGGAAAACCGGGTGAGCGAGATCGCCGAGGGCTTCCTGGCCGGGGCGCCGATGGCACAGATGTTCGCCAAACAGATCATGAATGCCAGCTTTCAGATCGGTCTCGCCGATGCCCTGTCCTGGGAGGGGGAGGCCCAGTCGGTGGCGCTCGGCACCGAGGATGCGGCCGAAGGACTTGCGGCCTTTGTCGATAAGCGCGACCCCGACTGGAAGGGCCGCTAGGCGCTCGAATACTTTCTCGGATTTCTTCGCGGATGCTCAGTTTCTGACCCAAATCTGTCACACCCTCTTCGTAGGTTGGGGTCATGGAGAGGGAGAGCTTCACCAATGATCAGGTGGATGGGGTTTTGTCTCATCTGTTCTCTGGTCTGTCCGTTTTCTACGCCGAGATCTGTGTCTGGTTGATCGACGCTGATTTGAGCCAACAGTTCTTGGCTGATGCGGCTCGCGACCTTCCCCAGTGGGTTTCGGCTCGATTTGGTCTTCGTCGTTCCACTGCAGCCCAGTTGGTTGGGGTGGCTCGTCGTCTCCAGGATCTGCCCTTGTTGCGGGCGAGGTTCGGAGCCGGTGAGTTGAGTCTGGATCAGGTGGATGCCATCTCGAAACTGGCTACCGCGGAGACCGAGGAGACGGTGATCGCCGAATGTCTCGGATTGTCCAATCCGGCTTTGGATCGGGCCGCTCGACGAGCCCACCCGCCATCCACGGCTGATGCGGTCGAAACCTGGCGGGATCGTTGGCTCTCGATCCAGTACACCCTGGACGGGATCAGAGGCAGTCTCCACGCCGATCTCCCCGGTCCTGATCTGCATCTGGTGGAAGCTGCGATCCGGGAGAAAGCCGACCGGATCCCACCCAACCCTGAATCCGGGGTCTTCGATCCGTATCCCCAACGACTCGCCGACGGTCTGATCGAACTCTGTGCCACCACCACCGGTGATGAGGCCACTTCACCTCCAACCCAGCTGGTGGTTCATGCCGATCTCGAATCGCTCACTTCTGATCCGGAGACCACCGGGGTGTCAGAACTCGAGGGTGGCCCGGTGATTCCCAGTGAGACCGCCCGAAGACTCTCTTGTGACCCGATCCTCGAATGCACCGTCTATGACCACCGGAGAGTGTTGGGGATCGGACGGAGATCGAGGTTGATCCCGTCCTGGTTACGTCACCAGCTCTGGTATCGGGATGGAGGCTGTCAATTCCCCGGTTGTGGCACCAGAAACTTCGTTCGCGCCCACCACATCAGACACTGGGGTGACGGGGGACCGACCAATCTGGACAATCTGATCCTGTTGTGTGGCTATCACCACCGGTTCCTCCACGAACACGGATGGCGGATCGAACACGATCCCGACCACAAACCCGTCTTCCGCAAACCCGACGGACAGAACTATCCGCCCAACCGACCCGGGCTCGACCCCCGACTCCGAGAACTCGTCGGTCTCAGAACCTAGGGGCAGCCGCCCCGGCCTCCACCCCTAGACCTCTCCAATGTCCTCGTTCCACAGCTCAGGCCGAGCTTCGATGAATCCGCTCATCATGTCGACGCATCGTTGATCGTCGACGACGACCACTTCCACCCCGCGGTCCCGGAGTAGGTCCTCTGCGCCGAGGAAGGTGCGGTTCTCCCCGATGACCACCTTCGGAATTTCGTAGAGCAGGATCGCCCCGGTGCACATGTGACAGGGGGAGAGGGTGGTGTAGATCACCGAACGCCTGTACTCCGAGGCGACGAGCCGGCCGGCATTTTCGAGAGCATCCATCTCACCGTGGAGGATCGGGCTCCCCTTCTGCACCCGCCGGTTGTGGCCGCGACCGACGATCTGCCCATCGACCACCAGCACCGAACCGATCGGGATCCCGCCTTCGGCCAGACCCAACGCGGCCTCATCGATGGCGGCGTCGAGAAACGGGTCGGGCACGAGGAGATGCTACGTGCCCGACCCGAATTGCTCAGCCTTCCGTCTTGGCTTGGACGAACCGCTCGGTGTTGATCTCGTAGAGGTCGAGGATCTCGGGGTTCACATCGGCTTCAAAATCGAACATGATCATCGCGTCCGCTGGATGGTTGGCCTCGACCCAGATGGCGAATGGCTCGAACGACACCTCCGACCACTGCTGGCCGAAACCGTCGAACTTGTCGGTCATCGCGGTAATGCCCTCCTCCCCGATTTCCATGACGTAGGTCCCCATGACCGGGCCTTCACCCAGCGCGTCTGTCCACGCGTTGCGGGCGGATACCGAGCATTCGACGGCACCTTCACTGGTCTCGATGCAGTCATCGAGAGTCCATTGCCACCCGACCACGTCATACCAGGCGAATTGGCTCTCGAGGGTAAAGGCTCGGCCCCAGGGGCTCGCCTCTCTGGATTCGACAACAGCCGGGTCCAGGTGCGACACCGCCGTGTCCCGATCACCGTCGACCACCGCCACCCAGAAAGCGGTCGCCTGGTCGACCGGCGTTGTCGCGATCTGCGGCCCGCGACTGGCCATGAACAACACGATCGCGGTCACGATCGCCAATGTCACCAATGCCGGCACCAGCCATGGAGCCCGCCGCGGTGACACCTGCTCCTTCTCGGTCTTCAACTCGGTCATGCCCCTGCTCCTCTCGAATCGGTCTTCGAGGTGTCCGGGATCCAGAGGCTCGACCGGGTCGAGCAGATCAAGGGACGGCACCGGGTTCGCTTTGGCGAACATGGCAACGACCTGGTCTTCAGTGATCACGAGTCACCTCCTTTCCGAGCAGCGGGGGGTTTGCGATCTCCAGTCAGCTTGCGGTATTCGTCGGCGAGGTTCTGACGGGCGCGGTAGGCGCGTTGCTTGACCGCCGTGACCTCGATGCCCAGCACCGCTGCCACGTCGGCGTGTGACAACTCCTCCCAGAGGGTTAGACGGAGGATCTCCTGGTCGATGGGTCGCAGACGTGCGGAAGCGGCCAGCACTGCCCGGTACTCCTCACTCCTGACCAGGAGCACCTCCGGCCCTAGCGCCTCCACATGCGCCAGTCCACGGAGCTTCTCGACCAGCCGCCGGCTCCGAGCTCGGTGCCGCCACTGATGGGAGAGGACCTTGTAGGCCACCCCGTAGAGCCAGGGCAGTGCAGCCTCGCCGTTGGGGACCTGGTCGATCTTGCGCCAGGCGACGAGAAAGGTGTCTGCTACCGCATCAGCAACATGTGAGCCCGCCGTCCGTCGAGCGCAGTAAGCCTGGATCGATCGGGCATGACGGCGATAGATGTCGGCGAATCGCGCCTCGTCAGCGGTCATTGACTGTCGATGCCCCGTGCCGGTCTTCATCACCGATCCTTGTGCCCGGTATACCCGTCCGGTAACAGGATCTTTTCAGGTGACCTTGGCTTGGTATCGGGCACTGAGGAGATCGAGCAACCGGGGGGTTGCCGGCGGGTCCCGCGTTCCCGGGACGTGGAGCCCGCCCCTTGAGAAACCTACTGGGCGGGGAGGGGCTGACCGGCGGCGAAGGCGTTCAACACCTCGGTCGCTGCAGGCTCGGATCGGACCAGATAGGACACGCCGCCCTCTTCGGCGCCGACCACCGGGAGGGTCATCGATTCGGTGACATCGGCCGAGCGCATCGCCCAACCTGTCCCTGCCAGATCGAAGAGGGTGAGGCCGGAGTCGGCGGTCAAATGCGAACCCACCGCGGTTACCACCAAGGGGCTCCTGGCCATCCCAGAGGGCGACGACGCCTCAGCCATGATCTTGGTGAGCACCTCGCGCTGTCGGGCGGCACGGGCGATATCCCCGCCTCCCTGGCCGACCCATTCACCGTCGCGGAACTCCTCGTAGCTGCGTGAGCGGGCATAGGCCAGGGCCGTGGCGCCGTCGACGGTTTGCACGCCGGGCTCCAGGACCAGCCCCGACTTGTTGTCCCTCGCCGGGTACGGGACATCGAGCTCGATGCCGCCCAGTGCATCGACGATGCCGGCAAAACCACCAAATTCCACCTCGAGATAATGGTTCGGCCGGATCCCGGTGGCATTGGCCACGGTGTCTACGAGGAGGTCTGGGCCGCCGAACGCGTATGCGGCGTTGACCTTGTTGACTCCCTGCCCCGGTATCTCGACCTTCAGGTCGCGAGGAATGGAGAGAAGCTGTCGGCGACCGTCGACCACCTGCGCCAGGATGATGACGTCCGCCCGTGCGCCGGCGAAATCCCCGAAGTTCCCCTGGTTCAGATCGTCGGGCAGATTCTCCCGACTGTCGCTGCCAACGATCAGGTACACCCCGTCGCCTGCAGCGAGAGAGGGCATCGGGCCCGCGTCCTCCATTTGAAAGTCGGCCAGGAAGGTCAGCCCCACGAGGGTGGCGGCTGCCAGCACCAGCAAGAGGAGGATCCGGATGGTCCAACGCTGCCCGGAGCTGTAACGACGACGGCGCGTCGGCGCTGCGGGACGAGGTGCAGTCTGGGTCGTGGGGATGTGGCTCATGACGATCAGCACGAAGGTGCCGACCAGACGGTAAACCTGACCTAACCACTAGTCGCGTCACCGACGTCTCAACCGACTCTCAGGTTCCGCGCCCGTGGGCCACGCGTAGTCGACGACGCGTGTGAGACGACAGCAATAAACAGGGCGCAGCGTGGGTCGTGGTACGCCATGATCCTCGAGATTGCTGTCTTACAAGTTGGCTCGTCGAGGCACTATCACATCGAGGAGCATGGATCAGAGAGCCCCGGCAACCGACGCCTTCACTGAGTTCGCACGAGTCGCTGAGCCGCGGCTACGCCTAGCTCTTGGTGCGGCTTTTGGATTCGACTTGGCCCAGGAGGCGACCGCCGATGCGTTGGCTTTCGCCTGGGAGCATTGGGACCGGGTGTTGAAGACTGCCAACCCGGTCGGCTATGTGTTTGGTGTGGGCCGTAACAGGGCGCGTCGGAATCTGAGACGGCAGCATGCTCCTTTTCTGCCTCCTGTTCTGTCCGCGGAGATTCCATGGGTCGAACCTGGCCTACCTGGAGCGTTGGGTCGGCTATCGGTGCGTCAGCGAGAGGTGATCATGCTGCTCCATTGCTTTGAATGGACTTTGAGCGAGGTTGCGGACCTGTTGGGCTTGGCGCGCGGGACCGTGCAGCTCCACGAGAACCGAGGGATGGCGAGACTTCGCAGGGATCTGGGGGTGGAGTCGTGAACGACCTACTGACTCAGCTCCGTGACTACGGACGGCAGATCGGGTCCGATCCGATGCTCAGCGCAGAGGCACTGCCCACGGTGGACGTCGGGTCCCGGCCACCGCGCCCGAGGTTTGGGCGGGGTCTTGCATGGGCGGTGTCGGCGTTCGCCGTCGTCCTCATCCTGGGCGGGTTGTACGTCGCCTTTAGTGGAGATGATGGCCAGGTCGTCGATCAAACAACGGTTCCCACGGCGACCACCACGCAGGCGACCCCAACCACGGAGGCCGAGGTCGTCCACGGTTGGCCGCACACCACTAGGAACCCGGCGGGGCTGTACTCGTGGGACGGGAACGCATGTGCCGGAGGGTCCTGCGTTTTCGGTTTCATACATAACGGATACGGATCAGGTGATGTCGACATCCACATCAAACCCGTGGCCCAAAGGCCCATCAATGATGAGAGCGCGACGGCGGTCACCGTCGCCGGACATGACGGGATCTACCTAGCGTCGGAGACCGACCTCTGGGACGAGAAATGGTATGTCGACATCGAGGGGACGAGGTTCGAGATCACACTGATAGCGGAACCGGGTACGAGCCAGGCCGACCTGGACGAAGCCCACGCCATCATCGACTCGATCCGTACGGAACCGAGCGACAACAGCCGCGGCGTCAGGCTGGTCTTCACGCTCACGACAGACGACTGGGACTCCGGATAGCCGCGCAACGACTGGACCCGTATGGGAACCGGCCCGACGTCGATCCCGTATGACATCAACCCCCTTTTAACCGGCTCGCCCGTTCCGTACGTTCGGGCCATGTACGCCGCGGCCACATCTGTCGCGCTCGTGGGGGGTGATGCGCGCCCGGTTCGGGTCGAGGCCCACGTCGGGCGGCAGAGTGAGGCGTTCAAGCTGTCCGGGCTTCCCGACACCGCAGTCCGTGAGGCCAAGGATCGGGTGCGCGCTGCCGTTGCTTCAGCAGGTATCCGTTTCCCCAACCGAACCGTCACCGTCAACCTCGCCCCGGCGGATCTGCCCAAAGGCGGGACCGACTACGACCTCCCGATCGCACTGGGAATCCTGGCGGCCAGCAGGGAGATCCCGGATCTGAGACGGGCCGTGGTGGTCGGCGAACTGGCCCTCGATGGAACGGTCAGGGCAGGATCGAACGCATTCGGGGCGGGGGTGCTGAGCGCCAGGCAGCACGTTCCATGTCTGGTCGCCACATCGGTCGCGGGGGAGGCGGCTTCTATTCCGGGCGCTACCGCATATGGCGTGAACAGCCTGGCCGAGGCGGTAGATCTTCTCCGAGGTGGCCTGGAAAATGTGGCACCCGCGCTGCCCGGAGACCTCAATGTCGTCGGGCAGACCCTCGACCTGTCCGATATCAGGGGCCAGTCGATGGCGAGACGGGCCCTCGAGGTAGCGGCCGCTGGAGGGCACCACCTGCTCATGCATGGACCTCCCGGCTCGGGAAAGACCATGCTCGCTCGCCGGATCGTCGGGATCCTCCCGCCTCTCGAGATCCCGGAAGCAGTGGAGACAGCCATGCTCTGGTCGGCCGCAGGACGTCGACGAGGCCTCGACGTCACCCCGCCGTTTCGGGCACCGCACCACACCGCATCGAAGGCTGCCCTGGTCGGTGGGGGCTCCGGCAACCCGGTCCCGGGTGAAGCGTCGTTGGCACATCGAGGCGTGTTGTTCCTCGACGAGCTGGCCGAGTTCCCCCGCAGTCATCTCGACACACTTCGACAGCCATTGGAAGAGGGATTCGTCTCGGTGGCACGACGTGGGTCATCAGTGGATTTCCCCGCCTCCTTTCAGTTGCTGGCCGCGACCAACCCCTGTCCCTGCGGTTTTCACGGCGATGGGCGACGTCCCTGCGACTGCCGCCCAGCCATCCTCGGCCGGTACCGGTCACGGATCTCCGGGCCGTTGCTGGACAGATTCGATCTGATCGTGCGGGTGGGGAGGGTCGAGGGCGCCGAATACTCAGGGCCGGAAGGCGAGTCGAGTGCGGTAGTCGCAGCCCGGGTGGCGCGAGCCGCGCGCCGCCCAGCGAGAACGTGGGCAGATCAATCGGCACCTGACGCCCACGATCGGCGGCCCGGAATCGGATGCGGCTCGGCGATTGGTGGCGACGGCGGTAGGTAACGCCGTCCTCACTGCCCGTGGCGGTGACCGGGTGAGACGGGTGGCGCGGACCATCGCCGATCTCGACGAAGCCGGACAGGTGTCGGAGGAGCACATGGCGGAGGCGATCGGCCTCCGGGGCGAGTGGCGGGATGAATGAAACCCCGGGTGATCAGTCCTGATGACCAGGAGTATCCGGTCGGGTTGCTCGACCTCGAAGACGCTCCGCCCTTGTACATCCTCGGCGAGACCGCCCCGGCACCGGCGGTGGCAGTGGTCGGCACCCGGAAATGCACCCGCTATGGGCTGAATCTGGCCGAAGCCTTCGGCCATGCCCTGTCCGAGGCGGGGTGGACGACCGTGAGCGGGCTGGCCAGAGGCATCGACGCCGCCGCCCACAGGGGCACGTTGAGAGGGCCGGGGCAGGCCGTGGCGGTGCTCGGCTCTGGGGTCGACGTCATCTACCCGGCGGAGAACGAGGGTTTGTATCGATCGATCCTTGGGGGTCGGGGCGCGGTCATGTCGGAATACCCGCCGGGGACCCGGCCGGACCGATGGCGGTTTCCGGCTCGCAACCGTCTCATTGCCGGAATCGCCTCGGCGGTCGTCGTCGTTGAGGCTGGGGAGAAGGGTGGGGCATTGATCACGGCCCGGCTGGCGGCGGAAATCGGCCGACCGGTCCTCGTCGTCCCTGGCGACGTCGACCGACTCGCCTCGGTCGGCTGCAACCGGCTCATCCGGGATGGGGCGCATCCGGTGTTGGGAGTCCACGATCTCTTGGCCGAGCTGGAGCTGATCCTGGGGAAGCCGCCCCGTCGATCTCCGAGAGGGGAAGGAGCCATCCCTGAGACGGGGTTGGCGATCGATGAATTGCCTGAGATCTGGGGCTGCACCCCGGGCGAGGCCCTGGCTCGTCTCGCTCGCATGGAGGTGGCAGGGGAGGCTCGTCGGGTCGGGGACCTGGTGCTTCCAGCCGGGTGGTGACCGGGCCAACCGGCTGATCCCCAATAGCATCTCAGGGGTGAGAATCCCGACGATGCCGGAGTGGGCAGCCGTATCCGTTGCCGCCTACCTCGATCGCCAGCGGGATCAAAGAGAGCTTTCCCCGCACACGATCGAGGCCTACCGCCGAGATCTCGCCCAGTTCTTCGCATACTGCGCCGAGGAGGGCGTGGCCTCCATCGATTCGGTTCGTCGCAAACACGCCCGGCGTTACCTGGCCTTTCTCTCCGCCAGCGGGTACTCGAAGCGGTCGATGACCCGCAAGGCCTCGGCGGTCCGGGCCTTTTACAACGATGCCGGTCGCCGCGGCTCGGCCACGGTCAACCCGTTCGAGGGTGTCTCCCGCCCGCGACTGGACAAGCCGCTACCCCATGCCCTCCCCACCAGGACATTGATCCATGCCATCGAGACGATCGACCCGACCACGCCGGAGGGTCTGCGGGACCGGGCGCTGATCGACACCCTCTATTCGACCGGTTTGCGAATCTCCGAATTGGCCTCACTCACCATCGACGACGTCGGAGGCGACATGATCACGGTGGTTGGCAAGGGCAGGAAGACTCGGCGTGTTCCCATCGGCCGCCCGGCTCAGGACTCGGTGCGCCGATATGTGAGTCAGGGGCGGCCACAGCTGGCCGGGCCCGAGGCTGGAAGTTCCTTGTGGGTGGGAGTGCGTGGCAGCCGACTGGGAACTCGCGGGATCCGCAGCGTGGTCAGCAAGCATGTCGCCACGTTTCCCCACGCCCTCCGGCACAGCTTCGCCACGCACCTCCTGGAGGGGGGCGCAGACCTCCGATCGGTCCAGGATCTGCTGGGACACACCGACCTGGCCACCACCCAGATCTACACTGCCGTGACCCGTCAGCATCTGAGAGGAACGTATGACCGAAGCCACCCGAGGGCCTGAGACCAATCAGGTCGATGCCCTGTGGGAGCGCTTCAAGGCATCGGCCGATGCCGACGCACGGGAGCGTTTGATCCTCCACTACTCGCCGCTGGTGAAATACGTAGCGGGCCGGGTGGGTGCCGGGCTGCCCCGGTCGGTCGATCAGAACGACCTGGCCAGTTACGGGTTGTTCGGTTTGATCGATGCCATCGACAAGTTCGAGGTCGAACGCGGGTTCAAATTCGAGACTTACGCCATCAACCGGATCAAGGGGGCGATTCTCGACGAGCTGCGGGCACTCGACTGGGTGCCGCGCTCGGTCCGCTCCCGAGCACGTCTCATCGAGTCAGCGGTCGCCGAGATGGAGCACACGCTCCAGCGCGCTCCAACCGACCAGGAGCTGGCTGACAACCTCGACATGGACATCGGCGACCTGCAGAGCGCCCTGGCCGAGATCGGCCGCTCTGGCATCGCTGCCTTGGACGAGTTCGTGGGCAACGACACCTCGACCTCGGTTGGGGACATGCTGGCCGACCCCACAGGTGTCTCCCCGGAGACCGCCTTCCAGGCCGAGGAGACCCGTCACGGCCTCGTCGACGCCATCAACCGCCTCCCCCAGCGGGAGCGGCTCGTGGTGACCCTCTACTACTACGAGGGGATGACCCTGGCCGAGATCGGGGATGTGCTCGGGGTCACCGAGTCGAGGGTCTGCCAGATCCACGCCAAGACGATGATGTCGTTGCGCAACCGGCTCGGCGAGCCGTCCTGGGGCTGAGCGGTCCACGTCTCTGCGTTTTACGTTCCACGCCCCAAGCCCGTACCATTTCCCCATCACACACGCTTGTTGACCCTCACTGGTCGGGCGCGTCCCGGAAGAGGGTCATCCGAGAGATCGGGTTGGCACCAGCCGGCAAGCGGAGGAACAACCAGAAAGGAGCAGCTTTGGCTGTCTCAATGAAGCAACTCTTGGAGGCGGGTGTCCATTTCGGGCACCAGACCCGGCGATGGAACCCCAAGATGCGCCCCTTCATCTATGGGGAGCGCAACGGGATCCACATCATCGACCTGCGGCAGACGGTCGACCAGACTGCGGCCGCGGGCGAATACGTGAAGAACCTGACGTCTGATGGGGGCGTCGTCCTCTTCGTCGGCACGAAGAAGCAGGCCCAGGCAGCCGTGGCTGAGCACGCGACGCGCTCGGGGATGCCATATGTCAACTACCGGTGGCTAGGCGGCATGCTCACCAACTTCCAGACGATCCAGAAGCGAATCTTCTACATGCGCGAGCTGCGTCGTCTCGAGGCCAGTGGTGAGATCAACGCCCTGCCCAAGAAGGAGCGGCTGAAGCTGCGCCGCGAGCTGGCCAAGCTCGAGCAGAACCTCGGCGGAGTCGTCGACCTTCAGAAGACCCCGGACGCCGTGTTCGTCATCGATGTGAACACCGAGGCGACCGCCGTGACCGAGGCCGCCCGTCTCGGTATGCCCGTCATCGCATTGGTGGACTCGAACAGCGACCCGGATCGGGTCGACTACGTCATCGCCGGGAATGACGATGCGATCCGGGCGGCCGATCTCATCGCCGGGGCCATCGCCGATGCGGCCCTCGAGGGGCGTCGGATGGCCGGCGCCAAGGCCTCGAAGGGTGACAGCGACTCCGGTGACGATGAGGGTGGAGAGATCTCCTTCGACGAGACACCAGCAGACTTCGAGCAGGAGCCTGCTCCGGTGCCGGCCGCTCCCGAGGCGACTGCTCCGGTGCCGGCCGCTCCCGAGGCGACTGCTACGGAGCCGGCCGCTCCCGAGGCGACCGCCGAGACGACCGAAGCGAAGGCGGACAATGGCTGAGTTCACCGCCAAGGAGATCCAGAAGCTGCGTCAGGACGCAGGCGTCGGGATGATGGACGCCAAGAGTGCGCTCACCGATGCCGGAGGCGACCTGGAGAAGGCATTCGAACTCCTCCGCGAGCGTGGTCAGGCCAAAATGGCGAAGCGGACCGACCGTGAGGCCAACGAAGGCGCCATCGGCAGCTACATCCACATCCAGAACGATCGCCCCGTGATGGGAGTTCTCGTGGAGCTGGCGTGCGAGACGGATTTCGTCGCCAAGAGCGACGAATTCCGGCAAACGGCGAACGACATCGCCATGCATGTCAGCTGGGGTCGCCCCACCTGGGTCACCAGGGACGAGGTCGACAGCGATGCGGTGGCCAAAGAGCGTGAGCTCATCTCGCGCCAGGCGCTGGCGGAGGGCAAACCCGAGAATGTGATCGAGCGGATCGTCGACGGCAAGATCGACTCCTGGTACGCCGAGAACGTGCTCTACGACCAGAAATACGTCAATACGGAGAAGTTCGACGGCACTGTGGGCGACATGGTCGGCAATCTCGCGTCCAAGATGGGCGAGAACATCTCGGTCCGCAGGGTGTCCCGCATCGCCGTCGGCGAGTAGGAGGCGAATTGTCCAATCCCCCGGTGAGAAGAGTCATCCTCAAGCTGTCGGGCGAGGCCTTCGCCGATTCGAGTGTCGGATATGGCATCGACCCGCTGACAGTGGTCCGTGTCGCCGAGGAGATCGCAGAGGCCCACTCCGACGACATCCAGATCGCCGTCGTGGTCGGCGGGGGCAACATCTTCCGTGGGGTGTCCCAGGCCGCCAAAGGGATGGATGCGGCTTCGGCCGACTACATGGGGATGCTGGCCACCGTCATCAATGCCCTTGCCCTGCGTGATGCCCTGGAGAAGGCAGGAGTGCCGACCCGGGTGCAAAGCGCGATCACGATGCAAGAGCTGGCAGAGCCCTATATCCGGCTCCGGGCCATCCGTCATCTCGAGAAAGGGCGAGTGGTCATCTTCGCCGCCGGGACCGGGAACCCGTTCTTCACGACCGACACCACGGCCGCGCTGCGGGCAGTGGAGCTCGGGGCGGATGCCCTGCTCAAAGCGAGCAAGGTGGACGGGATATATGAGGCCGACCCCGCTACCCATTCCGACGCCAAGCGTCTCGACGAGCTGTCGTACATGGACTTCATCTCCAACGAGCTCAGGGTCATGGACACCACCGCCGTTACGATGAGCAAGGAGCACGGGGTGCCGATTGTCGTGTTCGACATGACCACACCTGGCAACATCGTCAAGGCAGTCAGCGGTGAGAAGATCGGCACCGTGATCCACTGAGGAGGAACAGTGATCAGCGACCTCTTGACGGAGGCCGAGCACAAGATGGAGCAAGCCACCGACCACGTGGCTTCCGAGTTCTCCACGGTCCGCACCGGTCGGGCCAACCCCCAACTGCTTCAGCGCATCACGGTCGATTACTACGGCTCGCCGACCCCTCTGCAGCAACTGGCTTCGATATCTGTCCCTGAGCCCCGGATGCTCGTTGTCCAGCCATTCGACAAATCCACCGTCAACGACATCGACCGGGCGCTTCAGACCTCCGATCTCAGCCTCAATCCCTCCAATGACGGCAATGTCATTCGCATCTCGTTTCCCCCGCTCACCGAGGAGCGGCGGAAAGACCTGATCAAAGTGGTCCGCAACATGGCCGAGGAGGGCCGGGTGGCGGTTCGGAACGTTCGCCGCCATTCCAAGGGCGACATGGAGGCCATGCACGGCGAGATCTCCGACGACGACATCCGTCGCGGCGAGGACGAGCTGCAGAAGCTCACCGATCGGTACATCGAGAAGATCGACCGTCTCCTCGCCCACAAAGAAGATGAGCTCATCGAGGTCTGATTTGGACGAGCTAACCCCGGAAGAAGAGAAAAAGGCCGGCCGTCTATGGGCGGAGTCGGACGATGACGATGGCGCCGAGGTGTTCACTCTTCCTCCGCTCCTGGGTGAAGACGAGCCCTCAGAGGACGGGATCGGCGAGACCCCAGGGAACGGCGCCGACGTGCGGAGGCGGGCTCCGACTACGAAGGGATGAGCTTTCCGCAGGATCTCGATGACTTCGAGATGAACGAATACACCGGGTCGACCACCCAGGAGTATCAGGGGCTCGCCGAAGAAGTCAGCCGGGCGGCCGGGGAGGAATGGGAACAGCAGGCGGTCGCAGCCACGGTGCCCGGTGTGGACAGCGGTTTGGTCGGATTCGAAGACGTAACCGGCTCCCGGGGCGATACCGAAGAGGATCTGGAGGCGGGCGAGCAGGCCGCCACCAGCGACCTCGCGATGAGGGCGGGCTCGGCTGTCGTGATCTTCGGCCTGTTCCTGGGAAGCCTCCTTCTCGGCGGCTGGTGGTTTGCCGCGTTTGTGATCCTCGTGATGGTGGTGTCGGCGGGCGAGCTGTACGCGACGGCGCGTTACGAGGAAGTCCGCCCGCTCGCCCTGTTCGGCTTGCTCGGCGTGCTCTTCATGGGGGTCGGAGCTCAGCTCACAGGTGCTGCGGCCATTGCGGGCTGGGCCGCCGCATTCACCGTCCTAACTGTCCTGTTCCTCACCCTTTCGCCGCGCCGTCAACCCTTGGAGGACGGCGCTATCACGATCGCCGGGATGGCCTGGGTCGGTTTGCTCTCGTTCGCGATCCTCATCGCTCAAGGGCCGCATCCCATCGCCTACATCCTGTTCGTCGTCTTGCTGGTAGTGGCCAACGACACCGGCGCCTACTTCGTCGGACGATCATTCGGCCGGCACCCGCTGTCCCCTTCGATATCGCCGCACAAGACCGTGGAGGGTTTGATCGGCGGCTTCCTCGCCGGCCTGGTGGTGGCGTCGATCCTTGCCACCTTCCCCGCCTGGGACACGATCGGGATCGCCAAGGCTCTGGTGGCGGGCGCATTGGTCGGGCTGGTCGCACCCCTCGGCGATGCTGTCGAGTCGATGGTCAAGCGATCTCTCGGCGTCAAGGACATGGGCTCGGTCCTCCCCGGTCACGGTGGCCTTCTGGATCGGATCGACGGCTTCCTGTTCGCGGCCCCTGCGATCTATTTTCTGTTCCGCGGGTTCGGTTTGTTGTGAACCAAGGGGTGGTCGTACTCGGGGCGACCGGGTCCATCGGCTCCCAGACAATCGAGGTGGCCAACGCCCTCGGCATGGAGATCGTGGCCCTGGCGGCGAGATCCCCCTCGGTCAAGTTGGCCGAGCTCGCGACCGCCCACCCGACCGCCCGCGTGCTGGTCGCCGGCGGGTCCTCCGAGGAGCGCAAGGAATTCGAATCCCTCGTGCTGCGCCCCGTCGAGTTCGGATCCGAATCGGTCATCGACGGAGCGCGAACACCCGGCGCCATCGTGGTCAACGGGATCGTCGGTGCGGCCGGGCTGAGGGCGACCATTGCCGGCTTGGAGAGCGGCAACCGTGTCGCACTGGCCAACAAGGAGAGTCTCGTTGCCGGGGGACCGGTGGTGAAGCGGACTTTGGCTGAGCACGGGGGCGAGCTGATCCCGGTGGACAGCGAGCACTCGGCGCTTCTGCAGTGTCTCGCCGGCGAGGATCCGCAAACGGTGTCCCGTCTGATCCTCACCGCCTCCGGAGGGCCATTCCGGGGTCGATCCGCCGATTCACTCACCGGGGTGACACCGGATGAGGCGCTGGCCCACCCGACCTGGGACATGGGCCCGCGCATCACCATCGATTCGGCCACTCTGTTCAACAAGGGCCTGGAGGTGATCGAGGCTCATTATCTCTTCGACGTGGACTTCGACCGGATCAGCGTCCTCATCCATCCCCAATCCATCCTCCACTCGGCCGTCGAGTTCGTCGATGGGTCGTGGAAGGGCCATCTCGGCCATCCCGACATGCGGATCCCGATCCAATATGCATTGACCTTCCCGGATCGAGCCCCGTCCCCGGTGCGGCCATTCGATCTGGCCGGCCTCGATCTCACCTTCGAGAAGCCTGACCCGGTGGCGTTTCCCGCTCTCGATCTGGCCTTCGAGGCGGGTCGGACGGGGGGCTCGGCCCCGGCGGTGCTGAACGCCGCCGACGAGATCGCCGTCGCAGCCTTTCTTCAGGGACGACTGGGATTCCAGGGCATTGCCGATGTGGTGGAAAGGACCATGGCTTTCGTCACCTGGCGGGATCTGTCCACCGTGGACGACGTCATCGAAGTCGATTCTGAGGCTCGTTCCATCGCGGCCGGATTCGTCTCCCGGGCATGTTGCTAACGGTCATCGCCGGGTAGCGTGTCGGCATGCTCGGAGGCATTGCTGCGGCCGCAGCCATCATTCTCTTTGTCACCGCACACGAGGCCGGCCATTTCTTCGCGGCCAAGGCCACCGGGATGAAGGTGACCGAGTTCTTCTTCGGTTTCGGACCGAGAATCCTCTCGTGGCGCCGAGGCGAGACCGAATACGGCATCAAGGCCCTTCCGCTTGGGGGGTATGTCCGGATCATTGGCATGAACCCCCTCGAGGAGACCTCGCCCGGCGACGTCGGTCGGACCTATCGGGAGAAGAAGTTCTGGGAAAAGAGCGTCGTGGTGCTGGCCGGGGTCGCGATGAACTTCTTGATCGCGTTCCTCCTGTTCTATGGGATCGTCCTGGCCAACGGCGTATCCGAACCACAGCCAATCATCGATCGGGTGGAGCCAACCGTTTCGGCGGAAGACGACACTCCGACTCCTGCTGCGGTCGCCGGGCTGCAGAGAGGTGACGTCATCATGTCCATCGGTGATCACCAGGTCGACGCGTGGTCCGACGTGCCGGAAGCGATGGCGGTGGTTGGTGAGGGGCCGACCACTGTCGTGATCAACCGCGATGGCCGCCTCATCGATGTCGACGTCGTGCTGGTGGAGCGAGAGGGCGGCACCGGCTTCCTCGGCGTCCGCCCCTTGATCGAGACACACGACCCCGGGATCATCGGTGCGGTGGGCGTGGCCGGCAGCCAGGTCTGGCAGGGGATCGGATTCACGTTCCAGGCCATAGGGGACATGGTCAAGCCTTCGAGTCTGGCTCAATACCTCGGCGTCCTGGGCGGGGACACCGACGTCGACGAGGAGATTCGCCCGGTCAGCCCGATCGGGATCGTCAACATCGGGACCCAGACCGAGTCGGCGGCGGCGTTCCTCGGCATCCTGGCGTTCGTCAATGTGATCCTCGCCACGATCAACCTCCTGCCGCTCTACCCGCTCGACGGCGGCCACTTCGCAGTCGCCGCGTATGAGAAGGTCAGCGGCCGGGAAGCCAACGTGCGCAAACTCGCCCCGGTGGCGGCGGCGGTCATCGGTCTCTTCGCCTTCCTTGGCTTCGTGGCGATCGTCCTCGACATCGTCAACCCGATAAGCCTGTAGTGGGGCTTTCGCCGCGTCTTAGGCTTACGTCGTGACGATCACACGCCGCAAGACCCGGCAACTCCATGTCGGAAACGTCGCCGTGGGCGGTGATGCGCCCATCTCGGTGCAGTCGATGACCACAACCAAGACCGCCGATGTCGACGGCACTCTCGCCCAGGTCTATGCCCTTGCCGGCGCCGGCGCCGACATCGTCCGCATCACCTGCAACGAGGTCGAGGCGGCGCAGGGCCTGGCCGAGATCGTCCCCCGGTCCCCGGTCCCGATCATCGCCGACATCCATTACCAATACCGGCTCGCCCTGGCCGCCCTCGAGGCGGGGGTCCAGGGGCTCCGCCTCAATCCGGGCAACATCCGCAAGGAAGACCAGATCAAGGCGGTCGCCCGCGAGGCCAAGGACCGGGGTGTGCCGATCCGGGTGGGGGTCAACGCCGGCTCGTTGGACAAGGATTTGCTCGAAAAGTACGGGAGCCCCGTGCCCCAGGCGCTGGTGGACTCTGCGCTGGTCGAGATTCGCTACCTGCAGGACGTCGGCTTCGAGGACATCAAGATCTCGGTGAAACACTCCAACGTACCCTCGATGATCGAGTCCTACCGGCTGTTGTCACAGACCGTCGACTACCCGTTGCATCTCGGAGTCACCGAGGCAGGGCCGCCTCCTGCCGGCCTGATCAAGTCGGTGGCCGGCATCGCCACCCTGCTCAACGACGGGATCGGCGACACGATTCGCTTCTCTCTGACCGCCGACCCGGTCGAAGAGGCCAAGGCGGGGCGCCAGCTCCTCGAGAACCTCGGTCTTCGGGAGCGCAAAGGCCTGGACCTGATCGCCTGCCCGTCGTGTGGCCGGGCGGAGGTCGACGTGATCGACGTTGCCACCCGTGCCCAGGCCGCTCTCGAGGCGGAGAACCTGCCGATCCAGGTCGCGGTGATGGGCTGCGTCGTCAATGGTCCCGGCGAGGCGCGTGAAGCGGACATCGGCATCGCTGCCGGGCGAGGGAGAGGCCATCTGTTCATCAAGGGCCAGGTGGTGCGGGTGGTTCCCGAGTCGGAGATGGTCGAAGCACTTCTCGATGAGGCGCGCAAGCTGGTCGAGGAAGGTGTGGAGAGCAGACTCGCCCATGCCGAGGCCAATGCAGCCGAGCTCGCCGCCGCCACCCGCGACGAGCTGATCCAGATTCAGGGCGATGCCAACCGGTCCAAAGACCGCCGCGCCCGCGTCGCCGAGGTCGCCCAGTCCGATTGAGCTGTGACTACCGTCGCCGCTCCGGCACCCGTTTTAGTGAGTGACCATGCGGTGGTCTGACGCCTTCATCCCAACCCTTCGCGATGCCCCGGCCGACGCCGAGGCGATCAGTCACGTCCTCCTCGTCCGCGGCGGCTTCATCCGCCAGCTTGCTGCGGGTTCCTACACGATCCTGCCGCTGGGGATGCGGGTGCGACTGAAGGTGGCCGGCATCATCCGGGAGGAGATGAATGCGATCGGTGGGCAGGAGATGATGCCCCCGACCCTCCACCCCGCCGAGATCTGGCGGAAGTCGGGTCGTTACGAGCTGATGGGAGACAACCTCTTCAAGCTCATGGATCGCAAGGACGCCGAGCTGGTGCTGGGCATGACCGAGGAGGAGATCTTCGCCCTGACCGCGATGGAGCTCTTCTCTTATCGGGACCTTCCCCAGATCTGGTATCAGATGCACACCAAGTTCCGTGACGAGGCCCGCCCCAAGTCGGGTCTGCTCCGAGTGCGCGAGTTCACGATGAAGGACTCCTACACCCTCGACATCGACCGGGCCGGGCTCGATGTCGGTTTCGAAAAGCACCGACACGCTTACCAGCGGATCTTCGCCCGGATGGGCCTCGACTCGGTCGGGGTGGAAGCCTCCTCGGGGGCGATGGGTGGCTCGGAGTCGGTCGAATTCATGGTCCGGAGCGACGCCGGCGAAGACTGGATCGTGACCTGTGGCAATTGCGACTACCGGGCGAACGTGGAGCGGGCCGCCTCTGCGGTCGCGACGATCGACGACGGCGAGTCGACGGCTTTGGACCGCTTCCCCACGCCCGGGCTTCGAACCATCAAGACCTTGGCCGAGGCGCATCCCGAAACGGCCTCCCCCGAGCGCCAGATCAAGACCTTGGTCTATGCCCTGGATGGCGAGCAGGTCCTGGTCTTGCTTCGGGGCGATCACGACCTCCAGGAGCAGAAACTGCTCGATGCGACCGCCTCGGTCGAGGCTCGGGCCGCCACCCCCGAAGAGATCAGGGCTCTGCTCGGTGCCGACCCTGGGAGCCTGGGCGGCGTTGGGGTAGATGGCGTGAGGATCATCGCCGACGAGGCTTTACAGGGCAGGTTCAACCTGGTGACCGGGGCCAATGAGGATGACTGGCACCACTCCGGTGTCGACATGGGGCGCGATGTCGCGGTCGATCAGTGGGCCGATCTCAGGGCGGTGTCTTCGGGGGAGCCATGCCCGGTTTGTGGCAACCCACTGGATCTCTGGAAGGGCATCGAAGTCGGTCACATCTTCAAATTGGGGACCATGTACTCGGAGACCTTCGGCGTATACGTCCAGGACGAGAAGGGCGACAGCCATCCAATCATCATGGGCTCCTATGGCATTGGGGTAGAGCGGGGGATGGCGGCGGTGGTGGAGACCTCGCATGACGACAAAGGCATCATCTGGCCCGTCTCAGTCGCCCCATATGAGGTCGTGATCACCGTGGTCAGGGCCGATGACGAGGCCACGTTTGCAGCGGCCGAGACCTTGAGCGCCGAGCTGGAGGCTGCCGGAATCGAGGTCCTCCTCGATGACCGCGAGGAGCGTCCCGGTGTCAAATTCGCCGATGCCGAGCTGATCGGAGTCCCCTACCGGGTGACGGTGGGGCCACGCGGCGTGGAGCAGGGCGTCGTCGAGATGACCACCCGCCGCGACCTGAGCACGGAAGAGGTTTCGATCGGCGAGGTGGGAGGCCGGCTCATCGATCTGGTGCTGGCACAGCGTCTCGGGGTCTGAACCACCTCGGCCACGCAAGGTGGTGTGGCGGCTTATAATGCGAATGGACAACAGGACGCTTTGAACCAGGTGGGCGCCTTTGGCACCCGCCTGTATTTTTGTTCGTTCTAGGCGTTGTCTCAGGTTGTTCGTTTGGCATGACGGAGCCAGGAGCAGGGATTTTGACGACGGTTTCCGACATCTGGACGGTGGTGGAGCCGTATCTCGCCGCCGAAAGACTGGAGCTCGACGATGTCGAGATGCTCGGCCGCGGCCCGGCGACCTTGTTGCGGGTGGTGGTGGATGGAGACGACGTGAACATCGACCGTCTGGCGGATGTCTCCCGTGGCCTCTCCCGATTGCTCGACAACGAGACCGAGCTCGATGATGCATACCGGCTCGAGGTGACCTCGCCCGGTCTGGAGAGAAATCTCCGCAGACCTGCCCACTTCGCCAAGTCGGTCGGACGTGAAGTCGTGGTCAAAGTCGAGGAGGGTGACCACAAGGCCACGATCAAAGGGGTGCTGGCGGATGCCGGTGACCAGGCCTTCACGATCGAGGTCGATGACGAGCGCCGGGTCGTGGATTACGAGGACGTGCTCACCGCCAAGACGGTTTTCAGGTGGGAGAAGGCCCCCAAGCCGGGCCACTGAAGGAGAATCATGAAGCTCGACACGATGATGGAGGCGATCGAGGTCCTCGCCCGGGAACGGGGCGTGGCCATCGACACCATCCTCGACGCGTTCGCCAACGCCCTGGTGGCCGCATACAAGCGGAGCCCGGGAGCGGCCGAGGAGGCGAGAGTCACCATCGATCCCGATTCCGGCGAGGTCATCGTCTATGCCCAGGAGCTAGATGAGGATGGAAACGTCGTGAAGGAGTGGGAGGACACCCCCGAAGGCGAGGCGTTCGGCCGGATCGCGGCGCAGTCGTTCAAGCAGGTGATGCAGCACAAGCTGCGCGAGGCGAAGCGAGAGCATGTTTTCGAGATGTACGAAGGTCGTGAGGGCGACCTGGTGACGGGTCTCGTCCAGCAGGTCGACTATCGGTCCGTCATCCTCGATCTCGGCGACGCCGAGGCGATCCTTCCCGGGTCCGAGCGGATCCCGTTCGAGCGCCTGGAACGGGGGAATCGGGTCAAGGCTCTCATCCTCGAAGTGCGCAACGAGGCCAAGGGAGCTCAGATCGTCGTGTCCCGGAGCCATCCGGACCTCGTCCGAAGGCTGCTCGAGCTCGAAGTGCCGGAGCTAACCGACGGCACGGTCGAGATTGTGAACATTGCCCGTGAACCGGGTCATCGCACCAAGATCGCCGTCATCTCCAACGATTCCAACGTGGATCCCAAGGGTGCGTGCGTCGGGGCGAGAGGGTCCCGCGTTCGCCAGGTGGTCAACGAGCTTCGCGGGGAGAAGGTCGATGTGGTCCAGTGGCGCGACGACATCGGCCAGTTCATCGCCGAGGCACTGGGACCGGCCAAGGTCAAAGAAGTCCACATCGACGAGGAGACCAAGACCGCCGACGTGGTGGTGTCCGAGCACCAGCTGTCGCTCGCCATCGGCAAGGAAGGCCAAAACGCCCGCCTCGCCGCTCGTCTCTCCGGGTACAAGGTCGACATCCGCTCCGACATGGAGGGGGTCGAGGTCGAGGCTCCGCCGGAAGAGGCACCAGTTGAGGTCGAAGCTGCAGCGGAGGACGCACCAATCGAGGACGAAGCCGTCGCAGATGAAGCCGCGGCCGCCACAGAGGTCGCCGAGGCCACACCCGATGACGAGGATGCGGTGGTCGTCACCACCGGGGACGACGAGAGCGAATAGGGGTTTGAGGACTTGAGGGTTTACGAACTGGCCCGGGACCTGGGGGTTGACTCGAAAGAGCTGCTCACCCAGGCCCAGGACCTAGGTATCGAAGTCAAGACCGCCTCGTCCGGGCTCGATGACGAGTCGGCCGAGCTGCTCCGTCTCGCCGTGGCCGGCGACCAGCCTGAGGTGGTCGAGGCCGAGCCGGAAGCAGAGGCCGAGGAGGCCGTGCCCGAGCCCGAGCCGGAACCGGAGGCCGAGCTCGATATCGTCGCGCTCCCGGCCGGGGCTTCAGTCGCCCAATTTGCCGATGCCCTCGGGGTTCCGGCAAAGGACGTGGTGGCCCAGCTGCTGACTCGCGGTGAGCCGGTTGGAGTCGGCCAGACCTTCCCGCCCGAGTTGATCGAGGAGGTAGCGGAGTCCTTCGGTTTCATCGTCGACGTCGAGGCGCCGCCGCCGCCACCGGCAGTCGCCGAGCGCCCCGTCTTCGAGGACGCCGACTCGGAGCTTGCCCCCCGCCCTCCGGTGGTCACCGTCATGGGCCATGTCGATCATGGGAAGACCACGCTCCTCGACTCCATTCGCAAGACGAGCGTTGTGGAAGGGGAGCAGGGCGGGATCACCCAGCACATCGGCGCCTATCAGGTCGACGTGAACGGGCATCCCATCACATTCATCGA
Source organism: uncultured Acidobacteriota bacterium (assembly GCA_963848695.1). Classification (GTDB taxonomy): domain Bacteria; phylum Actinomycetota; class Acidimicrobiia; order Spongiisociales; family ZC4RG35; genus JARDZU01. Next base: position 406,544 of record CAWKEI010000018.1, read on the forward strand.
CACCCCGGGCCACGAGGCATTCACATCTCTACGTGCCCGAGGCGCCAACATCACCGACATAGTCATCCTGGTCGTGGCGGCCAACGATGGGGTGATGCCCCAGACCGTCGAGGCCATCTCCCATGCCAAGGCGGCAGAGGTCAAGATGATCGTCGCAGTCAACAAGGTCGATTTGCCCGGGGCTGACCCGTTGCGAGTCCGCACGGAGCTGACCGAGCATGACGTCCTCACCGAGGAGCTCGGCGGTGACGTCCCGAGCGTCGAGTTGTCCGCTCTCACGGGTGCCGGTGTCGACGAACTGCTCGAGGTTGTCGACCTGATCGCCCAGCTCGAGGAATACAAGGCAAACCCGAGCAGTGAGGCATCAGGCGTAGTGGTAGAGGCGCAGGTGGAGAAGGGCAAGGGGGCGGTCGCCTCCGTGATCATCCAGCGAGGAACGCTGCGGACTGGTGATCCCTTCGTGGCCGGAGCTGTCTCGGGCCGCGCCCGTGCCCTCATGGACGAGAACGGCGAACAGGTCAAACAAGCCGGTCCTTCGACACCGGTGCAAATCATGGGTTGGGACGAGGTCCCGTCGGCCGGCGACTTCTTCACTGTCGTCGAAAGCGATCGTGAAGCGCGCCGCATCGCTTCGGAGCGCGAGGAGGAGCTCAAATCGGTGACACAGGCCATGCCCTCGGCTCGTGATCGTCTCCAATCGCTCCTCGAACAGCTGCGGACCGAGGACGCAACGCTGAACGTCATCATCAAAGCCGACGCCCATGGGTCGCTCGAGGCCCTGCGCGACTCGATCTCGAAGATCGAACGCGAAGGAGGGAAGATCCAGGTCCTGCACGGAGCGGTTGGCGGGATCAACGAGAACGATGTGACCCTCGCTGAGGTGACCGACTCGGTGATCGTCGGCTTCAACGTGCGTCCCGAGCCGAAGGCGCGCAAGGCGGCCGAGGAGGCCGGCGTCGAGATCCGTACCTACGGCATCATCTACGAGCTTCTCGACGACATCGAAAAGCTCCTGGTTGGCCAGCTCGCCCCCGAAGAGCAGGAGCAGGTGCTGGGCACTGCCGAGGTCCGAGCGGTGTTCAAGGTGCCGCGGATCGGGACAGTGGCGGGCTGCTACGTCATCGAAGGTGTCGTCCAGCGAGCCGCGCGGGCTCGGCTCATCCGGGATGGAGTGGTGATCCATGATGGCGTCATCTCCTCTCTCAAGCGGTTCAAGGACGATGTGCGAGAAGTGGCCTCGGGATTCGAGTGCGGCATCGGCCTGGAGAACTACAACGACATCAAGGAAGGCGACAGCATCGAGGCCTACCTGATTCTCGAGGTGGCCAGAACTTGATAAACGCCGCCTGATGCGGGCCGCGGCCCTGCGGGTCGAGCTCCATCTGCCCGCCTGCCAGTCGCTCAAGGAGAAGAGGGCCGTGCTCCGGCCACTGATCGAAGGGATGCGACGGCTCGGCTCCTTCAGCGTCGCCGAGGTGGGCCATCACGACAAATGGCAGCGGGCCGCGGTCGGGATCGCAATTGCCGCCCCGGATGGCGAGAGCCTCGCCATGCAGGTCGCGAAGCTGCGTCGCTACCTTGATAGCCAACTGGAGGTCGAAGTCCTCGACGTGCGCATGAGCGAGTTGGAGGAGCCGGAATGAGAGATGCCAGTCCTCGAATGCTCAAGGTCAACTCCACTCTGCGCGAAGTTCTTGCCGAGGAGATCGAGCGCATGAGCGACTCCCGTCTCGAGATGGTCTCGATCACCGGTGTCGAGACCAGCCCCAACCTCAGGCATGCCCTGGTCTACATCGACCTCCTCGGCGCCGATCCCAGCGAGGCTTTGACTGCGCTGGAACACGCCGCGCATCGTCTGCAATCGGTCATTGCCCGCGAGGTGAGAATGAAGTACACCCCCGTCCTCGACTTCGCTGTGGACCCCGGAGTTAGCGGAGGGGAGAGAATCGATGCCATCCTCCGTGCTTTGCACGAAGAGGAATGAAGGCGGGATGATCGAGCACCAATTGATCGAGAAAGCGGCTACGGCCATCCTTGGCAGCGAGCGCCTGGCGTTGGCCTGTCATGTGGGGCCGGACGGCGACGCCCTGGGCTCGATGATCGGCTTCGGGCTCGCGGCGCGTGATGCAGGCAAAGAAGTCGTGGCGTCCTTTGGCTCGCCCTTCATCGTGCCGGCCAATCTCTCCTTCCTCCCTGCTGATCTTCTGGTCGACCCCGCTGACTTCCCCGGGACGCCCGAGACCATGGTGGTGTTCGACGCCGGTTCGCCGGACCGACTGGCCGAGCTCGGCTCGCAAGCGGGGGATGCCGGGACGTTGGTCGTGATCGACCATCACGTCACCAACGAGGGATTCGGCGATATCGCGCTGGTCGACCCGGACGCGGCAGCTACTGCGGTGATCGTCGTGGACGTGCTCGATGTGCTCGGGTGGCCGTTGACCCCGGCGATCGCCACCTGCCTCCTCACTGCGGTAGTCACCGACACCGGGCGGTTCCAGTACGCCAATACCACACCCTCCACCCTCGAATTGGCCGGTCGCCTGGTCGAGTCGGGGGCCAGGCCTGATCAGATCAGCCAAAAGGTCTACGAGGAGGCCCCGTTCGGGTATCTCAAGGTGGCGGGCGCCGCCCTGGCCCGGGCCACTCTCGATCTCGATCTCGGGATGGTCTCCACGATCGTCAGCCAGCAGGACCTGGACGAAGCGGGCGTTGGCTGGGGCGACATCGACAACCTCATCAACACGCTGCGACTCGCTGAGGAGGCCGACGTGGCGGTATTGGCCAAGGTGAATGCCGATGAAGACGTGAAGCTGAGCCTTCGCTCCCGCGGCGCCACCGACGTCGGCGCCCTCGCCGCCGAGCTCGGGGGCGGTGGCCATCGCCTGGCCTCGGGTTTCACCTACCAAGGCGACGCGGAGAAAGCGATCGACGAGGTCCGTGCCCGGATCGGAGCCCACAGATGACACGTGGGTTCCTCGTCGTCGACAAGCCCAGGGGGATGACCTCGAATGCAGTCGTCTCCCGGGTGAAGCGCGCAACGGGCATCAAGAAAGTGGGCCACGCCGGGACACTCGATCCTCTGGCCACCGGTGTGGTGGTCGTGGCCGTCGGGCCGGTGACCCGGCTCATCCGGTTCATCCAGGAGCAGCCGAAGGAATATCTGGCCACCGCCCAGTTCGGCGTTTCCACCGACACCCTCGATTCCGACGGAGCGGTCCTGACCCGAGAGCCGATGGATTTCTCCGAAGAGGAGTTGGAGGCCGTCGCCAGTCGTTTCGTCGGCACCGTTCTCCAAGTTCCCCCGATGGTCTCCGCGCTGAAGCATCAGGGCCGGCGGCTCTATGAGCTCGCCCGTGAGGGCGAGGTGGTCGAGCGAGAGGCCAGACCAGTGCAGATCCACGAATTGGAGATCGCGACCGTCGGCACCGGCCCTTATCCCGAGGTTGAGTTCAGGGTCGTCTGCGGGAAGGGGACCTATGTCCGATCCTTGGCCGACGATCTGGCGGCCGCCCTGGGGGGATCGGCACATCTCACCGCCCTTCGCCGGACCCGCACCGGTTCACTCGATGTCGACACCTATGGCGTCGGGGTCGACGACCTGCCGCACTGGGAAGCCCATTTTCTCACCCCCTCCGAGGCTCTGGGCGACCTGCCGGCGGTCACGGTGAGCGACGAGACGGCGCGCGGCGTGTGCCACGGGATGCGGTTCGTCGGTGGGGAGATGGTCGATGCTCCGGACCAGACGGTGATCCGGGTGCTCGACCAAACCGGCGACCTGATCGCGGTCTACCGGCGGGAGGGCGACCAGGCGAGACCCGAAGTGGTGCTCGCCTCGTGAAGATCCTCCGAGGCGCCCTGGAGCGCTGGGAGGGCCTGGCATCGCCGAATGCCGTCACCGTGGGGGTCTTTGACGGAGTGCATCTGGGGCATCGGGTGATCTTGGATCGCTTGCAGTCGAGCCCTTACCCCTCGACAGTGCTCACCTTCGATCCCCATCCGGCAGAGGTGCTTTCACCCGGCACCAACCCGCGCCTCATCACCACGATCGAGGAGCGGATCGCCCTGCTGGAGACAGCCGGGGCGGACGCAGTGGGGGTGCTCGACCTCGCCGAGATCCGGTACTTCGAGCCGGAGGAGTTCGTGTCCCGGGTACTGGTGGACAAGCTGGGTGTCGGCTATCTGCTCGTCGGCGCCGATTTCCAGTTCGGGCGTGATCGGGCCGGGGACACACGATTCCTGATCGAAGCGGGGCCGCGCCACGGGTTCGAAGTCGAGGTGGTCGAGTTGGTGAATGCCGGCGGTGTCGTCTCGTCGAGCCGGATCCGTAGCCTCATCGAGCAGGGGGAGGTGGCAGCAGCCGCCGAGCTACTCGGTTCTCGCTACCGACTTTCCAACGTCGTCGTGCCCGGCGACCATCGGGGGAGGGACCTGGGATTTCCCACCGCCAATCTGAAGCCTCCGGACCGCAAGGTCGTCCCCGGGCACGGGGTCTATTCGGCGTGGGCTCGTCTCCGCGGCGAGACCTTGGCCGCCGCGGTGAACGTCGGGATCAGACCCACCTTCGGCGGCTCGGAGCTGCTGATCGAGGCGTACATCCTCGACTTCGACGAGGAGATCTACGGGAAGGTGCTCACTCTCGATTTCGTCGAGAAACTACGTCCCGAGCTCGAGTTCGCCAGTGTCGACTCCCTGGTCGACGCCATCAAGGAAGACGTCGCTCGGGTGCGACGCTCCCTCGAGACCGCCCCCGTGTCGACCTAAGCAGGAGGGGTTCGGATGACGACGGACGGTCGCTGGCCTATCGATCCCGGGAGACCAGTCGTGGTCAAGGCCGGGTCGTCGAGCCTGGTACGCCCGAGCGGCGAGCTCGACCCTGACGGCCTCGAGCAGGCGGTAGACCATGTGGCCCGAATGTGGGACCTGGGGTATCCGACACTCCTGGTCTCGTCAGGCGCGGTAGCTGCCGGCGTGCCCGCCCTCGGGCTCACCGGCCGGCCCCGGGACGTGCCGGGTCTCCAAGCCGCAGCCGCTGTGGGCCAGGGACTCCTCATGGAGCGCTATGCCGCTCTCTTCAAAGCACGGCAGATGTTGGTTGGCCAGGTTCTCCTCACCAAAGACGTCCTTGCCAACCGCGCTCAGTACCTCAACGCCCGAAATGCCCTGGAGCGCATGCTGGCGCTCGGGGTGGTCCCGATAATCAACGAGAACGACACCGTCGTCGTCGACGAGTTTCGACTCGGGGGCAACGACGAGCTGGCGGCCATCGTCTCCCATCTCGTCTCGGCTGGGATGCTGGTCATCCTGACCGACACCGGGGGCATCTACTCGGGTGACCCGCGGACCATGGACGACGTGGAGTTGCTGTCGGCGGTCAATTCCGGCGACGAGGCCCTCGATCAGGTCTCGGCCGGGACGTCGGGCCCCTTCGGGTCAGGCGGGGCCGTCACCAAGGTCATCGCAGCCAGGATGGCGGCCTGGTCGGGCATCCCGACAGTGATAGCTGCGGCCCGGGAGCCCGGGGTAGTGACACAAGCAGTCGCTGGTGAGGCGGTTGGGACCTGGGTCACGCCCCACGAGTCGCGTCTTCCCGCACGCAAGCTGTGGATCGCCTTCGGCCTGCCCGCCGAAGGGGGCCTCGCTGTAGACGCGGGTGCGGCGACCGCGTTGTTGGACGGCGGAAGGTCCCTGCTCGCCGTGGGGATCACCGCTGTCGAGGGTGACTTCGAAGCGGCATCGGCGGTCGAGGTCACTCGCCCCGACGGTGCCGTGATCGGAAAGGGCCTGGTGACGATGACCTCTGAAGAGGTGCGCAATTCGATCGGACGCCACAGCTCCGAGGTTGGGGGTGTGGTGGTCCACCGCGATGATCTCGTCGTTCTCGCCACGGGCTCGACGGTCGATAGGCTGGAGCGATGATCGAGGAGATCGGGCGCCGGGCGCGACAGGCCTCCTTCGAGTTGCGTCAATCGACCGGCGCGGCGCGGGCGGATGCTCTGATCCGTATGGCCGGAGGGCTCGAGGCGGCCGCCACCGAGGTCCTGAAGGCGAACGAGGCCGACATGGCCCAGGCTGTCGACGAGGGGATCACCGGAGCCCTGATCGATCGGCTACGCCTCGATGATCGGCGCATCTCCGCCATGGCGTCGGGTCTTCGCAACGTGGCATCCCTGCCCGACCCTGTGGGCCGTGAGACCGGCGGGTGGTCGCTCTACAACGGGGTGCGGCTCCACCGGGTCCGAGTTCCCCTCGGTGTGGTCGCCGTGATCTACGAGGCACGTCCCAATGTCACCGCCGATGCCGCCGGCCTCTGCATTCGCTCTGGCAACGCAGTCATCCTCCGCGGCTCCTCCTATGCCCTGCGGTCCAACATGGCCATCTCCGGTGCCCTGCGTGACTCACTTGCCGACGCAGGTCTCTCCGCCGATGGCGTGCAACTCCTGGAAGACACCACCAGAGACGGGGCGAAGGCGTTGATGCAGGCCACCGAGTGGGTCGACCTGCTCGTGCCCCGGGGTGGCCCGGGTCTGATCGCTGCCGTGGAGTCCGACGCCACGGTGCCCACGGTCATCGACGGCGCCGGCAACTGCCACGTATACGTCGACGCCTCGGCAGATCTGGAGAAGGCGTTGGGCATCGTGCTGAATGCCAAGGTGCAGCGACCGGGCGTGTGCAATGCCGCCGAGACGCTTCTCGTCCACGAGTCCGTCGCCGAGAAGTTCCTCGGCGAGGCGGCCCGGGCCTTGATGACGGAAGGCGTGGAGCTCAGGGGTGACGAACGCTCACGCGAGCTGGTGCCGGAGATGGGTCAGGCCGGCGACGATGACTGGTCCACCGAGTACCTCGATCTGATCATGGCGGTACGGGTGGTCCCCGATCTCGACACCGCAATCGACCATGTGAGGCGATACGGCACCGGTCACACCGAGGCGATCGTCACCGATGACCGGGTCGCCGCTGATCGATTCGTCGCCGCGATCGACACCGCGGTGGTGGCCGTGAACGCCTCGACCAGGTTCACCGATGGAGAGGAGTTCGGGTTCGGGGCCGAGATCGGGAACTCGACCCAGAAGCTGCACGTCCGTGGCCCGATGGGTCTCGAGTCCCTCACCTCCGAGCGTTATGTCCTCTACGGTGACGGTCAGGTGCGGTGAGGGGGAACAACGTGGGCGGTCGCGTGGTTGTGGTGGTTGTGGTTAGGGAAGGGTGGACTGGTAGAGTTCTTGCGATCCCACCGGATCAATCCAGGTTTCACGCGTAATGATGAAGACAACCCCTGAAATCGTCGCCGAGTACGGCACCCACGAGAGCGATACCGGCTCCCCCGAAGTGCAGGTGGCCCTCCTCAGCGAGCGAATCAACCATTTGACCGAGCATCTCCGTGAGCACAAGCACGACCATCACAGTCGGCGCGGGCTCCTCATGATGGTCGGCAAGCGACGTCGTCTCCTCGACTACCTCCGGCGGGAGGACGTGGAGCGATACAGAAGCCTCATCGCCAAGCTGGGGCTGCGTCGCTGATACTGCCTTTGCGGGAACGGTTACCGTTCCTGCGAGATGGCCCGAACCGGACGGTTGGGGCCGACAACACACTGAGCCTTGCCGGTTGTCAGTGGCGATGTCTCGGGTCACTGAGACATGACTACTGCCAACGGGTGCGGCTCCCATACACAAGGAGCACTTAGTGCCCGAAATCTCCGTAACGGGGACCATCGGCGGCAAAGAGTTCGTGCTGAGCACCGGCAAGCTTGCCGGTCAGGCCGACGGAGCCGTGGTCGCCCGACTCGGCGGTACCGAAATGCTGGTCACCGCCACCGCTAACAAGACGATGCGAGAGGGCATCGATTTCTTCCCTCTCACCGTCGACTTCGAAGAGCGGATGTACGCCGCCGGGAAGATCCCCGGGTCGTTCTTCCGCCGTGAGGGTCGTCCCTCAGAGCAGGCCATTTTGACCTGCCGTCTGATCGACCGCCCCCTCCGTCCCTCCTTCTCCGATGGCTTTCGCTGTGAGACCCAGGTGGTCGTCACCAGCCTCGCCGTCGATCAGGAGAACCCGTTCGACATCGTGGCGCTCAATGGTGCTTCGGCTGCTTTGAGCGTGAGCACCATCCCCTTCGAAGGCCCCATCGGTGGGGTCAGGGTCGCGTTGAAGAAGGGCGAGTGGATTCCCTTCCCGACCCATGAGGACCTGGAGGAGTCGGTGTTCGAACTGACAGTCGCCGGTCGTCGCAACTCCGAGGGCGGGATCGACATCATGATGGTCGAGGCCGGTTCCACACCCAACGGTCTGCGGCTGATCGCCGAAGGCGACACTCCGTCCGACGAGGCAACCGTTGCCCGCGGGCTCGACGAGTCGAAGGCCTATATCGGGGAGGCGATCGACCTCCAGAACGAGCTGGTCTCCCAGATCGAGAAGCCCGAGGTCGACTGGCCTACCGCGCTCGATTACAGCGACGAGATCTACGACAAGGTGAAGGAAGTCGCCGCTCCGAAGTTGGAGACGGTGATCACCATCACCGATAAGAAGCAGCGCAACCTCGCCGCAGACGCAGCCGAGACGGAGTCGATCTCCGCTCTCGGTCTGGCCGATGACGACGAGGAGGGGCACGCCCAGGGCAAGCGGGCTTTCAAGTCCGTTCTCAAGGACATGATGCGGCGTCGGGTCGTCGAGGACGGGATCCGTCTCGATGGTCGGGGCGCCACCGACCTGAGGCCGATCAGCGCCGAGGTAGGTGTCGTGGGTCGGACCCACGGCTCCGGTCTCTTCCAGAGGGGCGAGACTCAGGTGCTCAACCTGACCACCCTCGGGATGCTCAAGATGGAGCAAATGCTGGACACCCTCGCCCTCGAGGACTCCAAGCGGTACATGCACCATTACAACTTCCCGCCGTTCTCGACCGGTGAGGCCGGGTTCATGCGTGGGCCCAAGCGTCGTGAGATCGGCCACGGGGCGCTGGCCGAGAAGGCCGTGCTCCCGGTGGTCCCCACCGAGGAAGAGTTCCCCTATGCCCTTCGACTCGTTTCCGAGGTCCTGTCCTCGAACGGGTCGACATCGATGGCGTCGGTGTGCGCATCCTCGTTGTCGCTGATGGACGCCGGTGTGCCGATCTCGGCGCCCGTCGCCGGCATCGCGATGGGGCTCATCTATCGCGAGGGCAAGTACGTCACCCTGACCGACATCCTCGGAGCCGAGGATGCTCTCGGTGACATGGACTTCAAGGTGGCCGGGACCAGGGACGTGATCACAGCCCTCCAGCTCGACACCAAGATCGAGGGCCTGCCTTCTGAGATGCTGGCAACCGCGCTGGATCAGGCCAAGGATGCCCGACTCTTCATCCTCGACAAGATGGCCGAGGCAATCTCAGCACCACGAGCCGAGATGAATGAGTTCGCTCCTCGAATCGAGTCCGTCGAGATCCCCAAGGACAAGATCGGTGAGGTCATCGGTCCCAAGGGCGCGGTAATCCGGGAACTCGAAGAGGTGACCGGAGCCGCGATCGAGATCGAGGAGGCCGATGGCAAGGGCATCGTCAGGATCGCCTCGAACGACAGCACGGCACTGGCTGCCGCCAAGGAGAGGGTGATGCAGATCGCCTTCCCGCCCGAGGTCGAGCTGGGCACCGAGTACGACGGCAAGGTGGTCAACATCACCAAGTTCGGCGCATTCGTCAACATCCTGCCGGGCCGCGACGGTCTTCTCCACATCTCCCGTCTCGACGGGTCGAAGCGGGTCGAGCGGGTGGAGGACTATCTGACCGACGGCCAAGAGCTGAAGGTGAGGGTGCGCGAGATCGATCGGGGCAAGGTCAGCTTGGAGCTGGTCGAGGCCCTGGAGGGCGCGACTCTGCCCGAGTCGGAGGCGCCGCGCCAGGACGGTGGCGATCGTCGTCGTGACAACGGCGGCGGCGACCGTGGCGGTCGGGGACGCGATCGGGGGACCGGGCGGGCGTGATCGCGACCGTGGACGGGACCGCGACCACAGCCCCAGTGCCTCCGAGGCGCCCAAGGTGGCCGAGCCCGAGTCCGGGTCAGACCGCCGACGCGCGGCTCAGAGCTTCGACGAGGTGTTCGAGGAGATCAGCGAGCACTGATTCTCTCTCGATTCCAAGGAAAAGGGACGGGCAACGGCCTGTCCCTTTTCTATTGATCGGCCGAATCTCGCCATAGACTCTTGCCCACCAAGGTTGGCAAGGGGAGGCTGGAATTGGCGGTTGAGACGCGGGGCACCGTGCAGATGCGCGGAGAGGCTAGGTCCCGGTGTCGAGGTGGAGGTGCTGGCCGACGGGTCACGCCTCAGCATCTTGCACCACGCGGAGCTGATCGGGGAGTGGGACATGGGTGCGATCGGCATCCAGTCGCTTCACGACGGTTTCGCCATCAGGGCCGAGGGCGAGGAATTCGTGCTCAAGACCGACGACGACGTCGGGCTGGCGCGTGAGATCGGTCTGGTGGCCGTCTCGCCGCGTATGGCCCGCAAAGTGGCCGCCGCCCAGAATTCCGACCGGCCCCTGGCGGAGGGCGATAGGCCGGTGGTGGTCCGGTCCAACGTCGGTGCGCTCACCCTCGCCCTCGGCGGGGCGATGGCTTTGGCCGGGGGTTTTCTGCTGCGGGACGACCCTGCCCTGTCCTCCGCAGGGAGGACCGCCGCCGGAGGGCTGGGGGCGGAGGGCAACTTCTGGTTTGCCTTCGTGCTCGGCGGTGTCCTCCTGGTGGCGGCTGCCTTCGCAATGGCCCGAAGGGTGAAGTGGTCGCGGGTCGCTGCGATCGTCGCCGTGATCGGTCTCGTGATCGTGTTCGGGCTCGCAGCCCAGGACGCAACGCCTGACGCCGACCATCTGCTCGCCTATGGCTTCATTGCTGGAGGACTGGTCGTCGGGGTTGCGGTGATCTTCACAGGCTCATTCGGGGAGTCGGGCTAGCCGACTTCCGCCGGTAGCTTCCGGTTCGTGCCGGAACTGCCCGACATCGTGGTCTACCTCGAGGCGTTGGAGAGACGTGTCCTGGGAGAGGTGGTGCGAGATGTCAGGATCGCCTCCCCATCGGTATTGCGCACCTACGACCCTCCCTACGACGCACCGGTGGGCCACGAAGTCGAGACGCTGGAACGAGTGGGGAAACGGATTGTGTTCGGGATCGAAGGGGACCTGTTTCTCGTCATCCATCTGATGGTGGCCGGTCGTCTTCGCTGGGTGCCGCCCAAGAAGCCGATCCCGAAGAAGGTGGGTCTGGCCGCGATCGACTTCGACCCGGGAACGCTGATCCTCACCGAGCAGGGCACACACAAACGGGCGGGGATCTGGCTGAGCCGTGGTTTCGAAGGGGTAGCCGAGCTCGACCGGGGCGGGGTGGAGCCGCTGGAGGCCGGCGTCGAAGAGTTCGGCGCCGCCTTGAAGAGGGAGAACCGGACCCTGAAGCGAGCCCTCACCGATCCACGGATCTTCTCCGGGATCGGTAACTCCTATTCGGATGAGATCCTGTGGGCGGCCCGGATGTCACCGGTGAAGCGGACCTCGCAATTGACAGACGTCGAGGTGAGGGATCTTCGTGAGGCTGTGGTGACTTCCCTCAACGAATGGACGGGCCGTCTGCGGGAAGAAGTTGGTGAGGATTGGCCGACCAAGGTGACTGCTTTCCGTGACGACATGGCGGTGCACGGGAAGTACGGCCAGCCCTGCCCCCGCTGCGGCTCCAAGGTGCAGCGCATCGTCCACGCCTCCAACGAGACCAATTACTGCGCCACCTGTCAGACGGGGGGCAAGCTCCTCGCCGACCGCTCTCTCTCCCGTCTCCTCAAAGACGATTGGCCCAAGACGATCGAGGAGTTGGAGTAGCTCGCTTCGCTCGCCGTTTTACGTTTTAGGTCGTACGTCTTAGGTACAAACGGGCTTTACATCGAACATATGTTCGATAAGATGGAGCGCCCGAGCGCGGAGCCAGTTTGGGCCCCAAAGAAGTCACTGCAGACGTTGTCGCCGCCATCCCTCTCGTCGTTCTATCCGATAGCGGTGAGGGATTTCTCCAACTCCGCCCCGGTCATGTCACCGAGTTGGTTGGCATTCCCGGCACCGGGCTCACCCGTCTCGGTCTGAGGCTGCTGGCGGCGCCTTCACAGACAACGCCGGTGGTCGCCCTCGACACCCGGGGTTGGATCTCGCCGGCGGCGGCCTGGGAGACCGGTGTCGTCCCGGAGAATCTCGTCGTCGTCCGCTGTGACGATGCGGGGGTATGGCCCAAGGTCGCCGCCGCCCTGCTCGAAGGGGTGCGGGCCCTCTACGCCGAAGTGCCGGTGGGGGCGAGGGAGCAGGACCTTCGTCGTCTCGCCGCCTTGGCGAGGGCGAGAAAGGTGGCGGTGGCGATGCGACCCATTGGCAGAGGGTTGCCCACCGGTGTGGCTCATCTTCGGCTCAGGGCCCTCGGGGTCACCTGGGAGGGGGCGGACCATGGCCATGGCCGCTTGGGGAGACGGCGTCTCGTGCTGGAGGCGTCGGGAAAGGGCGCCTCCGGGATGACCCAGCGATTCGAGGTGGAGGATGAAGGTACGGACGTTGTGCGTGTGGTTCCCGATGTGGTCGTTGGGGAGGCAAGACGCGCCGTCGGATGAACCTGTCCTGATCGTCGGCGATCGGGTCACCGGGGCCACAGACGAGGTGCTGGCGGCGGGGGTGAGCCTGGGCATGCCAAGACGGGAGGCCGAGGCACTTGCCCCTTTCGCCACCGTCCTGACCCGTGACCCGGGCGAGGAGTCGCGGCGTTTCGAGCCAGTGGTCGAATTGATCGAGGACCTGATCCCACGGGTCGAGGTGGTGGCGCCCGGTCTGGTCTTCGTCCCGGTGGCCGGGGCGGTGCGTTTCTATGGGGGGGAAGAGACCCTGGCCCAGCATGTGGCCGGAGGGTTGGACAGATTGGTGGGCGCTGACCGGGGCGGGAAGGCGCGAGCAGGCATCGCTGACGGGCCTTTCGCAGCGCGTTGGGCTGCGGCAAGCGCCGAGGTAGGCCGTCCCTTGGTGGTGTTGGACACCATCGATTTCCTCTCCAGGCTCGACCTGGCCTCCCTCCGCGAGGGTCTCGATGCAGAAGAGCTGATCGACACTTTCCGCTGGCTTGGAGTGTCCACATTGGGCGACCTCGCCCGGCTTCCCCGCGATGTCCTGGCCACTCGTTTCGGGAACCCTGGCCTCCTCGCCCATCGGCTTGCCACGGGAGAGGACCGTTTCGTCGACCCGCGTGAGATCCCTCCCGACCTGGCAGTGGATGCGAGTTTCGAAGAGCCCTTGGAGACTCTCGATGCGGTGGCCTTCGCCTCCCGCGCCCTGTCAGAGAGACTGCTCCGAGTCCTGAGGGTGTCGGGTGTGGCCCCACATCGGGTCTCGATCCTGGCCGAGGATGCCGTCGGCGGGCCCAGGGAGCGGATCTGGCGGTCGGCAGACCCCTTCACCGAGAAGGCACTGTCCGATCGGGTGTGGTGGCAGTTGCGAGCATGGATCGAGTCGGGCGGTATCCCCGGCGGGATTTCCCGGTTGCGGATTGCCCCCGCCGATTTGTCGGATGAGGGGAGACAGCTCGGGCTGCTCCAGGACGAGACCTCGAGGATCGAGGCGGAGCGGGCCCTGGCCCGGGCCCAAGCCCTGCTCGGTCCCGACGGTGTCCTCCAGGGACGGGCCCAGGGTGGTCGGACGCCCCACGAGCGGGTGGCCTGGTCCCGCTGGGGGGAGCCGACCTCCGATCAGGACAGGGATCACTCCGCTCCCTGGCCGGGAGCCACTCCTTCACCCAGCCCGGCACTGGTCCCCCCCGAACCCGAGCCGTTGGAGGTGGAGTGGGATGGTGGCATGCCGTCCCGGATCCGGTTGGGGACACGTTGGGAGCCTGTTCTCACCTGGAGCGGTCCCTGGCGTCTCAGTGGCCGCTGGTGGGCGGGGGAGGAGGACGCCGACCGCTACCAGCTGGTCACCTCGGTCGGTGCCTTCCTCTGTGTGGTGACCGAAGGCCGGGCCTTTCTCGCCGGGGTATACGACTGATGAGCCTCTCGTCCCCCCGGATGTGATCGACTCTCGACCCCTAAGAGGCTGCGGTGGTCTCGGTCGGGGTGTCGGCAGCCGCGGTGGTCGGAACAGGCTCGGGACTCGTGGTTCCGACCTCTTCCTCGGTTGTCTCCGTCGTCACAGTGGTGTCATCCGTGTCGCCGTCGCCCAGGTAGATGACGGCGATGATCACCAGCACTATCACCGCACCGAGGAGGATCCACCAACCTGGCGAGGTCGACCTGGGAGTCGGGGCCGGCTCGATCGGTGGAGGTGTGTCCGGTGTCGTCATGCGATGACCTCCTCTTGGGGCAGCTCTCAATCTAAGGCGAGGCGGGTACGGTCACGAGGCATTCCTCATGAGCCCACTCGATGTCTCGGAGTCGATCCCGATCTCGTCCGACGCCGAGTTCGATGCCTGGCTGAATATGCACGGGACAACCGACCAGGTGGTCGTGGTAGCCATCTTCAAGAAATCCTCCGGGAAGCAGACCGTGACCCTGGACGCACTCCAGGAAACGGCGATCTGCCACGGATGGATCGACAATCTCGGCCAACGGATCGACGATGAGCGCTGGGCGATTCGTTTCACTCCGCGTCGGCCTGGTTCCAATTGGTCAGCCAAGAATCGCGGCGTCGTCCGAAAGTTGATCGCAGCGGGGAGGATGACCCCGGCGGGGATGGCGGTGCTCCCTGACGATCTCGAGGGGTAGTTTCCGGCCGGCCCATTCGAAGGAGGAGACGATGGCCGCCAAGAGCCCCAAGATGTACATCGACGGGAAATGGGTCGATTCCTCGAGCGGGGAGACGTTCGAGGACCTCAACCCGTACACCGGCGAGGTCTACGCCAACGTGCCGGCGGGCAACGCTGATGACGCCAAGAGTGCCATCGATGCTGCCAAGGCCGCGTTCCCGGAATGGGCCGCCACTCCTCCCGCCGCCAGGCGTCAGATCTTTCTGAAGGCCGCAGATGTGATGGAGAGCCGACAGGACGACCTGGTCAGAGCGATGATGGAGGAAGTCGGGGGGACCATCGGCATCTCCATGTTCCAGATGGGATTCGTGCCCGGTCTGTTCCGGATGGCGGCCTCGGCCGCTTACGACGTGAAGGGCGAGATCATTCCGGCCGACCACGCCAATTCCTTTTTCATGGCCCTGCGGCAGCCGGCAGGCGTCGTCGCCTGCTTCGCCCCATTCAACGTCCCCTACATACTGGGAAGCCGATCGTTCACACTGCCCATCGCCTATGGGAACACGGCCGTCTTGAAGCCATCCGAGGAGGCGCCGCTCACTGGTGGCCTGCTCCTTGCCGAGATATTCGAGGAGGCTGGGCTTCCGCCCGGCGTGCTCAATGTCATCACAACCACCCGCGACGCAGCTGAGCAAGTAGGCGACGAGATGATCTCCAACCCGGCGGTTAGACGGATCTCGTTCACCGGGTCGACCGAAGTCGGCCGGATCATCGGGGAGAAGGCCGGTCGTCATCTCAAGCGAGCCGTGCTCGAGCTCGGCGGCAAGGACCCCCTCATCATCCTCGGTGATGCCGACGTCGACTACGCCGTCGATGCTGCGGCGTGGGGTGCCTTTCTCCATCAGGGCGAGATCTGCATGTCGACCGAGCGGATCATCATCGAGAAGAGCATCGCCGAGGAGTTCACGGAGAAGCTCCAGGAGCGAGCTGAGTCGACCCCGATGGGTGACCCGACCAACCCGGCCACCGCGATCGGCCCATTGATAAACCAGCGAGCCGTGGACAAGGTCCACGCTCACGTCGAGGAGGCCGTGGCCGGGGGGGCGAACCTGGTCACCGGGGGCAAGTACGACGACCTCGTCTATCACCCGACGATCGTCACGGGCGTCAAGCCCGACATGAGACTGTTCCGGGAGCAGACCTTCGGGCCGGTGGCGCCGATCGTGGTAGTGAGCGATCGGGAGGAGGCCCTCGCCGTAGCCAACGACTCGGAATACGGCTTGTCGGCGGGGATCCTCACCAACGACTTCACTCAGGCACTGGACATGGCGCTTCGGCTCGAGACCGGGATGGTCCACATTGGGGACCAGACGGTGAACGACGAGCCTCAGGCGCCCTTCGGTGGAGTGAAGGGGAGTGGTTATGGGCGATTCGGGGGGCAGGCCGCCCTCGACGAGTTCACCGAGCTGCGCTGGATCAACGTGCAGCGGGTGCCCCGCACCTTCCCATGAGCAGAGCCGGATAGAGGCGCCGGTACCGTCCTCGGGTGCTGGACAACCAGTCGTTCCGCCAGGGCATTCGCGACTCGGCGCTGATCGTCATCGCCGTCGCCTTCTTCGGCGTCGCCTACGGAGTGCTTGCCCTCGGTGCCGGGTTCTCGCCCTGGCTCGCCACCTTCTCATCGGTCATGATCGTCTCGGGGGCGGCTCAATTCGCCATGATCGGGCTCCTGGCGGCCGGTCCGGTGCCGGTCTTGTTGGCGGCAGTCGGTCTCGGTCTGCGCCATCTCCCGATGTCGGCGGCTCTGGCCGGGATGATCGGCCCCCAATCACTGGGCACTCGCCTTCGCTTGTCGTTCATCCTCGTCGACGAGACGTTCGGGTTGACTGTGCGAGCGGACAACGCCGGTGTCGAGGACCTGGTCGCTTACAAGACCGCTGCCGACGTGATGCTCTACGGCTCCTTCGTCGCGGGGACGATCGCCGGCTCTTGGTTCGGGGGCGCGATCGACCCCGAAGCAGTGGGGATCGGCGTGCTGTTCCCGCTGTTGTTCCTCGGTCTCGCTGCCCCGATGATCCACAACCGGCGGGATTGGATCGTCGTCGGCGCGGCGGTCGCGGCATCGGTCGTTGCCACCGTCCTCTTGCCGCCGGCGTGGCAGGTGACGGTGGCGGCCATCGTGGCGTCGGCCGTCGGGATGGTCGTCGGTGAGTGACCTTGCCCTTGTGGTGGCTGTTGCCGTGATCACCTATGCCACCAGGCTCTCGTTCATGTTGCGCCCTCGCCCGGCCCCGGGAGGGCATCTCGGGCGTTTTCTCGAAGTGTTCCCGCTGGCCCTGTTCCTTGCCATTGCCTCGACCGGTTTGGCGGCTCCGGAAGGAACACTGGCGGTATCCCCCGCCCTGGCGGCGGCCCTGGGTGGCGTCCTAGGCGCGATCATCTTTCGTCGAAATCTCTGGGGTGTGCTCGGTGTGGGGGCGGCGTTCTTCTATTTGGCGAGGGCGATAGTCGGGTAAGGCATCAACAAACAAAGGAGCAGAGAATGGGCAAGGTCGTCTATGGAATGAATGTCTCACTCGACGGCTATATCGAGGATTCCTCCGGGAGCATCGCATTCACCGGGCCGCCTGCAGACGACGTGCACCGGCACTGGAATGAACAGACCCGGGCGGCAGCCGGGTTTCTGTACGGGCGCCGGCTCTTCGAGGTGATGGACGAGTATTGGACGGCGGCCGCGATGCAGGACGACCTTCCCGCCATCGAGTCGGAATTCGCACGTGCCTACGTCGACACGCCGCGTTTCGTGTTCTCCGACACGCTGGAGAGCGTCCCATCCACTGTCGAGCTGGTCCGCAGTCGAGGACGCGGTTGCGGTGGTCAGCCGTCTCAAGGCTGAGACCGAAGCCCCCCTCGCTCTGGGCGGGGCCGGTCTGGCGGCTTCGCTGCTCGACCTCATCGACGAGTTCCGGCTGGTGGTCCTGCCTGTGGTGGCCGGCTCAGGGAAACCGTTCTTCCCAGCCGGGAGTGAGCTCCCACTCCGTCTGGTCGACCAGCACGTGTTCGATTCGGGGGCCGTGTACCTCAGTTATGTGAGGCGGTAGCCACCCGTCGCGAGGTCGTTACCCTGCCGCCCCATGCGTATTGGAATCCTGACCGGGGGCGGCGACGTTCCCGGGCTCAATGCCTGTATCAAGGCCGTGGTCAATCGGGTTGCGGAAGAGGGTCACCAGGTCGTCGGCATCCGCCGTGGGTGGGGTGGTCTGGCCAATTTCAACCCCGACGACGTGGAGTCGACCGGCGACCTGCTGATCCCGCTCGATCCCGGAGTGGTCCGGACGATCGATCGCACCGGTGGGACCTTTCTCCACACCTCACGGACCAACCCGGGGAAAGTGAGGCCAGAGGAGGTGCCGGCTTTCCTCGGCGACAGATCCGGAGAGGAGGGGCATGTCGATATCACCCCCCATGTGCTGCGGGTCCTCGAAGACCAGAAAATCGATGTGCTGATTCCGATCGGTGGTGACGACACCCTCTCCTACGGGCTGCGTCTCCATGAGGAAGGTGTCCCCGTGATCGCCATCCCCAAGACCATGGACAACGACGTGCACGGCACCGACTACTGCATCGGATTCTCGACGGCGGTGACTCGCGGGGTGCAGTTCATCCACAGTCTCCGGACGGCCGCAGGCTCGCATGAGCGGATCGCGGTCGTCGAGCTATTTGGCAGGTATAGCGGTGAGACCTCGCTCGTGACCGCCTATCTGTCCGGCGTGGATCGGGCGGTCATCTCCGAAGTGCCTTTCGACATCGACCGGCTCGCCGGCTTCCTCATGTCCGATCGCGCATCCAATCCCTCCCACTACGCCATGATGACGATTTCAGAGGGCGCCCGGCTCCATGAGGGAGACATGATGCTGGCCGGGGAGGAGGACGCCTACGGGCACCGCAAGCTGGGCGGGATCGGCGCTCTCACCGGCGAGCTGCTCAAGGAGCGGACCGGCGAGCCGGTTCTCTACCAGCAGGTCGCCTATCTGATGCGTTCAGGCGCCCCGGACTCGTTGGACCTGATGGTGGCGACGAACTACGCGGTGATGGCCGCGGACCTGGCTGTCGAGGACAGCCACGGAGGCCGAATGGTGGCGCTGCGGGGTGGCACCTACACCCACGTCCCGATCGGTGTCACCAAGGAGGGTGTGAAGCGGGTCGATGTCGACGAGCTCTACGACCTCGACACCTATCTGCCCAAGGTGCGCCACGTCCTGGGCAAGCCGATGTTCCTCTACTGAACGCGAGCTCCGATCGGAGTAGGGTCTGATCACCAGCCCGGAGAGGGGAGACAATGAGGCGCATTCTGTTCGTGTCGCTGTTCGTAGTCATCGCCGCCGTCCCGGTGAGCGCGACCGAACCCGGGGAAACCGAAGTCGAGCCGTTGTCGACGTACAACGGCGAGGTGGAGTTCTCCTGCACCAATGTGGACGCCGAAGGCACCGGATCCGAAATCTTGAATCGGGACAACACCGGGATGGGTGAGGAGCGTCTCAATGTCCACGTCGTCGACGGAAAGGGCACCGAGATCTACGACTTGACGTTTCAGAATGCGTTGGCCCCCTATGCGGGGGGTCTCGGTAACTTCATCTATACCACCCCACCCGCCTTCAACCCGATCACCTTCGTGCTGACCAGTCTCGCCGGGAATGGTCTCCCTGAGCAGATCGACGTGGTCGCGGTCGGAACGTGCGAAACCATCACCTTCGTCCCTCACACAGTCGGGGCGGTGGACCCGGCCACCGGTCAATGGCATCTCCTCGACGAAGCCGGAGCGGCGATGTCGTTCTTCTTCGGTAACCCTGGCGATCTCCCGATGATGGGGGACTGGGACGGCGACGGGATCGACACCCCTGGCCTTTACCGCCAGTCGGACGGTTTCGTGTACCTCCGCAACAGCAACAACCAGGGCATCGCCGATATCCGATTCTTCTTCGGAAACCCCGGCGACGTACCGCTGCCTGGGGACTTCGACGGTGACGGGTTCGACACGGTGTCCATCTATCGCCCATCCGAGAGCAAGGTGTTCGTGATCAACGAGCTCGGTGCCAACGATGGCGGGCTCGGGGCGGCTGAATTGGAATATTTCTTCGGGGATCCTGGCGACAAGCCGTTCGTGGGTGACTTCGACGGCGATGGGATCGAGACCGTGGGGTTGCATCGGGAGTCCACCGGGTTTGTGTACTTCCGCAACAGTCACACCCAGGGGGTTGCGGACAACTCGTTCTTCTTCGGGGACCCGGGTGACCGATTCGTCGCCGGAGATTGGACAGGCGCCGGTTTCGACGCACCTGGTCTATTCCGACCCGGAAATGCCACGTGGTACTTCAGACACTCGAACAGCCCTGGAGTCGCGGACGACCAGTTCGCGTTCGGCACCAGCAGCTTCCTGCCGGTGGCTGGCATTTTCGACTTGGAGTGAGAGCGAGGTCTGGCGAAGACCTTCCCTAGCCGACCGCAAATCGCCTCGACCGGCATGCGACGACGCCCTGGCGGCACGAACCATGTGGTGATGGCCGCGGAACGAGGGGGTGAGGCTCGTCTAGCGCGTCACGTGGCTGGTCGACGCTGCAACAGCCTTCTTGTCCTTCTTGGCTTGGCGCTTTTCCTTCAAGTCCTTGGCCGCCACCTTTTTGGTGCTCTTGCCGCCCTTGTCTTTGTTAGCCACTTCGGGCCTCTCTGTTGGGCGAATCGAATCCGATTCTCGACCAGTGTGTCACGTTTCGAGACCGAGCCGATGCTCCGCTCACTAACCGACCTTCCCACCCATCGCCTCGACCCGCCCGGCGATCACCTCTTGCACCTGGTCGCGCAAGTCTCCCGTGTCGGAGCTGGTCATCCCCTCGGTCTCCACCGGCTTGTCGAGCATGATTCTGATCAAGCCACCACGGACGATCGGCGTCCCGGGTCGCCACGCCTCGTAGGAGCCATGGATCGAGAGTGGCAGCACCGGCAACCCGGAGCTGATCGCCATCGTGAAGGCGCCTTTCTTGAACCGCTTCATCACGCCATTGCGCGGCCGGGTGCCCTCGGCATAGATGATCAGGCTCCGCCCATTCTCGATCAGCTCGCGGGACTGGCGATTGACCTCGCTGTGGATCGCCCCCCTCGCCTCCCGGTCGACCTCGATGATCCCCACCATCCTCATCCCCTGGGCGAGCACCGGCACCTTGAACAGCTCCTTCTTTGCGAGAAATCGGATGGGCAGGGGAACGGCGAGCAGACAGGCCATGATGTCGAGAGTGGACAGATGGTTGGCCACGACGACGTAGGACCGGTTGGGATCGACGTTGTCATCGCCTTCGATCTCGAGCCTCGTCCCCGAGGCAATCAGCCAAACACGGCTCCATCCCCTGATGATCTGATCGATGAACGGCGAGCTGTCGTTGAACAGGACGGTGATGCCGATCAATGCGACGGCCACGATGGTCGCAGTCACCCCGGCCACCACGGTGATGATCGTCCTCGGAATGTCGATCAGGAGACGCATCGTCTGAGGGTACCGATCGGGCACTTACCCTGACCGGTCATGGACAAGGTCTCGCTTCGCGCGCAAATGCGGTCCTTGGGGCCGCTGCCAGCGAGTGTGAGCGACCGGATCACCGCAGGCCTGTTCGATTGGTTGTCCCCACGTCTCCCCGGGACGATCTCGGCGTTCCTCCCCATGGAAGGAGAGGTCGATCTTCGTTCTCTGTTCGAACGGCTCCCGGGCTGGCGTTGGGCCCTGCCCCGGGTCGAAGACGATCGGTCGGTCACCTTCCGCGACCTGGCCGTTCCCCGAGAGATACATCCCTTCGGGATGGAGCAGCCAACCGATTCCGGGCCGGTGATCCCGATACGGGAGATCGATGTGTTCCTGGTGCCCGGTCTCGCCTTCGACCTTGGTGGTGGCCGTCTCGGCAATGGGGCCGGCCACTACGACCGAATTCTGTCCTCCGCCCGGGGCGACGCCGTCAGCGTCGGGATCGCACCTGCGGCACGGCTGGTTTCCGACGTACCGGTCGAGCGACATGATGTCCTGGTCGGCTGGCTGGCGACCGAGGAGGGGGTGATCAGCCGTGCTCCCAGGCGGTGAGCCGGTCGATCGATAGGAAGATGGCGGGCCCGGTCGGCGGGGAGTTGCGGTACTGGCGGTACTTCGCCTTCAGACGTGACCTCGCCTCCCACCAGAGGTCCCCGTCCTTCTCGATGGTGACCTCACCGTCGGCCCGCACCCACCAAAGCTGCTTCCAGTCTTCGTCGTAGTGATCCACCAGCATCGAAGCGATGGGGAGCGTCTCCACGTTCTGTAGCCGCTGCAGGTTGCGGGTGGTCTTCGGCTTCTCATCGATCATGTGGACGACGTTGAAGCCGATCACGGCGAAGGTGACCACCACCAGATGAGGTCGGCCATCCGGGGTGATCGAGCCGAAATGCCCGACCTGAGCCGAACCCAGGCGTTCCAGGGCCTCGAGCGCGATTCATACGCCTCGAGCAGGGGCTCGAGCATCCGCCACGTCGAGTCGGCCCAGCGTCGATGCCCGGCGGCGCTGACGTGGAACATGTCCGGGGACCAGAGGGCCCGGTCCGAATACCAGATGGCCGGATCGTCCTTGCGATGTTCCACGACATGAGCACCGTATCGGCTGGCTACGTCTTGATGCACCTGATCGAAGCGCCCCGACCGTCGTGTCACGATGTTGCGCAGCGGTGGTTTCAGCCGGGGGATCGTGCCGATATCGCCGACACCGCTCAGGATGACGAGGGCATCGCTTTCGGTGAGAGCGGCGACCAACTCGTCGAGCCTTGTCTCGAATTGCCTGATTCCAACACCGTGGATGACGTCGTTGGCCCCCACCGAGACGAGAAACATGTCGGGCTCGAAGGCGATCGCGGGCTCGAGCTGGTCACGGAGCAGGTCGTCGGCACGTGATCCGGTCACCGCGAAGGAGCGCAACGTGACGCGCCGGCTTTGCCCCATCGTCTGACAGATCAGGTTGACCCAGATCTCGTGAGGCCCGGCCACACCGGGTGCGTGCACCGAGGAGTCGCCGAGGACAGCCACCCGGAATGGGGGGTGGGCGGGGTCACCGAAGACCCCGGAAGGATCGAACTCTGTCTGCCGGGGGGCGGGGTGGAGGACGGCGTAGAGCGCCTCGGCGCCAAGGATGACTGCGCCGGCGGTCACTCCACGGATCAGTAGACGGGGGACCATCCCTCGATTTTGGCAGGGATTCGGCTCAGACGTTGCTGGCGTCTTGAATCCGGGCCTTGAGCCCGAACCGGCCTTTGGCCTCGGTGAGGTCGACGACGGCCCCAACGGCGTTCGAGAAGGCCGAGGGGTCCTCGGGGAAGAACTCGAACGTGTCTCCTTCTATCTCGAAGGCGAACCGGTAAACCGATGTCCGATGGATCTCCAGGGTGTCCATCGGCCAGGAGCCCAGGTGGCGTTTACCGGCTACTACTCGGAATCGACCTTCTGCGATCTCGATCGTGACCGCGGTCGGCTCCAATTTGACTGCTTTCAACCGCCCCGTGAAGTACATCCGGGCATCAATGTACTCGTTTACGGTCCCGCGGAACAAGGGGGAGAACGCCCAATTCCTGGGTACAGTTTGCACTAGTCCAAGGGAAGGATGAATGACGGAGGGCACGGCAGACAGGCCCAATCTGGCCAACAAGGTCCGTTTCGTGACCGCCACCACCTTGTTCGACGGCCATGACGCCTCGATCAACATCTTCCGCCGCATCCTCCAGGCATCGGGCGCCGAAGTGGTCCACCTGGGCCACAACCGAACCGGGCTCGACATCGTCGAGACCGCGATCGAGGAGGACGCCCACGCCATCGCCGTCACCTCCTATCAGGGCGGCCACATGGAGTTCTACCGGTATCTGCGCGACCTGCTCCTGGAGCGCGATGCGGGGCACATCCGACTGTTTGGTGGGGGCGGGGGCACCATCCTCCCCGCTGAGGGAGAGGAACTCGGCAAATACGGGATAACCCGGATCTACTCGCCAGACGATGGGCGCGAATTGGGTCTGCAGGGGATGGTGGCCGACATGCTGATCCGGTCCGATTTCGCCAGCGGGGAGCTGGGTGAGGATTTCGACCTCGACGACCTGGATGCGGACAACACCAGGATGGTGGCGGCGCTGATCTCGGCTGCGGAGAACTTCCCCGACAAGTACCAGGACGTCTTCGAGCAGGTCGAGAAGCGCGCCGCCACCTCTTCGGCACCGGTGGTGGGGATCACCGGCACCGGAGGGTCGGGGAAATCGAGCCTCGTCGACGAGCTGTTGCGGAGATTTCTGCTCGACTTCGAGGAGTTGAAGGTTGCCGTCGTGTCGGTCGACCCCTCCAAGCGCCGCTCCGGGGGAGCGCTCCTCGGGGATCGGATCCGGTTGAACTCCTTGCCCCACCCGCGTGCCTACATGCGCTCACTGGCGACCCGCCAGGCCAACCTCGCCCTTTCGCCCCACGTTCAACACGCCATCGAGGTGATCAAGGCTGCAGGGTTCGATCTGGTGATTTTGGAGACCTCGGGCATCGGCCAGTCGGACACCGAGATCGTCGACTATGCCGACCTGTCGATCTATGTGATGACTCCCGAATACGGGGCGGCCACGCAGTTGGAGAAGATCGACATGCTCGACTACGCCGACCTGGTCGCGATCAACAAGGCAGACAAGGAGGGGGCTCGGGACGCGCTGCGGGATGTCCGGAAGCAATACAAGCGAAATCGTCTCGCCTTCACCGCCAACGACGACGACCTTCCGGTGCATCTGACAGTCGCGTCCGATTTCAACGATCCGGGCACCAACCGCTTCTATCGGGCACTCGTGGCCGAGCTGGCAGCCCACGGCTTGAACCTCGAATCGAAGCTGGACCTTCCCCTCAGCGATTCCGCGAAACAGCATGTGGTGCCTCCGGAGAGGACCCGGTACCTCGCCGAGATAGTGGAAGCCAACCGCGGTTACGACACCTGGGCAAGGGAGCAGTCGAAGACCGCCGACCTGCTCTATCGACTGGAGGGGGCAAGGGAGCGAGGCGCCGAGGTGGACCACCTGGTCGGCGAGGTGGAGGAGGCCATCGATCCCGAGAATCGCCGTGCTCTCGAGCGCTGGGAGGCGCTTCTCGCCGAGTACTCCGGGACCGAGTTCATCTATCACGTCAGGGGGCGGGAGATCAGGGTCCCGTTGCACGAGGAGACCCTGAGTCATACCCGTGTGCCCAAGGTTGCCCTGCCCCGGTACCGGTCGTGGGGAGATCGGCTGCATTGGCTTCTTCAGGAAAATGTCCCCGGCGAGTTCCCCTACACCGCCGGGGTGTTCGCTTTCAAGCGGGCGGAAGAGGACCCTGCCCGGATGTTCGCCGGAGAAGGCCCTCCGGAGCAGACCAACCGGCGATTCCACTACCTCGCCGCAGGCATGCCGGCGAAGCGGCTCTCCACCGCGTTCGACTCGGTGACCCTCTACGGGGAGGACCCCCACGAGCGGCCCGACATCTACGGCAAAGTGGGCAATTCCGGAGTCTCCATCGCCTCTTTGGATGACGCCAAGAAGCTGTACTCGGGCTTCGACCTTTCCGACCCTGCCACCTCGGTGTCGATGACCATCAACGGCCCGGCCCCGATGATCCTCGCCTTTTTCATGAACGCCGCCATCGACCAGGCCTGTGAGCGGCACATCGACGAGAACGACCTCTGGGGGGAGGTGGAGACTCGAATCGACGAGATCTACCGCGGACGCCCACGCCCCGCCTATGAGGGAGATCTCCCCGAGGGCCACGGAGGGCTCGGTCTCCGGCTCCTCGGCGTCACCGGAGACCAGGTGCTCCCTTCCGACGTATACGACCGGATCAGGGCCGAGACGGTCGCCCGGGTGCGGGGGACGGTGCAAGCGGACATCCTGAAGGAGGATCAGGCCCAGAACACCTGCATCTTCTCCACCGAGTTCGCCCTGGGCATGATGGGGGACATCCAGCAGTGGTTCGTCGACAATGACGTCCGCAACTTCTATTCGGTGTCGATCAGCGGATATCACATGGCTGAGGCCGGGGCCAACCCGATCACCCAGCTGGCCTTCACCCTGGCCAATGGGTTCACCTATGTAGAGAACTACCTGGCCCGGGGCATGGACATCGACGACTTCGCCCCCAATCTCTCTTTCTTCTTCTCCAACGGCATCGACGCCGAATATGCCGTCATCGGGCGGGTGGCACGTCGCATCTGGGCCAAGGCGATCAAGCATCGTTACCGAGGCAACGAGCGGTCCCAGATGCTGAAGTACCACGTGCAGACCTCCGGGCGCTCGCTCCATGCCCAGGAGATCTCGTTCAACGACATCAGGACCACGCTGCAGGCCCTCTACGCCATCTACGACAACACCAACAGCCTCCACACCAACGCCTACGACGAGGCGATCACCACTCCGACCGAGGAGTCGGTGCGCCGTGCCCTGGCCATCCAGCTCATCATCAATCAGGAGCTCGGGCTGGCCAAGAACCAAAACCCACTTCAGGGCAGCTTCATCATCGAGGAGCTGACCGATCTGGTCGAGGAGGCTGTGCTCGTCGAGTTCGACCGGATCAACAGCCGCGGGGGAGTGCTCGGCGCGATGGAACGGCAGTACCAGCGCACCAAGATCCAGGAGGAATCTCTCTATTACGAGCAGCAGAAGGAGGCCGGCGCCTACCCGGTGGTGGGGGTCAACACGTTCATCTCCAAGGAAGGCTCACCTTTCGTCATCCCCACGGCGTTGATCAGGTCAACCGACGAGGACAAGGACCGCCAGATCGCAAATGTGCGCGCCTTTCAGGAACAGCACCGTGACGTCGGGGCAACGGCGCTCGAGGAGCTGCAGAAGACGGCGATCTCGGGTGGCAACATCTTTGCCCAGCTGATGGACACGGCCAAGGTGGCCTCCTTGGGGCAGATGAGCAAGGCCCTCTACGCGGTCGGCGGGCAGTATCGGCGCAACATGTGACAACTGCTCAATCGAGCAGTTTCGGAGAAGCATCCGCCGCCGCACCCGCATAGGGTCAACGACATGAGCGTTTCAATAAGCCATGTGCACATCCTCGTCGACGATCCAGATGCCGCCCTCGCCTTCTACCGCGACACGCTCGGCCTCGAGGTGACGAACGAGGTCGCCAATGAGGGGTTCCGGTGGATCACCCTCGCCACCGAGAGCCAACCCGAAATCCAGATCGTCCTGTCGCAGCCGCACGCCGGCCGCTCCCAGGAGGATGGGGATGCCATTGCAGCTCTGCTCGCCAAGGGGGAGCTGGGGCCGGTCTTCTTCCGCACCGAGGACCTCGCCGAGACCTTCGAGAAGGTGGCCGCCGCGCCAGGGGTGGAGGTGCTCTCGGAGCCGGCCGACCAGTTCTGGGGCGCCCGCGACGCCGCCGTGCGCGACCCGGCCGGCAACATGCTCCGCATCGAGCAGGGCTAGAACCGGCATCGCAACAGCTGCCCTTCCGGGCAGCCGTCATCGTCAATTACGGTGAGGACCATGCACGTCGCCGACAGCCACGCTTTCATCCGGGTGACCGGTGCTCGAGAGAACAACCTCAAGGACGTCAGTGTCGAAATCCCGAAGCGCCGTTTGACGGTGTTCACCGGGGTCTCGGGATCCGGGAAGAGCTCCCTCGTCTTCGAAACGATCGCCGCCGAGTCGCAGCGGATGATCAACGAGACCTACAGCGCCTTCGTGCAGGGCTTGATGCCGACCATGGCCCGGCCCGAGGTCGACGTCTTGGACGGCCTGACGACGGCGATCATCGTCGACCAGGAGCGGATGGGCGCCAACGTTCGCTCGACCATCGGCACCGCCACCGACGTCAATGCGATGCTGCGACTTCTCTTCAGTCGGCTCGGTGAGCCGCACATCGGCCCTCCGCCCGCGTATTCCTTCAACATCCCCACCCGGAAGGCGAGCGGGGCGATGACCGTCGACAAGGGCAAAGGGGAGCGGGTCGTGGTGCGAAACCTCGTCTACCACGGCGGTATGTGCCCGCGCTGCGAAGGCATGGGCTCGGTCAACGACATCGACCTCACCCAGCTCTATGACGACTCCAAGTCGCTCGCCGAGGGGGCGATCACGGTTCCTGGCTACAAGGCGGATGGCTGGTCGGTGCGGATCTTCATCGAGTCGGGATTCCTCGACCCGGACAAGCCGGTCAGCAAATACACCAAGAAGGAGCTCAACGACTTCCTCCACAAGGAGCCGGTGAAGGTCAAGGTCAACGGTATCAACCTGACCTACGAGGGCCTCGTCCCCCAGATCCAGAAGTCATTCCTGTCCAAGGACATCGACACTCTCCAGCCGCACATCCGGGCGTTCGTGGAGCGGGCGGTGACGTTCACAGCATGCCCGGACTGTGGCGGCACCCGGCTCAACGAGGCGGCCCGTTCGTCGAAGATCGCGGGCATCAGCATTGCTGACGCGTGCGCCATGCAGATAAGCGACCTGGCCGATTGGATTCGCGGCCTCGACGAACCGTCATTCGCGCCCCTCCTGACCGCGCTGCAACAGAGCCTCGACTCCTTCGTCGAGATCGGCCTCGGCTACCTCTCCCTCGACCGGCCGTCGGGCACCCTGTCAGGCGGCGAGGCACAGCGCACCAAGATGATCCGCCATCTCGGATCGGCCCTGACCGACATCACCTATGTCTTCGATGAGCCGACCATCGGTCTGCATCCCCACGACATCCAGCGGATGAACGACTTGCTCCTCCAGCTTCGCGACAAGGGCAACACGGTGCTCGTCGTGGAGCACGATCCGGAGACCATCGAGATCGCCGACCACGTCATCGATCTCGGCCCCGGGGCCGGCACTGGGGGTGGCGAGGTCGTGTTCGAAGGCACCGTGGCAGAGCTGCGATCGAGCGGAACTCTTAGCGGCAAGCATCTCGACGACCAGGCGTCTCTCAAATCAACGGTGCGCATCGCCTCCGGCACGATGGAGATTCGTGGCGCCAACGCCCACAACCTGCAGGACGTCGACGTCGATATCCCGCTCGGCGTGCTGGTCGTCGTCACCGGCGTCGCCGGCTCCGGGAAGAGCTCTCTACTACATGACTCCCTCCCACAGGGGTCGGATGTCGTCTCGGTGGACCAAACCCCGATCCGTGGGTCGCGAAGGAGCAATCCCGCTACGTACACCGGGATGCTCGAGTCGATCCGCAAGGCTTTCGCCAAGGCCAACGGGGTGAAGCCGGCGCTGTTCAGTGCCAACTCCGAGGGCGCCTGCCCCAACTGCAACGGCGCCGGTGTCATCTACACCGAATTGGGGTTCATGGACACTGTCGCCACCACCTGCGAGGTGTGCGAGGGCAAGCGGTTCCAGGCCGAGGTGCTCGAGTACGGGTTGGGCGGTCGGGATATCAGCGAGGTACTGGCCATGTCGGTCGTCGAGGCCGAGGATTTCTTCGCCGAGGGTGAGGCCCGGGTCCCTGCGGCCCACGCCATCCTGGAACGGATGTCCGCAGTGGGGCTGGGATACCTCAGCATCGGACAACCGCTGACGACGCTCTCCGGTGGCGAGCGCCAACGGCTCAAGCTGGCGATCCACATGGCGGAAAAGGGCGGGATCTACGTGCTCGACGAGCCCACCAACGGGCTGCATCTCGCCGATGTCGACCACCTTCTTGGTCTTCTCGATCAGCTCGTCGACTCGGGGAAGTCGGTCATCGTCATCGAGCACCACCTGGCCGTGATGGCGCACTCCGACTGGATCATCGACCTTGGGCCCGGAGCCGGGCACGACGGTGGTCGGGTGGTGTTCGAGGGCACACCGGCAGATCTGGTCGCGGACGGCTCGACCCTCACCGGCCAGCACCTCGCCAAGTACGTGAAGTCGGCCTAGCCATCCTCTCAGACCCGCTCTGCCGGCCTTGGGGGAGACACCCGCAGGTAGGCTGGCCCCAATGAGCGTTGACCTGGGTGAGCTGCGTTTGTTGCGTC
The DNA here is from genome assembly GCA_963848695.1 of uncultured Acidobacteriota bacterium. Lineage (GTDB taxonomy): Bacteria > Actinomycetota > Acidimicrobiia > Spongiisociales > ZC4RG35 > JARDZU01. The sequence goes on from CAWKEI010000018.1 coordinate 436,243, forward strand.
ATGCCAGGGACCGCATGGATCGCGAGTACGCACAACCGCTCGATGTCCCGGCGCTCGCCCGCACGGCGGCGATGTCCCCCGCTCATTTCAGCCGACGTTTTCGCGCGGCGTACTCGGAGACGCCCTACTCCTATCTCATGACCCGCCGCATCGAGCGGGCGAAGACGCTGTTTCGGAACACGGACCTCAGCGTGACCGAGGTCTGCATGGCGGTCGGCTGCACGAGCCTTGGCTCCTTCTCGGCCAAGTTCAGCGAGTTGGTGGGGGAGGCGCCCAGCTCATACCGCGCCCGCAACCACGACGAGCTGCGGATGGTGCCCGGCTGCGAGACGATGGTGTTGACCCGGCCGCGCAAGAGCGAACGTCGGGAGCGGGCCGAAGCGAGCAGTCATGGAGAAGCAGGTTTCGGCGCATCCACGTAGCGTCGCTGTCATGAGCGTTTCCCCGAGCACGACATCGCCACAGACGATCGGTTGGTCGGAGTTCGCCAAGCATGAGCCTGAGCTGGCACGGTTCGGCGCAGAAAGACTGACCGCAGCACCGGCGTACCTGGCGACGATCCGCCAGTCGGGTGCGCCCCGGGTCCACCCGGTGACGCCGATCTTCGCCGGCTCCGGCCTGTTCCTGTTCATGGAGCCGACCTCACCCAAACGGCGAGATCTCCTGGACCGGCAATGGTTCGCCATGCACAACGGCGTTCCGGACAATGCAGGCACCGGCGGCGAGTTCTGGGCCAGTGGCATTGGACGCGCGGTAGACGATTCTGACATGTGGGCGCTAGTGGCCGACGCGGCGGGCTACGAGCCGCCCGACCGCTACGTCCTGTTCGAGTTCCAGCTGAGTGAAGCCCGCTGCAACGGTTATGGCGACGTGTCCTTGCCCTCCACGCGAAGATGGTCGGTCGACCAGTAGCTGGGTGTCGCGGTGCCGGTCCTGCGCTACCGACTTGGTCTGATCACATGGGTAGCGGTGCCTGGTGCAGACCGAATGGCGAGCCCTGGTCATCCTTGCACAGCTTGAAACGGCCGAATGTGGCGACCGATTCGTCGTCCCCATCCACGTCGATGTCGTTTACCGAGCCACCCAGCTCCTGAACCCTCTGGACGGCGGCGTCGATGTCGTCGACCCTGAAGAAGACGTACGGGGAGGCACCCGGGTCGTCGCCGTGAATGCCGGCGCCGACGTTGGGGCCTGAGATCACCAGCCCCTGGTCTCCGGGACCGGTCTCGAACTTCCAGCCGAAAAGGCCTTGGTAGAAGACCCGCGCCGTTTCCACGTCTTCCACACCGAATTCGACGAAGGCAAGCTCGCCCGCCACAAGACGCTCCTTTCGTGGGGACGACGATCCTATCTTTCGATACGATACGGTATAGTTTCGTAACTAGCCCGAGGAGTGCCATGGACGCCGAGACGATTCACCGCCGCCGTTGGGCGACACTGCTCGTTCTCTCCTTGAGCCTGGTGGTGATCGGGCTCGACAACACGATCCTCAACGTTGCCCTGCCCACCCTGGTCCGCGAGCTGGGGGCGACGGCCAGCGAACTGCAGTGGATCGTCGACTCCTACATCCTGGTCTTCGCCGGCCTTCTCCTCACCATGGGCGCCCTGGGCGATCGATTCGGGCGCAAGCTGGCCCTGACCGTCGGGCTCCTGGTCTTCGGGATGAGCTCGGTCCTGGCCGCCTTCTCCGACTCGTCTGCCACCCTCATCGGTGCCCGAGCCCTGATGGGCGTCGGAGGCGCGTTGATCATGCCCGCGACGCTGTCCATCGTCACCAATGTCTTCGAGGGTCGGGAGCGTGGTCGGGCGATTGGCGTATGGGCGGCCGTGGCGGGTCTCGGCATCATCCTCGGCCCGGTGATCGGTGGATGGCTCCTCGAGCACTTCTGGTGGGGCTCGATCTTCTTGATCAACGTTGGGGTGGTCATCGTCGCCGTGGTGGCGGGCGCCTTCCTCGTGCCCGAGTCGAAGGACCCGGATGCCACACCTCTCGACCCGCTCGGCGCGGTCCTCTCCATCGCCGGCCTGGTGGCGCTCGTCTACGCCATCATCGAAGCCCCCTCCCGGGGATGGACCGATGGGGTGGTGCTGGCCGCGTTTGGCATCGCCGCGGTCATGTTGACCGCGTTTCTCTGGTGGGAGGCTCATACCGAGCACCCAATGCTCCGTCTCAGCTTCTTCGAGGATCCGAGGTTCAGCGCAGCCAGCGTGGCCATCACCCTGGTGTTCTTCGCCATGTTCGGGACGGTCTTCCTCAACACCCAGTATCTCCAGTTCGTCCTTGGTTACACCCCGCTCGAGGCGGGGGTCAGAGTGATGCCCGTCGCGACGATGATCGTGGCCGCACCCCTCTCCGCCCGTCTCACCGAGCGTTTCGGGACAAAGGCGGTGGTGGCCTCAGGGCTCACCATCGTGGCAGTCGCCCTCTCCATCCTGGCCACCATCTCGGTCGACACGGGATACGGTCGGGTGGCCGTGGCCCTCGCCATCCTCGGCGCCGGCATGGGCACCGCGATGGCGCCGGCGACCGATTCGATCATGGGCTCGCTCCCGCTGGCCAAGGCCGGTGTCGGGTCGGCGATGAATGACACAACCCGGCAGATCGGCGGTGCTCTTGGGGTGGCCATCCTCGGGAGCGTGCTGGCATCCTCGTACGGGGCCGCGATGGCGCCGGTCGTGTCCTCGCTCCCGGGCGCGGCGGCGGATGTCGCCGCCGACTCGATCGGCGGTGCCGCGGCCGTGGCTTCTCAGATCGGCGAAGCGGGGGCAGGTTTGATCCAGGCTGCATCGGCGGCATTCATCGACGGCATGAACGCGGCGGTTTGGGTGGCAGTGGCTGTGGCGCTGCTCGGCGCAGTCGTGACCTGGGCATACCTCCCGGCCCGGCCATTGGTCGCAACAGGGCGTGAGGAGGGGCTGGCCGAGTCGCCTCACCTGGCCACCGGTCTCGAAGAGGCGTCATGACCATCAGCAGTCGTAGGACCGGCAGACCTCGGGACGCCGCTGTCTCGGTTGCGGTGACCGATGCCGTGATCGGTCTCTTGTGCGAGTCGGGGGTATCTGGTCTCAGCATGGATGCGGTCGCAGCCAGGGCGAGAGTGAGCAAGGCGAGCATCTACCGGCGCTGGGGCTCCAAGGAGGAGATGCTGGTCGACGTGATCGCCAACATCGCGCCGGGGGGCGAGGCGCCGCAAACAGGCCAGCTGAGAGATGACCTACTCGAGCTGCTCGACCGACTGCAGGTCTTTCTCAGCGAGATCGAGGCGGGCCAGATCTTCCCCCGGATGGCGGCCGAGATCCACGCCGGCACCGATCTCGGCCGGCGCTACGCCGAGAAGGTGATCTTGCCCCGACGTGAGATGTTGAGCGGGATGCTGATGGCGGCGAGAGACCGTGGGGAGTTGAGAGACGACCTGGATATCGACGTCGCGGTCGACATGCTCACCGGCCCGGTCATCCTCCGCATGCTCCTGGGCCAGTTCGGCCGGACCGACCCAATGTGGGCGGAGAAGTTGGTCGACGGGCTGCTCCACGGGTGGGCTTCGAGCTGAGGCTGGGTCAGGGGTCGACCCGGACCATCGCCGCCCGGGCATGAGCTTCGAGACCCTCGAGCCGGGCGAGAAGAACGGTGTCCTCGACCAGTTCGGCGGGATCATCGAGACGGGACCATGTCGGAGCCTTGAGAAAGGTCATGACGGAGAGACCGGACTGGAATCTGGCGCCGCCCGCAGTGGGGAGCACGTGATTGGGCCCTACTCCATAGTCGGCGAATGCCTCCGCACTCTGTCCTCCGAGGAACACCGATCCGTAGGACGTGAGCTTTCCCAACAGTTCCCCGGGTTGCTCTACGTGCAGGGCGAGATGCTCTGGCGCCACCCGTTCGGCGGCGGACACGGCCTCATCCAACGAGCCGACCACCAGGGAGAAGCCATTGGTCAGTGCCTGTCGGGCAACCGACGAGGTCGGCAGGTCGGAGAGCTGGAGCTCGATCTGGTGATCCACGTCATTAGCCAGCCGCAGGCTCGTCGTCACCAGGAGGGGGAGAGCATCGATGTCATGCTCCGCCTGGGCGAGCAGGTCGGCCGCAACCAACGCGGGGTCGGCCCGGTCGTCGGCGACGACCAGGATCTCACTCGGCCCGGCGAGGCCATCTAGCCCGACCTCACCAAAGAGCGCTCTCTTTGCGGCTGTCACATACTTGTTTCCCGGGCCCACGATGAGATCACAGGGAGGAGACAGAACGCCAAAGGCGAGGGCGGCGATGGCCTGGGCGCCACCGATCGCCAGCAATCCGTCGGCTCCGGCGACGGCGGCTGCGGCCAGGGTGACCTCGGTCGGGCGCGGCGAGGCAACCCAGACCGTCTTCACTCCAGCCACCCATGCCGGTATCACGGTCATCAGCACCGAAGAAGGGAGGGGATAGCGCCCTCCCGGTGCGTAGGCGCCCACCGATTTGATCGGTACCCAGCGATGTCCGGCTCGCCCTCCGGTCACCTCGACGTCGACATCGACCAGTGCCTCCCGCTGCGCTTCGGCGAAGTGCTGGATCCGCGACGCCACTCTCTCCAATGTCTGACGCTCATCGGGTCCAATCCGATCGAGCGACTGCTCGAGGCCTCCCCGATCGTGGATGATCTGCTCACCCGGGGCCAGGTCGCCGAAATGCTCGGAGAATCGGCGAATCGCAGGCTCGCCGATCGCACGCACCTCCTCGAGGATCTCGCCGGTGAGGGCCCCGGTGTCGAGATCGGCAGGGCGGCGAACGACATCGGGCAGGACCTCGATTCGGGGCAGCGATCTCATCGGAGGTTCTCCTTGGCGGTCATCGCCCTTCGAGTCACCAGGCGTTCCCGACGATCGAGCTCGTTGGCCAGGTCGTCGATGCCGACACCCGCCGCAACCGAACGGACCAGGAGGAAGTAGAGGAGATCGGCCCCCTCGTGTACCACCTGCTCGCGGTCTTGGGCGTCCGCCAGCTCGTCGGCCTCTTCCCGGAGCTTGGCGGCGAGCAGCGCCGGGTCGTCGAGGAGCTTGCGGGTGTTCGATCCCGGGTCAGCGGTCTGCGCGATCGCTTCGAGCCGTCTCTGCAATCGTCCAACACCGCCGTCCTCCCCCCAACAGCTCCGGTTGCCGGTGTGGCAGAAACCGGGATCGGTCTGCCGAACGGCGAACCTGAGGCTGTCCCGGTCACAGTCGAGATCGATACCAAGTAGCTGCTGGGTCGCCCCCGACGTCTCCCCTTTGATCCAGATCCCGCGGGAGCGGCTGTGATAGATGCCCCGCCGTTCCTCCAACGCCCGACCCAGGCTCTCCGAACTCGAATAGACCAGCCCCAGAGCAGTCCCCAGCTCGTCGACCACCACTGTTGGCCATAGACCATCGGGGCGATCGGAGGTCAACATCGCAGCCAGCGCGTCGGCCATCTTCATTCGACCGGTATAGAGGGCCATGCCCACCTGTGCGTCGGCGCCCAATCGATCGAGCGCGGCAACCTCCTCGGGGGTGGTGATGCCTCCTGCGATGGTGACTCTCGCCGGCGCCGCAGCCTCGATGACCGTCGCAGCTCGATCGATGTCAGTCCCGGCCAGTTGCCCCTCCCGTTCCACAAAGGTGACCAGGAACCCGCCGCAAAGGCTTCTCAGCTGCTGGACCCGCTCCAGCACTCCAGTCCCCGTCCCCTGACGCCAGCCATGTGTCAGCACCTCGCCGTCGCGGGAGTCGAGGGCGACGATGACCCGGTTGGCTGGAAGCTGGGCTAGGAGCTGGGGCGTAGCTGCAGTCCCGACGATGACTTTCTCTGCTCCGCGGTCCAGCCACTCCAGGGCAGCAGCCGCGTCGCGTATCCCGCCTCCGACCCGCACCTTGCCCTGACGACACATCTCGGCGATCAAGTCCCGGTTCTCGCCCTCTCCTCGGGCAGCGTCGATGTCGACCACCGCGACCTCGCCCACCAATCCGAATCGCTCCAGGATTGGGCGAGGGTCCCCGGCCTCCACGGCGAGGGTCTCACCACCCACCAGTTGCACCGCCTGTCCGCCGGAGATGTCGATGGAAGGGATGATCATGGTCGCACCACGATCCCGGCAGCCGACAGCGCAGCCTTGAGGACTCCGACGGTCGTGTCCCCATCGTGCAGGATCGAGGCGACGAGTGCGGCCGAAGCCCCCGCCTGGATGGCCTCGACGAGATGGCTCGGCTCGTTGGCGCCCCCCGATGCGATGACCGGGACCGTCACCGCCTCTGCCACCGCCGAGGTCAATTCGAGTTCGTATCCGAGGCGAGTCCCGTCGCGATCCCAACTCGTGAGCAGAATCTCGCCGGCTCCCATCGCTGTGGCTTTTCGACACCATTCCACAGCATCGATCCCGGTGCGGGTCCTGCCACTCTCCACCACCACCTCCCAGCCTGTTGACGACGCTGCGGCGTCGACGGCCAGCACCGTGCACTGTGTTCCAAAGCGCTCGGCGATCTCGCCGATCAGGGCGGGACGCGCCACGGCCGCTGTGTTAATCCCGATCTTGTCGGCTCCTGCCTCGAGGAGCCGGCCGGCGTCGTCGACTCGGCGAACACCACCCCCGACGGTGAGTGGGATGGAGAGAACCGCCCGGACCTTTCGAACGGTGTCGAGTGCATGACCCCTGCCTTCCGGGGTGGCCGAGACATCGAGGAGGACGATCTCGTCGCCGCCCTGTTCCTCATAGAGGGTGGCGCAGGCGGTTGGGTCACCGGCATCGCGCAGACCCTGGAATCGGACGCCTTTGACCACACGCCCGTCTTTGATGTCGAGACAAGGGATGACGCGGGATGCGAGGCTCATGCCGCCGCCTTCACCGTCTCCAGCCAACGCCCGAGAAGTCGAGCTCCCCAAGACCCGGAGAGCTCCGGATGGAACTGGCAGGCGAGCACGTCGCCCTTTACCAACGCAGCGACGAAGCTGCCCCCGTATTCAGTGGTGGCAGCGTTCCATCCGGGAGGTACCCGATCGAGGCGGTAGCTGTTGGCGAAATAGGCCCAGCCCGGCTCCAGAAGCCGCATGTTCGGACCGGGATCGACTTGGTTCCATCCCAATTGGGGCACCCTGACACCGCCACCGAACCGGGTCACGGTCGCATCGAGCACTGCGAGCCCACCTGCTCCAGGGCTCTCCTCGCTGTCACGACACAGGAGTTGCATGCCGACGCAGACCACCAGGGTCGGTCGTCCCTGTTCGATCCGCCTCCGAAGTGCAGGGGCAAGGCCAATGTCGTCGACCCGCGACATGGCCGCACCAAAGGCGCCAACCCCGGGCAGGACCACCCCCGCGCCGTCGTGGACATCGTCAGCTGATTTCGCCTCGCTGACGGTTGCGCCGAGCCGAACCAAGGCGGCTGTCACCGACGCGGTGTTGGCGGTGCCGGTGGGCACGATCCTCACGTCGGTCAAGTCAGGGTTCCTTTGGTGCTGGGTATGCCACCCCCGTCGAGGCTCACCGCTGATCGGAGGGCGACGGCGAGGGCCTTGAATGCCGATTCGGCCTTGTGGTGGTCGTTCTCGCCTCGGATCAGATCGAGATGCAGAGCCATCCGCCCCTCGATGGCGAACGAGCTGAGGAAGTGGATGAGGTTCTCGGTGGCCACTTCGCCGATGGTGTCGCGGGAGAATGCGATGGAGATCTCCGGCCAGGGGCGGCCGGACAGGTCGACCACGGCTCGGCTCAGCGACTCATCGAGTGGGGCGTAGGCATATCCAAACCGGGTGATACCTCCGCGATCTCCCAACGCCTGGTCGAACGCCCGTCCCAGAACGATGGCGCAGTCTTCAACGGTGTGGTGGTCGTCGACTGCGATGTCACCGCTCGCTACCAGGGTCAGATCGAAACGACCATGCCGGGCGAACGCCCCGAGCATGTGATCGAGGAACCCCAATCCAGTCTTGATCTCGGTGATCCCGGTCCCATCGAGGTCCAGCGCACCGGTGATTGTGACCTCGCTGGTTTCCCTGTTGAGCTCAGTCCGTCGTGTCATGGCAGCATCTCCTCCAGGTCGATCGTCTTCTCGAGTATTCGGGCGGCCGGGCCGAGTCTCTCCCTCGCCCGCACCGGGTCGTCGCCGGGGGCGATCACCGCGATGGGCACCACGCCCGCGGCGCGGGCCGCCGCCAGATCGTCGGGGGTGTCGCCCAGCATCCAGGCCCTGGTTACCCCCATGATCTCAAGGGCTTGCCGTACCGGCGCCGGGTCTGGCTTGAGCGGGGCGTCGTCTCTGGTGACCAGGGCGGTGATCCCCTCCGCCAGGCCGAACCGTTCCAGGAACTCTTCCGCATCGGAGCGGGGTCGCCCGGTGACGACCGCAAGGGGCAGGGTTGCCGCCCAACGACGCCAGGTCTCGATGTCGACCAAAGGTGTCTCCGCCAGCTTGAGCCCGGGTGAGGATGCAGTGCCTTGATACATGGCCTCGAATCGCTCCATGACGGATTCGATCGGGGCATCCACGCCGTGCTCGAGGCAGAGGCGTCGGGTCAGCTCCCAATCGTCGTTGCTGTGACCACTCGCTTTGGCCGTCTCGATGTCGGCGGCGTCGATCTCGACACCGAAGGAGGACGCCGTGGCCACGATGGCGAGGACCTGCGAGCTGCTCACATCTGCGATGACGCCATCGAGATCGAAGATGAGCCCGGCGGGGGCGAGAATCGACCCCAGAGCGCGAAGCAATCGGTCGAAATCGTCGGTATCTCCGGGGACGGTGATCCTGACCGTCGCTTCGAGCCCGGGACGGGTGGCGAAGCGACGAAGCCCGATCCCAAGCGATGCCGCCGCCGCCACCACCCAGCCAGGGTCGTCGAACTCGGCGAGCACGAAGTTGGCTTGTGAGGGGAGCGGCCGGGCGCCGAGACTGGTCAAAGCGCCGGTGAGCTCGACTCGCTCCCGGCGTACCTCATCTACGAATGCCGTCAGCTCTGCTGCAGGCCGGTCGAGCCTGGTTTCGGCCAAAGCGGCGGATAGGGCCGAGACCGGGTAAGGGCTGCCGTATGCGCCGATCGCAGCAACCAGATCGGGCGATCCGAGCAGATACCCCACCCGGAGCCCGGCCAGGCCATACGCCTTGGAGAGGGTGCGGGTGATCACCACATTCGGCATCTCCAGGAGTGCCGGGCTGGGGTCGGAGTCGGCGAACTCGACATAGGCGGCGTCTAGGACGAGAAATGGCGCCTCCCCGGCCACCTTGAGGAGATCGATCTCGCTGGCCACCCCGCCGGTCGGGTTGTTTGGGGAAACGACGAAAACGGCCTCGGTGGCTTCGGTGATGGCTGTCAGGACGTCGCCGACCGGGAACGGCCCGGTCCACCAGGGAACTTCGATGAGGTTGGCGGCGCGCTGCTCGGCATAGCGGGGGATCATCTCGAAGCTGGGATAAGTGCTCACCGCCTCACCGCCCTCAGTCACTCGTGCCATGAAGCAACGTGAAAGGGCATCGTCTCCACCGGCGGTCACCAGGATGCGATCCTGAGACACGCCGTTTCGATCGGCCAGGCGGGCCCGCAGCGAAGAAGTGTCCGGATAGCGCCCCACCAGTCTCCGAGGGTCTTCGATGGCTGCGATGAGCTCCTCAGCCCGGCTTCGACCTTCGTTCCTGGACAGGTCGAGGTCGATCGGCTGATCGAACCCCTGTGGGACGTAGGTGGCAGGGCGGCTCACGGGACGATCTGCTCCAGTCTCGACACCGCAATATCCGTCGCCCCCAACTGCCGGAGACGGGGAATCAGGCGAGGCAGATCGCTACGTGGCACCGCGGCCTTGACTGCCATCCCGGCGCCACCATGGAGTGGGGCGACCGTGGGCTGCCTCATCGCCGGCAGAGCGTCGATCACGGCGTCGAGGTCTGCCAGAGAGACATTCAGCTCGATCATCGCCCTTTTCCTCGCGTCGAGAACCGACCTAAGACTCAGCACCAGGCCGTCGATCGCCTCCTTCTTCCCCGGATCGGCCACCGCTCCCTGGCTCGCATAGAGCCGGGTCGACGAGGCCATCAGCTCGTCGACGACAGCCAGGCCGTTGGCGGCCAGGGTCTCGCCAGTAGCGGTGTTGTCGACGATGACGTCCGCGTCCTCCGGCGGGAAGACTTCGGTAGCCCCGTAGGAGCGAACAAAGATGGCGTCGAGCCCGCGATCGGCGATCCAGGATCGAGCGATGCGCTCGTATTCGCTGGCGACCACCAGCCTCCTGTCCGGGAGACCGCCCTCCTCGAGCAGTCCCTCCGCGGCTGCGGCAACGATCCGCACCGGGTCGAGCCCCGTGTCGAGGAGCTCGACGAGATCGGCCTGCTGCTCGGCCACCCAGTCGGCCCCGGCGAACCCGATGTCGCGTGTCCCGGCGGCCAGCATTTCAACGATGTTCTGTGGTTTGAGGAGCTTCACCTCGAAGCCGGGCTCGGACAGGACCGGCCGATAGCCTCGCTGGCCGACGTGGAGCTCGATGCCTGCGGCGGCCAGCAGATTGAAGACACCTGTCTCCATCCGCCCTTTGGGGACGGCCAGGTGGATCGTCGGCTCGGTGCTCATCTCGGGTTTCCTTCCCGCCGTGGCGGCCGGGACGTCGCCCTCGTGAAAGAGAAACGCCGACCGCTTGGGTCGGCGTCTGCGCTGGTGGCTTCTCGGCCTCAGCCCATCGTCATCCGACCCGTTGAAGGGTGATGGTGATGATGGGTGTGGGCGAAAAACCGGTTCATGTCGGACACGAGCATACGCGTCTGGCAGGAGATGGCAACCTCCCACCGGTAGCCTTCACGCCCCGATGACCAGGAACATCCCCGAGAAGCCGGCCCTCGAAGGCCTCGAGGCGAAGTGGATGGAGCGATGGGAGACCGAGGGGACTTATCGATTCGACCGCTCCAAGGAGCGCTCGGAGATCTTCTCCATCGACACCCCGCCTCCGACCGTCTCCGGCTCGCTTCACATGGGATCGGTCTTCGGATACGTCCAGACCGACGCCCATGCCCGCTACCGGCGGATGAAGGGGAACGAGGTCTTCTACCCGATGGGCTGGGACGACAACGGGCTGCCCACCGAGCGCCGGGTGCAGAACTACTACGGGGTGCGATGTGATCCGACCCTTCCCTACGACCCGGATTTCGCCCCGCCCGAGGAACCTGCAGAATCTCCGATTTCGATCAGCCGACGCAATTTCATCGAGTTGTGCCACGGTCTCACCGCCGAGGACGAGAAGGTGTTCGAGGACCTGTGGAGGATTCTCGGGTTGTCCGTCGACTGGACGCAGAGCTACGCCACCATCGACCCGCACAGCCAGCGCATCAGCCAGCTGGCGTTCCTCCGCAACCTGGCTCGTGGGGAGGCCTACACCCAGGAGGCGCCGGTCCTCTGGGACGTCGACTTCAAATCGGCCATCGCCCAAGCCGAGCTCGAGGACAGGGACCGTCCCGCTGCCTACTACCGGGTCGCGTTCCGAAAAGGCGATGGCTCGCAGCTATTCATCGAGACGACACGGCCGGAGCTGATCGCGGCATGTGTCGCTCTGGTTGCTCATCCCGAGGACGAGAGGTACGAGCCGTTGTTCGGGAGCACCGTTCGGTCACCGCTGTTCGAAGTCGAGCTCCCCGTCCTCGCCCATCATCTGGCCGAGCCGGATAAGGGCAGCGGCATCGCGATGATCTGCACCTGGGGCGACACGACCGATGTCACCTGGTGGCGAGAGCTCGACCTCCCCACCAGGGCCTTGATCCAGCAGACCGGGCGTCTGCGAGAGGAAGTGCCCGACTGGATCCAGACAGAAGCCGGGCGGGAGGCCTACCGGCAGATCGCCGGGCTCTATCCCAACCAGGCACAGAAGCGGATGGCGGAACTGCTCGAGGAGTCGGCCGACCTCGACGGGGAGCCGCGTCCGATCACACATCCTGTCAAGTTCTACGAGAACGGTGATCGCCCGCTCGAGATCGTGTCCAGTCGACAGTGGTACATCCGCAATGGCGGTAGGGATCCGGAGCCGCGGTCGAGTTTCCTGAAACGGGGCGATGAGCTGCGCTGGGTGCCGGACTTCATGAAGGTCCGCTACGAGCACTGGGTCAACGGTCTGACCGGCGATTGGCTGATCTCGAGACAGCGTTTCTTCGGAGTGGCGGTCCCGGTCTGGTATCCCGTTGACCCCGACGGGTTGGTCGATCACGAGCACCCGATCCTCCCCGATGAGGGCGCGCTGCCCGTGGACCCCACCTCAGCCGTGGCACCCGGCTATGAGGAGGCACAGCGGGGCCAGCCCGGAGGCTTTGTCGGGGATCCTGACATCATGGACACCTGGGCCACTTCGTCGCTAACTCCTCAGATCGCCGGGCATTGGGAGGACGATCCTGATCTGTTCGCGAGGGTGTTCCCGATGGATCTCAGACCGCAGGGCCCGGAGATCATCCGCACATGGTTGTTCTCGACTGTCGTCCGCTCCCACTACGAGCACGATGTGCTGCCCTGGGCCACGACCACGATCAACGGCTGGGTGCTCGACCCGGACCGGAAGAAGATGTCCAAGTCGAAGGGGAACGTGATCACCCCGCTCGCCCTCATCGAGGAGCACGGGGCCGAAGCCGTCCGCTATTGGGCCTGCAATGGGCGCCCGGGGACCGACACCGCGGTTGATCACGGGGTGATGAAGATCGGCCGGCGACTCGCCACCAAGATACTCAACGCCTCCCGCTTCGCCCTGGGCTTCGCCGAAGACGTCGACACTTCGGCGATAACCGAGCAGCTGGACCGGTCGATGCTTGCCGCCCTGTCGGATGTGGTCTCTCAGGCGACGAGTACCTTCGACGATTTCGACTACGCCCGCGCCCTCGAAGTCATCGAGCGCTCCTTCTGGACCTGGACCGACGACTATCTCGAGCTGGTCAAGGGTCGGGCGTACGACGGCGGCCCAGCAGCGGCATCGGCCCATGCCGCCCTTCAGCTGGGACTGACTGTCTACCTCCGGCTCTTTGCCCCTTTCCTCCCCTTCGTGACCGAGGAGGTCTGGTCCTGGTGGAGGGAGGGATCCGTGCATCGGGCTATCTGGCCCCGGGTCGAAGAGCTGGAAGCTGTCGCCGGCGACCCGACGGTGCTGGAAGTGACGGCTGAGGTGCTCTCGGCCGTCCGCAAGGCCAAGTCCGATGCCCAGGTGTCGATGCGGGCAGAGGTGAGTCAGTTATCGGTCTCGGCGTCGGCTGACCGGCTCGATCTGGTCCGGCAGGCGGAGGTCGATCTCAAAGCCGCGGCGCGGGCCTCTGATGTGCAGTACTCGGAGGGTGACTTCGCGGTCGAGTCGGTGCTGAGCGGAAGTTGACCGAAGCCTTTCTCTGGGGTCTGCTGGCAGCGAGCTCGCTGCTGATCGGCGCCCTCATCGCAGTTGCCCGCCCGCCGCATCGGCGGTTTCTGGGTCTGATCATGGCTTTCGGCGCGGGCGTTCTGCTCAGCGCAGTCTCGTTCGAGCTGATTGCAGAGGCGACCGAGGTGGGTGGTGGTGCCGGGGCGGTGGTAACCGGTATCTTTGCCGGGGCGGCCGCGTTCACCGTCGGCGACATCCTCATCGGGCGGTTCCAGAGACGGCACCGTCAAGGGACGGCAATGCCTTCGGCCGAGGAAGGCTCGGGCCTGTCCATTCTCCTCGGAGCCCTACTCGATGGTGTGCCGGAGACCGCGGTGCTCGGGCTCACCCTGCTCCAGACCGGTGAGGTGGGAGTGGCGATGCTGGTCGCGGTCTTCATCTCCAACCTGCCGGAAGGAGTTGCCGCGACCACGACCCTCATCGAGGGCGGCTGGAAACGCTCGGTCGTGCTCGAGATCTGGGCTGCGGTGGTCCTCGCCTGTGGACTCGCCGCGGCGGCCGGTTATGTGCTTCTCGACGGAGCTTCAACCGGGACCATCTCGTTCGTGTTCGCCTTTTCCGGAGGGGCGGTCTTGACGATGCTCGCCACCTCCTTGATCCCCGAGGCATATGAGCGCGCCGGGCGCGCGGTGGGCGTAGTGACCGTCTTCGGTTTCATCCTCGCCTACGGCATCCACCTCATGGAGGGATGAGCTCTCAGCCCTTGTAGCCCGAGGCCCGGGCGGCCTGGCCCTGCTTGGTGGCCTTCTGCTTGGCGGATTCCCGGCTCTTCTTTTCTCCGGCCTGATAGTGATATTTCTTGCCCGAATCCCCCCACTGAAAGTAGGGGCCATTGCTGTCCTTGCCACGATGCACTGGCATGTTCACCTCCGTATTTGAATCGGAGTTACCCATGCTCGAGGGAGGCGAAACGGGGTCAGCGCCTGAATACGAGCTGACCGTCCTGTTGTTCGCTGCGCAGCCTGCCCGTCAACTGGAGATGCTCGAGATGGGAAACGGTCTCGAGGAAAGCCAATCGGGCCTCGAGTGGGGTCAGATTGGGTCGAAATGACTTCAGCATCACTTCCCAGGCGGTGGCATCTCGCGCCCGGACCATCTCGGCCATGTCGAGAAGACGTCGATCGTGGTGGAGGAGGATCTGTCTGGCACGCTCGTCACCACGATCGATCAGAGTCCCATGTGCCGGGTAGGTGATGCCTGGGCTCATTCCGAGGATCTTCTGGAGGCTGGCCAGGTAGTTGCCCAGGGGATCACCCAGGCCCTCGTCCCACATGATCACCGGAGAGATGCGGGGGAGGACGTGGTCGCCGGAGAAGAAGACTCCGGTCCTCGAGTCGCGGAGGCAGATGTGGGCTGGCTCGTGCCCGGGAGTGTGGATCACCTCGAGCCAGCGGCCATCCCCGGTGTCGATTCGCTCACCATCGGCCACGGTGTGGTCGGGACGGTCGATGAGCGGCATGTACGCAGGACGGGTGGCCAGGTCACCGGACACTCTTTCCAGCATGCGATGCGGGACGCCATGGGTGCGCCCGATGCGGAGCAAGCGATCGACGTATCCGGGTGTGTCGTTGTATCGGTCGACCAGCTCGGCAGCACGCTCGTGCATCACGAATCGGCACCCGAGCTCCCGGACCAGACGGGCCGACATGCCGACGTGGTCGAGATGGAGGTGGGACACGACCAAGGTGTGCACCGCAGCTTCGTCGAGGCCGAGCTGGGCGAAACCATCCCGGATCGCCTCGCGACCCGGCTCCCAATCGGTTCCGCAGTCGAGCAGGAGAATCCCCCCGTCGGCTTCGATGGCGTAGGTGTTGACCCAGGCCGGGCTCTTGAAGGGGAGCGGCGCCGGGACGAGGTGGACCCCGTTTCCCAACGACTCGGGCTCGGGGATGGATGCGGTCATCCCGGCGTCCTGGAGCAGAGCCGCCGCCGACTCCGCGAGGTCATTTGTCGGCTAGAGGCCAATGCAGTGCTGTCCTCAGATCGCCAACATCGGCGACATCCGCTGGATCGTCGATATAGGACTCCCACGGCCCCGGGCCGTCGTCGTGCCCCTCGGCATGGATCCAATCGTGGAAACGGTCGTAGGCGACGCCGAGGGTGTCGTAACTCCCGTGATGGATGACGACCGCGGTCAATCCACCTGGCAGCTGCGAGACCTCTAAGGGGAGGTCATCGGCGTCCTCCGGACGAGAGAGGTCAGGTGGGGAATCGCCAACCGGGATCCCGATCTCGACGTCGGCGTAGGTCGGGCCGAACTCGTGATATCTCCCGTACGGCGGGCCGCCGCCTATTGCGACCGCATGGAGTCGGGGGAGCTGGGCCGCGAACAATGCACCGAGGTCGAGCTGATCCATGGGGAGCCGGGCCCGGACCGCCACGGTCGGCTGCGGCTCGAGAGTCACGATCGCATGATCGGTCAGAACCGGGTCATCCATGCTCGACTGGGTCCTTGATGCCGAAGGTGATATCGAGGGTCACGCTGAACTGGGTCGGCACACCCGAATCGTCCACCTTGCCCCCAACCTCGACGATTCTGAACTTCTGTATGTCAGAGATGGTTGCAGCGGCTCGCGCCAGGACGGTTCGCACCGCGTCTTCGATCGAGTCGGCCGCCTGCCCCGACAGTCGGATGGTCTTGGTGATGGATGACACTGTGCTTCCTCCTCGGTGGCACGCTACCCGGGTGGTACGGTCGCGGACGTGCATCGATCGCGTGGTGGCCTGCCGGAAAAAGCGCGATGGTGACGCCTCGGGGACAGCGCCGCACGCTGCCCGAGCTGAGTGAGGAGTTGTTCCTCGATATCGGTGACAAGGCCACAAAACGGTGGCGGTTCGCCATCCTTCTGCTCCTGGCCGCCTTGATCGCCACGGCTGGGCTCCTGGCCGACTCCACCGCGACCGTCATTGGGGCAATGATCGTTGCGCCCCTGGGTGTTCCGATCATCGGGACGGCTCTCGGGATCGTCACCTCTGAAGTCAGGAGATTGTCCTCATCATTGGTGACCGTGCTGTTGGGGGCGGCCGGCGTCGTCGTGGTCGGGTGGCTCCTGGCGGCTTTGCTCCCCGACATCGTGCCTATCACGCGGAACAGCCAGGTTTCGAGTCGGACCTCGCCGAACCTCATCGACCTCGTCGCCGCAGTGGCCACCGGCTTCGCGGGCGCCTTCGGTCTTGCCCGAAAAGACGTGTCGGATGTCATGCCCGGAGTTGCCATCGCCATCTCGTTGGTCCCGCCACTTGCGGTGGTTGGGATCACTTTTCAAGCGGGTGATCTCGACGGCGCCTTTGGGGCATTCCAACTCTTTGCCTCGAACATGATGGCGATGATCGTGGCCGGATCGATCCTCTTCACGGCCTACGGCTACGCCAAGGAGTCACACGAGTTCCCACAATTCCGACGATCATTGGCTTATGGCGTAGTCGCCGCCGCCACGGTCCTGATCGCCATCCCGCTCACCGTCACCACCGTCGACACCGTGGACAGGCTTTCGATCGCCGATCAAGCCAAACAGGTCGCCGACGGCTGGGCGGAGGGAACCAACGCCCGAGTGATCGCAGTCGGGTTCCATGGCGATGATCTCGAGTTCATCGTCGAGGACCTGGACGAGCTGCCTGCGGGCGACCTCACCGCCGCCCTTGTGCAAGCCGTCCCGAGTGGCACACCGGTTGTCATCAATCGTGTTGGCGGCGAACGACTAGTTCTCGGCCCGGTGCCCTAGTTGTCAGACGCCTCGTTCCACCCAGGGGCCGAGCCCGTAGATCCGCTCCACCGCAACGTGGATGACGAAGCCATCGGGCATGTTCCGATTGGGGAACACCGCGCCAGGGCCGATGTATGCCTCGGCGAGATTGTCCATGACCGGCATCGCCCCGCCCTCCGTGATGCGGGCGATGCCCCTGGCCACGAGATAGGGATGCAGGCCCTCCCCGTGATGCTCGTTGGCCTGGAACGAGATCGAGATTCGTGGATCGCGCCGCAGCGACTCGAGTTTGTGTTGATCGAAGAAGCTGGACCAGACGAGTTCGTTACCGTCGACACCGACCCAGGCCAGCGTGATGTGTGCCGAGCCGTCCTCGTTCAGCGTGGCAACATGCCCGAGAGGGCCGGTGGCGAGGAAGTCCCGAACAGCCTGGCTGATCGCCGCCATCTGCCAATCCTACGTCCAGCCGATTGGGCGACGGCCCGGTTACCGTCGACGCCATGCGACGGGGCTTCGTTGTCGTCCTGTTTCTGGTGGTGGGGTGCGTCTCGTCGTCCTCCGACGCCTCGTCGCCATCCACGGTCCAGCTGACCACGACCACGTTCGCAACCACGACGACGACCGCTCCGACGACGACCACCACCATCGCCACCACCACGACCACTAGCCCTTACGCCCGCCCGACGTGGCTCGGCACCAGACTTCTCCCGCTCCGGCCCGACGAGTTCGGAGTGGTTCAGCCCACGCCGCCCGAGATGCAGGACCGGCAGTTCGAGACGCTGGACTTGTTGCCGCCACCACCCGACGATCAGTTCCACTCGACGATCAGCCCGATCCCCTCCGATGTGGTGGCCCGCGCCAGTTGGGTTCCGGAGTGCCCGGTCACTTTGGAGGAATTGTCTTATCTGACCATGAGCCATTTCGGTTTCGACCAGCGATTCCATACCGGGGAGATGATCGTGAACGCCGACGTGGCCGAGCAGGTAGTGGAGATCTTCCGGAGGCTGCATGAGACCCGGTTCCCCATCGAGCAGATGCGGGTGATCACCAAAGAGGAGATCGACGCCCATCCCACCGGGGACTGGAACGACACGACAAGCTTCGTGTGTCGGCCCGCCGTCAATTCGACCTCCTGGTCCCAGCACGCCTTTGGCACCGGGATCGACATCAACCCGTTCCACAATCCGTACGTCAAGGGCGACCTGGTCCTACCGGAGCTGGCCTCGGCATATGTCGATCGCGATGACGTGCGCCTTGGGATGATCGTGCCCGGGGATGTCGCCACAGAAGGCTTCGCTGAGATCGGCTGGGGCTGGGGCGGGCATTGGAGCTCGTTGAAGGACTGGATGCACTTCTCGCTGAGCGGCAGCTGAAATGGGTCGGAAGGCCCCCCACACCGGCACCTCCTAGCGGCAGCACCCTACATACCGTTCTGACAGGGGAGGGGAGAACCCTTATTGCGTGACGGACTACGTCCGCGCGCGTGTGCAAGCCAATCAGGAAAGTCAGATAAGTCATGCAATCACAAGGAAAACGTCGTCTGCTCGCCGCCCTCGCCGGTGCGGTGGCCCTGGTCGCCCTCGCCGTCCCGGCGATGGCAGCCGCAGAGGACACCGTCATCTACGACTCCACTCCGGCGTCGCTTCCGGGCAACCTGCCCAGCCTCGGCTTCGAGGCGACTTCGACCGATGAGGTCGGCGACCACATCGTGTTCGGTGGTGAGGCACGTGAGCTCGACTCTGTCGAGATCGTGTTCTCCAGTTGGGCCTGTGAGACCGGGGGCTGGACTACGGGCTGCACAACGTCGGATGGGGCAACCTTCAACCACCCGATCACGGTCAATCTCTACGAAGCGGACTCCGATGCCCCAACCGGCGTCGGCGCCCTGATCGCGACCGTTACTCAGGATGTCGAAGTCCCTTATCGACCCTCGAGTGATCCCGACTGCGAAGGCAACCGCTGGCAGGACGAAGCTGGCGACTGTTGGAACGGCTACGCCTTCCCGGTCGAGTTCGACCTGGACGGAGTCACCGTGCCCAATGAGATCATCTTCGGGATTGCCTACAACACGTCCCATCACGGCAACACCCCGAATGGCACTCCCGGCGGGTGGGACTCGTTGAACGTGGGTCTCGTCGATGGGCCGCCCTCTGTTGGCGAGGACTTCGATTTCGACCGCATCTTCTGGGACACCTCTCACGGCCCCTTCTATGAGGATGGTGGAGCCGGGGGTGTTGACACGTTTCGAGCTGACGACGATTGGGACGGCCAGACCATCGCCGCCCGCTTCAACACCGTCGACACGACCCCAACCACACCTCCCACGACACCACCGACCACACCTCCCACGACCCCTCCGACCACACCTCCCACCAACCCGCCGGCGCCTGCGCTCGACGCGGACCAGGTTGGTCTGGTCGATCCCGCCACCGGGATGTGGAGCCTGCGCGATGGTTCAGGTGCGGTGAACAGTTTCCTGTACGGGAATCCCGGTGACCGTCCCTTCGCTGGCGACTGGGACTGTGACGGAGACGACACTCCCGGCCTCTACCGCCAGTCGGACGGGTTCGTCTACCTGCGCAACTCGAACACGCAGGGTGTTGCGGATGTCAGGTACTTCTTCGGCAACCCGGGAGATGTGCCCCTGGCCGGCGATTTCGACGGGGACGGATGTGACACCGTGTCCATCTATCGACCCAGCGAGGCCCGGATCTACGTGATCAACAAGATGGGCGCCGCCGATGGCGGCCTCGGAGAAGCCGAGTACTCGTACATCTTCGGCAACCCCGGTGATAAGCCCTTCGTCGGTGATTTCGACGGTGATGGAGTGGACACCATCGGCTTGCATCGTGAGCCGACCGGGTTCGTCTACTTCCGCCAGTCGAACACACAGGGCATCGCGGATTCTCAGTTCTTCTTCGGGAATCCCAACGATCGTCTGGTTGCCGGCGACTGGGGCATTGTCGACGAGGTTGACACGCCCGCTGTGTTCCGTCCCGCCGACGCCGCTTTCTACTTCCGATACAGCAACACCCAAGGCATTGCCGATGGGTCGTTCGCCTTCGGGGACTCCGACCACCTTCCCGTGGCCGGCAAGTGGACCAACTAGTCGACGATCATCGATCGTGACCTTTAGGGGGAGGACGATGTCCTCCCCCTACTGCATTGCGGGCACAGTGCACCGGTGACGCGGGCCAGCCCGAGCAAATCGGTCAGTCCACGGCCGCTATGGCCGCCTCCCTGGTGGGGAAGTCCTCGAGCCGGGCGATGTGGTCGTCGGCAACGGTGATCAGCTGGAACCACTCCCAGTCCCACGCCGGCTGGCGCAGGGAGGCGATCGCGCTGTCGCCGAGTATTTCCAGACCGAGCAACTCGACGTCGGGGTTGACTCCCTTGAACGACTTCATGAGATCGATGATCTCGTCGGGCCCGCCGCAATCGATAGGTGGATCTGGGGCGACATAGGTCGCATCGTCAGTCAATAGGGAGCGCGCTCTTTCCCAGTCGGAATAGCGAAGGGCGGCGTCCCAGGCCATCACTGTGGATCGGGTGTCCATGAGCGGAACATAGTCCCCAGTCGTCACCGGGCCCGATGCTCAGTCCATGCAGAAGGTCTGTACGAGGGCCACAACCCCGCTGACGCCGCGCGCTTCGAAAGCCCGGAGGGCGGCCTCGGCGTCGGCCTCATTCTCCAGATAGACACTGATGGTGTAGACGCCGGACGCCGGCAGACCCAGGGCCTCCGATGCGCCAAAGTCACAGTCGGTTGCGCCGGTCGTGAAACCAGCCTGTTCTGCCTCATGAGCTGCCTCGGTCAGCACGGGATCGTCGAGGTTCTCGGAGCCGGCGAGGACCACTGCCCAGGTATCGCCCCCATGTTCCAAAGACGTCCGCTCTGCTGGGAAGACGGGCAGTGCCGGAGTGGTGGATTGGACGGGCGCTGTGGTGACGTGGTGGTGACTGGTCGTAGTGGATGGCGTTGTGGTGGCGGTCGTGCTGGTCGTAGTGGTAGTGACGAGGGTGGTGGCGGCTTCGGGCTCGGCGCCGCACGAGGCGATGGCGAGTACCACGGTCAGGCCGATCACCAGTCGTCTCATCTGACTCACGATTGGATCTAGCTCCTCTCCCCGTCGAACATATGTTCGATATAGTGCGACGGTGAGCGAGTACGCCGAACTGCATTGTCACACGAATTTCTCTTTTCTAGACGGCGCCTCCCATCCCGAGGATCTGGTGGAGCGGGCCATCGATCTCGGTTATGAGGCGCTCGCGGTCACGGATCACGACGGGTTCTACGGGGTATCGCGGTTCTGGCAGGCAGCCAAGGAGACCGGTCTCCCCGCCATATACGGGGTTGAGATCGGTCTCGAGACGGGCCCATCGGGCCCTATCGACCCGGTGCGAGCCGCTCAGGAATGGGACGAGCATCGTCATGCCCGGGCCAAAGGTGGCCAGGGGCGGTTGCGACGGGGGCGCAGTGTGCGCTCGCACGGGGCCAAACCGACCAACCTGCCCGAAACCGATCATCTGGTCCTGCTGGCCGGGTCCCCCGATGGATACCGGAGTCTGTCCAATCTGGTGACGAGAGCGCAGATGCGGGGGGAGAAAGGCCACCCGATCTACACCTGGGACGACCTGGCTGCCGCCGCCGCCGACCAGGACCTCCATGTCCTCACCGGATGCCACGCCGGCGCCGTGGCCAAGGCGGCGGCCCGGGGAGATCTGACGGGCGCAATCCGGGACGCCTCCAGACTGCGTGAGCTGTTCGGCACCAGGCTCCATCTCGAGCTTTGGCATCACCGCATGCCCGAGGACGATCCCCGCAACGATCTCGTGTGGGAAGTGGCCCAGAAGCTATCCCTCTCCGCCGTAGCCACCAATCAGGTCCACTATCACGACGCGAAGGATGCCGACCTGTCCGAGGTCCTGGCCGCTATCGGAGGCCGGCGCACCCTTGCAGTCGCCGACGGTTTCCGTCCCGCCACCGACGAGCGGTATCTGAAACACCCGGCCGAGATGGCTCGTCGGTTCGCCCGCTATCCGGGGGCGGTGGCAAGAAGCGCCGAGCTGGGCCGGCGTCTCGCCTTCGACCTGGGGCTGATGGCGCCCAATCTGCCCGATTTCCCAATGCCCGGTCACTTCAGAGACGAGATGGAGTATCTGCGTCATCTCACCTGGGAGGGGGCACGCGACGTATATCCGGGGAGCGAGGACGGGATCGATCCAGGAGCCCGGCGCCGGCTGGAGCACGAGCTCGGCATCATCGAAGCGCTCGGCTTTCCTGGCTACTTCCTGGTGGTGAACGACCTCATGGACTTCGCCCGGACCCAGGACATCTATTGCCAGATCCGGGGTTCGGGGGCCGACTCTGCGGTGTGCCGCTGCCTGGGGCTGACCCGAGTCGACCCGATCCGGCTCCATCTCCCCTTCGAGCGATTCCTCTCCGAAGAGAGGGGGAGGCCGCCGGACATCGACATCGACTTCGAGGCCGACCGGCGGGAGGAGGTGATCCAGTACTGCTACCGGACCTACGGGCGGGAGCGGGCGGCGATGGTGGCCAACGTGATCACCTATCGGGCCAAGTCGGTGCTTCGAGACGTGGCCAAGACCTTTGGCTTCACTCAGGCTCAGGTCGACGGGCTCTCCAAGTACGTCGACACCCGGGACCCGGCCCAGATCCGTCTCGATAGCCCGTTGCCCGAGGGGATGACCGCCGAGATGATCTACGACATCTGCTGGCGTCTGGACGGCTTTCCCCGCCATCTTGGGATTCACTCTGGGGGGATGGTGATCGCCGATCGGCCGCTATGGCAGGTGGTTCCCCTCGAATGGGGGAGACTCGAAGGCCGCACCGTCCTCCAGTGGGACAAGGACGACTCGGCGGCAGTGGGGATCGTCAAGTTCGATCTGCTCGGGCTGGGGATGCTCAACGCCCTCCATCTCGCCCACGACCTGATCGAGGACACCCACGGCATCGACGTCGACCTGTCCACCATCCCCCAGGAGCAGGCCATCTATCGCTCGATAACCCGCTCCGACACCGTGGGGCTGTTCCAGATCGAGTCCCGGGCCCAGATGGCGACCCTGCCCAAGATGAAACCGAAGACTTTCTACGACCTGGCGATAGAGGTCGCGCTGATCCGCCCCGGGCCGATCCAGGGGCAATCGGTCCATCCCTATCTGCGACGGCGCAACGGCGAGGAGCCTGTCGTCTACCCACATCCTTCTACGGAGGTGATCCTCGAGAAGACCCTGGGCGTTCCCGTCTTCCAGGAACAGCTCATGGAGCTGGCCCGGGTCTGTGCAGGGTTCGATGGGGGACAGGCGGACCGGCTCCGGCAGGCGATGACTCACAAGCGCTCGGAGCAGGCGATGGGCCGGCTTCGTGAGGACCTGTACGAAGGGATGGCGGGCAATGGGATCACCGGCGCCGCCGCCGACGAGATCTGGGAGAAGCTGCAGGGCTTCGCCGCCTTCGGGTTCCCCGAGAGCCACTCGGTGAGTTTTGCCTACATCGTCTACATGTCGGCCTGGCTGCGCTTCCATTACCCGGCCGAGTATCTTGCCGGGCTGCTCAATGCCCAACCGATGGGCTTCTACAACCCCAACTCGCTGGTCCAGGACGCGCAACGTCATGGGGTGATGGTGAAAGGCCCCGATGTCAACGTCTCATGGCACGACTGCACCATCGAGCCGATCGAAGCCGATCCCGAGGACGTGGTGACTTATCTGGGGGAGAGCTGGCGACGGGGAAGGGGGGTGATAGACGATCCGATCCGGCCTCCCGTCGGAGTGCGGATGGGGCTGCGCTATGTGCGGAACCTCGGGGAGAAGGAAGTGACCCGGGTCGAAGCTGCCCGGATACTGGGCGGGGAGTTCACCTCGGGAGAGGATCTGGCGGCTCGCACCGGGCTGGGAGTCGAAGCCTTGGAGGGGCTGGCCGCCTCCGGCGCCCTGGAGTCAATTGGTCTCGGCCGGCGGGAGGGGATGTGGGCGGCGGGCGCTCTCGCCGAGATCGATCCCGAGCGTCTGGCGCTGTCACCGGGGGTGGAGGCGCCGTCTCTGCCGATAATGGCTCCCGAGGAGGAGCATCGGGCCGACCTGTGGTCGACCGGTGTCTCCAACCGCCACCCGATGAGCTTCGTCCGTGACCAGCTCGATGGATGTCTGACCGCCGCCGAGGCGCTGGCGATGGAGAGGAACGGGTCGCGGATCAAGGTTGCAGGGGTGGTCACTCATCGTCAACGCCCGGGCACTGCCAAGGGCGTCTATTTCCTCAACCTCGAGGACGAGACCGGATTGCTCAACATCATCGTGCTCCCCGATGTCTGGGCCAGGCATCGTCTCGTGGTGCGGAAGAGCCCGGCCCTGGTCATCCACGGCCGACTCGAGTACCACGACGGGGTGACCAACATCGTCGCCCGCGACTTCGAGCCAATCGGGGTGCAGACCATGCAGTCACGGGACTTCCGTTAGACGAGCCTCATCGTGGAGCAACCCCGATCTGTTCGCCTCATCGGGAGATGGGTAAGTGGTCTTCATGTCGAAGGCGGTCGGCGATGGCCCGTGCCGGCGGAGATGTGCCAGCCGGTCGGCCGCCTCCTCCAGACTGGGGACGTGGTCCTCCTCGACCCACCACAGGACAGTTGTCGGCTCGGAGGCCTTCTCGAACCACTCCAACCTCCGTCTCAGATACATGCCGTGTCCGGACCGCGTTGTGAAATGCCGCAGGGATTCGTAGTCGGTCCAGACGGTCAGATTCAAGATGAAGCGATCGTCATCCTCATGACCCGGGAACCGTTGATCGATGGCTCCCGGCCCTTCGTCATCTTTCAGGCGCCAGATGAATCCGGGGCTCGCCTCACCGAGGAGGTTGATCGCGGGGAGAGCCCTTATGAACTCGGCGACAGTGGGGGAGTCTGGATGGTCGATCAGACGGCCGACGTTCAGCTGGGCCAGATGCATCGGACGAGGGTACTTGTGGCGGCTCATGACCCTTTTGGTGTAGGGGATATGGATTGTGAGGGTGGTGAAGTTGTGTGGGGAGTTGCGGAGGTGTGGGTTGGGTAGCTAACCCGTGGGTAATAGTGTTGCATACCGGTCGGGTTATATAACTGGCGTGCTATTCTCAGCGAATGATCTCCTTCGCGGTGTTGGCAGATCCAAACCGACGCCGAATTCTGGAATTGCTCCGGGAGGATGAGCGTCCGGTCGGAGAACTTGTCGACCGTCTGCGCATCTCCCAACCGGGCGTCTCCAAGCATCTCCGGGTGCTCCGCACGGCCGGCCTGGTTGCGGTGAGACCCGATGCGCAACGCCGCATGTATCGAGTGCGCTTCGAGCCATTGATCGAGCTCGACACCTGGTTGGAGCCGTATCGACAGGTGTGGACTGAGCGACTCGACGCCCTCGACAGTCGTCTCGACGACACGGAGGTCCTATGACAGTTGCTGGCCGGACGGCGGCCCGTCCACGTTAATGACTGGCGGTCCGTGGCCGGCTCGCACGACGACGATCCGGCTCTCAGTGGCGGCAGGGTTGGCCTCACGGTGGATCGCACCTTTGGGCACGAAGAGGAAGTCGCCGGGGCCGGCCTCGACTATTGACTCGCCTCCCGGACCGGATTCCATCCGCAGCACGCCTGTGATCACGAAGATCCTGGTGTGGGACCCTACGGGCTTCGAGTGGACTGGGATACGACTGCTGGTGGGACTGGAAGCTGTGCTCGACCTGCTGCTTTGCAACGTCGACGTCGACAGCCAGGAGGTCACGTCGCCGGACCACGTCGACTCGACCAGCATCGGTCCGCCGGGAACGTCCTGAGGCCCGATGGGCCGCTGAACAGAATACGGGGCATGCCGCCGAGTTAGAGCTGGAAGCATGAAGCAGCACTCGGCTGCCCGAACCCATTGAGCGGTCATCGAGGATCGCACGTAGGCCAACCGGAGGTTTACCCGATTTGGATGGAGCTGAGGATCCCGTCGAGGTCGGTTCGGTCCTGCGCCGACATGTTCGGGGGGTACCCCGCAAGGATCACGAGCCGGGTGCCGTCGACGTCGAGGATCCACAGTTTGTTCTGCTGCTTGGGGGCCTGCGCCCAAAGAGTCGGAGCGCCAGTCGCCACCGGAATTACTGGTCATTCTGAAATATTCCGAACTGGCCGTCTTTGCATTCGTCCTCGTTGTAGTCGGGAACCGTGTACTGGATCTGCTTCCCTTCAAACCCGTCGACGGTGACATCGCGCGCGGGTGGCTCCGAACCCCGGCAACTTCGCATACGCCGAGACGAGGTCGTCGACGGTCGGACCGGGCGGGGGGTCGACCAGCACCCATTTGACAGCCATCGGCGTAGATGTTGCCGACATCCATGAACACCAACCCGAAGACCGGATCGGCGTCGGACTTGGAGACAAACGCGCCGTCCGATTCCCAGCCGGCCGGCATGGTGAACGTGACGGGCACCTCCGGGGCCGAGCCGCCGAAGAAACCGGTGCCCGTTCCGGGTCCGACAGTGGCCGTTGCTTCGGTCGTGGTGGGGGACTGACGGGCGACTGTTGTCGACACCGGTCGGCTCAGCTGGTGTCAGCCGCCGTGGGGTTGTCGGAGGCACCCGAGGAACATGCTGCGAGTGAGATCATCGCGATGGCAGCGATGGCAACGTAGCGGACGATGCGCCGTGTTCGACATGACGTTTCCCCTGACATGACCGACTGAACCTGGTCGGGATCGACATGTGTGAACCCCGTCAGGATCATTGTTGCGATCCGTCTCCGACTCATCGTGAGTTCCCTTCGTTCAACTCCCGGCCTATCTGGTCGGGCTGTCTGACAACTTTCGGACGGCGGGGTCAAAAGGGTGTCAAAGGGAGGCTTGATCCGTGTCAAAGAGGGAGGACTCGGATGTCCGATCGGTGGGAGAAGAAGTACGAAGGGGCAGTAGCTGCCTTGAGTTAGCAGCTGGATCGGCCCGGCGGCACCATCCGGGCCGATCCATGCTTTGTGGTCTTTCAATCGGTGCCTTCCAACGCCGCTGCCTTGCGGGCAGTGGATGTGTGACCCTTCCAGGCATCCGCCATGATCTGCTCGTTGGCGAAGCTCATTGGCTGACAACTCCATGTCGAGGACCTGGTTGGCACAGGCACTCGGTCCGTCTGGGTTCCCGCCGCCGCTCGCCTGCCTCGTATTCTGGCTTGGGCCAACCCGGGCAGGGCCAGCAGTGCTGCCAGGGCCGATCGCTGCTGATCACCTTTCTCATTGCTCGCCTTCCTTCCTTCGATGCCGCCACCGGTGTTGATGGCTTGCTCTCGACCATCGGATGGCGAGGTCAAGAAGGTGTCTTGGGAGCCGCCACGCCCGTGTCAAAGACAGCGTCATCTGATGTCTTTGACTGGATCTTTGACACAGCTGGAACGAAGGTTGTGGTTGTGACGGATTCGTCGACTGGTGTCGAACGCTCGGGTCTTGAACCTCAGGCGTATCGTTCAGGGGTGGACTTGCTTGTCCTTGGTCCCGTCGAAGTGCGGAACCAGGGCGAACCGGTGTCGATCGGGGGTCCCAAGCAACGCAGCATCCTGGCGCTACTCGTTGCCGAGGCGGGACACCCGGTCAGCGTCGATCGGATCATCGAGGACGTCTACGGGGAGGAGGCTCCGGAGGGAGCTCGTCGCTCGGTCCAGACCCTCGTCTCCATGATCCGTCGAGAGCTCGGTGACATCGTCAAACAAGCCGGCTGGCGGGTACGTCCTCGAGGTCGAGGCTGAGGCGATCGACGCCGTCCGATTCGAAAACCAGGTTCGATCGGCGCTCCCAATGGTCGAGACCGATCCGGAGCAGGCGGCCACCGAACTACGGGATGCCCTGGCCATGTGGCGGGGCCACCCCTACTCCGACATCGACAGCCGGGCCGTTCTCGAGCCAGAGATCACACGTCTCCGCGAGCTTCGTCTCACTGCTCTCGAAGCCCGCATCGACGCCGATCTCGCCCTGGGTCGGCATCGGGAGCTGACCGGCGAACTCGAGGCATTGACCGTCGAGCATCCCCTTCGGGAGAAGTTCAGAGCCCAGCACATGCTGGCCTTGTATCGCAGCGGGCGTCAGACCGAGGCGCTTCGAGGATTCGAGCGGACCCGTTCCTATCTCGGCGACGAGATCGGAATCACCCCATCGAAGGAGTTGGCCGATCTCGAGCAGAGGATCCTGGAACAGGACCCGGGCCTCGACCTCCCCGCGGCACCCTCCGTCACTCAGCGAGCAGTCCTGGTCGTCGAGCTGGCCGGGGCAGATGGGTTCGGCTCGCATGGCCGAGAGCGAGCGACAGGCCATCACTGAGGCGTTGGCTCTCATCGACGAAACCATTGAGAGAAACGGCGGCGAGGGTTCCACCCAGCGTGGCTCAGCGGTCTACGCGTCGTTCGCCAAGGTGGATGAGGCCGTTGTCGCCGTCGAAGAGGTGATGTCGATACCCGGCATGGCCGGCGTCGTGCCCGAGAGCCTCGATCGACTACGGCGACATCGAGCGCCATGACTCTGGAGAGGTGGCCGGCCCCCCGGTTCGTCGCGGTGCGGGGCTGGTGGCCGCCGCCCATCCGGGCCAGGTGTTGCTCTCGGCAGAAGCCAACCAGGCGTTGTCGGCAATAGGCGCTTCCGGATCTCTGGTGAGATCGCTCGGCACGCATCGAATTCAAGGCGTTGAGGCTTCGCAACCGATCTTCCAGGTGATCCTGGCCGGGCATGACGGCGACTTCCCGCCGTTGCAGCTCGATGCGAATCCGCCACCTCTGCCCACCGACCGTCGAGCCGTCGCCGGATACGAGTTACGCGAGCCGATCATCTCCGATCTGGCCGGCACGACCTACCGCGCCTACCAGCCCTCGGCAGGGAGGGAGGTGGAGATGACGGTGATCGACCCGGCGTGGGCCGGGGAGCCCGGCATTCGTCAGCCGATTCGAGGTGGAGACCCAACACATCGGCCGATTGCAGCATCCACACGTGCTGCCGCTGCTCGATCACTGGCGTGATCCTGGCGGCGCCTATCTGGTGACGATGTGGCTCGGAGGCGGCACCCTGACCGAGCGTCTCGCCCGCGGCCGCCTCGATCTGGAAGAGGGGAGCCGGCTTATCACGCAGCTGGGAGCCGCCCTCTCCTATGCCCATCAGGAGGGCATCGTTCATGGTGCGGTCTCACCCGGTGCTGTCACCCTCGATGCGTCCGGAAACGGCTATCTTGTCGACCACCCGGCTTGTTGTTCGTCTCACCGGGGCACCTCAGGCTCAGTCGGCGATATCTAGCTCCGGAGTGTGCGCGAGGGGAACCGCTCACCCCGGCTACCGATGTCTACGGCTTGGGCCGTCTCACCGCCGACATTCTCGGGGCCGAGGGTCAGTTGGGCCCGGTGATCGAACAGGCGACTGCTGATCTGCCGGCCGACCGCTACCCATCCATCGACGAGTTCATCTCGGCCGTGGGTGGCGCCATCGGGCTCGATGTGCCAGAGCCGGCTGTGGCGCCGCTACGCAACCCCTACAAGGGCCTGTCCGCGTTCCAGGAGGCGGACACGGGAGATTTCTTCGGACGTTCCGAGGCAGTCTCCGAGTTGGTTGGGCTGTTGGCCGAACGGAAGCTGGTGGCGGTGTCGGCCCGTCCGGATCCGGGAAGTCGTCGTTGGTACATGCCGGGTTGATCCCGGCGGTCCGGGCCGGAGCCCTCGATGGCGCATCGAACTGGGTAGTCGCCGGCGATGTTCCCCGGGTCCTATCCGCTCGAGGAGCTCGAGTCTGCGTTGAACCGGGTAGCGGTGGAGGACCCGGGGGCCCTGATGGACGAGCTGGAGAACGACGACCGTGGTCTCGGCCGTGTCATCAAGCGGATCCTCCCCGCCGGCACGAGGCTGCTCCTGGTCATCGACCAGTTCGAAGAGTTGTTCACTCTCACCTATGACGAGGTCGCGAGGAACCGGTTGCTCTCCGCCTTGGTCAACCTTGCCAACGACGAGCGCTCCGATACGAGGGTCGTACTCACGTTGCGAGCGGATTTCTTCGACCGGCCATTGCAGTACCCGGAGTTCGGCGAATTGCTCAAACAAGGGATCGTTCCCCTCACCGTCCCCACCGATGACGAGCTGATCGATGCGATCAAGCGGCCGGCAGAATTGGTGGGCGCCTCCTGGGAACCGGGTCTCCCCGAGCAGATCCTCGCTGACGTGTCAGGTTCCCCGGGGACCCTGCCTCTCCTCCAATATGCCCTCACTGAGTTGTTCGTGGCGCGAACTGGCCACCAGTTGACCCACCAGGTCTATCTGGAGAACGGCGGGGTTCTCGGCGCGTTGGCCGGCAGGGTCGAGGAGGCGTTCTCCAGACTCGACCCCTCTCGGCAAGCCCTGGCCAGACAGCTGTTCCTGCGGCTGGTCACCGTCCGATCAGCCGGTGAGGCCACCCGACGACGGGCCCGACTCGTCGAATTGAACGCACTTGGAGATCCGGGAGAGGGGGGAACCGTCCTCGCCACCTTCGGCGATGCGAGGTTGCTGGTGTTCGACCGGGACCCGATCAGCCGCAGTCCCACCGCCGAGGTGGTCCACGAGGCTCTCCTGACACACTGGCCGCGGCTCGATGGATGGATCGACGAGGCGGGCGAGGATCTGCTTCTTCACGGTCGTCTGCGGGATGGGGTGGCCGAATGGGAGGACCGTGATCGCGACGACGGATACCTACTCACAGGTGGCCGACTGGCCCAGTTCGACGCCTGGGCGGCTTCCACGGACCTCACGCTGGCTCCGTCGGAGATCGAGTTCCTCGAAGCCAGCCGCGAAGAAGCCGCTCAGGTGTGGACGTCGGCGCCGCAGGATGCGGAACCTGATCAGTGCGGGGTTTGGAGCCGCCGCGGTGATCGCAGGGGTCTTTGCATTCAATGCCACTCGTAATGGCGAGATCGCAGCGTCGCGAGAACTAGCTGCCTCCGCTATCAGTGTTCTAGACGAGGACCCCGGGCTCAGCGTCCTTCTCGCTCTGCAGGCGGCCGGTGTCGCTGACCCTCCCATCGAGTCCGTCTCCGCAATCCATGAGTCGCTGGCGGCGCATCACAAGATCCTCACCTACCAGTTGCCCTCCAACCTGGAGGCATTGGAACCATTTGCCACGCTCAGCCCGGACGGACTCCTCTTGGCGACGAGTGGGGGAGGGAACTACATCGAGGTGGTGGAGGTGGATACCGGCGAGAGGCTCTGGAGCAGGGAGTTCGCCGAGGGAGCGATCGCGGGCACCGCCTTCAGTTCCGATGGCTCCGGTGTGGTGGCGACCGTCGGATGGTTTGGTCCCGACAAGTCATCCATTGATCCGGCACTGAACGGGGAGCTGGGAGTCCATCGATTCGACGCCAGGACGGGTGCCCCGATCGACTACCTGCCAATCGAGCCATGCGGGCTGGGATACGAAGGCTTGCGTGTCGTCGGTCCCGGAGCCGGGTCGCATCTGTTGGCCGATATCTCCAGCGACTCAGACTGTACGTACGTCGACACGCTCGCTGGCTCGATGTCCTTTGTCGACCTCGCCACCGGCGAGATCGAAGTGCTGGCTGAAGAAGACAGGGGCGTGCAATCCACGCCCGATGGGAGCCGGCTGCTCATCGAAGGCGTGGACAGCGACGAGGAATCGACAAGCCGCGTCGTGGATAGACCGTCGGGAGACGAGGTGGCGGTGTTGCCCGGATCCCTAGCCGGAATCAGCGCAGACGGGACTGTCGTCCTCACCGATTACATCGAAGACGTAGGGGTCGCGATCTGGGATGTCTCCGCCGGTCAACCAGAGGAGCCGCTGGCGACAATGGACTTCTACATAAGTTCCCGGCTGTCGCCGGATGGGAGCACCGTGGCAAGCGTGAACGGACCCACCGTCGACCTGATCGATTCACGGACCGGCGAGCTCGAACGGGTACTTCGCACCGGGCTCGGCTCCAACGGCGATGTGTCGATCAGCGACGATGGATCGCGGGTTGCGGTCAACGGAGATGAGAAGACAGTTGTATTCGATCTTGCCCATGGAGGAGAGGTCGGCCAAGCGGTGAAGCTGTGCGATCAGATCGACATTCAAAGCGGGTTCGTGGACGTCGCCGGCGGCGACTGCCTCCGTCTTCGCCTCGTGTCCATCTGAGGAGGGGCCGCAGTACCTGCTCGACGCCGAAACACTCGAGATGAGGGCGATCGTGGCTGACGCGAGTGGCCGACGCAGTGCACTATCGCCTGACGGCCGTTTCGTGGCCAGTCAGACCGGGCGTGGCGTCACGCAGAACGGCGAGGAGGTGTTCCTCATCAGCAACATCGTCCTCCGCGATGTCACGAATGGAGAGATCGTTCGGACCATGGGTGGGCTCTGCGAATGGGTTGATGGCGGTGAGTGGGGACCCGACAGCGAATGGGGCAAGAGTTGTGTCCCATTTCCCGATACGCCGTTCCCCGATTGGCCCTGGGACCTGGTCTTCTCGCCCGACGGCTCGATGCTCGCCATGAGTGGTCAGAACACTCCGGCGGTGGTCGTGTGGGACACATCGACCGGCGAGATCATCGCCACGCCGACCGTGTCGCACGACAATCGATCCTGAGTCGGTCTTGAATGCCGTCTTCAGTCCGGATCGGAAACCGGCTCGTTGCTTCCCTCGGTTCGGAGCTTGTGGATGTTCTCCACCGACGATTGGAGCGAGGTCAGCTCAGTACCTGCCCCGGCGACGGGCGAGGTTCCGGTCGACAATCTCACCTTCACCCCGGATGGCGAGACCTTGATGGGCGCCGCTTTCAGCCCATTTCGGGCCGGGGGACATCGTGTTCATGGATGGGGCCACCCTGGAACACCTAGATCAGATAACCAATGCACACCAGGGAGGGGTGAACGATCTCGCACTGAACCAGGACGGGAGCATTGCTCGCTTCGGCCGGCGTCGACGGGTTGGTCCGAGTGTGGGACGTCGCCACCAGGTCGTTACTCCATCAAGTCCCGGTGTCACCGACCGGTGAGGTGGGCGGAGTCGACTTCGTGGGTGACACGGGGCACCTGCTGGTCACCGCTCTGGAAACAGGGCGAGTTGCGCAAGGTCACGAGCGACACCGAGGAGTTGCTGGAAATCGCCCGGGAGCGGGTTACTCGGGGATTCACCGAGACCGAGTGCGACACCTACCGAATTGATCCGTGCCCGTCTCTGGAGGAGATCAGGAAGGGTTGATCCGGCGCCGGGGCCGTCCACGTTAATGACTGGCGGTCCGTGGCCGGCTCGCACGACGACGATCCGGCTCTCGACGTGGCGGCAGGGTTGGCTTCACGGTGGATCGCACCTTTGGGCACGAAGAGGAAGTCGCCGGGGCCGGCCTCGACTAATGACTCGCCTCCCGGGCCGGATTCCATCCGCAGAACGCCTGAGATCACGAAGATCGATGTTTCATAGTCTCCGTGGTGGTGCCATCCCGAGACCATATGAGGCTCGGTCCTCACCAAACCCGCCCACATTCCCGCGGTGAAGACTGCCTGCTCGCGAATCATCCCCGGCGTCGGGTCACCCTCGACGCGATCCTCAGGACGGATCAGAGACACGGGATCGGAACCGAGCAAGACCATATTGTGACAGCCGTGAGCGAGGCTGATCGACGTCATTGGGACCAGCGTCACGCCGAAGCGGGTTCGGCCTTCGGTGTCCCGGGCCCGCCGTCTGCGTTCGAGCCGATCCAGCATCTGTTTCCCACCGAAGGTCGTGCCTTGGAGATCGCATGTGGGCGTGGGGAGACCGCGGTATGGCTGGCCAACCGGGGATTGGAGGTACTCGGTGTCGATGTCTCACCGATCGCGATCGACTTCGGTCAGGAGCTCG
Source organism: uncultured Acidobacteriota bacterium (assembly GCA_963848695.1). Lineage (GTDB taxonomy): Bacteria > Actinomycetota > Acidimicrobiia > Spongiisociales > ZC4RG35 > JARDZU01. Next base: position 470,130 of record CAWKEI010000018.1, read on the forward strand.
CCCTTCGGATGGGTGTCGCCGACCGATGCCGCTTCGAGGTGTGGGATCTCGACGACGGCTTGCCCCCCGGTCCACGGATGGACCTGTTGGTCTGTCACATGTATCGCGAATCACGGCTCGAACAGGCAATGGTCGACCGGCTAGCGACCGGCGGTCTTCTCGCCATCGCCAGCCTCAGTGAAGTTGGTGGCGCGCCTGGTCGGTTCCGCGTCCGGCCCGGCGAGCTACGGGATGCGTTTGGTGAGCTCGAGATCCTTGTTGAGAGTGAGGGGAATGGGGTGGCGTGGTTGCTGGGACGCAAATTGGTTTGATCGAGATTTCTTGTCACAGGCGGGTTGTACGTTGGGATCATGGAGTTGGGGAGTTACTCCGAGGATCAGTTGGATCAGCTGATTGCTGGTGGGGAGCGGCAGATCTCCACGATTCGCCTCGTTCAGATGGCTGCCGTTGCGGAGAAACGTGGTCGCGGGTCTCATTTGCAGGATGGGTACCGCTCGATCGTGGATTGGACCGCGGCTCGAGCTGATGTGTCGCATGAGACGGCCCGGTCGATCTGTTGGACCGCGTCTCGTCTTCAGGAGGCTCCCGAAGTGGCCAAGGCCATGGCGGCCGGCGAGATCAGTTTCGACCGTGCCCAACTATTGGCTCGGCTCCCGGTCGGGCATCGTTCCGGCCATGATGGCTATGACATCTCTCAGCTTCGTCGTCTGGTGGCTCACCATCGACGGGTCACCCGTAAGCGGGAACGCAAGGCGGGGAACGGTTTTCTCCATTTCGGGTCTTCTGATCAGCTGGCCACCAGTTTCTGGGGGGAGCTTCCCGGGTGGGATGCCCGGGTCTTGGAGAAAGCGGTGGATCAGCGAGCCGATGAGATCATCCCCGCCGATCAGAGACTGGCGGTTGCGGAACGGCGCGCCTTGGCTCTGGCTGCGATCTGTCAGGACAGTCTCTATCAGGGCAGCTCCTCAGAAGGCACCCCGGTCGATGTGGCGGTGATCGTCGACGCCGACGCAGCACTCGAAACCGATGCCGTGAAGGGTGTCAGTGTCCTCGCCGGTCCTCGACTCGGACCAGGAGCCTTCGAAGAGATCATCTGTTACGCGAATGTCGATCTGATCGGGCTCAGCCGACAAGGCAAGCCGCTCGATCTGGGACGGCGGTCTCGGACCGTGGGCCGGAAGCTAAGACGTCATGTCCTCCACCGTGATGGCAAATGCACCGTGGAAGGCTGCCCGTTCAACTATCGGCTCGAAGTACATCATGTGATCCCCTGGTCACAGGGCGGCAGGACCGATGCCGACAATCTGATCACACTCTGTTGGTTCCATCATCACGTCTCCGTACACCGCGAAGGACTCCAGATCATCCGGAACGGGACCAGCCGGGTCCGACTGAAACGACCGAGATAGGGGCGTCCTTCCCCCGCCCCGACAAGCCCGGTCTTACCTATTCAGCCGCCTTCAGATACTCGTTGACCACTCGCTTCGGGGCACGGTCCAACCAGGCCTCGATAATCAGCTCCTCGAGCTCGGGTACCTCGATCTCCTCGAGAAGGATGAGGACCGTGGGATAGCCCTCGAAATGCGGCGTGGTGAAGAACACGTCAGGGTCGTCGGAGAGAAGCGCTTCCTTGACCCCGAGGTCGGGCACCCACACCGCCAGGATGTCGCCCTGAGGGGCGTCCTCCCCCAATGCCTGATGGTCGGCCCGTCGTAGCGGCCGTTCCCAAGCGAGCAACTTCTCCTTGACCCGCCATTGCAGCACGCCCTGAGTGGACCGCTCCGAAGTTTCCGGGAGTTCGAGGGCGATGCGACGAACGTCCTCCCACGTGGCCATCGCCAAACCGTAGACCAGGCCATCGGCGTAGGTTGGAGTGGTCAGAAAGGAGCAGGCATGGCACACGATCTGACCGTGACCCTGGAGAATCGACCCGGCGCTCTGGCAGATATGGGTGACGCCCTCGGTCGGGCCGGCGTCAACATCAACGGCATTTCCGGCGCAGCAGAGTCGGCCGGGGAGGTGCACATTCTCGTTGACGACGGCGAGGCAGCCAAGACGGCTTTGTCCGGGGCCGGCATCCAGGTCAAAGGCGAAGCAGATGTGGTGACCCTCGGTTTCGAGGATCGACCGGGCGAACTGGGCGAGATCAGTCGGCGAATAGCTGACGCCGGCGTCAACATCGAGGTGGTCTACATCTCCTGCGATGGGCGACTGGTGCTGGCGACGAGCGACAACGCAGCAGTCGAAGGCTCTGCATAGGCGGTCTTGTTTCCGGGTACGGGTCGCCGTGTAGCTTCAGCCGACACGACCAAGGAGACAAGATGAGCGAGAATGAGACCACTCCCGGGAGCCTGAACGACGACGACATTCGCACGGTCACTCAGGTGCCGAGCGCCACGACGAGGGACACCGACAGCACGGACCCCGATTCGGACGGTGTCGACTCGACGGATTCCGACGGGGTGGATTCGACCGACTCCGACGGCGTCGATTCCACGGACTCGGATGGAGTGGATTCCACCGATAGCGACGGCCGGGACAGCTGACCTGGATTCCAGGTTCGCTTCAACCGATCCTGCATGGAAGCGCTGACCAGGTGCGTCGGGCCTCCTCGCGTGTTCGAGGAGGAATATTGGGGGCAGCGGCCCCTGCACCGTCCGGCAGAGGGAGATGATGGCTTCGCAGACCTCCTTTCCCTAGACGACGTCGATCACATCGTGTCGTCGGCAGGTCTCCGTCTTCCTGCGTTCAGATTGGTCAAGGCCGGCAAGACCCTCCCCGCATCCGGATACACCAAGACCACCCGCACCGGGATTGAGTCCGCCACCGGAGTGATGGACGCGCGGGCTGTGTTCCAGGAATTCGAAGGCGGCGCGACCATCGCCTTCCAGGGCATGCATCGGTATTGGGAACCGCTTGCGCTCTTCTGCCGGGAACTCGAACGAGGACTGGGGCATCCCATCCAGGCCAACGCCTACGTGACCCCGCCCGGCTCACAGGGCTTCGACGCCCACGAGGACGAGCACGATGTGTTCGTCCTTCAGTCCCACGGCACCAAGCAATGGCAGATCCACGAGCGCCATGATCTGCCGCCGACACGCCCGGCGCTCATCGACTCGCCCATCGCTCCGGGCGATGTTCTGTACATCCCGGCGGGGTTTCCCCATTCCGCCAGCACACAGGATCAGGCGTCAGTGCACATCACCGTCGGGATCCTCAGCCTGACCTGGCGAGCAGCCCTCAGCGAAGCCGTGAAGTTGGCCGAGGCCGATCAGCTGGCAGGTGAGCCCCTCCCGCTTCGGTTTGGCGAGCAGCCCGACGACCTTGTCAAACTCGTCGAAGAGCGACTGGGAGAGCTCGGCGCCCTAGTCGGGAAGGTCGATGCCGCGCAGGTTGCAGAGAATCTCCGTCGCAGATTCCTGACAACCCGTCAGCCGGTGCTCCGGGGTCAGATCCATCGGTTGTTGAGCCTCGACCAGATCGAGGATGGTTCAACCGTCCGAAAGCGCGCCGGTGCGTTCTGTGTGCTGGAGCCCTTAGGCCACGAATTGTCGGTGATGCTCGGTGACCGGGAGCTCACGATGCCGGCCTGGCTCGAGCCGGCGATGCAGCGGATCATCGAACGTGACGGCCTGAAGGTGGCCGAACTGGGGGATTACCTCGACACGCCCGGTCGGATGGTGCTGGTGCGTCGTCTCATCGTGGAAGGGCTGCTCGAGGTCGTCGAGTGATCCCGGGCCGTCCGCGGTGCTCGGCTGAGTCCCTCGATCGAGCCGAGCCACTCACTGCCACCGCCTCATTGGTGAACGCTTGGATTCTGATCGAACAACCCGGGGCCTGGGGCCCCAATGCCATCGCAGAGAGCGGGTTTCCCGCTGAAGGCGCCTCCGTGTTCGTGCGCAGGGCAGAAGGATCAGGAATCCGGGTACTTCTGATCCGGAGACGGGACAGGGAAGACGGCCCCCGCACCGTTTTCCTCGCCTATTCCGGTGGTGGGGCTCAACCGCCCATCCTCGTCTCCGGAGCGGTGGGCGACCCGACCGAGTTGATCGACCTCGATCTCGAGGGCCTGATTCACGGGGAGCCCCAGGGCTTTGGGCGCCCGGTCGAGCAGCCGATCTACCTGGTCTGCACCCATGGCAGACACGACATCTGTTGCGCCGATCACGGAAGACCGCTGTTCCGCGTCATGTCCGACCATCTGCCCGACCGGACCTGGGAGGTCTCTCACATCGGTGGCGATCGCTTTGCCGGGAACCTGCTCGTTCTTCCCCGAGGGGACTACTTCGGGAGGCTCGAGCCCCACGATGCCGCATCCCTGATCGACGACTACGAAGCCGGGAAGCTCGACCTAGACCATCATCGGGGAAGGAGCGCCTACCCCCGTCTCGCCCAGGCCGCCGAGCACTTTCTTCGCACGTCGGGATCGCTGGCAAGTTTCGACGACCTGGAGCTGGTCGAGTATCGGCGTATAGATCACGACCATGCGGAGGTGGCCTTCCGCGATTCCGATGACGTGGCCCACCGCCTTCTTGTAGCGGCGCGATCTCTCCCCGGGCAGGACTTCCTCACCTGTCGGGCGGACGAACCCGGGCATTCGGTGGCTTACGACCTGGTCTCGATGACCTGAGACCTGGCTCAGTCGTCGCCGAGGGCCTCGCTGAGATATCGCCAGTCTCGGGCGAATCGATAGGAGTGCCGGGCCGGCGGCCCCGGCGACTGGGTTTCGAGCCAGCGAACGGTGGTGTCGGTGGCATTGTTGAAGGCGTGCACCGCACCGACTCCGGCGAAGGCGACATCGCCCGCCTTCAGGAGATATTCGACCCCATCGAACCATGCCTCGACCTCGCCATCGAGGATCAAGTAGGTCTCCTCGAGCGGGTGATCGTGGTGTCCAGGGCCCCCGCGAGGGTCGTACTGAACCATGAACATGGTGGAGAGCTGGGCGCCTAGATCGGTGTCAGACATCATCTTCACAGTGATCCCGGTGTAGACGAGAAGGGCGGTGCGCATGCTGGCCGACACCGCCAATAGGTCCTGGCTTTGCTTCGCGGGGTCCATGTTCTCCGGTGCGATGTGCCCGAAGGAACGCGTCCTCGGGTCTCGAGGATCGACCGGTATCGGCTTCCGTTCCGGCGGCGCGGGCACGAAATAGGTGTCGTCATCGAACCAGGGCCGGGGCTGAGGAGCCATGAGGTCAGCCCAGCTCGCCTCGTCAGCCGACTCGTTCCGCCATACGTGAGGCATCCCGATCGGGATCATCCCGTAGTCGCCGGGCGCCAGAGCAACCGAAGCCTCCGCCGTCTCCAGGATCACCGAGCCGTCCATCACATAGAACGATTCCTCGAAAGAATGGACATGGGCGTCGATGTGCCCCCCGGCGGCCAGTCGGCTCACCCCGAAGCCGGTGTGCACCGCTCCCGGGGTGGTGTGATCGACCATCGACCACCTGCTCAGCCCGGAGGACCGGTCCTCGAACCCAACGGGCGCTTCATACCGAGGTTCGTCGCCTCGCAGGACCAGATGCCTGGTGACCGGGTTCACGGCTGGGGAAGATAGCGGCAAAACTTCAAGAACTGGCCTACAAACTCGGTACCGGCTCTAGGCTGGAGAGATCAAACGGATCGCTTCGTCCCGCACCCGGCAAATGCTGGCGGCGAGCTTCTTCTTCTTGCTCGCGGCGTGCTCCGGCGCGGAGACGGATGGCGTGGTCACCTTCACCGACGATGAGCGGCTGAGCAAGTTCGAGATCCCCGAGTCCTGGCATGTCTACGAGCTGCCCGAGCTATCCGAGCTGGACGACATGCCGTTCGACGAGCAAGTCCAAGGTTTCAGCTTCCCGGCGATCAGCAGCGTCGGGTTCGATGGGGGCCCGGTGCGGGACGTTTCCAACCTCGCCGCCGCCCTGCCCGAGGCCGACTACCCGATCGGGTCGATGTCGGTCCGCCAGGTTGGTGAGGTGGAGAAGGACCTGCTCTCGAGAGCGATGCTCACTCAATCCGTCCTCCCTTACTACGGGCTCTCCAACAGCGAGGAGATCACCAAGGAGGACTTCACCTTCGGCAACGGCTTCGACGGGGTCAGAGTGCTTGTCGCCTTCCAAGACGAGGCCGCCACCGGCCAGGGCGTCGCCTATCTGATCTCCGTGTCCAACGAGGACGACACCCGGATGTACTCAATGATCGCCGGTTGTAACCGGGAGTGCTTCATCGCCAATCAAGACACCATCGAGGGAGTGGTCGACTCATGGCTCGTAAACAAGAAGGGCTGAACACCCGGCAGCGGGACATCAGGACCACCAGGCGGCGGGCCGACACGTGGGATCGGATCAAGATCCTCGTCCTCCTCGGCGTCATCATCGGCGCCATCATCGCCAGCAGCGAGGACGTCGGATTCATCAGCTTCTGGGAGGCCGCCGCCGTTTTCTTCACGACCACGGCAGGGATGGCGCTGGGAATCCTCTTCCTGCTCGAGCTGACCCGGCAGATCCATTACTGGCTGTCCGAGCGTTCAGCCGCCTACAACTCCTTCTGGCAGGACAGCTTCTTCGGTGGCATCGAGCGTTGGACCCACGCCCACATGAAGCCGTGGACCCGGTTCCGGGTGGGTCGCTTCATCCGAAGGGTGATCTACATCTTCGTGGCCGCCCTGCTCATCGACTATTTCGTCCCCGAGGTCAACGGGCCGTTGGAAGCGCTGGCCGAGGCGCCGCGTCTATTCGCCCAAGCGTTCCCCTTCATTCTCCAGCTCTCCTTTGGCTTCCTCTTCGTGGCGATCCAATTCATCGGGATCTTCTGGTTGCTGTCTCGTGGTGGTACCGACGTGATCCTTCCCGAAGAGGTCACGACCCGTTTCGACGACGTCTGGGGCCAGGACCACGTCCTCGACCTGATCAGAGAGAACATCGCCTTCCTGGAGAAACCGGACGAGATCGAGGAGAAGGGTGGCTACATCCCAGGCGGAATCCTCCTCTGGGGACCACCCGGGACCGGGAAGACCCTGCTTGCTCAGGCCGTTGCCGGGGAGACCGGGCGGCCCTACGTCTTCGTCGAGCCCGGTGCTTTCGTCAACATGTTCATGGGTATCGGCCTGCTCAAGGTCAAGGGCCTTTATCGAAAGCTGCGGAAGCTCAGTCTTCGCCACGGCGGGGTGATCGTCTTCTTCGATGAAGCCGATTCGCTGGGGTCCAGAGGGCAGATGGGGTCACCGACTGGCCAGCTTGGTGCGGCGGCGATGTCCTACGGGGGCTTCTCTTGCAACGGGTTCAACTACTTGACCCCGCAGACTCAGGACATGCTGACCAACCACTGGGCCGGCGAGGAGGCTTCGGCCGTCGCAGAGCCAACACCCGGGTTCTTCGACCGCATCATCATGGGTGGGATGGGGGGTGGCGGAGGCATGGGTGTGCTTCAGGCGCTGCTCACCGAGATGAACGGGCTGGCCAAGCCACGAGGGATCACCAACAAGTTTCGCAAGCTGCTCGGGTTCCGGGCCAAGCCACCTCCCAAGTACCGCCTCCTTCACATCATGGCGACCAACATGCCGAATGCCCTGGACGAGGCGATGCTCCGACCCGGGCGTATCGACCGGATCTACAAGATGGGGTATCCCTCCAAGGAGGGTCGCAAACAAACCATTGTCGGATATCTGAACAAGGTGGAGCACCACCTCAGCGAGGATGAGATCGAACGTCTCGCGACAGTGACCCCGATGTACTCCGGGGCCAAGATCAAGGACATGGTCAACGAGGCCCTCATCATCGCCGTCCGCGATGATCGGGAGGCGATCGAGTGGAAGGACATCTGGAAGGCGAAGTCCCTCAAAGAGCTCGGTCCTCCCGAGGACGTCGATTACATCCAGCGGGAGCGCCACGCGGTGGCGATCCACGAGGCCTGCCACGCGGTGACCGCCCATCTGCTTGGCGCCCATCGACGAATCGACATGGTTTCGATCGAGAAGCGGGCCTCCACCCTGGGCATGGTCAAATCGATGGGGCAGGAGGAGCGGTTCACCCAGTGGCGGTCGGAGATGGAAACCGACATCATGGTCTCCCTCGCGTCGCTGGCCGGTGAGCGGATGTTCTTCGCCGGCGACAACAGCTCCGGAGTGTCGGGCGATCTTTCATCGGCATCCACCGTGGCTGCGCTGATGGAAGGCTCGTTCGGGATGGGCAAGGGCCTCGCTTCGGCGATGAACACCAGGGAGTCGGGCATGGGCGGGCAAGCCAGCCCGGTGTCGATCACCCTCCGTGAGCAGCGGGATGAGATCGAGGCCAATCTCGACGTCCTCTACGAGCGGGTCAATGCACTGCTGGAGGCGAATCAGGAGAAGATCCTGGAGCTGGCTGCGGTCCTGGAGGAGAAGAAGACAATCTCCGGCGATGAGGTGGCCGAGATCATGGGCAGTGACCCCGGTTCACAGACCATGCGCGAGCCGTCTGGATGGCAGGCGGTCTCCGACGAAGTGGCGGGGGAGCGTCAGCGTGTTGCCCTCGAGCGTTCGGGTCGCGAGGTGGCATCCACCAACAGCAACCCGCACAAACTCGAAGGGGACGAGGCTTAGGTCCCCCAGCCCGGCTCTCCGACCCGACCGATGCTGCAGTTCTCTGCGAGGACCTGGAGATCGCCGGTCCTGGTCAGATCTTCGAGGACGAGCGACTGACTGTCGATCGACAGGACGGACTGGCTGTCGCCCACGGGGAAGAGGGGCAAGCCGCTGATCGCGGTCTCCAAGGTGATCTCCTCCGTATCGCCACTCGCCACGGTGAGATCGGTGGCGACATCGGTCTCGGTCCTGAACAGCACCGATTCCTCGTCCATCCATCCGACCGGGGTTCCCAGGGAAATGAGGTCTTCGAGCCCTCGCGGACTGCCATCTCCGTCCCAAATGTCGATGCCGGTTATCTCCGAGCCACCCTCGTTCACGCCGACGACCACAATTGCCTCGCCTCCCGGGGACCCGAAGGCGGTGATGGGGATCCCGAACCCTTCGACGACAGGCTGGGCCCACCTGGTCTCGGTGGTGAAGGGGTCGAACCTGGCGACACCAACCGCGACCCGCTCGGGATCGTCGGGCACCTCCTGGGTGACGACCAGGACGAGGTCAGGGCCCGCTGAGCCGATCACCCGAATCGGCTCCCACCCCTCGAACCCGTCGTAAGCGATTTCCTCGTCGTTCTGCAGGTCGGTGATCACTTCCTCTTCGATCCCGTACAAGCCCGAAGTGGTGGCAACCCAGTTGAGCTCGTCGGGCACGTCCACGTCAGTCCGCTCCCAGACATTGGCTCCCGCGTCGAACAGATAGATGGTGCTGGCAATGGAGATGGGCCTGGTGTAGGGCCCGGGATCCACTTCGGTGTCCACTTCGGACGCTTCTACCGACTGGTATTGGGTGCGGATCATCACACCGATCCGGGGCTCACCGCCATCGTCTCCCAGAGTGAGCGTCTGCCGGGTCTCCTCGTCGCCCCTCACCACCTCGACCTCCACCATCTCGCCGGCGTCCTTCTCTCCCAGAGCTGCCAGGAGGGCTTCGGAATCCGGCGTCGGCTGATCGTCGAACGAGATGATCACGTCACCAACGACCAACAGACCGTCGGCTGCGGAGTTCGGAGTGACCTCCTGCACGAGCACTCCCTCGGGCTCGCCCACCAGGAAACTGCACTGGGCGGGCCCATCGAGGGCTTCCTCGATATCGGGCAGAGCCTCACGCTCCGGTGGCGTCGAGGCACAGGAGAGCACCATCAGCGTGGTGACAATCAGCAAAGAGATCCGCCTTTTCACGGGACAAATCGTACCGTTCGGCCCGGCCCTTTCTCAGGGTGAACCATCAGCGCACCGGGTCAGATCTCGAGCATCCCTGGATCGGGGGGCACGTCCACGGCGTAGACCTGAAGGACGTCGAGCGGGATGACCTCCAAAGCCTTCTCGTGGGTCGAGGCCAGGACCACCGGAGCCGCTGCGCCGTCATGGTGGGCCCGCAGCCAGTTCATCGCTGTGACGCACCATCGGTCTCCAGGAACGAGGCCAGGGAAGTAGTACTCCGGCATCGGGGTGCTCAGATCGTTGCCGATGCTCCGCTGGTGCTCGAGGAACTCCTGTGTCACCACCGCACAGACCGTGTGGCTCCCGATGTCCTCCATCCCTGTGTTGCAGTCGCCATCCCGGTAGAAACCGGTGACCGGGTCGGTGCCGCATGGGTCGAGTGCGCTGCCAAGGACATTGATTTCGCTCATCCTGGATTGATGACTGTCAGCCCCGGCAGGCGAAGGTGTCCCATCCGCCCTCGTTGTACACAGCCCACGCAGCCGCCGCGGTCGAAGCCTCGGGGTCGGTGGGCTCAGCACCGGCGAAACCGGCGTTCTCGGCCCGTTGCTCCCAGTACCTGGGTAGGTGTTGGAAGAGCCCGACTGCTCCGGTTCGGAGATTGGTCGAAGTCGGGTTGAACCTCGATTCGCACCAGGCGACCCGAACCGCCTTGTTCACGTCTTCGGCGGCGAAGTACTCGGCGACGAGAGCGCGCACTTGGACCTGGGAGAGCCATCCCGACTCGCCGGTGTCGATGGTCCCAATCGACTGCTGGGTGCTGGCCTCTTCGGATTCGCCCGCCACGGTGGTTGCGGTCGTCGCGGGATCACCGGCGTCGGCTGCGGCCTGTGTGGCGAGAAGGGAGAAATTGAAACCGGCTTGTGCGCCGGTGCTGTGACCGAGACCTGGTTCGGTCGCGTCGAAGTCAGGCTCGGCTTGAGTACTGCCCGAAGTACCAAACGCCGCAAAGCCGGCTACCGCCAGAAGTGCGACTGCCGCCCATCCAGCGATAAACGAGAGGCGTCTCAAACGCATATTTTGATTTGACTCCACTGTGGCCTCAGGCCCGCGCTTTGCGCGAAGAGACCACAGCCCGTCGGAGACCCTACCGACCTGTGGATAACCGAGGCAACTCGGATTCGGTCAGGCCTGAGCTTTCCCCAGCTCGGCCACGACCAGTGACCAATGCTCTCTCTTGGGGTCGAGAATGGGGAAATGCCCCATTCCGGGGATCACCTCGACCCGGGTCGCTGTGGACAAGCGCGTCGATTGAGAGACCGGGATGACTTCGTCCTCTGCCCCGTGGACCAGGAGACACTTGCCGGCGACCGGAGTCACGGTCGGGGAGGCGCCGGAATCGAGGAGGCCTTTGGCATCGGAAGCGCCGACTCCCGCTGATGAGGCCATCTCGGCCAGATCGGTTATCGCGGCGAGGCCAACCATGAGACCGATCTCCGATGTCCGGTGGGCGGCTGCCCACAGACCGAGATGACCACCAGCGGAATGCCCTATTGCCGTGACGGCCAGGCCTGTGCTTTCGTCGCGCCGATAGATGAAGTCGAGGGCCGCCAAGACGTCGTGAGCCGACCCGGGCCACTGCCCTTGCCGGCCACGGCGATACTCGATGTTCCAGGTCGCATAGCCGCGTCCGGTCAGATCGACTGCCAGTGTCTCGGTCGAGTCCCTCTCATACTCCTGCCGCCAGAGCCCGCCATGGATCAGGGCCACTACGCCCAAAGCGTCTCCGGTGGGGACCCGAACGTCCCCGACGTTGTCCGGATGAGGCCCGTAGCGCACGGTCTGGAACGGCATCGCGGCTCGGTTGCGGAGATGACGGAGGGCGTCCTGGTACCCCCCGATGCCCCGCCCGAAGATGGTGCGGACGCAACTCGCCCCGACCAGTGACTCGGCTCGCCACGGTTCCCGCTCTTTGATGTTGGAGATGTGCACCTCCACCGCCGGGATCTCGACCGACGAGATCGCATCCCCGATCGAGCGAGAGGTATGGGTCAGTGCACCCGGGTTGATCACGAGCCCGTCGACCCCGTCGGCCTGTTGGATGGCTTCGACGATCTCCCCCTCATGATTGGAGTGGGCGAACACGGTCTCGATGCCCAATGCGTCACCCCAGCCTTCGATCAGCGATTCCAGGCGGTCGAGCGTCGTATCCCCATAGACCTCGGGCTCCCGTCTGCCGAGCAGATTCAGATTCGGCCCGTTGAGGACGAGGACACGCATCAGGCCACCGCGGGCAAATGATCGGAAATCAGTCCACGTGCCTCAGCGAGCACCGACGCGGGCAAAGCCCGGGGACGAGCTCGAATCTCCTGGCCATGCTCGCGATGATGGCATCCGACACCTTCGAATTGTCTAGCCCGGGGGCTCGATCCGCCAGGGCACCGGTTGTGCGAGGATCCCAATCGAGCTGCAGCGCCCGGTAGACCGGGATCAGTACATCCCGGATCCGCTCACCATCGTCCACGACCACGACACCGCCGACGTGAGCCGCTCCCCGGACCAGACGTTGGCCGACTCCCATCACCTTGACTCGACCCGCGACATTCACCGACCATTGACCCGGGCAGTATTCACCGGGCAGCTGCCCCACCCGTGCGTCGATGCCAAGGCTCTCGAACGCCTCCACCATGGCGTTCGCCACAGTCTCGAACCGCGCCGCGATCCCGGCCCGGGGCTCCGCCTCTGCGACGGTCCAGGCGAAGGCGAGTGTCTGCTCGTGGAATACCGCGGCCCTGCCGCCGGCGAGACGCTCGATCGCGTCGAAGCCGTTGGCCCGGGCAGCGCTGACCGCCTGTGAATAACCAGGCTGGACACGATCGATCGCGCCAAAGGCCACCACCGGTTGAGGCACATGGAGCCGGAGAACTCCTCCGATTTCCCCGCGGGCGACCACGCGAAGAGTGGCGTGGCTCACGGCGACGTCGAGCGCGGGGTGCTCGTCGAATGCATCATCGACCAGCGTGAATCGGATCACAACCAAGAGGATAAGGAACCCGGTGTTACCGTCAGCGGCACCATCCTGCGGCCGGGAACCGTCCACCCGGCTGCCTCGTTGAAAAGCAGAGCCCCCGTCCCTGGCAAAGTGGGACAGGCGATTTGGAGGGAATTTGCGTATCCGTGGCCGCGCTGCAGCGCTCATGGCGGTGGTCTTCGTCCTGACCGCCTGTGGTGACGCGCCGTTTGCGTCACTGGGCCAGCGCAGTTCGGGTTGGATCGGTGAGCCCACCGTCGTGACCACCTCCACCGTGGCCACCACCGTCCCCGTCGTGATCGACTCAGGGATCCTGAAGTGGTTCAACGACGAGCTCGAAAGCGCCGCACTCGACGACCCCGAGGCTCTCAAGGTCGCGATCTTCGCCCGACGTGGCGGCGATTTGTTCATTCAGGCGAGCCGGGCAGAGATCGCCGCTCTTCTTCCCAACATCGAGTTCCCTGCGTCCACCCCCTATCTGTCCGAGTACGTGACATCTCAGCTCGTCTTCGACGAGAGAGGGAACCTCGCCCAGGATCCGGTCGCCGCTTTCGGGATCTGGTCGTCGGAGCCGTACACGAGGTCACGCTCGGTGGCGCAAATGATCATCATGAGTGTCTCGGCCGACACGGAGACCGCAGCCGACGTCGCCTCTCCCGGCGCCGACAACAGCTGCGCCCGATTCGCCGAGCGGACGACCGAGGTGTGCGCCGTCACCACGATTGGTGGTCGACCGGTGTGGTCCCTGGAGGCGTCGAACGGCACGACGCTGGTCTGGTTCGACACCGAATACCGATACGAGTTGTTCGGACGCTCCTATGTGACCCCGGCGGCTCTCGAGGCGATGGCCGCCGACCTGGTGCCGCTCTCGGAGCTAGGCACTACCCCCGGATAACCTTCGGATCCGAGCCGGAGGCCGCGTATTTACCATTCCGGTGGCTGGTGGAGCTACCTGCAATACGACGAAGAGCGTGATCGACCCGACATAGACCGGGCCCTCCTCCGTCGTGTCTGGTCGTACGGCCGGCCCTATTTGTGGGGCTTGATCGGGATCCTGGTCACGATCCTCGTGATCTCCGGCCTCGGGGTGGTGCCGCCGATCATCATGGGGTTGCTGATCGATGAGGCGATACCCAACGGTGACATCAGGCAACTGACGCTGCTCGGCCTCGGCATGATCGTCGTCCCACTGGTGAGCGCGCTGGTGGGCGTGGTCCAGCGCTGGTGGTCCTCGAATGTCGGCGAGGGGATCATCTTCGACCTCCGCCGCGAGCTCTACGAGCACCTGCAGCGGATGTCATTGCGCTTCTTCACCGCCACCAAGACCGGGGAGCTGATGAGCCGGCTCAACAGCGACGTCGAAGGAGCCCAGTCCGCAATCACAGGCACCTTCGTCTCCATTGTCTCCAATGTGGTCTCCGTCGTGTTCATCCTGTTCACCATGGTCGCCATCGACTGGCGGCTGACCATCCTCGCCGTGGCCGCCCTGCCCCTGTTCGTTATCCCTGCCCGCCGGGTGGCAAGGGTCCTGAAGCGGGTCACCCAGGACCTGATGGAGCACGAGGCAACGATGTCCGGCATCCTCCAGGAGACGTTCAACGTCAGCGGGGCCATGCTGGTTCGCTTGTTTGGCCGCTGGGACCAGGAGGCCCGGAGGTTCAGTGACCAGGCCGCCCTCGTCCGGGACTCCTCGGTGAAACGATCGATGGTGGGCCGGGGTTTCTTCGCCGCATTGGGTCTGGTCTCAGCCGTAGGCACAGCGGCTGTCTTCTGGGTCGGTGGTCTCCTCGTCATTCGCCAAGAGATCGAGATCGGCGAGATCGTCACGTTCGCTGCCCTGCTCACCCAGTTCTATGGCCCGCTCTCGGCGATCACCAACTCCAGGGTCGAGTTCGCCACTTCGCTGGTCTCGTTCGAGCGGGTCTTCGAGGTGCTCGACCTCGAGACCGACATCCCTGATCCGGTGAGCCCGGAGGGACTGGCCCCGGTGACGGGGAAAGTGGAGTTCGCCGACGTCTCCTTCCGCTACCAGGGGGAGGGGCCGGAGGGCCTCGCCGCGGTCAGACGCTGGAGACGGGCCGCACCAGAACAGATTGCCCCCAGTCGGGCCGGCGCCCGGGATTGGGCCCTGCGCCATGTCGACTTCGTGGCCGAGCCGGGGACGTTGACTGCCCTGGTCGGTCCGTCCGGTGCAGGGAAGACCACCATCTCCTATCTCATCCCGCGGTTGTATGACGTCACCGAGGGCACGGTTCTCGTCGACGGGCACGACGTGAGGAACGTCGCACTGAAGGACCTGGCGGCCGCGGTAGGAGTGGTCACCCAGGAGACGTATCTCTTCCACGACACCATCGCCGCCAATTTGCGCTATGCCCGTCCGGACGCCACCCAGTCTGAGATCGAGGAGGCGGCCCGGGCGGCCAACATCCACGAGATGATCTCCAAGCTGGGCGACGGCTATGAGACGATCGTGGGGGAGAGGGGCTACCGGCTGTCCGGTGGCGAGAAGCAGAGGATCGCTATTGCCCGTGTGCTGCTCGAGGATCCGAAGATCTTGATCCTGGACGAGGCCACCTCCCACCTGGATTCGAGATCGGAGGCACTCATCCAGGAGGCCCTGGAGACGGCCATGGAGGGCCGAACGTCGATTGTGATCGCCCATCGCCTCTCCACCGTGCGCGCCGCCGACCAGATCCTCGTCATCGATGACGGAGCGATTGTCGAGCGAGGGAACCATTCGTCTCTGGTCGCGGCCGATGGCCTCTATGCCGCCTTGTACCAGACCCAGTTCGTCACGGCCGCCTCGGCCTGACGTCTCGCAGGAGTCACGCTCCGCGGGTCAGGTTCTCGATCAGCAACTGATGGTCGGTGGCCAGGAGGAGGACCTGGCCATCGTGCGATAGCCACAAACGAGACCCAACCTCGAGCCAGACGTTCTTGGGCAACGCGTCGAGGTTCTTCCGTTTCTTGGTGTTGGGTGGGGCATAGGCCAAAACGCTCGAAGTAGGCCCGCCCAGTGCGTCGAGATGGCCGATCAGGTCGAAGCTGCCGAACAGATAGGCCATGGCCTCGGCATGATCCACCGGACCGCTATCGGAGAACCAATCGACCTGGCCACAATCGGCGCATGCGCTGACGGCCACCCTTCCGACCCACACCGGCTTGTGCTCACACCATGGTGAAACTCTCATGGTGGAGAAGCTACGAGAGAGGTGTGACAGAAAATCCGGAGACTAGATCTCCAAAGCAGGCATCTCCGAGGTGTCCTCGAATCGGGTGCCGGGGACCAGGAGCACAGGCAGATGGGATTTGTCCATGACCCTCGCCGAAACACTGCCCCAGGCCTCCTCGGTGAAGAGACGTCTGGTGGCGCCCATCATGACCAAATCGGCTCCGACTTCGTCCGCCGTGTTGATGATCGCTTCGGCGGGGTCGTCCCCTTCGACGAAGCGGACGTCGGTCTCCAGCCCGGTCGCGTGGAGGGCTGCGACTATCGGCTCCACCGCCTTCTGACCCCTCTCCTCCAGGTAGCGCGCCGCCTTGGCTTCGGCGTCGGAGGATCCCAATGGCGAGTCGTCGAGAAAGGACCGTCTCACGTCGTCGTCGAGCGCCTCCAGGAAGGAGCGTGGGACCTTGACCACGGTCATCACGGTGACGCCCCCTTCATCTGAGTGGAGACGCCGGCACAAGTCGGCCACGGGGCCCGACGGAAGGACCCCGGTCGTGGCGATCAGGATGCGCACCCTGCTGAGATTAGGGTGTCGACACCACTTTTGCCGATGCGAGTCACGTGGATCCGGAACTCATCAACAAGGTCACCTGGAAGATCCCGAACGCCCTGGCCCTGATCGGCTCGGCCGACGGGGAGGAATGGAACGGGATGACGGCCTCGTGGGTGACCCAGGTGTCGATGGAGCCCGTGCTGATCGGCGTCGGCGTCGACAACAAAGCCGTCACCCACCGCCTGATCACCAATGGCGGGTCTTTCACCGTGAATCTGTGGCCGGCCGAGGACACCAAGGTCTTCGTCAAGTTCTCCAAGCCCGCGTCTCGGGAGGACAGCACTCTCAACGGGCGCCCCGCCCGCGCCGGCAAGACCGGCGCCCCGATCTTCGACGACGCGCTTGCCTGGATGGACTGCGAGGTCCGTCAGGCAATCGACTTCGGGACACACACCTTCTTCGTCGGCGAGGTTGTCGACGCCGGTGTCAACGAGGACGAACAGCGGGCAGCTGCCGTCTCGGACACCCGGATGAAATACGGCGGAGTACGAAGAGGCGGCCACTGACATCATGGATGTCTCAGTCGAGGGAAAGGTCGTCCTGGTCACGGGCGCCAGCCGTGGAATCGGGCAGGCGACCGCACTCGAGTTCGCCCGCAGCGGAGCGGAGGGAATCACCATCACCTCGCGGAAGCCGGAGAACATCGAGTCCGCAGCGAGCGAGCTCATCGAATCAGGTGTCGATAGCGGGCGGCTTCTCGCCCTGCCGGCCCGGGCGGACTCGGAGGAATCCGCCGACGAGGCTGTGGCGGCCACCATGGACCGCTTCGGCGCGTGCGACATTCTGATCAACAATGCCGGGACGAACCCTTCCGCGGGTCTCTTGATGGAAGTCGACCTGGGAGCTCTCGACAAGACGTGGGCGGTCAACTTGAGAGCGCCACTGCTCTGGGTGAGAGCCGCCTACCGGGCGCACATGGAGAAGAACGGCGGCTCCGTGGTCAACGTCGCGTCGGTCGGGGGATTGCGCCCCAGCCCGATCACGGGCGCCTATAACGTGTCCAAGGCAGGATTGGTGCACATGACCCGCCAACTCGCCCTGGAATTGGCCCCGACGATCCGGGTCAATGCGGTCGCCCCGGCCGTGGTCAAGACCAGGCTCTCCGAGATGCTGTGGCAGGACGAAGAGGCGGCAGCACGCATGCACCCGCTGGGGCGGCTGGGCACACCCGAGGACATCGCCCGCGCCATCGTCTTCCTCGCCTCCGATTCGGCGGACTGGATGACCGGAATCACCCTCCCGGTCGACGGAGGGATGGCCGAAGCGTCCTCATCGGGCATAGCCTGACTCAATAGAGCGGAGACACGAACTGACCCATCCATCCCCCGACCCCGATCTGGCCCTCCGCTATCTGGAGGGCGAACTCGACGATGCCCCCTTGTTCTCCCATGCCCGGTCGCTCCGTGATGCCGGACGGGGTCGTACCGTCACCTACAGCCGCAAGGTCTTCATCCCGCTGACGACGCTGTGCCGTGACCGGTGCACGTATTGCACTTTTGCCAAGCCCCCGGGAGCGGGAGGCATGTATCTGGAACCGGATGAGGTCCTGGCTATCGTGAAGGCCGGTGACGAGGCCGGTTGCACCGAGGCGCTGTTCACTCTGGGCGACCGTCCCGAAGAGCGATGGCCGCAAGCAGCGGCCTTCCTCGAGGGCCGGGGTCTCGATACCACCATCGATTACGTCGCCGAGATGTCGGCGCTGGTCCGAGCCGAGACCTCCTTGTTCCCTCACGCCAACCCGGGGCTGCTCGACGATGCCGACATGGACCTGCTCCGGCCGACCAATCCGTCGATGGGGATGATGCTGGAGAACATCTCGCCCCGGTTGATGGAGCCCGGGATGCCCCATCACGGCACGCATTCGAAGGACCCGGTCAGGCGGGTGGAGACGATCGAAGCGGCGGGCCGAATGAAGGTGCCCTTCACCACCGGGATCCTGGTCGGGATCGGCGAGACCAGATCCGAGGTCGTGGCCTCTCTCTTCGCCCTGGGAGACCTGTCACGGCGAACGGGCGCGATCCAGGAAGTGATCATCCAGAATTTCCGGGCCAAGGCCGACACTCCGATGCGCCATTCGGCCGAGCCCGTGCCGCGCTGGTTCGCCCGTGTCGTCGCCATCGCTCGTTGGATCCTTGGCCCCGAGGCCAATGTCCAGGTCCCGCCGAATCTCACCGAGCATTTCGAGATCTATCTCGACGCCGGGATCAACGACTGGGGAGGTGTCTCACCTCTCACCATCGACTGGGTGAACCCGGAGGCACCGTGGCCTCATCTCGATGAGCTCAGGGCGCGGACAGAAACGGCCGGATTCGAGCTTCGGGCCCGGTTGCCGGTGTATCCCGAGTACATCGACGAGGATTGGATAGACAGCGGCTTGTACCCCGATGTGGCGGCGGCCTCCGACAACGAGGGCCTGGCGCTGATCCCGGAGACATCAGGAGCGAGATGACGATCACCTTTCTCAGAATTCGCCCGGCCGAGCGCTTGGCTGAGCCAACCGCCACCAGCCGCCGGCGAGAGGGCACGACGACCGTTGAGATGTCGTCGCCCTCTAGTGCCGAGCTGGCAGCCGGCCACAAGTCGGGTGTGTTGGTGGTCGCGGAGTCAGTCTCTGATATCACACCGGCGGCGTGGGTGGTCAACCCCGGTGATGCTCTCGCTCTGGCCGATCGGGGAGTCCCGGGCTGGCGGATCACCGTGGTCGCCGAAACCCCCAAGGAGGCGACCCTCGACGCAGTGGCGAGGTCGCGGGCCAGTTTCGTGCGCTCTACCCGCTCCGAGATAGCCGAGGTCGCCGCCGTAGCGGGCTTGCCCGGTCTCGATGTATCCGTCTCCGTGTTCGTCGATGATGTTCCCCAGGCGATTCGAGCGGTCGAGCAGGGCGCGACCGATCTCCTCCTGCGCGACTGGGACGTCGAGCGCATTGGTGAGCTGAGGACCGCGTTGGGCGAGAACTTGCTGGTGGAGAGGACTGCCTTCCCCCCGGGAATCGAGATCGACGAGGCGCGGGCGGTCCTGCCCGCCGACGTGTTCACGGCGTGGCTCGGCCAAGTGGACGGTTCCGGGGCGGCGCGTCCCCGCCACGAGTGGGCCCCGGGCAAGGACATGGAGCCCCCGGTCCCCGACAACCGGTTCTCTGCCGAATGGATGGACACCGCCTGGGTCGGAGGGACGGCTGGGCCTTATCCCTCCTCAGCCGGCGAGCTGGCCCCGATCCTGGATCGGGCGCTCGATGGCATGCCCCCGTCCAGGTCCGAAGTGGAAACTCTGTTTCGGGCCAGGGGTGACCAGGTCGATGCTGTTGCCCAGACCGCCGACATCCTGCGGAAGCGATCGGTGGGCGACACCGTCACCTATGTGGTCAACCGGAACATCAACTACACCAATCTCTGCTATTTCAAGTGCGGCTTCTGTGCGTTCTCGAAGGGACCGCGCAGTCTCAACCTCCGCGGCGAGCCATATCTCATGGGTCTGGACGAGATTGTGGAGCGAGCGGTCGAGGCTTGGGCAAGGGGCGCCACCGAAGTGACGCTCCAGGGTGGCATCCATCCCGATTTCACTGGCAACTTCTATGTCGATGTCGTCAATGCCATCAAGGCAGAGCTACCCGAGATGCATATCCACGGGTTCACCCCGCTCGAGGTCTGGCAGGGCGCCGAGACCCTGGGGATCCCGGTTCGCCGCTTCCTCGAGGAGCTGAAGGCGGCCGGGCTGGGGACCCTCCCCGGGACCGCGGCCGAGATACTCGATGACGACGTGCGGGCACATCTCTGCCCTGACAAGATCCGGACTTCGCAGTGGGCCGAGGTGATGATCACTGCCCATGAGCTGGGGCTCCGTGCCACCTCGACCATCATGTTCGGCCACATCGATCATCCGCGATCGTGGGCAAACCATCTCGAAGTGATCCGGGAGATCCAGCGCCGTACCGGCGGGTTCACCGAGATGGTCCCGTTGCCTTTCGTGCACATGGGCTCGCCGATCTTCCTGAGAGGGAGGTCCCGTCCCGGTCCGACCTGGGATGAGGTGGTCCTCATCCACGCTGTTTCCCGCATCGCCCTCGACGGGCTCGTCCCCAACATCCAGGCATCCTGGGTCAAGCTGGGTCTGGACGGGGGCCGTCGGTTGCTCGATGCCGGCTGCAACGACCTCGGTGGGACCCTGATGGGGGAGATCATCACTCGTTCGGCTGGTGCGGAGCATGGCCAGGAAGTGACGCCTCAGGAGTTTCGGGAGACCATCGAGGCCGCCGGCCGAAGACCGGCGCTGCGATCAACGACGTACGAGATCCTGGAGTCTCAGCCCCGGTAGGTGAGACCCCTCGGGGCGGCGGCGAAACCCCACTCGGCGAGCGCGGGGGCGATAGGCGAGGCTGGGGCCGGTCGCCCGTTCACCGTGTTGACGGTGGTGCGGCGGTGCCGAGCAGCGATCTCGGATAGGCCACGTCCCAGATTGCCGTAGTTCGAGATCTCATCGACGAGCACAGTGAGATGACGACGGCCACGGTCCAGATATCCGAGCAACTGGCCCTCCCACAGGAACACATATGCCCCGGCGTCACGAGCGAGCCTGCCTTCCTCCACGTCGGGCCAAGGGAGGGCAGCACCATAAGGGTTGGCCGGGTCGGTGGCGGCGAGGACGGTCAACTGGCGCGCCGGTTCTTGCCGAAGCCGGTCGACGGCGCCGGGCAGTGCGAACTGTGATCCGCCGAGACCCTCGACGAAGTACCCACGGCGCACCCGGCCCGTCTCCTCGAGGTGGGAGAACACCGGATAGAGAGCACTGAAGCCTCCCGGATACCCCTCGGCGGCCACCGCGCTCCGAGTGACTACTCCGTGCCTGTCCAGGAGCAGATGGGCCCACGCGGCGTGACGCTCGGTGTCGCTGACCTGCCCGCTGATCAGTTGCGCAGTGAGAGACCATCGGCCTCCGGCATGAGGGGGAAATTGCGAGGAAATACCCGGCCGGCCACTGCGCCTGGTGCTTCGTTGCTGGATGAAGGCACGGACCGGCGCCAAGGTGTCATTGGTGACATGCCCGGACCAAACCAGGTCCCACAGATGGTCGAGCAGTGCCCCCGGGTCGCCACCCCCTGCACCGACGTATATGTCACGGAAGAAGCTCGCGCCCCGCGTCTCGAGGAAGTGATGGATGGAGACGGCCTCCGGTGCGCCAGGCATCTCCCCCGGGCCTCTCCACAACAACCCCAGGCTCGATCTCGGATAGAGGGCGAGCTTGCCATCCCCCGGGCCCAGCGAGTCATGGCCCACCCACACCAGGTCACCGTCGAGGAGGAGACGATCGAGGTGGGTCGCCGGATCAGCTGCCCTCGACGCGAGCACATCGCGCTCGAGCACCGACGCCGGCACGACGGTGCCGGTCAGTCGCGAAACCGCATCGGTTAGAGCCGTCGAGCTAGACGGCGGGTCGTCGCGTACTCCCTGCCAGTCGACAATGAAGGCAGCGAGTGATGCTGGGGATACCGGCTCGATCTCGCGGCGCAACACCGACAGCGACCTTCTCTTGAGCCTCCGGAGCACCTCGCGGTCGATCCACTCCCGGCCCTGGCCGCCGGGTCGAAACGCTCCCACGTCCACCCGTCCCACCGCCTCCAACTGGCGAAGAATGGTCTCGACGATGCCAGGTGGCACGGCGAGGGCATCCGCGGCCTCGTTGGCAGTGAAAGGCCCATGGGTTCGGGCATACCGGCCCACCACATCGCCCAACGGGTCGTCGACCGGCTCGAGGAAGACATGCGGTACTCCCGGTGGCGGCTGAACGCCCAGTGCGTCCCGGAGCCTGGCAACGTCCTCGACTGCCGCCCAACGGACGACCCCGCCATGGGTCACCTCCACGACCCGCCGCTGGGCCTGCAGGTCCTGGAGCGAGGCTCGGATGTCGAGGCCGTCGGAACGCACCTCGATGTCCTCCACCGTCAACGGCCCGAGATCTCGGAGCATGTCGTGAATGCTGTCGGAGGTCCTCGCCCTTCGTCGCTCAGTCAGGTGCTGGAGCTCGAGCTCGACCGCGGCCACGACTTCGGGATCAATCAGCTCGCGCAACTCGCCTTCGCCGAGAAGCTCCCGCAACAGGTCTCGATCGAGGGTCATCGCAGCAGCTCTTCGCTCGGCCAGGGGGGCGTCGGCCTCGTAGAGATAGGCAGCGATGAATGAGAACAAGAGCGAGGAGGCGAATGGGCTGGGCGACTCCAGATCGACCGATGCAACTCTGATGCGGCGGGCTCGTATGTCGGTGAGAACCTCGATCAGCCCGGGAAGATCGAAGTCGTCTTGAAGGATCTCCCGATACACCTCCAGCATGATCGGGAATGAGCCGAACTGCTTCGCCACCCCCAACAGGTCGGCCGAACGACGGCGTTGCAGCCACAGCGGCGTCCGCTCCCCGGGTCGGCGCCGGGGAAGGAGCAGGGACCGGCCTGCCGCTTCCCGGAAACGGGCCGCGAACAGGGCAGTGTCGCCCAGGTGCTCGAGCAGGAGGCCTTCGACGTCCTCGGGGTCGAGGAGTAAGTCGGTGGATTCGGGTGGGCTGTCCGAATCGGGGAAGCGGAAGGCGATACCGTCGTCTGACCAGATGACATCGACGTCGGCCCCATATCTTTCACGGAACCGATGACGCAGCGCCATTGCCCATGGCGCATGCACCCGAGCGCCCAACGGAGAGAGCAGGACCAGTCTCCAATCGCCGATCTCGTCGCGGAAACGCTCGACAACGATTGTCTGATCGGTGGGAAGTACTCCGGTGGCCTCATGCTCTTCGGTGAGATACCCGATGAGGTTCCTCGCAGCCAGGTCATCGAGATTGAACCTCGATCTGAGACCGATCTCGGCTTCGTCGGCGTCGAGGCGCCCCATCTCCCGCACAAATCTCCCGACCGCCTTGCCCGTCTCCAGGGACCGGCCCAGCGTGTCGCCGTGCCAGAACGGCATCCTCGCCGCGCCTTCGGCCGGGGCGGGCACCACCTCGACCCGATCGTGGGTGATCTGGGTGATTCGCCAGGCAGTGCTGCCGAGAAGGAACACATCGCCTTCCCGGGATTCGTAGACCATCTCCTCGTCGAGCTCACCCACCCGGCTCCCGTCCGGGAGGGTCACCCGATAGAGGCCACGATCGGGGATGGTGCCGGCGTTGGCAACAGCCAGCTGAAGCGAGCCCGGACGTGCCGTGATTTCTCCAGTGGCCCGGTCCCAATTGATCCTTGGCCTGAGCTCGGCGAACAGATCGGACGGATAGCGGCCGGCCAGCATGTCGAGTGTCTCGTCGAACACCGTCCGGCTGAGTGCCGAGAAGGGAGCCGCCCTGGTCACCATCTCGTAGAGGTCTTCGGCGCTGGTCGCTCCGGCGACCACCCGCGCCACCAATTGCTGGGAAAGCACGTCGAGGGGGTTGGCCGGGATCCTGGTGGTCTCGACTTTCCGCTGCAGCATCTGATCGGCGACAACGGCCGCGACCAGGAGATCGCCCCGGTACTTGGGATAGATGCGCGCCTTGGACACCGCGCCTACCTGATGACCCGCACGGCCCACTCTCTGCAGCCCCGAGGCAACCGATGTCGGTGCCTCTACCTGGAGGACGAGGTCCACCGCCCCCATGTCGATGCCTAGCTCCAATGAAGAAGTTGCGACTACGGCCTTGAGCTCGCCTCGTTTCAGTGCCTCCTCGGTGAGGATCCGCTGTTCGCGGGCGACCGAGCCGTGGTGGGCGCGAGCGACCTCCTCGCCGGCCAAGTTGTTGATCTCCGAGCAGATACGCTCGGCCAGCCGCCTCGAATTGGCAAAAACGATCGTGCTCCGATGAGTCTGGATCTGTTCCAAGAGCTTGGGATACACGGCCGGCCAGATCGATCTGGTCGAACGTTGATCTGGGTCGAGGGGATCGGGCTCGCCGGGCTCGTTCATGTCCTCCACCGGGACAACGATCTGGATGTCCAAGTCACGCTCATGGGGGACATCGATCAGCGTGACGGGTCTCGGCTCCCAGACCCCGTCCTCGGAGAGCGTGCCTCCGCCGAGGAATCGTCCGATGGTCTCGAGGGGGCGCTGGGTGGCAGAGAGGCCGATCCGTTGCGGCGGGGCATCGGTGATCTCCTCCAGACGCTCGAGAGATAGGGCCAAATGGGCTCCGCGCTTGCTGCCGGCAACGGCGTGGACCTCGTCGACGATGACCCATCGCACGCTTCGCAACACCTCGCGCGCCGCCGACGTGAGGATCAGGTAAAGCGACTCAGGCGTGGTTATGAGGATGTCGGGTGGGTTGCGGCGCATCCGCTGCCGCTGATCAGGCGGGGTGTCGCCGGTCCGGATGAATGTGTCGACTGTGGGGAGATTCGGCCCGCCGATTCGACTGGAGGCATGCCGGATACCTGCCAGGGGCGCCCTGAGGTTGCGCTCGACGTCGTGCGCCAGCGCCTTGAGCGGGGAGATGTAGAGGACCCTGCACCGGCTTGCTTTCTCGGGCTGGGGCTCGGTCAGGAGACGGTCGAGTGTCCAGAGGAAGGCGGCCAGCGTCTTGCCGGAGCCGGTGGGGGCATGGATCAGGGTGTGGTTGCCATCGGCGATGGCAGGCCACCCCAGTGCCTGGGCCTGGGTCGGCTCGGCAAAAGAAGCCTCGAACCAGGTACGAGTGGCGGCAGTGAAGGCGCCCAGCGGGTCCACATTGGGAAGGTATCAGAGGTTCAGGACAAGACCAGTCCGCTTTGATTGCCGGCCGACTTCGCCCTTCGGCAACCCTCAGCACACCGGTGGGCACCGCGGATGCCTGCCTCACACCTCAGGGCGAACAGACGCCGGTCGGCCGGGGCTTCCGCCGCGTCGCAAGGTGTCGCGTGCGTTCAGGCAGAGAGCTCGAGGGGCAGCCGGTTGACTGCGGCCAGCTCGAGGAAGAGATCGACCACGTGAGGGTCGAACTGGGTCCCGGCATGCTTCCGGATCTCGGTCACCGCGAATTCGACGGGGAGCGCACGCTGATACGCCCTCGTCGAGGTCATTGCGTCGAAGGCGTCGGCGACGAGGATGATCCGGCTCAAGATCGGGATCTCCTCGCCGGTGAGACCGAAGGGGTATCCGAACCCGTCGTACCGCTCGTGGTGGTAGAGGATCGCTTCGGCCACCTTCGGGTCCAGGCGGTTGCGGGTCATGGCGAAGCCGAGCTCGGGGTGACGGTTCATCAGCTCGCGCTCACTGGGGTCGAGGGGGCCCGGCTTGCCGAGGATGCCCGGATCGAGGTGGATCTTGCCCACGTCGTGGAGCACGCCGGCCAAAGCCAGCCGGTCGAGCTCTATCTCGCCGAGGCCGATGCCGATGCCGAGGTTCACGGCCAGATCGGAGACCCGGTGCACGTGCCCGTGCAGGTCCTCGATCACGTCCTCCATGACCTCGATCAATATATCTCTAGGAAGTTCCCGCATATTCGAAATCACCCGAGGGGGAAGTCTGCTTGGAGGCTGCAGCCTGGGGTATGGGCCGTATGGACTATATGCCGGTGCCAATGTGGACTAGCGCCATGACTTTGAGCGCTCACCCCCTTTGGCTAACTTTCCGGGCAAGCGAAAGACGCGCTCATCAAGAGCGGTGGAGGGACAGGCCCTGCGAAACCGCGGCAACCGACACGAACGGTGCCAATGCCTGAACGATGAGTGGCCGAGGACGGCTATCCGTCACGGTGCTCGGAAGAGCGCGTAGAGACAGGAGAACCGTCATGAGAGATCGAGACTTCGGGTTCGACACCCGTCAGATACACGCCGGGCAACGACCGGACCCCGAGACCGGCGCCCGGGCGATGCCCATCTATGCCACCACTTCGTTCGTATTCGAGGATGCCCAGCAGGCCGCCGACCTGTTCGCGCTGCAGAACTTCGGGAACATCTACACCCGCATCGGCAACCCGACGACCGCGGCCTTCGAGGAGCGGATGGCCTCCCTGGAAGGCGGATTGGGGGCACTGGCGACCTCGTCTGGCCAGGCGGCGCAGCTGATCTCGATTTTCACGCTGTGCAACGCCGGTGATGAGATCGTGGCCTCGCGGTCCTTATACGGGGGCACCTTCACCCAATTCGACGTGACCTTGCGTCGGATGGGGATCAATGTCACCTTCGTCGACATCTCCGATCACGGGGCGGTGAAAGAGGCGATCACACCCAAGACCAAAGCGCTCTACGGGGAGACCATCGGCAACCCCGCCGCCGACATCCTCGACATCAGGGCGATTGCCGACATCGCTCACGACCACGGTGTGCCACTCATCGTCGACAACACCTTCGCCACACCGTATCTCTGCCGACCCATCGAGCACGGGGCCGACATCGTGGTGCATTCCGCGACCAAGTTCATCGGTGGTCATGGTGTCGCCATTGCCGGTGTCATCGTGGAATCGGGCCTGTTTCCCTTCGACAACGGCAACTTCCCCGGGATCACCGACCCTTCCCCTGCATATCACGACCTGATGTTCTGGGAGAACTTCAGGGAGTACGCCTATCTGATGAAGGCACGGGTGGAGAGTCTCCGTGACATTGGCGCCGCCCTATCGCCGTTCAACTCGTTCGTGCTCCTGCTCGGTCTGGAGACGCTCTCGCTACGCATGGCGCGGCACACCGAAAACGCCAGACGGGTTGCCGAGTTCCTCTCCGACCATCCCGAGGTGGCCTGGGTGCGTTATCCCATCTTCGCCAACAACCCCTGGACCGAGCTGGCTTCGAAGTATGTGCCCGATGGCCCTGGTGCGGTATTGACCTTCGGGGTGAAGGGCGGGTTCGATGCGGCGGCCGAGTTCATCGCAAAGGTCGAGCTGGCTTCCCACCTGGCCAATGTTGGCGACGCCAAGACCCTGGTGATCCACCCGGCCAGCACCACCCACCAGCAGGTCCCGGTCGAGGAGCGGCGAGCCGCCGGTGTCGGCGACGAGATGATCCGGATCTCAGTGGGTCTCGAGGACATCGAGGACATTCTCTGGGATCTGGGCCAGGCCCTCGAGGGGGGTCCGGAATGACCACGGTTCTGCACGAAGCCAGTCCCGTCGAGCGGCTCCAGATCATCCAGTCGGCAAAGAGCGTGGCACTCGTCGGCGTGTCGGCCAACATCCTCCGCTCGTCGAACTTCGTCGCCACCTATTTGGTCAGGACCGACCTCGACATGTACCCGGTCAACCCGATGTACGACGAGATCCTCGGCCTGAAGAGTTACCCGTCCCTCGCCGACCTCCCCGTCGTCCCGGACATAGTCGACGTGTTCCGACGTCACGACGAGCTGCCCAACGTGGTCGACGAGGCGATCGCGATCGGAGCCAAGGTGGTCTGGTTCCAGTTGGGCCTGCGTCACGACGAAGCGGCGGCCAAGGCTTCAGCGGCCGGGCTTCAGGTGGTCCAGGACCGGTGTCTGAAGATCGAACATGCCCGATTCTCCGGAAAACTCCATCTGGCCGGGTTCAACACCGGAGTCATCTCATCGCGGAGGCGGCGGCCGCTCTGAGCTCAGACCAGCCCGAGGTCACGGGCGGTCTTGATGAATGTGGCAACCCGGGCCATGTCCAACGGCGAAGTGGCCACCCCGTCTGCCTTGAGGGATGACCCGACGATGACAGTGTCGGCCACCTCGGCGATCGGGCCCAGATTCTCGATTGCCGCCCCCGATCCGATCACCAGTCTTGTGTCCTTCGGGATCGCCGACCGCACCACACCCGCCTCATCGAGGTCGGGCTCCATGCCCGTCCCGGCGCCGGAGACGATCACGGCGTCGGCGAGGCCACGAGCGACCGTGTCCTCTGCGGCCTGCCGAATGTCGAGACCCTGCGGGGGGGTGGCGTGCTTCACCATCACATCGGCCCAGATCTCGACCTGGGGCGAGAGATGAGCGCGCCGGCGGGCTAGCTCGTCGGCCCGGCCGATGATCGGGCCCTGGTCGGTGTACATGACGCCGGTGAGCACGTTCACTCGTATGAACGCGGCATCGGTCACCGCGGCGATCGCCAGGGCAGAGAGAGCGTCGTTGCGGAGCACATTCACTCCGACGGGAAGCCCGGTGGCATCCCGGACGGCTTGAACCGCCAAGGTCATGGCGGCGATCGTCTCCGGGTCCGAGTTGTCCGCCCGGAATGGGACGTCGCCGAAATTCTCCACGAGGAGGGCGGGGAAACCGGCGCCGGCGAGGGCAACCGCTTCGTCGGACGAAGTCTCGATGACCTCCTGTATCGAGCCCTTGAAACCCGGCGAGCCGGGAAGTGGGAGAAGATGGATCATCCCCACGAGGCGGGGGAGAGGGCTCACAGGTAGGCCCTGGCCACCTGCATCGCTTTCTCGGCGTATTCGCCGGACACTTTGAGGTTGGTCTTCTGAGGCTTGACCCGGCGCACTGCGATCCGGGCCCACTCCGAAGCGGAGCCCTTGATCAGCTGGTCGGTGTCCTCGGGACCGTAGACCCACTTCGCATAGCCGGGGCCGATCACCTCGACCCGGATGGGCTCATAATCCTCGCCGGCATGTTTGAAGGCATGGGGGAGCGTCTTCCAACCCAACCAGCACACATGACGGATCCGAGCCGTGTCCTCCACCTCGATGCCGAGGGTGGCGTAGATGTCGAGACCGTGCATCCAAGTTTCCATGAGGCGGAACGTGGCGAAGGTGCGGGCGCTCATGTCACCATCGATCCACTCGATCCTCGACTCTGGCTCCATGTGGGAGAGCGGTTCGACGACCTTGGCCCGGCCGCCCCGCCACCACTCGATCACGTCCTGGGGCCGCATCCCTCGGCCTCTCTTGATCGCCTCGGCACGCAACGGGCCCAGCTTGGGAGCGTTCTGCCAGCGCTGGAGCATGTTGCCCCCGGCGATGGTGTCGGCGGCCAGCTCCTCGTAGTCGGCGAGATGGGCAATGGTGTCACGAACCGTCCACGGCTTGGAGGGGGTGACCATGTCCCAGATCTTGATCGGGATCCTCTGCAGGGACTGATCGAGGAACTGCTGCTCGGCTACCAGGTCCGAAAGGATGTCGCGCACGTCCCAATGGTAGCCCCGGGTTGGGATATATACCCAGGCGAAACCGGCCGTTACCAGGGTCTTTCGGCGTGCTCCTCGGTCATCGGCTCGGGCAATCGGGAGGGTTTGGGGGCCACGACGAGGTCGTTGAGGGTGTCGATCATCATCCGCAACCGGCCGAAATGGCGCCGATCGAACACGAAGGCGATCCGGTGGAGCTCGAGCGCGTCGGCGTCTTCAGTCTCTGCCGGGCTCGCTCCGACCTTCTCGATCTGTCCGGTGACGATGATGTCGGAGAACTCCTCGTTGAGCCGCTCGATCGTCGGCTCGGACGGCTCTTCGTTGAGCCGGAGGATCAGTTTCCCCCCCGAATAGCGCGAGGAGTGGTAGTTGCCATAGAAGTGCCAGATGTGCTCGGCCGCCGCCCGGACGTCCGTGGTGTAGAGAAACAGCGCGAGGTCCGATTCGCTGATCAGCCCTCGGGCCAGCTGCTGATCCTTGATGAACTCGATCATCGCGCTCCAGTAGCCGGTCCCCTCTGCCTCGAGCAAGACCACCGGGTGGAGATCACTCTTGCCGGTCTGGACCAGGGTCAAGAGCTCGAAGGTCTCGTCGAAGGTGCCCCATCCTCCCGGCAGGAGGACGAAGGCGTGCGCCTCCTTGACGAAGCCGAGCTTGCGCGTGAAGAAGTACTTGAAGTTCACCGTTCGCTCGGGGGCGATGTGCTCCGGCGTCTCGTCTTCGAAGGGGAGGCGGATGTTCACCCCGTAGGCGTGGTCCATGCCGGCGCCGCGGCTGCCGGCCTCCATGATCCCCGGCCCCGCCCCGGTGATGATGCCCCATCCGCTGTTGGCCATGATCGAGGCGAACTCCTCGGTCAGGGTGTAGTTCGGATCACCCTCTTTGATGCGTGCCGAGCCGTAGATGGTCACCTTCGGCTCCTTGTGACGGGCAAAGACGAGATTGGAGTAGCGCATCTCCTTCAGCGCCGTGTTGATCAGCTTGAGATCGGCCCGAGAGGCGCCGTCCCTGCCCAGCTTGATGGCGGTGACCATCATCTCGGCGATCAACTCGGAGTGCTCGGTCGTTGTGGCCGCCGCCACCAACTCCGCCAGCTTCTCGTTCAACTCCGCGTTACCCAAGTCGTAGGGCATGACTGAGACGGTACTCAGGTGGCGGCAACCGGATTTTCGGTTCTAGAACGGCTTGACGGTTGGGCCCTTCCGCACCACCGCGTTCCAGACAGTTTCGTAGTGGTCCCTGTCGAAGAGGTCGACATGGGGTAGGACGTACTCTTCCCACGCCGTTCGCAAGGGATCGGTGCGATCGGCGTGCACCACCAGCCCGGTGGGGATCCGGTCGAGCACGGAGCGAAGCGACAGTGGCGTCTCCACCCTCACTCCCGAATCCTGCGCCTCGAAGGATGCGTTGACCTCGACGGCCAGACGGGCGATCGCCGTCACATACTCCTCCTTCAAATGGGGATACCTCCTGGTGAGCATGCTCTCCACCTGATCCCCGCCCGGGAAGTTCTTCTCCCAGATCACCCAGCGGTCGGCAAAGGCCTTGTTCAGGGACTGGGTGCCGGCGTAGTCTCGGAGATCGGTCGGGTTCATAGTCCCGAAGATCCGGACATCGGGCCGCAGCCTGACCGTCTCTCCGGTGGGGAGGTCCAGCGC
Source organism: uncultured Acidobacteriota bacterium (assembly GCA_963848695.1). Taxonomy (GTDB): domain Bacteria; phylum Actinomycetota; class Acidimicrobiia; order Spongiisociales; family ZC4RG35; genus JARDZU01. Next base: position 501,367 of record CAWKEI010000018.1, read on the forward strand.
GGAGTACCGGTCGAGCAGGCCGTGGAGGGCGAAAAGGGTCTCCGCGCCGGCGGCGTTCAACTCGGACAGGTTGAGCAGTGCCGGCCCCCGCAAGGCGCGGGTGATGTCGCCGTCCTCCCACCGACTCTCGGTGCCTCCCTTGCCGTCGCCATGGAGCCGGGTCGACCCGATAAGGGTGACGTCACGCACCTCACCGGTGAGAGGGATCCGGAAATAGGGGAGGCCCATGGCGGCGGCGAATTGCTCGATGTCGTGGTCCTTGCCCGTCCCCATGTGGCCTCGCACCGCCACATGGAGCGGGATCAGGCCTTCGGCGCCCGACGCACGGGCATGCTCCAACTGGGCGAACCTGTAGAGCATTCCCAGGTCGACATAGTGGGGATCTGGCTCGGGGATCTTGCGAAGCCTCAGCTCGTGATCTGCTGCGTCGTCGGCTAGCTCGATTTTCTGGAGAGTGATTGGTGCCCCTTCTCCCGAAGGGTCTTCGAAGGTCACTTTGTCAGGCAACAGCAGTCTCCTGGTAGGTCTTGATCTCAGATGCCCTGAGCCACCACGTGTCCATTCCCCAAAGGGCCAGACTGCGGCGCAGGGCGTTGCGAGTCCCGTCGATCATCGCTTGGGCCAGGTCCTCGGGTTGAGAGACGACCTCATGGCGGCGATAGGCCTCGTCCACTGTGTGGTCGCCGATCCCGATCCCGATCACCGTGGTGCCACCGGCCTCGATGGCTGCCACCGATTTGGCCAGGGCTTCGAGTGATCCCCGGGTCATGCCATCGGCCAGGACCATCAGCACCCGGACCTGGGCCCCTAGGCGGGCCATGCGCTCGGCGGCGTGGATGAGGTTGAACTCGTCCACGTTGGCCGCTTTTTCGAAGAGGGACACCGGAGGGGCGGTCTTCGGATCCCGTCGGGCGAGCGTGGCCGCCTTCTTCGGCTCCGCGGCTGTGTAGAAGAGACCGGCCAGGGTGGGCTCGGAATCGCGCCAGCGGCGCTCGAAGGGCTTGACGACGTAGTGGTTGACCGTCGAGGTGAGACGATCGGCGGCCGTTCCCTGCGTGCGGCGCAGACCGGCGGTGGCGGCCGATCGCTTGCGCCGATAGCTGTCCTCGGTGTCGCCGGGTCCGGCGGCGAAACCCCGATTGAACAGGGCAACCTCGAAATCGATCTGGAGCTCGTCACAAAGGTGCGCCATGGTCCAGGCGCCGAGCATGGCGGCTGGCATCGCCCAGGAGCTGCCCCCCTTCCCCGGGCTGAGCATCGACGCCGAGGCATCGACCAGGAGCGAGACCGCATAGGTCCGGCGGGTTCGAGCCGCCCGTCGCTCATAGAGCCGCTGATAGAGGCCGGCTCCGATGAAGAGAGCCGCATGCGGAGAGACGTCTCCCTGGTCGAATCCGGAGCGGAGCCCACGCCGCTGGTTGGCGGCGAACAGAGGGAACAGCTCGCCGGACACACGGCGCTGGGCCAGGCCCCAACGTTGCGCGGTCCGGGTCAGCGCCTCCGCCCCTTCGCCCGAGAAGCGGGCGAAGGAATGGGGGATCGGGCCTACCACCAGCTTGCCGCCCTGACCGGTCGGCAGAAACACATCGGGGGCCTGGCTGACCCTTAACAGCTGGTCGGTCGACTCCTCGTCAGCGATATCAGAGGCGCCCTTCCGGTCGGATACCCCCGAGCGAGCCTCACTGGATCGCCTGGTGTCCTGATATGAGTCGGCGTCGGTGAGGATCGGCGAGGTCATCCGCACGTTGTCGACGCCGTCTCGTGCCTTCTCGGCGTCGGACTGGGCCGCTATCTGCTGCTTGGCATGCGTGGCGTTGCCCTGGACCTCTGTGATCAGCCCGTGGCTGCGGGCGATCGCCTCCAACTCCAAGGCCAGCTGCGCCACCTCCCATGGGTCATCCGAGTCGGCGGCCAGCTCACAGTGATGGCTGGCGTCATCGATCGCCGAGGTTGCCCGGGACTCGAACCGCTTCTCCAGGACGTCCTTCTCCACGTAACCGCCGGTGAGCAGGAAACAGCCGAGCACGAACTGGCTCAATGCGCCCGAGCGGGAGATCGCCTGGCCTAGGGACGACATGTAGAGATCGGCGAGGACCGAGCGGGCACCGGGGTACGCAGCGAGACCCTGTGCCTCCTGCCGGGCGTCCTCGAGGGAGAAGAAGAGGACCTCGGCCACCGGCTTGTTGGTTCGCTCTAGAGCGGTGAGGAGGTCCAGCTTTGCCTCCGGTGCGACCACCTCTCCCTCGATCGGCCAACCCTCGGGGAGCTCTCGCACTTCGTCGAGGTTGGTCGACACCAGGTGCATCACCTCGTGGAGTGCTGAGGCGATGGCCACCTCGTCGGGCGTCACCGGGGCGTTGCGGTGGTAGGCGGCCTGGAAGATTCGGGGGTCGCACACCACCTCATCGGCTGAAGCCGCCGCCTCCGAGCCAAGTCGCACACGAAGGTTCGGGTTGTTCGCAAGGCTCCTGGCGAACCGGGTGACCGCCGGAGCGACCCGTTGATAACGGCTCACGACGGCCTCGATCGCCTGGTCCTCCGGGCCGATCAGGTCGGTGAGAAAGGTCTGGTCGCGTCCGCGCATAGCCAGTCATTGTCTCACAGGTGTCAAACACCGCCTTTGGCCTGGGGTGTATGGGCTGCAGGCCCATACACTCCCGACGTGCACTACGACCTGACCACCCTCCCCAACGGGCTTCGCGTCATCACCGAGCCCATGCCCTCTCTCCGCTCCGTGGCCCTCGGCTGCTGGGTCGACACCGGCACCCGCGACGAGCTGCCGAATGAGCACGGCGCATCCCACTTCCTCGAGCACCTCTTGTTCAAGGGATCCGAGAAGCTGTCGGCCCGCCAGGTGTCGGAGATCTTCGACGCCATCGGGGCAGAGTCCAATGCCTTCACCTCCAAGGAGAGCACCTGTTACTGGGTTCGCCTCCTCGACCAGGACCTGGGGACCGGCTTCGATGTCCTCTCTGAGATGCTCCAGAAACCCGCGTTCCGGCAGAACGAGATCGACGCCGAGCGCCAGGTTGTCATCGAGGAGATAAACATGAACGACGACGACCCAGACGACGTCGCGTTCGAGAACTTCACGATGGCGGTCTTCGTCGATCACCCATTGGAAGCGCCCGTGCTTGGCACCCGGGAATCGATCCGCGCCATGTCCCGCGACGACATCAACGGCTATTGGAAACGCCGCTACGGCGCCGGGTCGATGGTGGTGGCCGCTGCCGGGTCGGTCGAGCACGACACCGTGGTCGAGATGGTGGCGGAGCGCTTCGGAGATTGGTCCGGCGAGGCGGTCGAGCACGAGCATGGCGAAGCGGCGCCTTGGCCGACGGTCAAGATCACCCGCCGGGAGACAGAGCAGGCCCACATCATCATCGGCGGGAAAGGGCTCACCCGCAGCGACGAGAAGAGATGGGCCTTCGAGGTGCTCAATCATGTGATGGGCTCTGGAATGTCGTCCCGTCTCTTCCGGGAGATCCGGGAAGAGCGCGGTCTCGCCTACGCGGTCTATGGGTTCAAGATGGCTTACGCCGACGCCGGAGCCTGGGGTGTCTACATCGGCACCACGCCCAACCAGACCGAGACGGCCATGAACGTCATCCGCGAGGAGCTGGCCAAGGTCGTGGCCGAGGGGATCACCGACGAGGAGCTGGAGAGGGCCAAGGGCTCGATGAGGGGCGGTCTCGCCCTCGCGATGGAGGACCCCAACAGCCGGATGGTCAGACTGGGTCGCGACGAGCTGGCGGGCATGCCCCACCTTTCCGTCGACGAGCGGCTGGCGAAGTTGGAGGCAGTGAGTCTCGAGCAAGTCCAGTCGATCGCGGGCGAGATGTACGCCGGCCAGCGCATGATTGGAGCGGTCGGGCCCTATGACGAGGGTGAGTTGGACGCCTACCTGGCGGTCTGACTAGCGGTCGAGCTCGAACTGGATAGATCGCGGTTTCTCGCCTAGATCGATCACACCGGCCGAGCCGTCGGAGGGCCGCTCGATGACCAACGCCCCGCCCAACTCGTTCTCGCCGATGGTGATCGGCCAACCTTCGACCCGGTAGGAGCCGACGGTCCCGGACAGCGTGGTCCACAGGACGGTCTCGCTTCCCTGCAGGATTTGAACCATTGCATCGGCGCCGTCGATCGGCCTCAGATCCGAGCCAGGCCCTCTCGCCTGGAAGACGACGGTGGCGCCAAGCGAAGCGGCCGTCAGCAGAAGGACGGCGGCGACCATCCCCAAGTTGCGAATCCGAGTCACCCCCACCATTGAAACCGAAGGTACGGGTCGCCCCGGTCTTTTCACACGTTCAATTCGACGAACTGCGAAAGGACTAGTCCATAGGCCAGGAAGAAGACGAGCAGGGCTACCAGAGGGCCCCAGGGCTGAATCCCCCGGTTCGTGGCCAGTCTGGCCACACCGAAGCCGAGGACGACCCACAAGATCACGTCGAGGGGCCAGGCGACGATCACCGAGTCGCTGAAGATCCCGATCAGGGCAGACACCGGGCCTCCGGCGTAGAGCAGAGTGAGCCCGAGCGTCTCACAGGTGCCCTCACACACATCGCCGTTGATCAGCGTGAGCCCGATGGCGAAGAAGACGATCCCGAACGCAAGGAGGAAGATCGTGGACAAGGCGGCGTCCCGACAACCGATGCCATCAGATTTGCTTGCCACGGATCGGCGATGGTAAGCCCACTAACAACTCGGCCCGCCGGTTAACTTTCCCTCGACACCGAACGGAGGCCCCTTTGGAGTTGCGAGACATCCTGCTCGTCCTGCACATCGCCGCCGCCGGGACCTGGCTCGGCGCCAACATGGTCCAGGCCGTGGCGCCATCTATGACGGCCAAGCAGGGACCCGCCGCAGCCGCCGGCTGGTTCCGGGTGGCGGCGGGGTTGTCGACGCGTCTCTACATGCCGGCTGCCATCGTCCTCCTGGCTACCGGGATATGGATGGTCCTCCTCACCGATGCCTACGGATTTGGCACGGTTTTCGTGACCATCGGCTTCGCGATGATCGTCGTCGGAACTCTGCTCGGCATCTTCGTATTCGAGCGCGGGTCGCTGCGGGCAGCCGATGCGATCGATGCCGGGGATGAGATGGCGGCGAAGGCATCGAGAGGGCGTCTGGCCGGCTTCGGGATCCTCGACACGGTCCTCCTCCTGTTCACGATCACAGCCATGGTGCTCCGCCTCGGAGCCTGAACCGGAGGGAGCGACGGTGACCCGCCCCACCCTCGCCCTGCTCCTTGCGCTATTGCTGATCGGTGCATGTACGGGCTCCGACGGCGGGGATGGCAGCGGAGAAGAAGTGGCCGCCTCGACAACCATCCCGGGTTTGCAGATGCTGGGAAAGGTGACCGACGGGAGCGGCAACCCGGTGCCCCGCGCCACGGTTACGGCAGGGGGCAACATCGCCACCACCGCGCCCGATGGCTGGTTCGATCTCCTCACCGATCCAGGCCCGCTTCAGGTCGACAAGCAGGCGTGGGTTGGGACCGAGGCGGAATGGGACGGCTCCCCGGCCTTCACCGAGCTGGCCATAGAGCCGAGGCGAATTCGCGCCCTCAGGGCAGGCGCCGACGCCGCCGGCAGCGACGAGAAATTCGCGGCAATGCTGGCGCTGGCCGACGAGACCGCGATCAATGCACTCGTGCTCGACACCAAACAGGAAGGCGGAAAGGTCTTCTATGAGACCGAGGTGGCGGATGCACACGAATCCGGCGCTGTGGTCAATGTCTACGACCCGACGGAGCGGTTGGCCCAGATGAAGGAGCACGGCCTGTACGCCATCACCCGCATCGTGACGTTCGAAGACTCCTATCGGGCTGCTTTCCGACCAGAGGAGTCCTATGACGGCAAATGGATCAATCCGACCAAGCCAGAATCATGGGAGTACCCGCTCGCCTTGGCCGAGGAAGCCTGCCGGCTCGGGTTCGACGAGATCCAGTTCGACTACGTTCGTTTCCCATCGGAGGAAGCCGCGCAGTTGAGCGGTCAGCTGGAGATGACCGAGGAGGAGAGGATTACCCATATCGAGGGGTTTCTTGCCGCGGCCAGGGAGAGGGTCCACGCTCAGGGCTGCGCGGTGAGCGCCGACGTGTTCGCAATCGTCGTGTCGGCCGCCAACGATCAAGGGATCGGCCAACGCCCCGAGGAGCTGACCCGTCATCTCGACGCGTTCAGCCCGATGGTCTACCCGAGTCATTACTCACCGGGCTGGCTCGGCTTCGAGGACCCCAACGAGCATCCATACGACGTCACCTCGGACGCGATCCAGGACGCTCAGGAGCGAATCGAGCCCGGTGTCGTGCTCCGACCCTGGCTCCAGTCCTTCTGGTGGACCAACGATCAGGTGAGAACGTCGATTCAGGCTGCCGAGGACCTCGGTGTCGGTTGGATCCTGTGGAACGCGGCGAGCAATTTCGACCGTGCCGCAATCCCCACCGATGCCGAGCTCGCCGGCTCCTGATCACTCGCTGCGACCGGTCCTGACGTCGGGAGCGCCCATGCGTGCAGCATCGGCGGTGTGGTCATCGGGTTGCGCCTGGGAATGTCGCTCCGCCTCCACTCGTGCTCGATAGTGGTCGATCTCGCGGGTGCCGGCTGAGGCATCCCATCCGAGGATGGGCCCGATGATCGCACTTGTCTCCTCGGCCGCCCGCAACCCGCGGTCCTGGGTCTCGATCGAGATCCTCGTACGCCGGGTGAGGACGTCGTCGAGGTGGAGGGCGCCCTCTTCCAGGGCGGCGAACGCGACCTCGGCGCGGAGATAGGGCGCGTCGTCGACGAGGGGGATCCCCAATGAGGGGTCGGCTTGGATGAGGGCGGCCACCTTGCCGATCTCCGATCCGTATCGCTTGAGCAGCCTCATCGGGTCGGGGAGCTCGATCCGCTCCGGGTCGCTCACCAACTCGTCCCAGCCGAGGGCTCCGATCAGGGGGATCTGATCGGTTCGTGAAGGCTGAATATCTGCCCTTAGGTCGCTGACCGCGGCGTCGACGGCGTCGCGCGCCATGACCCGGTAGGTCGTGTATTTGCCCCCGGCCACACTGATGAGCCCGGTATCGGAGACGATCACGGCGTGCTCCCGGCTGAGCCGGCTGGTGTCGTCGGATTCGCCGGTGAGCAGAGGTCGGAGCCCGGCGTACACGCCGACGATGTCCTCGGGGCGGAGCGGGTCGGCGAGAACGGTGTTCACCCATCTCAGCAAGTAGTCGATGTCATTGCGGCAGGCCGCGGGATGGGCGCGGCGCAGCTCCCAAGGGGTGTCGGTCGTCCCCAGGATCCAATGGTTCCCCCAAGGGATGACGAATAGCACGCTCTTCTCAGTCCGCAGGATCAGCCCCGTCTCCGAGCGAATTCGATCGCGGGGAACGACGATGTGGATTCCCTTCGATGCCTTCACGTCCAGACCGCGATCTCCGGCCATGGCCTGGATGTCGTCGCTCCACACGCCGGTCGCGTTGATGACCCGGCGGCCCTCGATCCGGAGGTCGCGGCCGTCTTCGAGATCGCGAGCCTCGACTCCGGCCGCCCGCCCATCGTCCAGGATCAGGGCCCGGGCGCGGACGCTGCTCGAGAGCAGGGCGCCGTGCGCCGCTGCGGTCCTGGCGAGCATCAGCGTGTGCCGGGCGTCGTCGACAACGGCGTCCCAGTATCTGACCGCTCCAACCAAGGCGGTCCCGGTGAGCGCCGGAGCCATCTCGAGGGCGGCCTTCCGGCTCAAATGGGAGTGACGGGGGAGCGGGCTATCGGCGGCCGAGGCCATCATGTCGTAGAGCAGGACCCCGGCCCCGACATAGAAGCGTTCCCAGAATCGGTGTTGTAGCGGGTAGAGGAACGACACGGGGCTCGCAAGGTGAGGACAGAGTCGGTTGAGCATCAGGTTCCGCTCCGTCAACGCCTCCTTCACGAGGGTGAAATTCCGATGTTCCAGATAGCGCAGCCCGCCATGGAAGAGCTTGCTCGATCGGCTGGAAGTGCCCGAGGAGTAGTCGCGTTGCTCGACGAGAGCGACCGACAGACCGCGGGATGCGACGTCGAGCGCTATCCCGCACCCGGTGACCCCGCCGCCGATGACCACCACGTCGAATTGCTCCGTGCCCATGCGGCGAAGATGGTCCCGCCGTTGGGCCCGATTGAGACTGGAGGGGCTTTGTTCTTGGATCCGTACCATCGTCTTGATGAGTGCCGTGTTGAAGGTTGGCATACAGCTTCCCGAAGTCGAGCGTGAGGTGGCCTGGGGAGAGGTTCGTGAGATCGCACTCGCCGCCGAAGAGACCGGTTTCGACTCGATCTGGGTGGGTGACCATCTCCTCTTTCGGGATCAGGTCACCGGTGTTCGCGGCCCGCTCGAGGCGTGGTCGATGCTCGCCGCTCTCGGTGAGGCGACCGAACGGGCGTTGATCGGTCCGCTGGTCGCGGCGACGTCATTCCACAACCCGGCCATGATCGCCAAGAAAGCTGCGACGGTGGATGACATCAGCGGAGGCCGACTGGTTCTAGGTCTGGGAGCAGGGTGGAACGAGGCCGAATACTCAGCCTTCGGCTTTCCATTCGACCAGCGCGTGTCGAGGTTCGAGGAAGCGTTCACAATCATCCGAACCCTGATCCGCGAGGGCGCGATCGACCACGCTGGACGGTTCTACACCCATCGGGAGATGGAGCTCCTTCCCCGGGCCCGGTCCGGCATGCCGCTGCTGATCGGCTCCAATGGCCCCCGGATGCTCCGGATCGCCGCTCCTCACGTCGACATGTGGAACAGTTGGTACACCGGATTCGACAACAGGCCCGAGGGCATCGTCCCGCTTCGGGAGAAGGTCGATGACGCCTGCCGCGAGGTTGGCCGGGATCCAGGCGAGATCGAGCGCACCGCCGCGGTCTTGGTCCAGCTCGAGCGGGGATCGGGCCGTATCGCAGGCAGCACGGTCCGTCCCGATGTGACACCGATCACCGGCTCCCATGAGGAAATAGCCGAGTCACTGACCCGGTTCGGACGAATCGGCATCACGCATCTCCAGGTCGTTCTCGACCCGATCGATGCCCGGGCGGTCACCGAATTGGGTGAGGTCCTTCGACTGCTGCGGTGAGTAAGTTGGGCTTCGATGAAGCCTGAGGGATACACGTCGGTCGCCCCATACCTCATCGTCGAGGACGGCTCTGGTCTCATCGAATTCCTGACCACCGTCTTCGATGCAGTCGAATTGCGCCGTTTCCCCGCGGAGGGAGGGCGGCTGATGCACGCAGAAGTCAGGATCGACGACTCCGTGGTGATGCTGGCGGATGGCACCGAGGGTTGGCGGCCGGCGCCGGCCCATGTCCACGTTTACGTGGCCGATGTGGACGAGACCTACCAGCGCGCCCTGGCGGCGGGGGCGACTTCAGTGCAAGAGCCCGTGCAGAAAGACGACGAAGACAAAAGGGGCGGGGTCATCGGACCCGGGAACGTGACCTGGTGGATTGCCACCCGGGTGGGTTGAACACGGAAGGACGGCATTTTGGCGAATTTGCGCATAACCCGACTTGGCCACGGCGGCGTCCTCTACCGGTCACCCAGGGACGCCTGGATCTGGGTCGACCGCTGGTCCGGGGCGCCCAACTTCGCCGAGGCATACCGGACGCCGGAGCAGGTGGACGTGGTTGCTCCCACCCATTGTCATTTCGATCACGTCGGGGACGACTGCGCCGACCTGGTGGAGCTGGCCGGTTTCGACGGGGCGACGACGATCGGGTCGCACGAGATGAGCATCTGGCTCGGCGCTCGGGGGATCGAGTCGATCGGGATGAACAATGGCGGCACGGTCGAAGTGGCAGGGATCAAATTCAGCATGGTCCACGCCGACCACAGCGGTGGGGCCACACTCGGGACCGGGAGCGACCAGGTGACCCGGGACCTCGGGTGCTGGGGCTGGGTGATCGAGTTCGAGGACGGGACCGTCGTCTATCAGTCCGGCGATACCGACCTATTTGGTGACATGCGTCTCATCGGCGAGCGGTACATCCCGACGATTGGGGTTTTGCCCATCGGTGGGCACTACACCATGGGCGCCCGCGACGCCGGAAGGGCTGCGGACCTCGTCGGGGTCACCACGATCATTCCTATTCACTACGCCACTTTCCCGATCCTGGCCGGGACCCCCGACGAGCTGCAGGGGAATACCTCGGCGGAGGTGGTCACGCTCGAGCCGGGTGAGACCTGGGGAGAGTGACATCTAACTCCCCGCTGTCGATTCGGCGGGGATGGGCCTGCGAACCGATCTGAGAGTCAGAACTACGAAGAAGAGCACGATCGGGATCACCGCCATCGTGGCCGAGCCCGAAGTGTTGGCGTGATAACTGACGATCAGACCGACGATCACCGAGAGGACGCCGATCCCGGCGGCCGTCGTCATCATCGTCGGCACTCGTTTCACCAATAGCGCCGCGGTTGCGGGGGGTCCGACGAGTAGTCCGAACACCAGCAGCGTCCCCACCGTTTGGAAGGACCCGACGATCGAGATGGTGATCAAAGTGAGCAGACCGATATGTGCCAGCCCTGGTCGCAGCCCGAACATGTGCGCCTTCTGCTCATTGAACGAGAGCACCAGGAAATGGCGGTAGTAGAGGGAGGTGGCGACGAGGACGATGACGGCGACCACACCGAGGGTGATGAGGTCTTGAGTGGTGACGCCGAGAACATCGCCGAAGAGGATCGACGTGAGGTTGCCGGCGAATGACTCTGTTCTCGAGATGAGGATCACTCCGAGACCGAGCATCCCTACGAAAAGGAGGCCGATCCCGGTGTCCTCTGAGAAACGGGTCTGGCGATGGACCAGGTTGATCCCACCGATCATCACCACCGCAGCAAGCATCGCCCCGACGAGGACGTTGAAGTCGAAGATGAGGGCTATGGCTATCCCGGGGACGACGCCGTGGACCAGAGCGTCGCCGAGAAACGTCATGCCTCGGATGACAACCCAGGTGCCGACCACTGCCAAGGCCACGGCGGCGAGAGTGCCGGCGAGGAGTGCCCTCTGCTGGAACGCCAGCTCGAACGGCTCGGTCAGCCAATCCACCATTCGAACCTACCGGCTCATTCGAGCGCCTCGGCGACCCGTCGGGCGTTGGTCAGCAGCATCTGCGAGAGGGTTTCCGCCCCAGATCCGGGACCCCCGAGGGACTCAGTGAAGAGCTGGACTACCTCGACGTCCTCACCGACCTCGCCGGCAACCGCTTCGGCGAGGGCGGTCGGCTCGCTGGTCTCGGCGAAGATCACCCTGGTGCCCGATTCCTCCATGACCGCAACCAGGTCGGCCAGCTGCGCCGAAGAGGGCTCGGCGAGCGTCGCCCCGCCCGGGATGACCACCCCGAGGATCTCGAATCCGTAGCGATCGGCGAAGTACCCGAAAGCCTGATGGTTCGTGACCATCTCGCGCCGTTCCTCGGGGACTGACGAGAGGGCATCTTCGACGTCCTGGTCGGTTATCTCCATTTGGTCGACGTATTCGTCCGCCCGCTCCATCCACGCACCGTCGTGAATCACCGAGAGCGTTTCCGCGATCTCTTGGGCGGCGAGACCGATTCGAGCCGGGTCCATCCAGAAATGGGGATCGAGCCCTTCGCCATCAGGGAAAGGGATTGGGTCCACCAGCGGAGCAAGCTCGATGACCTCGACTCCATCCTCCGCGGCCGAGGCGAGGACATCCTCGAGCCCTGCCTCCAGGCCGAGGCCGCTGGCCACTACCAGGTCGGCGTTGGCGATGAGACTCGCTTGCTGGGATGAGGGCGCGAAATCGTGGGCATCCGCTCCGATGGGGATCAGCACCTCAACCTCCCCTTCATCTCCCACCACGTTTTCAGCTATGTCGCCGAGTATCGATGTGGTGGCGACGACCGACAGCGTGCTATCGGGCTCGTCTGATTCCCGGTCGCAGGCACCGGTGGCGAGGACCAGGGAAAGTATGAGGACGGCAAGCCGCCCCGAACTCGACTGGGTGGTCATTTACCCTGCTCAGGGTGCATGACTATAATGAGAATCATTCTCGGCAGCCTAGGAGTGGCGGCGTGACAATGGCAATAAAGGACCGCCAGATCGAGGAGAGGCTCGCCGAGGTCGGTGTCCGCTACACGCCGGGGAGACGACGCCTCGTAGCCGCCCTGGAGCGGGTGGGCGGCCCCAGATCGGCTGCTGAGCTCCATGGCGAGATGGGGGGCAAGGTCCCGGTCTCTTCTGTCTATCGCAGCCTGTCCGTCCTCGAAGAGGCAGGTGTGGTCGAGCCGCACCATGGTGCCCGGGGAATCACGCGCTACGAGATGGCGGAATGGCTTGCCGGTCATCACCACCATCTCGTCTGCGTCCACTGTGGTGGCGTCGAGGACATCGAGCTCCCGGAACGGCTCGAGGTGCAATTGGAACGCCTCGTGGGCGAGGTCTCGGGCCTTTCCTCGTTCGCCGCCGGTGGGCATTCCCTCGAGGTCGACGGATATTGCGCGAGATGCCGGTGAGGCCGCTCGCGGTCAGGGCTGAGCGATTGGTGCTGGCTTATGGCTCGCGCACAGCCCTGTCCGAATCGTCGTTCGAGATTCCACTCGGCGGGATCACCGTGCTCATCGGGCCCAACGGATCGGGCAAGTCGACCCTTCTCGGGGCGATCGCCGGCCTCATCGAGCCGTCCGCCGGGTCGCTCGAACTCCCGGAGGTGCGAGGATCCCCGCAGAGGATCTCCTATGTGTTGCAAAGCACGAAAGTGAACGAGACGCTGCCGGTGACCGTCGAAGAAGTGGTGACGATGGGGAGATATGCCACTACCAGGACCCGTCAACGACTCGGGGTTGGGGACAGGGCGGCGGTCGAGGAGGCGATGGGCCGGATGGGGATCAGCAATCTCGCCGGTCGGCACCTTCGGGAGCTGTCAGGCGGCCAGCGGCAACGGGTCCTCGTCGCCCAGGGTCTCGCTCAGGAGCACGAGATGCTCCTCCTCGACGAGCCGTTGACCGGCCTCGACCTCACGTCGGCGCAGGCCATCGACAACGTGATCCACGATGAGACTCGTACCGGGTGCACGATCATCATGACGACCCACGACCTTGCCGAGGCAGAGGTAGCGGACCACGTCGTGTTGCTATCGGGCCGAGTCGTGGCCTCCGGCCGGGCCGACGAGGTCCTCACCCTGGAGAACCTGACGGCGGCCTACGGGCCAAACCTCCTCCACGTCGAGGGAGAGCGGCTGTTCATCGACGACCCGGCACACCGCCCCGTTCCGGGGCGTCACGATCACCGCGACAGATCAGGGTGAGTCAGGGACGGTGTCGTATTGGCGTGGCTCAGCGACCGCGTCGATTGGCGTCGCTAGCGACGCGGGCCGCGCTCCTCGCGTGGCCTGGCCTCGTTGACCTTGAGGTTGCGTCCGTTGTAGTCAGCGCCATCGAGCTCTTCGATCGCCTTGGCCCCGGCATCACTCGCCATCTCGACGAACCCGAAGCCACGGGAACGCCCCGTCTCGCGGTCGTTGATGATGGCGGCGGAGTCCACCGCCCCGTACTCGCCGAAGAGGGTCTCCAAGTCGGAGGCCGTTGTGTTGAAGGGAAGGTTCCCTACATAGATGTTCATGACGTCCCGTCATCCTTGTCTAATGAAGGGCCTCTTGGCAGCCCTTCGCCATGTTGCCCGGTCCGACCCTGCCCTCGGTCCGGTCGCAATGCAGGACGGGAAGCCAACGAGTCGCCGCCGAAGCAGCGGCCGGAACGCTAGTGGAATTCCATCGATGGTGTGTGCAAAAGCTGATGCGGGGGTACCTCGTAGGATTGGCCAATGACCGAAGAGCGGCCGAGCTCGGTTGAAAGCACCTGGGATCGCGTCTATGCCGACGACTCGGCACCATGGGACCTCGGCCGCCCGCAACAGGTATGGGTCGACCTCGCCGCCGCCGACGAGATCACCTCACCCGTTCTCGACAGTGGCTGTGGGACCGGGGAGCACGCGCTGTTGTTTGCGTCCCGCGGCATGGAGGTTGTCGGAGTGGACATCTCGACCACCGCGATCGAACGGGCTAGGTCGAAGGCAGCGCAACGTGACGTGCAGGCGACCTTTCTGGTGGGCGACGTCCTCGCACTCGAGCAGATCAACCGGAGTTTCGCCACCGTCGTCGACTCAGGCGTCTTTCACGTCTTCGACGATGCTGACCGCTCCCGGTACGTCGAAAGCCTGGCATCGACGGTAACGAAGGGGGGTGTGCTCCACCTCCTGTGCTTCTCCGAGCACACACCTGGCGAAGCTGGCCCCCGTCGTGTCACTCAACGAGAGCTCCACGAGTCTTTCGCCGACGAATGGGAGATCGAGCGGATCGATCCCACGCTCCTCGAGGTGAGGCCCGAATGGGCGCCCGAGCCGGCGCATGCATGGCTGGCGCGGATCATCCGCGCCGCCTAGTCCTCGGTGATCGTCACCTTGTTGATGACCACCTCGGCTTCGGGGCGATCACCCCGGTCGGTCGCGGTGGTGGCGATCGAGTCCACTGCATCCATCCCCGACGAGACCTTGCCGAAGATGGTGTATGCGTGGGGAAGCCCGGTGTCGGTGTGGCAGATGAAGAACTGGGAGCCATTGGTGTTGGGCCCGGCGTTGGCCATGGCGACGGTTCCCCGGGAGTAGCTCCCCTGACCCTCGATCTCATCGCGGAACTTGTAACCGGGACCGCCGCTACCGGTGCCAGTCGGGTCGCCACCTTGGATCATGAAATTCTCGATGACGCGATGGAAGATCACCCCGTCGTAGTACCCCTCCCGGGCGAGGAACACGAAGTTGTTCACCGTCTGCGGTGAGCGAGCCGGGTCGAGCTCGATCACGATCTCACCGTGATTGGTGTCGAGGGTCGCGGTGTACGTCTTGTCGAGGTCAATGGTCAGTTCGGGTGGCGATGGGTATTGCTTGGCCATGTGCGTCTCTTTCCTGGTTCGTAAAACGTAAGGCGCTAAAAGGTGGAACGCCGTTTCAAGCGGCTCCGAAGTAAGCCGGGGCGTTGCCCGGCTTCCACTTGATCGAGCAGCCCATGGACGGCCATTGTTCGGCGCTCACCGGCTGGCCGGAGAGGACGGCATCGACCGCGGCCCGAAGATCGGCGCCGGTCACCGGGATCCCGGAGTTGGGCCGGGACTCGTCGAAGCGGCCCCGATATACCAGCTCCCGGTTGGAGTCGAAGAGGAAGAAGTCGGGAGTGCACATCGCCGTGTAGGCGGCTGCAACGCTCTGATCGGCGTCGTGGAGATAAGGAAAGGTGTAGCCGAACCGCACAGCTTCCTTCCTCATCGCCTCAGGGCCGTCCTCCGGGTACTGGTCGGCGTCGTTGGCCGAGATGGCGACGATCCCGAGGTCGGAGTCCTGATAGTCCATCCCGAAACGGGCCAGTTCGTCACGAACGTGCTGGACGTACGGGCAGTGATTGCAGATGAACATGACGAGAAGGGCGGCCTTGTCGTCGAAATCGTGGAGGGAGACATCGCTCCCGGACACGGAGTCGGCAAGAGTGAAATCAGGGGATCTGGTGCCGAGGGGCAGCATCGTCGAGGTAACAGCCATGGCCCGAGTCTAAGGGTTGGCCATAGCTGCGATTACTTCGCCAAAAGCCTCGACGCTCCCGTCGAGATGGACATCCGGCATCACCACCATCGAGCGGGTCGCCCCGGCATTGTGGAACGCGGCCATGTGCGCGACCTGGTCTTCGACGATGCCGGCATTATGCCTGGCCATGAAGGCATCGGCCGAGGTGTTGCGTCCCCGGAGCCGGTCCACCCGCTCCCGCAGTGTCTTGCGGTCGGGCGCTGTCATGACATCGACGAGATGAGTCACCTCGACCGCGTCGGGGTCGCGCTCGACCTCGGCGCAATGGCGGTGGAGGACCTCGACCTTGTGCTTGATCACATCCGGCCGGCCGAAGAGATTGCAGGCGTCGGCGTATTGGGCGACGAGTCGGAGGGTGCGCTGCTCTCCCGAACCTCCGATGAGGATCGGGATGTGCTCCTGGATCGGCCGCGGGTAGCAGATCAGCTCCGGTGCGGAGAACGTCGTGCCCGAGAACGATGGCGACCCTTTCCCCCACAGCAGTGGGAGCATGCGAAGAGTGTCCTCGAGGATCTCATACCTGGTCGCCGTCGGTGGGAATGGGATCCCGTAGCCCTCGTGCTCGCCGCGGTCCCAGCCGATCCCGAGCCCGAGCTCGACCCGGCCTTCGGAGAGGACGTCGAGGCTGGCGACCATCTTGCCGAGTACCACCGGGTGGCGATGCCCGATCCCGGTCACGAGGGTGCCCAGCCGGATGCGCTCGGTGACTCCGGCCAGGAAAGCGAGGGTCGTGTAGGCCTCGGGAAGGTCCTCCCACTGCCGGCCCACCTGGGGGATCTGTCGGAAATGGTCCATCACCCAGATGTCATCGAAACCTGCTTCCTCGGCTCGGCGGGCGATCGATTGGAGACGAGGAGCCAGTTCTTCGCGGCCGGCGCCCCAGTCGAATCTGTTGATCACCAGCCCGAAACGGTGCTTGGCCCGGTTCCCCTCCGCCGATCCTGCATATGGCGCCGGTGAGGCAAGAGCCGTCGCGACCAGGGCGACAGGTTGCTCCACGACGATCTGGTCGAAGCCGTCGTCTTCGATCTCAGCCCGAACCTGACGAAATCTATGGATCTGTCGGTCCAGCACGGTCTTGGGCAGCGGGCGAGGACGCTCCGAGTTGCGGAGCCTGGCCTGATCCGGCGGTGTCTCGAAAACAACGGCAAAGGCGGGGAGCCCCGCTTGGTGGGCGAGCTCCACCCACCTCCTCCGGGCCTCCCCATCGAAGCCAAGAGTGTCGATGACAGTGGTCAGCTTTCGGCGCAGCCGCTCGGCCACGATCTGCTCGAGAACGGAGAATGCGGCGGTGCTCGCCTGTTGGTCGTCTTCACCTGCCCCCACCGCCGCCCGCAGCCGATCCGAGGACACGATCTCGGTGTCGTGGAACGTCTCATTCGCCCACGTGCTCTTGCCCGAGCCCGACGCGCCCACCAGCACCACGAGGCAAGGGGCGGGCAGGCGCAGCTCCATTCGGTGTTTCTAGTGGATCGATCGGTAACCTGGGTTCGGTGAGCTCATTGCCTTCGGCGCCGTTCGGCCATGTGGCCACGGCCATGATCACGCCCTTCAACGGTTCGGGCGACGTGGATCACGAAAAGGCATGGCGGCTCGCCCGCTTCCTCTCTGACAACGGGAGCGACGCCCTGGTCGTCACCGGCACCACTGGAGAGTCCCCGACGCTGAGCAACATCGAGAAGGTGGCCTTCTACAAGACGGTGGTCGACGCCGTATCGGGCAAGGACACGGTGGTCGTCGCCGGGACCGGCACCTACAACACGGCAGAATCCGTCGAGTTGACCGAGAAGGCAGCCGATCTCGGATGTGCCGGGGCCCTCGCCGTCACCCCGTATTACAACAAGCCCGATCAGGCCGGGTTGGTCGCCCATTTCAGCGCGATCGCCGACGTGGGCCTGCCGGTCATGCTGTACAACATCCCCAGCCGCACCGGGACCAGGATCGAGATCGACACCCTGGCCCGGCTCGCCGAGCATGAGGGAATCGTCGCCGTCAAGGATGCGGTGCTGGACCTCGAATTCACCGGTCACACCATCAACCGGGTGCCGGGTCTCGCGGTGTATTCCGGCCAGGACTCGCTCACCTGGCCGATGATGGCCACAGGCGCGATCGGCGTCGTCTCGGTGGTGGCCCATCTCGCCGGTCGGGCTGTGGCCGCCATGGTGGGAGCTGCTCTGGCGGGAGACGTAGTCGAAGCGCGCCGACTTCACCATTTGCTCCTGCCTCTGTGCGAGGCATGTTTCCTGGAGACCAACCCGACACCGGTGAAGGGCGCCATGGACCGGCTCTGGGAGCCGGTCGGCGACGTGAGACTTCCACTGGTCAAGGCGTCCGAGGAGACCCTGGCCGCGGTCGAGAAGGCCGTCGGCGCCGTTCAAGGCTTGTGAGCGTCTCTGTCACCTTTCTCGGTGGGCTGGGCGAGATCGGGCGCAACTGCGCCGCAATCGAGATCGAGGGGAAGATCGCGCTCATCGATTGCGGGCTCATGTTCCCCGAAGAGGACATGCTCGGCGTCGACCTCGTCTTCCCCGATTGGTCATGGCTGGTGGAGAGGCGAGATGACGTCGAATGCGTGGTCCTGACTCATGGGCACGAGGACCACACGGGTGCTCTCGCCTACTTGCTCCGGGACGTGAACGTGCCCGTCTACGGGACCAAGTTCACCATCGAGCTCGCCCGGGGTCGGATCGACGAGCTCGGAGTAGAAGCCGATCTGCGCACCGCCGCCGTCAAGCAGTGGTTCGATCACGGCCCGTTCCGGTTCCAGTTGATCCCGGTCAGCCACTCCGTGCCCGGAGCCACGGCAGTAGCCATCGAGACACCTGAGGGCGTCATCCTCCATTCCGGTGATTTCAAGCTCGATCCGACACCGATCAATGCGGTGCCGACCGACTTACCCGCCTTCTCCACCCTGGGGCGGCGGGGGGTGCGTCTCCTCCTGGCCGATTCGACCAATGCCGAGCGCCCCGGCTTCGAGCCCTCCGAGAGCTCGGTGGGTCAGCCGATCGCCGATGTCATCCGTGACGCCCCGGGACGGGTGATCGCGGCATGCTTTGCCTCCCACATCCATCGCGTTCAACAGATCGCCGATGCCGGGATTCGAAACGGCCGGAAGGTGGCCTTCTTCGGCAGGTCGATGCATCGCAACACGACGATTGCCACTGATCTGAAGGAGCTGGCGGTGCCCGCCAAGTCGGTCCTCGACATCAAGGAGCTATCCGCGCTGCCCCCTAGCCAACAGCTCCTCATCACCACAGGCAGTCAGGGTGAGCCTTTTGCCGCGCTTTCACTCATGTCGCAGGGCCAGCACAAATTCGTCGAGCTGGGGGAGGGTGACACCGTCCTCATCTCGGCCAAGCCGATCCCGGGCAACGAGACCGCGGTCTCGAAAGTCATCTCCAACCTGATCCGTCGCGGCGCCACCGTCATCCACGGGACCAATGCGGATGTCCACGTCTCCGGGCACGCCAACCGCGACGAGCTGCTCACGTTCATCAATCTGGTGCGGCCACAGGCTTTCGTCCCCGTGCATGGTGAGTACCGGCACCTCCACGCCCACGCCGAGCTGGCCCGCCGCATGGGCGTGCGTCACGTCGACGTGCTGGAGGACGGTGACCGCGTGATCCTCAACGGCAAGAAGACCCAAGTTCAGCGCCGCGCGGTCCCCGCCGGCTACGTCTACCTCGACGGCTCCGCGGTGGGGGATGTCCAGTCGGCGGTGCTCCGTGACCGATCCCATCTCGCCGACGAGGGTGTCGTGGTGGTGACCATCGGCATCGATCACGACACCGGTGAGGTCCTCTACGGGCCGGACCTAGACAGCCACGGGCTGATGGACGATCCCGACGCGGTGCTGACGAAGGCCGCCGAGGCGGTCTCCGAGGCGATCGGAGAGCATGCATCGGGCCGTTCCGACATCGGTGAGCTACAGAAGACGATCCGTCAGGCGGTCGGCCGGGTCATCCGCGCCGAGACCGCCCGTCGCCCTGTGATCGTCCCGGTGGTCATGGAGCTCTAGTCGGTCACGGAGCGCAAGGCGGGAGACCGACCAGAGCATCGGGACGTGTCACCGGGAATCCGATACCCATGTCGACCGCCCCCAACTCCCGGAATGACGGTGGTTCGTACTGGAACCCGGTTGCCTGCCCCTCGACGTACACCTGCGGGTCAGCCATCGGATCGTCGAGGAAGAACTGACGCATAACCACCCGTTCCGGCTCACAGGTGAACCAGTCGGCGTGATTCGCCCCGCCACCTGTCCAGATCTCGGGGAGGCCGCCACCGGCAAGCTCAACCGGGTGGAGTTCACAGTCGCGGAAGGCGAAGAAGGCGTACATCGCTCCGACGAGGATGCCCCCCCTCTGGTTCAGGATCAGTCGATCCCCGGACATGCTCACCACCCCGCCCGGCTTCGAAAGGGGGAGGGTGGCGTTCGGATCGCTCTGATCATCGACGCGGATCGACGTTCCCCAGCCGGAGGCGAGACCGAGGCGAAGATACGAGCCGCCCTGCCACAGGTACCCGGTGACGGTGTCCTCCTGGCCGTCGCCGTCGACGTCGCCGGTGATCGCTACAGGCTCCGTCGCGTCGGCAGGTACCTCGGTAGATGACTGGGCCTCGCATCCATTTGCGACGGAGGGAGCGGTCGTCGTCTGGGCGGTGGAGGTCGTGGTCGGTCTCGAGGTCGTGGTCGTGGCGACGGTGGTGGAAGGCGTCGGAAAGGTGCTCGTGGTGGAGGACACAGCGGATGGGGTCGTTGTCGGCTCCGGGGTGGTGGTGGCCGTGATCACCTCGCCCTGACAGGCGGCACAGACGAGGAGAGAGATCACCAGGTAACTGCGCATCGCGCCTCGTGCTCGTCTCATCAGATTCCTCGAAAGAGCGCCCACCGGGCCAGAAAATACGCCTAATTGGACATTCCACGACCAAATCCAACTCCCATGTAAAGTTTCTGAGCACATGGGAACGCGGACACCCACCCGGAAGGGGTCCTCCGGGCGGAGACGGGTGTCCACAGCGAAGAAAAAGAAGACGGCGCCCCTCAGCGCGATCCGCCAAAAGCTGGTGGCGGTTCGCGGCTCGGTGCGCAACACCCTCGGGCGTCAGACTGACGACATCTGGGGCATGATCCTGGTCGTCCTGGCCCTGCTCGTGTTGCTCGCCTTCGTCGATCTGGCCGGCCCGGTTGGGGAGGGGATGGCCGGCGGCAGTCGTTTCCTGTTCGGCGTGTGGCGATTCGCCCTCCCGGTGGCGCTGGCCGGCGTCGGGGTGGCCATGATCGTCGGCAAGCCACGCGACGGCGCAAAGCGCCTGGTCGCCGGGGGGATCATCACCTTCATCGGATCGTTGGCTCTGTTCCACCTGATGACGGGTGCCGTAGCGCTGGCGCCGAGCCTGGAATTGGTGGAGGACCGGGGGGGCGCAGTGGGCTCGCTGATCGCGTTCCCGATGCGGAGGATCCTCGGGATGTGGGGAGCATTCGTAGTGCTCGCCTCGGCGATGGGAATGGGCGTTCTCATCATGACGCAGACCAGCGTCCGCGAGTTGGCAGCGGGGATTGCGGACCTGTACCGCTCCACCCGCCAGATGGCATCGTCTGCGGTGATTGGGGCACGAGTAGAACGGTCGTCCCATGTCGCCGACCGCATCGCCAGACCGGCTCCGGAAAACCGAGGACGCCACGCGCGCCCCAAGCCGGCCCGCCCCAAGAGCGAGAAGCCCGCAGAGCCAATCGTCCCGAAGCCACGCCCGGTGCCTGCCCCGACGGTGTCCGACCCGGCGAACACGGGCTACAAGCTGCCGCCCCTGAGTCTGCTCGACGAGGGCACTGGAGGAGAGGTCAACAAGCGGGCCCTCGAAGACACGGCCCGCCAGCTCGAAGAGACCCTGGTCCAGCATGGCGTCGACGCCACGCTCACCAAGATCGTTCCCGGCCCCACCGTCACCCGCTACGAGATCGAGCTGGCCCCCGGAGTCAAGGTGAACAGGGTCTCGAGCCTGTCCCACGACATCGCCTACGCCCTGGCTACGCCTGACGTGCGGATCCTGGTCCCGATCCCAGGCAAGTCGGCCATCGGCGTCGAGGTGCCCAATACGAAGCGTCGTCTGGTGTCCCTGGGTGACATCCTGTCGAGCGCCGAAGCGGCGGTCGAGACCCATCCTCTGACTGTGGGCCTCGGGATGGACATCTCGGGCCTCCCCAAGTTGCTCAACCTCTCAGAGCTCCCGCACGTGCTCATCGCCGGTGCGACCGGGGCGGGGAAATCGTCCTGCATCAACTCGATCGTCACCTCGTTGCTGATGCGCACTCACCCCGACGACGTGCGGGTGATCATGGTTGACCCCAAGCGGGTCGAGCTGGGCCAGTACAACGGGGTGCCGCACCTGCTGACCAGGGTCATCACCAACCCCAAGAAGGCCAACGATGCGCTGAAATGGGCAGTAGCGGAGATGGATCGTCGCTACGACCTGCTCGCCGACGCCAAGGTGCGCGACATCGAGGGATATCGGATCAAATGGGAGGCAGGTGAGCTCGATCCGGACGGATTCGACCGGTTCCCGTACATCGTGATCCTCATCGACGAGTTGAACGACCTGATGATGGTGGCGGGACGAGAGGTAGAGGAGTCGATCGTTCGCATCGCCCAGATGGCGCGTGCGGTCGGGATCCACCTCGTCGTCGCCACGCAGCGCCCGTCGGTCGATGTGATCACCGGTGTCATCAAGGCGAACATCCCGAGCCGGCTGGCCTTCAGCGTGGCCTCGCAAACGGACAGTCGTGTGATCATCGACGGGGCGGGCGCGGAGAAACTGATCGGGATGGGGGACATGCTCGTGGTCACCGCGAAGGAGCCACGCCCCCACCGGATCCAGGGCGCTTGGGTCAGGGAGAGCGAGGTCCACGCCGTGGTCGACTGGGTGCGCAAGCAGCAGGAGGCCAAATACGAGGACCAGGAGGTCTTGGTCGCCGCGGCTGCCGCAGCGGCATCACAGGCCGAGGAGATCGACGACGAGGAAGAGGCGCTGGTCCGCCAGGCCATGGACCTGGTGGTTCGCAGTGAGCTCGGCTCCACCTCGATGCTGCAACGCAAGCTCCGCATCGGGTTCGCCCGGGCGGGACGAGTCATGGACATCCTGGAGAGTCGTGGCGTCGTCGGGCCTTCCCACGGCAGCAAGGCCCGGGAAGTCCTCATGACCGTCGAGGAGATGGAAGAGGCCCTCGCATCCGATTCGGCCCGGGTCTGAATCGTTCTCGCGCGCCGATCACGGTCTATAAGTCGATATCGGCGCGCGAAAACGGTGTGAAATCCGGCGACAGATAAGCTCACCGCCGGCATGTTGACCCTGATCAGCCCGGATGGGACCGTTCGCGATCGTCTCGCCATCACCTTGGACGAGATGCGCCAGCTCTATGCGGACATGGTCGAGGCCCGCACTTACGACCACAAGTGCATGGCCATGCAACGACAGGGCAGGCTCGCCACCTACGCCCCATTCGAGGGGCAGGAGGCGGCCCAGATCGGTGCCGCTGCGGCTCTCCGCCCTGACGACTGGGTGGCGGCGACCTATCGCGACGCCGCACTGATGTGGCGGGCGGGTTACCCCTGGAGCCTTCTCATCGCCGGGAGGACCGGTGACGAGCGAGGTGGGGAGGCGCCCGACGGCGTGAACGTCCTGCCTCCCTCGATCACCGTCGGGGGGCACATGATCCACGCTGTCGGCCTGGCCTGGGCCGAGGCCCTGAAGGGGTCCGATCGTGTGGCTCTGACCTCGTTCGGAGACGGCGCCACTTCGGAGGGAGACTTCCACGAGGCGATGAACTTCGCTGCGGTGTTCAACACCCCGACCATCTTCTTGTGCCAGAACAACGGGTTCGCCATCTCTTACCCGCGCTCAGAGCAAACCCGGTCGGAGTCCATAGCGATGAAGGCCGATGGATACGGCATGCCGGGGGTTCTCGTCGATGGCAATGACGTGGCTGCGGTGTCGAGCACAGTCGAGACGGCGGTGGCTCGAGCACGAAATGGTGAGGGACCAACCCTCATCGAGGCTGTCACCTACCGCCTCGGCCCACACACAACGGCGGACGACCCGGGCCGCTATCGCGACGAGGATGAGGCCGAAACATGGCGGGCGAAGGACCCCCTGGAGAGAGTGCGGCTGCTCCTCGAAAGGGCGGGTGGATGGACGCCGGAGTGGCAGACCGAGCTCGAGGAGAAATCCTCGGAGATCATCGAGGAGGCCGTTGCCATGGCCGAGGCCCTGCCCCAGCCCGGCGCCGGGGAGATGCTGCTCCGCATGTACGAGGAGCCGACCGGGCCACTTCAGGCCCAGATGGGCGAGATCGGCCGGTGAGCGAGCTCACCCTTGCTCAAGCACTCAACGGGGCGCTGGCAACGGCGCTCGAATCCGATGAGCGCGTGGTGTTGCTCGGTGAGGACATCGGGCGGACTGGCGGCGTGTTCCGGATCACCGACGGCTTACGGGACAAATACGGGGAGAACCGGGTCTTCGACACGCCGGTGGCGGAGTCAGGGATCATTGGCGCTGCTTTCGGCATGGCCCTCGCCGGGATGCGGCCTGTCGCCGAGCTGCAGTTCCTCGGCTTCTCCTACCCCGCTTATGACCAGATCATCAACCACGTCGCCCGCATCCGCAACCGCTCCAACCACCGCTTCACGGCGCCCCTGGTCATCAGGGTCCCTTTCGGCGGCGGGATCGGCGCCGCCGAACATCATTCCGAGTCCACCGAGGCCATCTATGCCCACATCCCGGGTCTCAAGGTGGTGGTTCCGTCCACCCCGTCCGACGCTCGCGGGTTACTCCTAGCCGCTGTCGAAGACCCCGATCCCGTTCTCTTCCTCGAGCCGATCCGCCTCTATCGGGCGATAAAGGAGGAGGTCCCCGAGCTCTATTACACGACTGAGATCGGTCCACTGCGAGTCGAGCGGGAGGGTGAGGACATCACCTTGATCTCGTGGGGGGCGATGATGAAGGAGACCCGAGCCTCGGCAGTCCGTCTCGAGGAGTCCGGGATATCGGTCGAGGTGCTCGACCTCCGCACTCTCTCACCTCTCGACCAACCCGCGATCGTGGCCTCGGCCAGGAAGACAGGACGGGTGGTGGTCGTCCATGAAGCACCGCGGACGGCGGGGATGGGGGCGGAGGTCGCCGCGATCGTTCAGGAACAGGCGCTCTATTCGTTGCTGGCACCGGTGCGACGGGTGACCGGATGGGACACGATCTTCCCGTTGAAGCGCTCCGAGGGTCACTACCTTCCCAACGTGGATCAGATCGTGCGCGCCGCCGAGGAAACCCTGGAGGCCTAGTGGCGAAGGAATTTCTCCTCCCGGACATCGGCGAGGGCCTGACAGAGGCGGAGATCGTGCGGTGGCTCGTCCCCGAAGGCGGGCATGTGGACGATGATCAGCCCTTGGTCGAAGTCGAGACCGACAAGGCGGTCGTCGAGATCCCCTCGCCATACGCAGGGACGGTCCTACGCCACGGCGGCAAGGAAGGCGAGACCATCCGGGTGGGTGCGGTCCTGGCCGTGATCGGCGAACCGGGCGAGGAGGCGGCGAGCGAGCCGCCGGATCCCCCCGAAGCCGACGTCCAGGAAATCCAAGAGCGGGCGCCCGCCCAGGCCGCCCCGATCGTCGGCAGTCTGGACGAAGAGGCGGAGGTCTTGCCGTCCGGGAGCAGCGGAGCCGGGCCGCTCGGGACGACAGCCTCGGTCAAGGCACTACCGATCGTGCGCAAGCTGGCCCGCGACATGGGAGTCGACCTCGGCAGCGTCCCAGGGTCGGGGCCCGAGGGCAGGATCACCCGTGACGACGTGCTGGCCGCAGCACCCTCCTCATCCGGCCCACCCGAGCAATTCGAGGAGGCTGTCCCCGCGCCGCAGTCGGCCGCTCCGCCCAGGCCGGTCAAGGCAGAGGACGAGCGACGCACCATGTCCCGGTTGCGGCGGACCATTGCCGCCAACATGTCGAAGAGCTGGGCCGAGATACCTCACGTCACCACTTTCGATGAGGTGGACGCATCCAGGTTGATGGAGATCCGCGACGCTCTCGGCTCGCGTCACCAGGTCAAGATCCCGATCGAGGCCCTCGTCATCAAGGCCACCGTCCCGGCTCTCGTGGCATATCCCGAATTCAACGCCTCCCTCGATGGCGACGATCTGATCGTTCACGGTTCCCATCACATCGGGATCGCCGTCGACACACCCGATGGGTTGATGGTCGCCGTTATCCGCGACGCCGGGGAGCGCGGGGTCCTCGAAATCGCGTCGGAGGTCCGCCGTCTCGGGGAAGGAGCGAGAGAGCGATCGTTGCCTCCCGACGAGTTGTCCGGCCAGACTTTCACGGTCTCCAACATCGGTGCGGTCGGAGGAGGCCAGGGGACACCGATAGTGCCCTACGGCACAACCGCCATACTCTCGGTAGGGCGAGCCCGGGAGAAGGTGATCGTGAGCAACGGGGAATTGGAGATCGCCCCCGTGATGCCCCTCTCCCTTTCGTATGACCATCGCGTGATCGACGGCGCCCAGGGAAGGCGGTTCATGTCGCTGGTTATCGAGAACCTCGAGGAACCGGCGTTGTTCTTGGCCGGCTGAACGATGGCCCACGTCCATGTAACGCCCGAGGCGGAGGCGACCGGTGTCACCAGACGTGAGTACGACGCCGCGACGAGGAGAGCCGGCCGTATCTGGAACATCGTGTCCATCCAGAGCCAGCTGCCCGAGGTGATGCGGGACTCGATACGGCTCTACTCGACCATCATGTTCGGCGCTTCGCCCCTCACCCGAGCGCAGCGAGAGATGATCGCCGTCGTCACCTCGCAGGTGAACGAGTGCCACTACTGAATAACGGCGCATCTCCACGACCTCCGGGATGAGGTCGACGATCAACAGATGGTGGACCGGTTTGCCGGCGGCTGGCGAGCGGCTGGCCTCGACGCCGCCACCAACGCCCTCCTCGAGTTCGCCGAGAAGCTGACCGACGATTGCGCCTCGGTCGGCAAGGAGGAGGTCGAGGTGCTCAAGACCCACGGGTTCGATGACGCCGCGGTATCCAGTTGTGTCCAGGTCGTCGCCTATTTCAACTACATCAACAGGATCGCCGAAGGCCTCGGCGTTGACGCAGAGGGTTGGATCGATGACGACGGTCGGGCGAAGGCGACCTAGATTCGGATCATGCCTGAGGAAGAGAGCACGACCACCCCCGAAGAGGAGCCGCCGCCCCCGATCGAGGAGAAGAGCGTCTCCAAGGAGTACACCGGGAAATTCGGCGGCCGCAAGCTGAGCTACACCGCTACCGCCGCGACCCAGATCGTCGAGCAGGAGGACGAAAAGAAGGCGGTCTTCTTCCACGTCTCGTACACCGAGAACGACGTCGATCCTGCCTCCAGACCGATTCTCTTCGCCTTCAACGGCGGGCCGGGCTCATCGACCGTGTGGCTCCACTTGGGGATCTTGGGCCCGCGCCGGGTGGAGTTCGATGATGCCGGGTTCAGGATCGCGACCCCGGGCAGGCTCGTCGAGAACGAGCACTCGATCCTCGAGGTGGCCGATCTGGTCATGGTGGACGCGGTGGGCACCGGGTTCTCGACGGCCAGCCCCAAGGACAAGGAGAAGGAGTTCCACCACTTCTCCAAGGACATCGGAGCCTTCACCGACTTCATCGTCTCCTATCTGAACCGAAACGGCCGATGGGCGTCACCCAAGTATCTGGTGGGCGAGAGCTACGGGACCACCAGGGGAGCGGCGATCGCCCACAAGCTGTTCACCAACAAAGGGACCGAGTTGAACGGGCTCATCCTGATCTCGGCGGCGCTCAACTTCCAGACCCTCGCCCAGGAGCCCGATGCCCTGGTGTTCCGGCCCGGCAACGACCTTCCCTACATGGTCTTCCTCCCCACCTATGCGGCCACCGCGTGGTACCACAACCGCCTCTCGGGCAAGCTCCAGACCCAAGATCTCCGGGATCTCCTCGACGAGGTCGAAGAATTCGCAATCGGCCCGTACTGGTCAGCCCTCGCCCGTGGAGACACCTTGGGAGATCGGGATCGGAAGAAGATTGCGGCGAGATTGGCGGGATACACCGGCCTCTCCACCGACTACATCGAGCGGTACAACCTCAGGATCCACATCCATCGCTTCTGCAAGGAGCTGCTGAGAGACCAGTCACGAACGGTGGGCAGACTCGACTCGCGCTTCATCGGGATCGACCGGATCGCAGCCGGCGACAATCTGGAGAACGACCCGGCCAATGATCAGGTGAGCGGCTCATTCACCTCCACCCTCAACCACTACCTGCGGGTCGAGCTCGGTTTCGAGAATGACTCCTTCTACGAGACGATGAGCATGAAGGTCCACGATGCCTGGGACTACGAGGAGTTCAAGGGTCACTACGTCGACACCTCGGAGCAGCTGCGCGACGTGATGTCTCGATCACAGCGACTACAGGTGTTCGTCGCGAACGGATACTTCGACCTGGCCACGCCACATTTCGCCACCGAGTACACCCTCAACCATCTCGGCCTCGACGAGTCGCTGCGGAAGAACCTCCGGATGGAGTACTACGAGGCCGGCCACATGATGTACCTCCAGCGAGACTCGCTCGTTGCGC
This sequence comes from uncultured Acidobacteriota bacterium, assembly GCA_963848695.1. Classification (GTDB taxonomy): domain Bacteria; phylum Actinomycetota; class Acidimicrobiia; order Spongiisociales; family ZC4RG35; genus JARDZU01. Next base: position 529,593 of record CAWKEI010000018.1, read on the forward strand.
TCGCCGATCACATGAAAGGGTTCATCAGGGACACCGGGTGAGACGCATCGGCCTCGTCGGGGGGATGAGCTGGCAGTCCACCATCAGCTACTACCGCTATCTCAACGAAGAGGTCCACGCCCGGCTCGGAGGGCAGCATTCGGCGGACATTCTCATTTGGTCGGGTGACTTCGCCACGATCGCCCGGTGCACCGAGACCCGCGACTGGGGGACGCTGACAAGGATCCTGGTCGAGGCCGGTCGTCAGCTGCGAGCTGCCGGCGCGGAGATCCTGCTGCTGGGCTCGAATGTCGCCAACATCGTCGCTGACCAGGTGGAGTCACTGGTTGGCCTCCCGATGGTGAATGTGATCGACGTGACCGCTCGCCGGATGGAGGAATCAGGTGTCGAGAAGGCCGGGCTGCTCGGCACCGCGGCCGTCATGGAGTCGGACCTGTTCCGGGAGCGGTTGGCGCGGAATGGCATCGACTCCCTCGTGCCCAAGGAGCGTGACCGGGCCGAGGTGGATCGAATCATCTTCGAGGAACTGGTGCACGGGGTCATCGATGACGGTTCGCATCGTTTCCTCATCGACCTCATTGGGCGGCTCGCCGACGAGGGCGCCGAAGGAGCAGTCCTCGGCTGCACGGAGTTGGGTCTGATCCTGGACGAGGATGAGGCTGTGGTCCCCGGTTTCGACACCACCCGGATCCATTCGATCGCCGCAGTCGATGCGGCGCTCGCCTGATCAGCCGATCGAGTGCAACTCGACCAGCTCGAGCACCTCAGGCATGTCGAGCTCGGGGTAGGGGTCGGGAGCAAGCAGACCAAGGATCCGACCCTGCGAACGGGCCGAGACGATGACCTTCTCCGACCATTTCTGCTGGAGGCCCGGCGATGGGGTCCGGCAGCACGCCGGGTCGGGGCATGTCGATGTCTCCCGGTTCTCGGTGTCACGCCCCCTGAACCAACGGGCGTCGGCGAACGAGACTCCGACCGTCACGGCGTGGGCGGGCTCACGCCCCGCCTCGATGTGTGTGGTGCAGAAGAAGGTCCCGGCGGGCGTGTCCGTGTACTGGTGATGCGTCCCGAATCGCTCGGCTGAATCGAAGGTGATTCGTGCTCCCCATCGTCGGCAGAGCCGCTGTGTCTCCATGCCGCCGTGCTCGTCTCGGGGGACCGGGACGCCATCGTTGGCGTAAGCCTTGACCACCGATCCCATCGAATCGCTCACGATGAGATGGGATTGGATTGCGAGGTGTCTGGTCGCCAGGTTGACCGTTCGCCAGGCAGCCATCTCGTAGGAGACATAGAACAGCTCCTTGACGTCCTCGACGTCGATGTCGTGGTTGTCCTTGGCCGCGGCCAGCCTGGCGATCACGGCCTCCTCCGGCACCAGCACCGCCGCGGCGAAGTAGGCAGTCTCCACCCTCTGGCGAAGGAAGGTGTCGAGATCGGGATCGGTCTCGTGGCCGAGGAGGAACCCGGCGAGAGTCTGCAGCACCGCTTTCCGCGCTTGTCTGGTGCGCAAGGAATCGCGTTGGGCGATGTAGACGCGTCGGTGGTCGAGATCGATGATCGAGCGAGCGAATGAGGGCATGTCCTCGACCGGATGCAACTCGAAGCCGGCCCGGGCGGTCAGGTCGAGCAGGTTGCGCGACGAGAATGGGCCTTCACCCGAATATCCGCTGGAATCGAGCGCCAGTCGGGCTTGCGCCTCCACCTCCTCGAGATAGCCATCCTCCGCAGCGAGCCAGGTAGCCACCTCCCCGTTGGCCCGGCGAACCTCGTCCGAACCGGCGGATCCGAGGCTGGATCGGTCACGCAGCGCGTCGTGGAGCCCGACCAGATGGGTCAGGGTCTCGTTGTCCAGCTTCGCGTCTGGGTTTGACCGGTGGGAGGTCGAGGGAGTCGAACAGCGCGGTGTCCTGAGATCGAAGCAGGGCGATCTCGAGAGCGTCTCGACGATTGGGCGGGCTGGGGTCGAGGAGGTCGGACATCTGCACGCCGAGAGCGGTGGCGAGCTCGACCACGAGGTTCAGCCGCGGCTGCTTCTTCCCGTTCTCGAGCAGGGATAGATAGGGGGCGGGGCGATGGACTGCGGCACCGAGCTCGTCGAGGGTCATCCCTCGCTCCCTCCGGTGATGACGCAGACGCCGGCCCAGGACCAAAGGGTCGAGTTGCTGAGATTCACTCATATGTGCCTCTCTCCGAAAGATCGGCTATTCTTTACATCCAACTGGTTGGAATTGTAGCCCTTCGACAAAGACACTGCCATCTTATGAGACAAGTCGGGACAACTGAGATCGAGCGGAGGGTCCTCACCGCCGAGGCGGTCGCCTTTCTCACCGACCTGGAGCAGGAATTCGCTCCACAGCGGGAACAGATCCTCTCCGATCGCCGGCGGCGTCAAGGTCGGATCGACGAAGGGGAGCGCCCCGACTTCCTCGCCGAGACCCGTCAGGTCAGGGATGCGGATTGGCTGATCGACCCCGTCCCCGACGACCTGGCCGACCGCCGGGTGGAGATAACCGGACCGGTCGACGCCAAGATGATGATCAACGCCCTCAACTCCGGGGCCAGGGTGTTCATGGCCGATTTCGAGGACGCCACCACTCCAACCTGGCCCAATCTCCTCAATGGTCAGATCAATCTCGTCGACGCATACCGGCGGGAACTGAGGCTCGAAACCGAAGAGAAGACGTATGAGCTGGACGCCGAGACAGCCACCTTGCTGGTGAGACCGCGCGGCTGGCATCTCGGGGAGAAGCATTTCTTGGTCGACGGCCGACCGATGTCGGCTTCCTTGTTCGACTTCGGCCTCTACATGTTCCATGGGGGGCGGGCTGCGATCGAGTCAGGGTCCGGCCCCTTTCTCTACCTCCCCAAATTGGAATCGCATCGCGAGGCACGGCTCTGGAATGACGTCTTCATCTGGGCACAGGATCGTCTCGGCATCCCCCGGGGCACGATCAAGGCCACGGTCCTTATCGAGACGATCCTCGCTGCATTCGAGATGGACGAGATCCTCTATGAGCTGCGGGAGCATGCGGCCGGGCTCAACGCGGGTAGGTGGGACTACATCTTCTCGGTCATCAAGAAGTTCCGACAGGACGCCTCCTTCATCCTCCCCGATCGGTCCGCGGTCACCATGACCGTCCCTTTCATGCATGCCTACACCGAGCTCATGGTCAAGACGTGCCATCGCAGAGGCGCACATGCCATTGGGGGGATGGCGGCCTTCATCCCCAACCGACGCGATACCGACGTGACAGAGAAAGCGATCGCAGCGGTGAAGGCCGACAAGGCCAGGGAGGCCGCAGCCGGGTGCGATGGGACCTGGGTCGCCCATCCCGATCTCGTCCCGGTGGCGCTCGAGGAGTTCGATGCCGTGCTTGGCGACCGACCCAACCAGTTGGAGCGGGGGCGCGACGAGGTGGAGGCTGACGCCGGAGATCTGCTCGACCTCGATGTTCCGGGGGGAGTGACCTCGACCGGACTGGAGGCCAACGTGTCGGTCGGGATCCGCTATCTCGCCTCGTGGCTCTCCGGAACGGGTGCCGCCGCCATCGACAACTTGATGGAAGACGTCGCCACCGCCGAGATCTCGCGCTCACAGATCTGGCAATGGGTGCGACACGGAGTCGAGACCGAGGATGGCCAACCCATCACCCAAGCCAGGGTCCGGTCGCTGGCCGGGTCCTTGGTCGACCAGTTGGAGGACGCCGAGCACCCCTATCGGGACCGGCTGACCGCCGCCCGAGAGACTTTCGAGGAAGTCGCTCTCAGTGAGAGCTTCGTCGAGTTCCTGACCTTGCCCGCCTACGAACTGATCAACTGAGGGAGAGACAATGTCGCACATCGCAAACGAGGCCGGCCGGTTGGCCGAGGAGTGGAAGTCCAACCCGCGCTGGGAAGGCGTCATCCGCGATTACACCGCCGAAGACGTTGTGCGGCTCCGGGGCAGCATCAGGGAGCAATCCACGCTGGCCAACCGCATGGCCATCGAACTGTGGGAGCGTCTCACCACCGACGACTACGTCAGCGCCCTGGGCGCTCTGAGCGGCGGTCAGGCCGTCCAGATGGTCAAGGCGGGGCTGAAATCGATCTATCTCTCCGGCTGGCAGGTGGCGGCCGACGGAAACCTGGCAGGCGACGTCTACCCCGACCAGTCCCTGTATCCGTCCAATTCGGCGCCCGCGCTGGTGGAGCGGATCAACAACGCCCTGCGCCGGGCCGACCAGATCCATTGGGCCGAGGGGAAGACCGAAGTCGATTGGTTCGTCCCCATCATCGCCGACGGCGAAGCCGGTTTCGGTGGTGCCCTCAACGTCTTCGAGCTCACCAAGCGGTTCATCCAGGCGGGCGTTGCAGGTGTCCACTACGAAGACCAGTTGGCATCTGAGAAGAAATGCGGTCACATGGGTGGCAAGGTGCTGGTGCCTACCGGTCAGCACATCCGTTCCTTGCAGGCGGCCCGCCTCGCGGCAGACGTCATGGACGTGCCGACCGTGATCGTGGCGAGAACCGATGCCAACGCCGCCACCCTTCTCACCTCCGACGTGGACGAGCGTGACCGGCCGTTCGTCAATGGGGAGCGCACGCCGGAGGGTTTCTACAAGGTGTCCGGCGGGCTGGACTCGGCAATTGCCCGCGGCCTGTCGTATGCGCCGTACGCAGATCTCCTCTGGTGTGAGACGGCCCATCCCGACCTCGAGGAGGCAAGGACCTTTGCGGATGCGATCCACGCCGAGCACCCCGGCAAGATGCTGGCCTACAACTGCTCGCCATCGTTCAACTGGTCGAAACACCTCGAGGGGTCGACCATCGCCCGCTTCCAGAAGGAGCTCGGCACGATGGGGTATCGCTACCAGTTCATCACCCTGGCTGGTTTTCACGCCCTCAACGCATCGATGTTCGAGTTGGCCCGGGGCTACGCCGAGGAGGGCATGCCCGCCTATGTCGACCTGCAGGATCGCGAGTTCGCCATGGAGCCGGAGGGATACACCGCCACCAAGCACCAGCGAGAGGTGGGCGCCGGTTACTTCGACCTGGTCAGCCAGGTGGTCGCAGGTGGATCGTCGTCGACTCTGGCCCTCGAAGGTTCCACCGAGCAGGCTCAGTTCTGAGGGGTTTCGGAAAGGAAAAGGGAGGGCAAGTAATCTGACCGACAGGAACAGATCTGTTCTCGGAGGGAGCCTTGCATGAGAATCGTCCACGTGGTGGGCACCGGCACCATCGGTGAGCCCTTGATCGGCCTTCTCGCCGACAACAAGGAGCACTTCGGCATCGACGAAGTCACCTTCCACAAACGGACCCCGCTGCTGACGGAGAAGGCCAAGGTCTCCGACCTCGAGGGCAGAGGCGCGGTTCTCTCCGTGGACGAGGAGCGGTTCTCCTCGTTCCACGAGCTCGGTCATGCCCCCAAGTACGAGGCGAGGGAGGCGATCGAGCGCGCCACGGTGGTCATCGATTGCACGCCAGTTGGCAATGGCATGAAAGAGGAGTTCTACAACCACGCCGAGGGACCTGTTGGGTTCATGGCCCAGGGCTCGGAATTCGGGTTCGGGAAGATGTATGCCCGGGGCATCAACGACAGCGCCCTGGTGGCCGGCGAGGACAGATTCCTCCAGATCGTCTCTTGCAACACTCACAACATCGCCGCCTTGGTCCGCTCGCTGGCAATCGACGCCGATGGGACCAACCATCTCGAGGACGGCCGGTTTCTCTGCATGAGGCGGGCCAACGACATCAGCCAGGACGATGGCTTCGTCGCCTCACCCACGGTCGAAGCGCACAAGGACGAGCGCTTCGGCACGCACCACGCCCACGATGCCCATGACCTGTTTGGGACCATGGGCTACGACCTGAACCTCTACTCGTCGGCCGTCAAGATCAACACCCAATACATGCACTCGATCCAGTTCTCGCTGCAACTGGACGAGGACATCACGGTGGATCAGGCCAAGGAGCGACTCATGGCCAACACCCGGGTGGCGGTTACCCACAAGAAATCGGCCAACCAGGTGTTCTCCTTCGGCCGTGACCACGGCTATTTCGGCAGGATCATGAGCCAGACCGTCGTGGCCCTGGAAACTCTCGCCGTCCGCAACGGCAATGAGGTGGTCGGGTTCTCGTTCACGCCTCAGGACGGCAACCCGCTCCTCTCCACCGTGGCGGCGATGCTCTGGTATCTCGATCCGGAGACGCTCGACGACCGGATCGACATCCTCCGCCGCTATCTGTTCCGCGAGATCTGATGCAAGCGAAGGCGGAGACCTTCGCCGAGGAGGCCATCCGTGCGGTGGGGATCCACGACGTGGCAGAAGCCAGGATCGCGGTCGCCCAGGCCTATGAGCTCGATCACTCATTGGCTCCTTTGGTGGATGCGGTCCATCTCGCTTGCGCAGAGATCGAGGAGGACGGCTCGGTGAGCATCTCCACCTGGAACACGCTTGCCGACGCAGTCAGCTCCGGCCACCTCTTGGTGGTCGTGGAGTCCTCGCGCGAATAGGGCCGTCTTCTCCGCGTCTGGAGATTCCTAACCTTTGCCCATGCCCGCCCCCACGATCTGGCTGAGCACTCTCGGGTGCGCGAAGAACCAGGTCGACTCGGAGAAGATCATCGCCATGCTCAGCGAAGCCGGGTACGGCTGGGCAGATCAGCCAGAGGAGGCCGATGTGGTGATGACCAACACCTGCGCCTTCATCGAAGAGGCCAGGGCGGAATCGGTCGAGGTGATCCTGGAGCTGGAGGATCGCAAGCGTGCCGGTGCCAGGTCGGTCGTGATCGGGTGCATGGCGCAGCGGTTCGGCTCAGAGGTCGAAGCCGCGCTGCCAGAGGTCGATGCCGTCCTCGGGATCGACCGCTACGGCGAGCTGGTCGGGATGCTGGACAACCTCACCGGGTGGGAGCCGATCGGTCTCCGCCGACGACCGATCATGGACATCCTCCACGCCACCGGCCGACCGATTTCTGATCTGCCCTATGCCTATCTCAAGGTGGCCGAGGGTTGCGACAAGCCCTGCACCTTCTGCGCGATCCCTTCGATCCGGGGCAAGCAACGCTCTCGGCGCCCGGTCGAGATCAGAGAGGAGCTGGAACTACTGGTCGGCTCCGGAGTCAGCGAGGTGGTCCTGGTAGCCCAGGACCTGGCGGCGTACGGCCGTGACATCGAGGCGCCCGGTGGGCTCACCGAGCTGCTCGTGTTCCTGTCCGACGTCCCCGGGCTGGAGCGTCTACGCCTGCTCTACCTTCACCCGCGGGAGATCCGGGAACGGCTCCTCGAGCAGATGACCGCCAACCCGGTCGTGGCGCCCTATTTCGATCTCTCCCTGCAACACGTCTCCGGACCCCTGCTCAGGCGGATGAAGCGGCCGGGCAACTACGAGAAGCATTTGGCATTGGTGAACCGAATCAGGGAGCTCGATGCCGATTCAGGATTGAGGTCGTCGTTCATCGTCGGCTTCCCCGGGGAAACCGAGGATGAGGTCGACGAGCTGGCGGATTTCCTGACCGAGGCCAGGCTCGACTGGGCCGGCTTCTTCCCGTACTCCGCCGAGCCGGGCACCCCCGCCGCCGAGATGGAGGGCCGGGTTCCCCGGGAGGAGACGATGGATCGTCTCCGCCAGCTGTCGTCGATTCAGGAGGAAGTGACCGAGTCGCGTCATGCCGGCTGGCTGGGGCGCGTCGGGCGGGTCCTGGTCGATCAAATCGAGGACGAGGTGCCAATCGGGCGCTCCCACCGCCAGGCACCTGAGATCGACGGCGTGATCAGACTCGACGGCGGCGGGGTGGGGGAGTGGGCGATGGTCGAATACACCGGCGTCTTCGGCCCGGACATGGAGGGGACAGTCTTGCCCTGGAGCGGCAGCCCCGCCCGACCGGCGTCTGTTCGGCCCGAGGTGTGGGACTCGCGATGACGGTGAGTCGAGGACGACTGAGGGTTGCCGAGGGCCGAAGTCGGGCGGCAATGTGATTGTCGAGGTCATAGCGGTAGGGACCGAATTGCTGCTCGGGCAGATCGTGAATTCCAACACCTCGACCATGGGCGCTGCCTTGGCCGAGCGTGGCTTCGACGCCCACTACCAGCAGACGGTGGGGGACAACCTGGGCAGGATCGCGGCGGCGATCAGGGTGGCCCTGGGCCGAGCAGACGCTGTTGTGCTCACCGGGGGGATCGGGCCGACTCAGGACGACATCACCAGGGAGGCGGTGGCCGAGGTAACCGGCCGGGCCCTCGTCTTCAGCGACGAATATGCCGACGAGCTACGGGAGTGGTGGTCACGGCGGGGAAGGGAGATGCCGCAGAGCAACCTCCGACAGGCGTACTACCCCGAGGGTGCGGAGATGATCCCCAACCCGCGGGGGACTGCACCTGGTCTCGTCGTCGAGCATGAATCCAAGTTGATCTTTTGTGTGCCCGGGGTGCCCGCCGAGATGGAGCACCTGATGTTCGCCGAAGTGCTGCCGAGAATGGCGGCTGCCTCCGGGACCGATTCGGTCATCGCCAGCACACTTCTCCGGACCTGGGGCCGGCCCGAGTCCGAAGTCGCCGAGATCCTCGACGACCTCTACACGGGGTCGGTGAATCCATCTCTGGCGTTCCTCGCCTCCAATTCGGAGATCAAGATCCGCATCACCGCCAAGGCCACGACGACTGCCGAGGCGCGTCGTCTCATGGAGCCGATGGAGATGGAGGTGCGTTCCCGTCTCGGTGACAGCGTCTTCGGCTCCGACGAAGAGACAATCGAACGTGTGCTACTCCGACTTCTCTCGGACCTCGGGTACACGATCGGGACCGCCGAGTCGATGACCGGGGGATTGGTCTCGGCCCGCCTCACCGACCTGCCCGGGTCGTCTGCGGTGGTGAAGGGCGGTCTGGTGGCCTACGACGCCGAGCTGAAACACAGATTGCTCGGTGTCGACGACACATCGGAGCTGGTGACACCCGACACGGCGGTGGCGATGGCACGGGGCGCGAGGGACCTGCTCGGTGTCGACGTGGCCATAGGTGTCACCGGATCGGCCGGGCCGGAGCCCATGGAGAAACCGGCGGGCACCGTCATCATCGGCGTGGCGACTCCGGACGACGCCCGAGCCCGAGAGCTGCGGTTCTCGGGAGACCGGGAGAGAATCCGGGCCTACGGGACCGCTGCCGCTCTCCATCTGACCCGGCTTGCCCTCATCGGCAGATGGTGGAAGGAGTAACGGCCCGTATCTTCGTGGCAGTGCCGCTGCCCGATGAAGTGCGGATGGCACTCGCCGAGAATGTGGGCGCCATCGTGATACCGGGCAAGGTGGTGCCCCCGGAGAACTGGCACATCACCCTTCGCTTTCTCGGGTGGACCGAGGAGGTGGCATATGACCGGTTGCTGGCTGCACTGGACGATGCCGATCTCGGCCGCCAATTCGACCTGGGACTGGGCGAGATCGGCGCCTTCCCCCGGGCCGGCAGCGCGACGGTGGTATGGCTAGCTGTGTCCAAAGGCCAGGTCCGGCTCGCGGAGCTGGCCGAGGAAGCAGAGGAGGCGGCGCAGACCGCAGGCTTCGATCCGGAGGACCGCCCCTTCCGTGCCCACCTCACTCTCAGCCGGGTCCGGCCCGCGAAGGACGTGAGCCAGTTGTTGGAGACGTTCCCCGGTGCCGATCTGAGCTGGCGGTGCCGGTCGGTGGTGGTCTACCGCTCCCATCTCGGTCGGGGCGGGGCCAGATACGAGCCCCTTGAAACGTTCCCTCTCGCCCGGTAAATCCCATGACGAACACTTGTTCGGTCTAGTATCGCGTATTCAGGACACTTTCTGTCCCAGCGGATAGATACGTTGACCGTCAGAGGAAGGAGTCACAGATGGAACGAGACAAAGCCCTGGACATGGCGGTCAGCCAGATCGAGCGTCAGTTCGGCAAAGGGGCCATCATGAAGATGGGTGAGGTGGCCAATCGCAAGGTCGACGTGATCTCTACTGGTGCCCTCTCTCTCGACCTCGCCCTGGGGATCGGTGGTGTCCCCCGAGGGAGGATCGTCGAGTTGTATGGGCCGGAGAGCTCGGGCAAGACCAGTCTTGCCCTCCACATCGTGGCCGAGGCGCAGCGCAACGGGGGGATCGCCGCATTCATCGACGCCGAGCACGCCCTCGATCCGATCTACGCCAAGGCGATCGGGGTCGACGTCGACGAGTTGCTCATCTCCCAGCCCGACACCGGGGAGCAGGCGCTGGAGATCGCCGACATGCTGATCCGTTCCGGGGCGCTCGACGTGCTGGTGATCGACTCGGTGGCCGCCCTGGTGCCCCGGGCCGAGATCGAAGGTGAGATGGGTGACACCCACGTCGGTCTCCAGGCCAGGCTCATGTCCCAGGCTCTGCGCAAGCTGGCAGGGACCCTGAACAAGTCGAGGACCACAGCCGTCTTCATCAACCAGCTTCGAGAGAAGATCGGTGTGATGTTCGGATCCCCGGAAACCACACCCGGGGGACGTGCCCTCAAGTTCTACTCATCGGTCCGTCTCGACATCCGTCGCATCGAGACCATCAAGGACGGCACCGAGAGTGTGGGCAACCGGGTGAAGGTAAAGGTGGCCAAGAACAAGATGGCCCCGCCCTTCCGTCTGGCGGAGTTCGACATCATGTTCGGCGAAGGGATCTCCCGTGAGGGCAGCCTTCTCGATGTTGCCGTGGATCACGGTGTGGTTCACAAGAGCGGCGCCTGGTTCACCTTCGACGACGATCAGCTGGGCCAGGGCAGGGAGAACGCAAAGCGGTTCCTGCGGGAGAACCCGGAGGTTGCGATGCAGCTCCAAGCCAAGGTCTACGAGCTGGTCGGGCTCGGTGAGACGGCTCAGACCGACATCGATGACGCCGAGGTGGCCGACACCGATGACGCCGAGGTGGCCGCCGGCGGTGACGTGGGAGAGAACGCCGACGAGTAGTGGTGTTCCATTTCGCGATCTGCGTGTAGCATCGATGACTCACACGAACACACCTTTGAACTGCAACCGGGAAGAAGACGTGAACAGAAGGAGCCAACGAACCGACGGGTGACCGACCCGCCTCGTTAGTCAGCTTCTCTTCGTGTGCCGGGCCCAACGTCCAAGCAGGGCGGTGGGACCCGGCACGTTCATTCTCCAGCCCGGGAAAGGGGACCGACGATGGACACCATCCCCGCGATCGGATTGACGATCCTTGCGGTCGTCCTCGGGCTTGGATTCGGGTATCTGTTGGCTCGTCTCGCCATCGCCCGCCGGAGGGAGAAGGACGGGGTCTCCGCCGAGGACATGGTCACCAGTGCCCGTCTCGACGCCCAGCGCATCCTGAGCAAGGCTGAAGAGGAGGGCAGGGCCAAGGCCGAGGCCTATCGGGAGCGGGAGGAGGCCAGTCTCGAGCATCGTCGGCTCGAGCTGTCCAACCTCGAGACCCGTCTCGGCCAGCGCGAAGAGACCCTCGATCAGCGCGCCTCCAACCTCGCCCAGCGAGAGAAGATGATCATCGACCGGGAAGAAGAGCTGAATGTCTCCCGCGGTGATCTCGAGCACCTCAAGGAACAGGCTCGTTTCCGACTGGAGCAGGTCGCCGGTATAGACGTCACCGCCGCCAAGACCGAGATGCTGGCCCAGGTCGAGGACGAAGCCAGGCGGGAAGCGATGATCGTCGTCCGAGATCTCGAGATCAAGGCACGGGAGGAGGCCGACCGCAGGGCGAGACGCATCCTGGCCACTGCGATCCAGCGGCTTTCCTCCGAAGTCGTCACCGAAACGACGGTGTCGGTCATCCAACTGCCCACCGATGACATGAAGGGCCGGATCATCGGTCGTGAAGGTCGCAACATCCGCCACCTCGAATCGGTGACCGGCACCAGCCTTATCGTCGATGACACCCCGGAAGCGGTGTCGGTCTCGTCATTCGACCCGGTGCGGCGCGAGGTTGCTCGCATCACGCTGGAGAAGCTCGTCGCCGACGGCAGGATCCACCCCGCCTCGATCGAAGAGGCCTACGAGAAGGCCCGAGCCGAGGTGGAGCAGAGCATCCGAGATGCCGGGGAGTGGGCCCTGGTCGAAGCTGGAGTCTCCCGCATGCACTCGGAGATCGTGACACTCATGGGACGTCTGAAGTACCGGACCTCCTATGGGCAGAACGTGCTCAACCACCTGGTCGAAACTGCCCATATCGCCTCGATGCTGGCATCGGAGCTGGGTATCGACCCGGCCCCGGTGAAGCGGGCAGCCCTTCTTCATGACTTGGGCAAGGCAGTGACTCACGAGGTCGAGGGCTCACACGCCCTCATCGGCGCAGAGATCGCCCGTCGTTTCGACGAGGACCCCGCGGTCGTCCACGGAATCGAAGCCCACCACAACGAGGTGGAGCCGCGGACGGTCTTGGCCGTGATCGTTCAGGCCGCCGACGCGGTTTCCGCCGCCCGGCCCGGCGCTCGAAGGGAAACTCTCGAGGGTTACGTGAAACGTCTCGAACGCCTGGAGACACTGGCCATGGAGTTCCCCGGCGTGGATCATGTCTTCGCCCTCCAGGCCGGCCGGGAGGTCAGGGTCGTGGTGGACCCGGGCAACGTGTCGGATATCGACGCGAGGGAGTTGTCCCGTCGCATCGCCCGTAAACTCGAGGAGGACCTCCAGTACCCGGGTCAGATCCAAGTCACCGTGATCCGGGAGTTTCGGGCGACTGACTACGCCCGCTGAGACCGCTGCAGACATGACCCAGACTGTTCTCTTACCGAATCCGACCCTGCGCGAACCGGCCCGCCGTCTGGCCACCCGGGTTGGGCAGCGCTACTTCATCCGCACCTTCGGCTGCCAGATGAACGAGCACGATTCGGAGCGGATCGCCGGGTTGTTCGAGATGGACGGCATGACGGCGACCGGCGGGTTCGAGTCTGCCGATGTGGTGTACATCAACACCTGCACCATCAGGGAGAACGCCGACAATCGCATGTACGGCAATCTCGGCCAGCTCAAGGCGGTCAAGGACCTCAACCCCGGGATGATGCTTGTCGTCGGTGGCTGTGCCGCTCAGAAAGACCGTGACCTGATCCGGGAGAAGGCCCCGTGGGTCGACGTCGTCATGGGCACACACAACCTCGACCGTGTCCTCGACCTCATGGATCACGCCGAGCAATGGGGGCCGATCACCGAGGTCGTGGACGAGCTTCAGGCGATGCCGTCGTCACTTCCGGTGAAAAGGGAGCTCGCTCATTCGGCGTGGGTCACGATCCAGGTCGGCTGCAACAACAGCTGCACGTTTTGCATCGTCCCATCGGTCCGTGGAGTCGAGGTGTCGCGTCGGCCCGGTGACATCGTCCGGGAGGTGGAGCGTCTCGCCTCCGAAGGGGTGGTCGAGGTGACCCTCCTCGGACAGAACGTCGACACCTACGGTCGTGACCTCGCCTTGGACGGGAAGCGTCGTCCCATATTCGCCGAGCTCCTGCGTCGGGTCGGCGCAGTCGATGGCATCCGGCGGGTCAGGTTCACCAGTCCTCATCCGAACGACTTCCGCGAGGACGTAGCCCGGGCGATGGCGGAGACCGAGGCAGTATGCGAGCAGCTTCACTTCCCGTTGCAATCCGGCTCCGATCGAATGCTGCGTGCGATGCACCGCGGCTACACCCGCAGCAAGTACATGGAGAGACTGGCCATGGCCCGCGAGGTCATCCCCGGTCTCGCCGTGTCGACCGATGTGATCGTCGGCTTCCCTGGCGAGACCGACGACGACTTCGCCCTGACCATGGAAGTCATGGAAGAGGCCCGGTTCGACAGCGCGTTCATGTTCATATTCTCGCCCCGCCCCGGCACCGCAGCCTCCCACATGACCGACCAGTTCGTCCCCGAGGACGTGATCAGGGAGCGATTCGGCCGTCTCAGCGAGACCCAGAACCGGATCTCTGGTGAGCGAAACGAAGAGCTCGTTGGCAGCACGGTCGAGGTCCTCAGCGAAGGCCCTTCCCGCAAGGACCCACTCGTTGCCACCACCCGGACCCGCACCGGCAAAGTGGTGCACGTGCCCGGGACACCGGCAGGGGGCTCATTCCTCGAGGTCGAGGTCCGAGGTGCGCATCAGCACCATCTGGTGGGGAGCCCTGTCTGACTCGCCTCCTGGCCCTGCTCGGGCCAACCGCATCGGGCAAGACAGAGATGGCGGTTCGCCTGGCTGAGCACCTGGATGGGGAGATCATCTCGGTGGACTCGATGCAGGTCTACCGGGGGATGGACATCGGGACTGCCAAGCCAACCATGCTGGAGCGCCGGGACGTACCCCACCATCTGATCGACGTCGCCGATCCGTCCGAAGAGTTCTCGGTAGCTCGATTTCGTCGGCTGGCGCGAGCCGCGCTGGCCGAGACCACCGCTCCGGTCATGATTGTCACCGGTGGATCGGGGTTGCATTTCAGGGCACATGGTGGACCCGCTCAGCTTCGCCCCGACCGAGACCGCCGTTCGCGCCGAGCTCGAGGCTTGGGAGGGCGGCCAGACTGGTGGAAGAGCTACTCGCGGTGGACCCGGTGGCAAGCTCTCATGTCGATCTGGCCAACCCGAGACGGGTGATCCGGGCCCTCGAGATCTACCAACTCACCGGGGAAACGCCCAGCGGCAGAGCGGGGACCGCTCTCGCCGAGGACGTGCGCCGCTATGTGCCCGAGATCGAATTCGAGGCGGTCGGCATCGACCCGGGAGAATGGCTGGAGAGCCGCGTCGACGCCCGGTTGATCGCGATGAGGGCCTCGGGATTGGTGGATGAGGCCCGTGCCTTGGTCCCGATGATGGGGAGAACGGCTCGAAATGCGGTCGGATATCGCGAGATGATCGAGGCACTCGCAGGCGTGATCACCTTCGATGAGGCGTTTTCCCGGGCCGCGGGCAACACGAAGAAGCTGGCAAGGAAGCAACGCACCTGGTTTCAACGTGATCCGCGGATACGCTGGATACCCTGGATCGAAGATCCAGATCAGCGATTGAGGCGGATCCTGGAGACCTTTGATTGAGCGGCTACGAGTTCACCAAGATGCAGGGCTTGGGCAACGACTTCGTCCTGCTCGAAGGGCCCGGCAAACCGACGGCCGACTGACGTCGTCAGACTCTGTGATCGTCGATTCGGCGTAGGGGCCGACGGAGTCCTGGTCCTGTCACCTGGCTCGCCACTGGTGATGGACTACTGGAACGCCGACGGAAGCGCCGCAGAGATGTGCGGCAACGGGCTTCGCTGTGTGGCCCGATATGCGTACGACAAAGGATGGGTGGACGGGCCCGAGTTCGAGATCGACACGCCAATCGGGATTCGCAAAGTGCGGGTGCGAGAGGACGAAGTCGATGCCGAGATCGGACCGGCGCTGATCGAAGGCCAGGAGACGATCGAAGGTCATGTCTACCGGCTCGTCGATACCGGCAACCCTCATGCGGTGAGAGTCGTCGACGATCCCGGAGCAATCGATCTCGCCACCATCGGCCCGCTCGTAGCGAGACAGGCGGGTTTTGACACCGGCTGCAATGTCGAGGTCATCTCAGTTGACGGGGGCCAGGTGTCGATGAGGGTCTGGGAGCGTGGCATTGGAGAGACCCTTGCCTGCGGCACCGGGATGGTGGCGGCCGCCGCTGTCGCTCTCGACGGCGTCGACGGCACGGTTCAGGTCGCCGTGCTCGGTGGAGTCGGCCAGGTGCAGATCACCGACAAGAACGCCTGGCTCACAGGTCCAGCCGAATACGTGTTTACCGGCGTGTTCGGTCAGGGATAGCGGCGCAACACTCCGACGACCTTGCCGATCAGCTCGACGCCGTCGGTGTAGACCAGCGGCTCATAGGCGGGATTCTCGGCCTCGAGGATGACCTTGTCCCCTTGGCGGCGCAGCCTCTTGACCGTCGCTTCCTCGCCGTCGATGAGGGCGGCCACGATCTCACCGTCACGGGCATCTTTTTGACTCCGCACCGCCACCAGATCCCCTTCGAGGATCCCAGCATCGATCATGGAATCGCCCTTGATCTCGAGCAGGAAGACGGGATCGTCCCCGACCAGGTCCACCGGTAGCGGAATGACCTCTTCGACGTCCTCCACAGCAAGAATCGGTGTGCCCGCGGCGATCCGCCCCAGCACCGGGACGTCGCGGACACGGCGATCGCGGGGCGGGTCGGCGGCCGCTGCCTCCTCGACGATCATGATTGCCCGGGGCTTGGTCGGATCTCTCTTGATCGCGCCCGCCGCGACAAGGGCGGAGAGATGGGAATGGACGGTCGAAGGCGAGGACAGGCCGATGGCGTCGCCGATCTCTCGCACCGACGGCGGGTAACCCCGGCTAGCCACTGTGGTTCGTACGTATTCCAGGACCTGTTGCTGGCGTTCTGTGAGCACCGTGACTCCTTCCGGGAGCTCCTCGACCAATTCCGATACCTCATCGTAATCGAACAGGAGTTCGCCGCCAAACATCTGTTCGATGCGCGCCATCGAGCGAGGACGGCCCCTGTCGGAATCAGGTCCCGAATCGCCCGGCGATCCGACGGCTGCTTGACATCGAACAGTTGTTCGATAGAGTGGCGAACGCACGTTCGATCAGAACTGCATTCAGCAACCCGCAAGGGCCCGATCAGGAGGAAGACCAAGTGCAGAAGACCACTCTGCAGCTGTCCGTCCGGCTGGCATTGCTTCTCACAATCCTCTGCGTGGTCTTCCTCATGATCGGTGGCTCGGCTGGGGCGGATGTCCCGGTAGCGGAACCGGTCGAATACGTGGTCGAAGCGGGGGACACCCTGTGGGGCATCGCCTCGGCCAACGCGGGGCCCGAGCAGGATGTGCGTCGTTTGGTGGCCGACATCGCCCGGCTCAGCCGAATCGAATCCGACTCGATTTTTCCCGGACAGGTCCTGTTCATCCCAGTCGACTGACCCCCGGTTCAGGGGCGGGGCGTTTACTCTTCGACAATGCTCTGCCCGGTCTGTGGCGCTCCATCAACCCGCGTGATCGACAGCCGGCCCGCCGAGGCCGGCCAGTCGATTCGACGGCGCCGCGAGTGCGAAGGTTGCGGCAACCGCTTTACGACATATGAGCGCCTCGAGCCGCAGTTGATGGTCCGGAAGAGGAACGGCCGCCTCGAGCCGTTCTCCGCAGCCAAGCTGGCAGCAGGGATCTCCGCTGCACTTGCCGAACGCCCGGTGTCAGGGTCGTCTATCGAGAGGCTCGTCGAGGAGGTGGAGGCATCGTTCCGGGGCACCGGGTCCCAGGTGACCAGCGAGGAGATCGGAAGAGAGGTCCTCGAGCATCTGCGTGCTCTCGATGAAGTCGGGTATCTCCGGTTCGCCTCGGTTTACAAGGACTTTCAGGGGGCGGCAGACTTCGAAGCGGAGGTGGCTGCGCTGGAATCAGCCGAGTAGGCGGTCCAGATCTTCCTCGGCCTGATCGATGAGGCCAGACACCGAATCTGAGATGGCGCCGACATCAGTCAGCATTGCTTGTCTGACGCTTTGTAGATCTGCGCGAAGTGTGCCGAGCACTTCGACTGCAACGGTCCTGTTGTCGGTGCGAATGGCGTCCAGGTAGGCCGTCTGCGTCGCATCGAGCCCGGCGATGATGTCGTCCAGAGCGGCCGACGCCTCGATGGCGACACCCGTCGGGAGCGCCGCCCGCACGGCCTCGAACCCAGTGCGCCACTCGGTGAACGCCTCGGTGGCATTGGTCAGGTCGGTGAGGCTCGGGTCTGTCTCCAGAAGAGGCAAGGTGAGAGCCGGCTCGAGTGCAGTCCGATAGGCGGTGACATCCATCAACTGGCGGGAGGCATCGATGGCCAAACCGGCCGCCTCGGCGGCCACCGAGCGGTCAGCCGAGTCTTCGGCTGGAAGTTCGGCCGACGCGGCGAACATCGACCTGGCGGTCTCGCCCATTTGGAGGTAGACCGACGCGTCTTGATTTGCCTCTGGGAGACGCTCCAAGTCGAGGTCGCCGACGAGCGGCGCCACCTCATCGATCGCAACGGATAAAGCCTCCGCCTCGGTCCGAACCTCGCCGAGGGCCGTCGCCGCGGAATTGGCCTGATCGCGGTCGAGCCAGAAGACGGCCGCGGCACCGATGAGCGCGATCGCCACCAGCGACAGGACCACCGGCCAGCGGAAACGGCGCCGACCCAGGTGTTTGGTCCCGAAGGCCTGCGGGACCCAGTCCACCAGGGACGGGGCATCGAGCTCAGTCGTCGCCCAAATATCCGTGACCAACTCCCCGGTTGGCTGGCCGTTGCGACTATGCCGCCCGGTGGGCACCTCGACCAGCGCGGTGATCTGGGAATGCCCGTTGTGCCCGTTGTGCCCGTGGCCGTTCTGTGCGGCCGGGTGTTCCGATGAAAGCTTGGGCGGTGTGGTCCACGACCGATCAGGCGCGTCGATGAACCCGAGCGACTCCATCGAGGGAATGCGCAGGAATCCGCGTTTGGGTGGTGAGGTGGCAGTCATAGGCGAGACTCATTTACAGTCGTCGGGTCATCCCGCCCGATGCCCCATGACTCCCTGATGCAAGCTAGCTTCGTACGACTCGATCCGGAAGTGGAAGTTCCCACAAGGTCACATATCGGCGATGCGGCGGTGGATCTTCAGGCCAGATATGAGATAGCGCTGGAACCGGGGGAGAGGGCGGCGGTCCCTACCGGGCTCGCGGTGGCCATCCCCGAGGGTTACGCCGGGTTGGTCCTGCCTCGCAGCGGGCATGCCCGACGCCTCGGTGTGGGTGTCGTCAACGGGCCTGGGTTGATCGATTCCGGGTATCGGGGCGAGGTCTCGGTCCTGCTCATCAATCATGGATCGGAACGAGTCAGCTTCACGAAAGGAGAACGGATCGCTCAGCTCGCTGTGGTGCCCGTGGCCTCAGTCGAATGGGTCGAAGTCGACGAGCTCGACGACACCCCTCGGGGGTCTGGAGGCTTCGGGTCAACGGGCTCGTGATGCCGTTTGGCTGGCATCGGGCCTCCGTTAGAATGTGTCGCCCGTGCGGAAGTAGCTCAGTTGGCTAGAGCGCAACCTTGCCAAGGTTGAGGTCGCGGGTTCGAATCCCGTCTTCCGCTCCGACGATGCTCAATCGTCCGGTCTCGGCGACGTGGCCGAGTGGTTAGGCGCGGGTCTGCAAAACCCGTCACACCGGTTCGATTCCGGTCGTCGCCTCGGGGCCCTTAGCTCAGCCCGGCTAGAGCGCTTGCTCGACACGCAAGAGGTCACTGGTTCAAGTCCAGTAGGGCCCACAGAGAACCCCAGGTGATTCCTGGGGTTCTCGCTTCTTGCTTCCAACCGACCTAGAGGTCTCTAGACGCCCGCGATCGCCGGACGGCGAGCAGGGTTGCTGCTCCAAATAAGGCCAGCAGGGATCCGATCACCACCAGGACATTGGGATCGAAGCCGGTGAACGGCAGCGTGGCAGGAGCAGTTGTGGTCGTCGAACCACCGCCGACGGCAGATGGATCCGTGGTCGTCGTTGATGGCAACGTCGAGGTCGTGGTCGTCAAAGGCGCGATGCAGGGTGGTCTCGGTATCGCCTCGGGTGGCGCCGTGCTCAAGCAGCTCTCGAGCCCTGAAGCACTCGATGTGAACACGGTGGCCCCTGCGTTGACGGCGAATACATATGGATCACCTTGACCGCCGGTCAATAAGGGATCGGATAGATCGATCCAGATGTTGTCGAAGAACACAGGCTGAAGGTCACCTGGTCCGGGGATTGGAGGTGGGCCGTTGTTGAGGCACGGGCCGAATGTGCCCTCGAAAGGTGGGACCGCTGCCACTGCAAACGAATACGTGTCGGGCAAGCCGTTGATCGCCCAGTTGCCCGCTGGGTCGGTGAGCGTCTGGAATACGAACAGAGGAGATGACAGGACGAAGATGCAGGCGTTCTCGACCGGTAGCCCGCCCTCCGTTATCACCGTTCCGGACAGGCTGGTCGTGCCTACAGGCGGACTTGTGAACATGTTGGCATTTGCGTAGACGTCGGTGTCCGGGATCGTCTCGGACGTGACTATTGCGGCCAGGTTTGCTCCGCTGTTGGGGGGAACCGATACGTCGACATCGATGAACACGGAGAGGGTCTGCGGGCTGTTGCCACTCAATCCGTCCCAGTCACAGGTGACGGCTGTCCCCGACTCGACACATCCTGTCAGTCCTGGTGTCGTGCCGGCTGGGTCGAGCCGCAGAACGCCGAACCCGGCCGGTCCCTGCAATTCGATCGTGACCGTGATGTCTCCAACGTCGGCTGCGAGCGAGAACTGAGCACTGGTGGTCGCCGTCGATCCGGCTGGCACAGGGTTTGGGCTCGGCTCATTGATGGTGGCGGATACGCCGGGGATGGCAGCGGTCGCCGTCAGTGGGACAAGGGTCACTACGCCCAAGGCAAGAATCAAACGAGCGACGATCTTCATTCCTCGGAGGTTCATTGCTTTGAGCAGCTCATTCCGCCTCGCCTTTCCCGAACACCTTGGCAGCCAAAACGAGAGCGACTGCGGCAATGTGGCACCTAGGCCGGTCGGGATAGGGCTCTTTTGTCGATAATGCCTTGCATAACTTGGAAGACCACTGGGTAAGCTCGAATCCCAATCAAAATCAGGAGCACCCAGGATGGCTATGTCCCAGGAACACAAAGATGCGCTCGCACAAGGGCGTCTAGAGGCACGATCTGTCAAGGCTTATCTCGGCGCTTTGGGCACCAAAAAACGAGGTCGCCCGGTCACCAAGGAGAGTTTGGAGAAGAAGCTCTCGGCGGTCGATTCGAAGCTGAAATCAGAGACGAACCCCTTGAAGAGACTCGATCTCATGCAATCGAAATCCGACGCGGAAAAGGCAATGGGCAACTTCCAGAACGGGCCGAATCTCGAAGAGCTGTCCGCCGGATTCGTAGCTCATGCGAAGGCGTATTCGGAGCGCAAAGGGATCAGCTACAGCACGTGGCGTCAGTTCGGTGTTCCAGCGGACGTGCTGAAGAAGGCCGGCATTCCTGCAACAAGACGCCGGTCCTGACGGGTCATTCCCAGCCGAGCTCCTCGAGCCTCTCGTCGTCGATGCCGAGGTGGTGGGCAAGCTCATGGAGGACGGTTCTGCGGATCTCCTCCTCCAACTCCTCGTCACTCAGCCCGAGCTCGAGATGGGGCTCACGAAATACGATGATCCGATCGGGGAGCGCGCCCCAGTAGTCGGCGGACCGCTCGAGCAGTGAAACCCCTTCGTAGAGACCGAGGACGTCTCCCTGTTCGGTGGTGGGACGGTCCTCGACCACGACATGCAGATTGTCGACGCGCTCCACCACCCAGTCGGGGAGACTCTCCAAGGCGCGATCGACCGCAGCTTCGAATTCGATCCGGTTCACCTCTGCGGCATCTCCGCCGACGCCACGTTTGTGTCCAGCAATCGAGGAATCGGTATCATTTGGCTTCCTTCACGGGCGATTAGCTCAGTTGGCTAGAGCGCGCGCCTCACACGCGCGAGGTCACTGGTTCAAGTCCAGTATCGCCCACC
This sequence comes from uncultured Acidobacteriota bacterium, assembly GCA_963848695.1. GTDB lineage: Bacteria > Actinomycetota > Acidimicrobiia > Spongiisociales > ZC4RG35 > JARDZU01. The sequence goes on from CAWKEI010000018.1 coordinate 551,032, forward strand.
AACAGATTCGCATTTCATGTCACTGTGAGCGTGACGTCGTCGAACTCCGCGTAAACGCCGCTCTCCACGATCGCCTTGAGCCGTTGGATAGCGGTGTGGACGTCTTGATGTGATGTGTAGAGGGGAGCGAGCCCGAATCTGAGGGTGTCGGGGGCGCGGAAATCGGGGATCACCTTGGCGAGCTCGATCAAAGCCCGGTCGATACGCCACGCCTCATGGTGTGACAGCGCCACGTGTGATCCGCGGAAAGAGGCGTCTCTTGGCGAGCCGAGTCTGAAGCCGATCGACGCCAGATGCTCTTCCCATTGCTCGATGAAGAATTCGGTCAGTGAGATCGACTTCGCCCGCAAGGGTCCGATCCCTGCTTCCGCTACGTCGTTGATCCCGGCTTCGATCACAGCCAGGGACAGGATCGGCATGGTGCCGGTGTGGAACTTGCGGATCCCTTTCGCAGGCGCGAATTCGAGGTCGAAGGCGAACGGATTGGCGTGACCCCACCAAGCGCTTATCGGGTTGTGCAGCGTCGATTGCAACTCGCGTCGCACGTAGAGGAACGCCGGCGAGCCGGGGCCACCATTGAGGTACTTGTAGGTGCAGCCGACTGCCAGGTCGGCACCGGCGGCATCGAGGTCGATGGGCACGACACCTGCGGAATGGCTCAGGTCCCAGAGGACCATTGCTCCGGATCGGTGGGCCATCTCGGTCATGGCAGCGAGGTCATGGGTGTACCCGGACTTGAAGGCGGTGTGAGACAGGCTCACCAGGGCGGTGGTGTGGTCGATTGCTCCCTGCAAGCTCGCCACGGTGCCCGTCGTCCCCTCCGACCCCACCACCTCGAGGCTGGATCCGCATGACTCGGCCACTCCCCGAAGGACATAGACGTCAGTGGGGAAGTTGGTGTCGTCGGTGACGATCTTCTTCCTGTCCGGCCTCGCCTTCATCGCCGACAAGGCCAATTTGTAGAGGTTGACCGATGTCGAGTCTGAGATGATCACCTCGCCGGACGACGCCCCCAACAACGGGGCGAGCCGATCGCCGATCTGGAGCTGGAGGTCCCACCATCCATCGTTCCACGACCGAATGAGACGGTCTCCCCATTGGTCGGTCAGAACTTGATCGACGATCGGGCGGGCCGCATTCGGGAGGCGGCTCAACGAGTTTCCGTCCAGATAGATCAAGTCCGGGTCGCCAAAGTGGTAACGGCCCCGAAAGGAGGAAAGCGGGTCCGCCGCATCGAGGGCGGCGGCTCGATCGAAGCCAGGATCCGACATGAAAGGACCGAGAGGGATGTTGGTCACTGGCGCAGGGTACGACCGCAGACGGAAGCGGCGATGCCGCATACGCTCCGCGGATGGTTGCCGTGATCAGTCGAGGAGACATCGAGGCTGCCGCCCGCCGCATCGACCCATACATCCGCCAGACTCCGGTCCTCGATCTCGGCACAGCGCTCAGTTCGAGCTACCGGCTCACTCTCAAACTGGACTCGATGCAGCCCACAGGCTCGTTCAAGGTCCGCGGCGCGTTCTCCGAGCTGACTCGGGCGGACATACCTGAGGCAGGCGTGGTCGCCGCCTCAGGCGGCAATTTCGGAATGGCGATCGCATATGCCGCCGCCACGCTCGGCCATGCTGCCACCGTCTTCGTCCCGGCGACCTCCCCAGAGGAGAAGATCGGACGGATCGCTGCTCACGGAGCAGAAGTTCGGGTCGTGTCCGGCTACTACGCCGATGCCCTCTCCGCCTCCCGCGCCTGGGCCGGCGGTTCAGGGGCGTATGAAGTCCACGCTTATGACCAGCCGGACGTGGTCAGCGGCCAAGGAACCTGCGGCCGTGAGATCATGAAACAGGTGCCCGAGGTGACCACCATTCTCATCGCGGTGGGTGGTGGCGGGCTGATCGGGGGCATCGCCTTTTGGGCCCGCCACGACGTCACGATCGTGGGCGTCGAATCCACACAATGCCCGACATTGCACGCAGCCCGGCAAGCAGGCCGTCCCGTGGAAGTCGGAGTGGGCGGGATTGCGGCATCGGCTCTCGGCGCCTCACGGTTAGGGGAGCTCGCCTGGGCAGCCAACCCGTGGATCGCCTATTCCCTCCTGGTATCGGATCAGGACATCCTCGGAGCGCAGAGATGGCTCTGGGAAACCGGCCGGGTGATCGCTGAGCCGGCCGCTTGCGCCCCAGTGGCGGCGCTCCTCACCGGGGCCTATCTGCCGGATCCAGGGGAGCGAGTGGTTGCGCTCGTGTCGGGAGCCAACACCGCCGGGCCAGCAGACCCGGTCGAGTCATCACTCGGGTGAAGGCTCCATGAGCCCGAACTCCTCGCCGCCAGGCCCTTCGACCTGGACCCATCGACCGACACCAGGGACTTCCATGATGTCGGTGAGCAGCTTCCCACCGCTGATCTGGACCGCTTCGACGGCGGAATCGAGGTCTTCGACATCACAGGTGTTCAGTGTCTTAGGTCCGTCGTCGCCGGCGAGAGCCACTGCGCCGTTTATCCCAGGTCCCTCACCGGTCTCGAGCAGCCAGTAGTCCTGGTCCTCCCACCTCTCGGCCCGCCACCCGAAGACATTGGTGAGAAACTCCACCGTGGCCTCCGGGTCTGCCGAATAGAACTCGAAATGGGTCGGTCTGACTGCCAATGGAACTCCTCTGTCCCTGGACAAAGTAGTCCGGCCGGGGGCGGGCACCAGAAGGTTCCCCGTCTACCGGAGAGCGATCCTCTTGGAGCGGGGCTTGGCGAGAAGGTGGTCATCGAGCAGGTCCCACACCTCGGGTCGGGCCAGGGTGCGCTTCATCGAGATGAGGGTGCGCATGAAGGTCGCAACCGCCCTGCCGGCATCCATTGGGTTCGGGCGCATGACGTTCTGCACGGACGGGGCGGGGCTCAGGACGACAACCTGGCAATGTGGCCAGGCATCCGTGATGAGGGTGAGCTCCTCGATGAGAGACCGCTGGCCGACCCGATCGAACATCTTCTCGTAGAACCGCGCCCGCTTGCGGGACACGTCGGCGGCCATGGGGGCCAATACCAACACCAGATCGAGGGGCTTGGACGAGCTGAGGACCAGGTCGGCATGGGTGCCGGAGACGACACCTCCGTCGACGTACAGACGCCCGTCGATTGGGTATGGCCGGAAAACCAAAGGGATGGCGGAGGATGCTGCCACTGCGTCTGCCATGCCGACGTCCGGGGCCGACTCGGAGCCGAACACGACGCGGCGTCGCGCAGCGATGTCGAAAGCAACCACCGCGGTCGGCCTGGCCGGCCAACGTGAGCCAGCCGCATCGCCAATGTGGCTCCTGACCCAATCGGTGACGCCAGTGGCGTTGTAGGGCGCCGGAGAGCCGAGGAAGAGGGTCAGCCCGGGATCACGCAAACCGGGGACTATCCCGTGACGCAACCAGTGGCGGACTTGGACTCCTCCATCCCGGGTGTAGACGTGCCGGCGGATTCGGTCCGCCACGGCGGCACGATCATCTGTCGGCATCACCAGCGAGTCGAGGGTGAGAGCATCGTTCCGCACGAGGGCGGTCACGAAGGCGCCGCCGGACGTGCCGACCACGACTTCGGCCTGATTCGGGTCCCAGCCGGTGGCGAGACGGATCGACATCAAGGCGGCCATCTCATAGGCCGCACCAGTGATCCCCCCACCGCCGAGCACCAGTCCTACCCTGCTCACCCTTACACCCTAAATCGGTTGTCGGCGCTTTCCAGGGGACTAACGCCTCAGATTGCGGTCAACCGAAGGATCGGCCGCATCCCGAACAGCGGGTGTCCTCCTCATATGTAGGCCCATAACACCATGGGCAGGGCAGATCGTCGCCTCGCTCGTCCCGTGAGACCACCAACCGGGGGTCGATCCGGTACTGATGGTTGCCTCTTATCCCCTTGGCCAGGGCGAACAGACCTGTCGTCGCTGTGACCGCGACCAGTGCTTCCAACACGTCCGTCCTCCTTGCTTCAGCGTCAAGAGGCTAAGACGGGAGGTCGCGAAAACCGTGGATTTGGATCCATGCGCGGCGGGGGGTCATCCCCCCGGCTATTCAGGTGCCGAGGACGGCCTCGGTCAGGTCGTCGACCAGGTAGCCGAGGTCGCCCAGACGCCCCTCACGCACTTCGGCCGCCTCCAGCATCATCATGGCCGAGTGGTAGGCAACCCAGGGTCGGTATCGGCTCTCGGGGAGCTCGGACCCATAGCCGCTGCGGAAGGCGGCGGCCGCGTCCTCGCCGATGCGGGCGGCCAGACGCCATACGGCCAGTGTCTGGTCCCATTCGGGCGGCGCCAGCGTGGCCCATTCCCAATCGACGATGGTGATCGTCCCTTCCTCGTCGATGATGAACTTGGAGAGAGTCGGCTTCGTGTGTGAAGGCGTCGGAGCCGTCGCCAAGGGTGGTTCCAGCTCCAGTGCCTTGTCGAGCACCGCCTGGTCCATCCCGAAACGACGGCGATACCGGCCGAGCCGCTCGATGGTGGATCGATAGTGGCTCAACACGTAGTCCGAGTCGATGCCGGCCGCCAGATTGGTGATTTGGGCGTTCGAGGTGTGGATGTCGCGCAGCGCAGCCCCGGCTGCCTCGATGGAATCGATGTTCTTGGGGAGATTGGCCAGATTCCAATGACCCCCGTCGTTCATCTCGAGCCACGCCATCTCGTCCTGAGTGCCGTGGTCGATTATCCGGGGCACCGACGGCACTGCGGCGAGAGCCTCGAGGGCGTGACGCTCCCTGCGCTCGCGCGACGTGACCGGGTAGACCTTGACGATCGTGCTCTGCTCGCCCTCGATGACCCGAAACACCTTGTTGGCCCCCGAAGAGAGCTCTCTGACCAATGCGTCCGGGTGAAGCTTCGTTACGAGCTCTCTTGCATCCATTCGGTTTGCGTCCCCTCGTGACGGTTGCGTGACCGGCTCGGTTGCATCCTGTGGGCAGTTAGCCTTCTGGCCCGCCCCAGGCTAGCGAGATAACCCCGTGTCACTAGAGCTTCGTTATCCCGACGGAACAGTCCACGACCACCCCGATGGCAGCACCGGGGCCGAGGTCGCCGAGTCGATCGGGCCCCGGCTCGCCCGATCTGCGGTCGCCGTCAAGCTGAACGGAGGCCTCCGTGACCTCGGTCGTCCGCTCGACGAATCAGGCGATTTTGCCGTCGTCACCCTGGAAAGCGATGAGGGTCTGGACATCCTGCGCCACTCGTCGGCGCATGTCCTCGCACAGGCCGTACTCGATCTGTTCGAGGGGTCGACCTTCGCAATCGGGCCGGCAATCGAGGACGGCTTCTATTACGACTTCAAGGTCGCTGAGCCGTTCACCCCGGAAGATCTCGAGCGGATCGAGGCCCGGATGAAGGAGATCATCTCGGAGGACCAGCCATTCGAGAGGGAGGCCCTGTCCCGGTCCGACGCGCTCTCCGTCTTCGCCTCACATCCATTCAAGACAGAGATCATCGAGAGCGTAGAGCCGAGTGAGGTGACTCCCGGAGAGGACGTCACCGTGTATCGGAACCTCGACTTCGTCGATCTGTGCCGGGGCCCCCATCTGCCTTCGACCGGCCGGATACCGTCGGTGAAGCTGCTCCGCAGCTCTGGGGCATATTGGCGGGGCGACGAGAAACGGGATCAGCTCCAACGCATCTACGGCACGGCATGGGGATCTGCTCAGGACTTGGACGCGCATCTGACCCAGCTCGAAGAGGCTGAGAAACGCGACCACCGCAGATTGGGGGCCGAGCTCGACCTGTTCAGCTTCCCGCCCGAGCTCGGGTCCGGCCTGGTCGTCTGGCACCCGAAAGGGGGCATGCTCCGCAAGATCGTCGAGGACCACAGCCGTGAGCTGCATGAGCGCTTCGGTTTCGACTTCGTCTTCACCCCCCACCTGGCCAAGTCCGACCTGTGGTGGACCTCTGGTCATCTCGACTACTACGCCGACTTCATGTTCCCGGGCATGGAGCTGGACAACGATCAGGAATACCGGGTCAAGCCGATGAACTGCCCGTTCCACATCCTGGTCTACAAGAGCAGGGCCCGCTCATATCGCGACCTGCCGATCCGTCTCTCCGAGCTCGGCGCCGTCTACCGATACGAGAAATCAGGGGTGGTCCACGGCTTGCTCCGTGCCCGGGGGTTCACCCAGGACGACTCCCACACGTTCTGCACCGCCGACCAGCTCGCCTCCGAGCTCGCCCTGCACATCGACTTCGTCATTACCTGGCTCGAGGACGCCGGCTTCACCGAGTTCGAGGCGGATCTCAGTACCCAACCGGATAAAGCGCCGCCAGGAGACGAGGACCGCTGGGATTTCGCCGAGAAGACCCTGGCCAAGGCGATGGAGGAGTCCGGGGTCAGCTTCCGGATCGCGGAGGGCGAGGGTGCCTTCTATGGACCGAAGATCGACATGCATGTCAAGGATGCGATCGGTCGGCGGTGGCAGTTATCGACGATCCAGCTCGACCTGATCCTTCCCGCCCGCTTCGGATTGGAGTACGCGGCGGCCGGAAACGTGACCGAGCGCCCGTACATGATCCATTGCGCCAAAGCCGGTTCGCTGGAGCGCTTCATGGGGGTCCTCATCGAGCACCACGCCGGAGCGTTCCCGATGTGGCTGGCGCCTGTTCAGGTGTCGATCATCCCGGTAGCCGACCGGCATCAGGAGTACGCCGATCAGGTGGCAGAGCGACTGCGGGATGCCGCCCTCCGGGTCGAGGTGGACTACTCCGACGACACCGTGGGAGACAAGATCCGGAAGGCGCTCACCCAGAAGCACCCGTCAGTGATCGTGGTCGGCGACGACGACGTTTCCGGGTCGACCGTCGGTCTCAGGCTCTACGGCGAGGAGCGGGACACCAGGGGCGTTCCCCTCATCGAGGCGACCAACCGTCTGGTCACGATGGCGGCGACGCCTGGGGGACGACCCCAAGTCCCCCGAAGTGGGGCTCCGGGCGCATGACCGACCCGGCGAAGCCGAAAGTGGATCGGTCGGGGATCCACATCGAGCGTGATCTGGCCGATTCCCTCGCGATCGAGGAGGAGCTCGACTCCAATGTCGTCGGTCCATACCGGTTCCCGTCGCCCATGAGGCGTCGGATAGCCGGATGGGTTTTCGTTGTCGCCGCCGTCCTTGCCATGGTCGTCATTGACGGTGGCTGGCTCCCCGCCATCGGGTTGTTCGGGCTGGCGGCTTGGAATTTCGCCTCGGCGTGGCCACTGGCGGTCGACGAGTCCAGGGCCCTGGCCATTGCGGGCGCTGCCGTTGGGTTCCCGGTCGGCCATGCCTCGGCGGCGGTCACCTTCCGGGGCGTTCGTTCCCGGCCCCACTGGAGTGTCGTCGTGTACTCGGCGGAGGAGCCGCCCGACCAGCGAGCCCTCGTCGTGGTCGACGCGGTGTCAGGAGAGGTGGCCGACCAGCCCTACGTGGAGCCCGTGAAAGCGGTATAGAAAACTCTGCAGCGCAGCGGCAGCCCCGGCCGACCGGCGCCTGTTCGGTCGAGGACAACGTGTCTCACGGAATCTCGGAGTTGGTCCCCATCCTGGTGCCACCTACAGGTCTCGGAGACGGGCGGCCGAAGTCGGCCGGCATCGAGGTCAGCTCCGGTCCTCGATGGGCACGTAAGGCCGCCGCTCCGGGCCCACGTACACCTGGGTGGGGCGAAATATCCGCGTGGTCGGGTCGGAGAGCAACTCCCGCCATTGTGAGATCCACCCGGGCAGGCGTCCGAGGGCGAAGAGCACCGTGAACATGTCGGTCGGGAACCCGATCGCCCGGTAGATGATCCCCGAGTAGAAATCGACATTGGGGTACAGCTTTCGCTCCACGAAGTAGTCGTCAGAGAGGGCGACGTCCTCGAGCTGGAGGGCAACATCGAGTAGTGGGTCGTCGTCGATACCCAGTGCGTCGAGGACATCGTCGGCGGCCTGCTTGATGATGCGGGCTCTCGGGTCGAAGTTCTTGTAGACCCGGTGGCCGAATCCCATCAGTCGGAAAGGATCGTCCTTGTCCTTCGCCCTGGCGACGAAGGGCCCCACATCGCCACCGGCGGCGACGATCTCCTCGAGCATCTCCAGGACCTCCTGGTTGGCGCCGCCGTGGAGCGGGCCGGAGAGGGCGTGGATCCCGGCAGCCACCGAACTGAACAAGTTGGCCTGGCTCGACCCGACCAGACGGACCGCAGAGGTCGAGCAGTTCTGACCGTGGTCGGCATGGAGGACGAGCAGCATATTGAGTGCCCGAGCCACGACCGGGTCGGCCTTGTAGGGCTCGGCCGGCACCGAGAACATCAGGTGGAGGAAGTTGGACAGGTAGTCCAAGTCGTTCCGGGGATAGATGTACGGCTGGTGGACCGAGTACTTGTACGACCAGGCGATCATGGTCGGAGTCTTGGCGATCAACCTCCGGGCGCTGATGTCGACTGCTTCCTCGTCGTGCGGGTCGAGGGCGTCGGGGTAGTAGGTGGCGAGAGCCGAAGTGGCTGAAGCCAGGATCTGCATGGGGTGGGCGCGATGGGGGAACGCCTCGAACAGGTGCTTCGTGTCCTCCCGGAGCAAGGTGTGGATCGAGATCGACTCCGAATAGGCCTCCAACTCGGCCTTGGTCGGCAGCTCTCCATACTGGAGGAGCCAGACGACCTCGAGAAAGGACGAGTGCTCGGCCAGCTCCTCGATCAGGTAGCCGCGGTAGTGGAGGACGCCCTCGTCGCCACCGACGTATGAGACCGCCGACTCGCTCTCGGCGGTGTTGGCGAATCCCCGGTCGATCGTGGTGAGCCCGAGGTCGCTCCGGAGGCGGCTGATGTCCGCTGCCAGCTGACCCTCGACGCTCTCCACCACATCGAGGCGAGCCTCCTTGTCGCCGAAGCGGATGAGGGCATCAGCCATTCCAGTCCTTCCTTTGTCGGCTCAGTCGTCTGATTTGCGTGCCGCGGCTATCACCTGCTGCGCCTCGTTGTGTGGCACTTCGGCGTAGTGATCGAATTCCACGTCGAAACTGCCTCTTCCGGATGTCAATGATCGCAGTTCCGCCGCATACTGCTGGATCTCGGCCATCGGCACCTCCGCGACCACCGACCGCAACGTGCCGTCGCCTTCCATGCCGAGCACCCTGCCCCGCTTGGAGTTGATGTCGCCCATCACGTCACCGAGATGGTCCTCGGGCACGGTGATGGTGACACGCATGACCGGTTCGAGCAGTATCGGCTTCAGATCAGGAGTGGCCGCTCTCACCGCTTGGATCCCGGCCATGCGGAACGACATCTCGTCGGAGTCGACGGCGTGGTACTTGCCGTCGTAGACCTCGGCCGAGATGTCGATCACGGGGTAGCCGGAGAGGATCCCTCTGGTCAGGGCCTCCTGGATCCCCTTGTCCACCGCGGGGATGAACTGACGGGGGATCGAGCCGCCTTTGATGGAGTCGATGTACTCGTAGCCCGAGCCGCGGCGGCTTGGGGGCGAACTTGACGAAGGCGACGCCGAACTGGCCCCGGCCCCCTGATTGCTTCTTGTGCTTCCCCTCGGCCTGGCCCGAGGCAGTGATCGTCTCCCGATATGGGATCACCGGCAGCGACGTGTCGACCTCGACGCCGAACTTGCGATGGATGCGCGCCACGGTCACATCGAGGTGGGTGTCACCCAGCCCGGCGAGAATCGTCTCCCCGGTGTCGGCCCGGCGTTCGATCCGGATCGTGGGGTCCTCTTCCTCGATCCTGTGCAGTGCGGTGGAGAGCTTCTCCTCGTCATGATGCGACCTGGGCGTGATGGATACCTCAGCCACCGGGCGCGGGTATGAGATCCGGGAGATCGTGATGTTGGACCCACTGGTGCGCAGGGTGTCGCCCACCCGCACGTTGTCGACTTTGGCGACCGCACCGATGCCACCTGCCGGGAGGTCGGGGACCTCGTTGTGCTCCTTGCCCTGGAGCTTGAAGAGGTTGTGCAGCCGGACCTTGCCTCCACCAGCGACGTCGAGCTCCTGGTCTGCCTTGACCGTGCCCGAGTAGATGCGGAACAACGAGATCCGCCCGACAAAGGGGTCGGAGACGGATTTGAAGACGAAGGCCACTGTCGGCCCCTCTGTGGAGGGCTCGATCGGCTCGCCGCTGGTGAGCTCGGGAAGCGAGCGCTCCAAGGGGTTGGGCCCGTAGTCGACGATGAAGTCGGCGAGGAGGTCGATTCCGATCAGTCTCTCCGCCGAGGTGACCAGGACCGGGTGGATGTCACCAGCGATGATGCCTTTGTGGATGGTGGCGACGGTCTGCTCCCGGGTGGGCTCTTTGCCCTCGAAGTAGGCCTCCATCATCTCGTCGTCGGTCTCGACGACGGTCTCGACCAGGGCGGTGTGCGCGGCGTGGACCAGATCCTCCACCTCAGACGGCAGATCGACCTCCTTGCCTGTCTTTTCCTCGTCGGTGTACTCGTAGGCGCGCTCCGAGGCGACGCGGACGACCCCACGCAAGCCTTCTTCGCTGCCAATCGGGACCTGGATCGGGGCGATCGCCTTCCCGAAGGACTCACGCAATTGATCGAGGGTTCGCTCGAAAGAGGCCCGGTCGCGGTCGAGCTTGGTCACGACGACGGCCCGGGCGATTCCCTCCTCCCCGGCGACCTTCCACAACTGTTCGGTCTGCACTTCGACCCCATCGACGCCGGAGACGACGAATAGCGCCATGTCGACCGCGCGGAGCGCGGCCCGGGAGTCACCGGAGAAATCGCTCGACCCAGGGGTGTCGATGAGGTTGATCCGGTGCTCGTTCCAGTTGAAGGTGGCCGCGCCGAGACCAAGGGAGATCCCTCGTTCGATCTCTTCCGGCTCGTGGTCGAGCACCGTGTTGCCCTGCTCCACGGTGCCGCGCCGGGTGGTGGCGCCGCCGACGTATAAGCAGGGCCTCCGCGAGCGTCGTCTTGCCGCTCCCGCCGTGGCCGACGAGGGCGACGTTGCGCACTTTTTCGGGTAACAAACTGACCTCCTCGTCGTGCGAAGGGTCGATCCTAACCCCGGCCCGACACCGGGCCACACGGCCTGGCCTGCTACTTTGCTCGGTCGTGATCGACACACGGGTTCGACCCCGGGTTACCCGGTTCCTCGAGCCCATCGGCAAGGCGCTGGCGGGCATGGGGGTCACTCCGACCGTCATGACCGCGGTCGGGCTAGCCATCGTGATCGCAGGGTCGATAGTCATCTCGACGGGCGCTCTTGCCGCAGGGGCAGTCATCGTCTTGATCGGATCCATCCTCGACGGCCTCGACGGCTCGGTGGCCCGAGCCTCTGGGACGGTGACGGCGCGTGGCGCATTTCTCGACTCGGTTTTCGACCGAATGGGGGAGATCGCAGCGTTCGCCGGGCTGGGGGTTGCGGTGGCCCGAGAGACCGGGGACGAGGCGGTGCTCCTCCTGATCATCCTCGCCATCGGCGGCGCCATGCTCGTGCCTTACATCAGGAGCAGGGCCGAGGCCGAGGGTTTCAATGGCAAGGCGGGTCTGATGGGCCGGGCCGAGCGGATTCTCCTCTTCACCGTGGGCCTGATGATCGGCTTTGTCGAGCCGATGTTGTGGATCTTCGTGATCCTGGTGTGGATAACCGCCCTGATGCGATTCATCGACACTTACCGTTCGTTCGAGTGAGCGATCTCCCCGGATATCTCGCTCTCCGCACCGGTGCGGGGCTCATCGGGCTGCTCCCTGCCTCGGCCGCTCGCTCGTTGGGGAGGTTGGGAGGCCTGATCTGGCACGCAACCGCGGGGGGTCGCCGCGAGATGGCACAGCGGCATATGCGACGCGTACTCGGCAATGGTGCCGATGAGGTGGGGGCGGCGGCCCGAGCCGTGATGCGGTCGTATGGCCGGTACTACGCCGAGGCGCTGTGGGCGAAGGGAAGCAGGGTCGAGGAGCTTGTGGGTCAGACGACTGTCGATGGGCTGGAGCAGATCATCGAGGCACGCGAGGCGGGGAAGGGGATGATCTACGGCCTGCCCCATCTGGGCAACTGGGAAGTCGCTGCCCCGGTGTCGGGCAACGAAAAAGTGCCGGTGGTGGCGGTGGCGGAGAATCTCCCCAATCAGAAGATCACGGACTGGTTCACGAAGATGAGAGCCGACTTCGGGATCGAGATCGTCCTGGCGACCGGGGGCACCGAGGTGATGAGGAAGCTGGAGGGCGCGCTCGCAGCCAACAAAGCCGTGGCTCTACTTGCCGATCGCGACCTGAAGGGGAAAGGGGTCGAAGTGGTGTTCTTCGGCGAAACGACGACCCTGCCTCCAGGCCCGGCCACTCTTGCCCTCCGAACCGGCGCCCCCCTGCTCCCCGTTGCGTCCTACTACGACGGGGACAACGCCTATCGGGTGGTGATCGAACCGCCCATCCCGGTACCCGACGAAGGCACACGGTCCGAGAAAGTCCAGGCGATGACCCAGGCGCTGGCCACCGAGATGGAGAGGCTGATCCGGGCCGCCCCCAATCAGTGGCATTTGGTCCAACCCAACTGGCCATCCGACCGTAGATGAGCCGCCTTCGGGTGGGTCTGGTCAGCCCCTACGACCTTTCTGTCCCAGGCGGCGTCCAGGCCCAGGTGCTCGGCCTGGCGAGGTATTTGAGAAGGAGAGGGGACGAGTCGGTGGTGATCGGCCCGGGTCTGCCCGACGGCGTGGCAGGGGTCGACCTCGGTAGGAGCCTCTCCGTGCCGGGCAACGGCTCGATGGTCCCGATCGCCGCCGATCCGAGGGCCAGGGGACGGATCAGGTCGGCCGCGGCGGATCTAGACCTGCTTCATGTCCATGAGCCCCTGATGCCTTTGGCGTCATTGTTCGCAAATCACGCTGGACCGCCGGTGCTAGCGACATTTCACGCCGCACCTGGCACCGTGGGCCGACTTGCCTACATGGTCTCGGGCCCGCTTCTCAAACGAGCATTGGGCAACACGGTCGTGGCCACGGCGGTGAGCCCGGTCGCGGCATCGGTTCTCCCTTCGAGGCTGGAGGTGCGGATCATCCCCAACGGGATCGATGTCGCCGCTTTCGTGGTCGACACCCCTCGCCGCCCAGGCCGGGTCGCGTACTTGGGGAGGGACGAGCCTCGCAAAGGCCTCGATGTTCTGCTCTCGGCCTGGCCCGCGGTCGAGCTGGCCCAACCCGATGCCGAGTTGATCGTGATGGGGGCGCGGCGCGACGATGCGGGCCCGCTCTGGATGGGTCGGGTCGACGACGAGACGAGAGCGAAACTCCTCAATTCGGCCTCCATATACGTTGCCCCACAGACCGGCGGCGAGTCTTTTGGGATCGTCCTCCTCGAGGCCATGGCCGCGGGCGCCGCCGTCATCGCATCAGATCTCCCGCCGTTTCGCACCCTGGCCGGAGAGGCGGCGCGGTTCTTCCCGGTCGGCGACAGCGACGCCTTGGCCCGGGCGCTGATCGAGCTGATCGATGACCCCGAAGAGCGGGAGCGAATGGCCAAGGATGGGAGATCCTTGGCCGAAGATCACGACTGGGGCGTCGTCGGAGCGATCTATCGCGACCTCTACGACGAGGTGGTCTCCTAGGGCAGGCTGGCCGAGCCTGTACAATCGGGACTCACCCAAACGGAGCCGAGAGAAGTGGAAACCGGAACTGATCGCGTGAAGAGGGGCCTGGCCGAGATGCTGAAGGGCGGCGTCATTATGGACGTCGTCACCGCCGCCGAGGCCAAGGTCGCCGAAGAAGCCGGTGCCGTCGCGGTTATGGCCCTGGAAAGGGTCCCTTCCGACATCCGCAAGCACGGTGGCGTAGCCCGCATGGCCGACCCCACCAAGATCGAGGAGATCCAGGCCGCAGTGTCCATCCCGGTCATGGCCAAATGCCGGATCGGCCACTTCGCGGAAGCCGCGGTGCTCCAGGCGCTCGGGGTCGACTACATCGACGAATCCGAAGTGCTCACCCCGGCCGACGAGGAGCATCACGTCGACAAGTGGGCATTCACCACTCCCTTCGTCTGCGGTGCCCGCAACCTGGGGGAGGCGCTCCGTCGCATCGGCGAAGGCGCGGCGATGATCCGAACCAAGGGCGAGGCCGGAACTGGCAACGTCGTCGAAGCGGTCAGGCACATGCGCACGGTCACCAACGAGATGCGCGCCCTGACCACGATGGACGAGGCCCAGCTCATGTCGGCTGCTCGGGACCACGGCGCTCCCTTCGACCTCGTACGAGAAGTGGCTTCGACCGGGAAGATCCCTGTCGTCAACTTCGCCGCCGGTGGCATCGCGACACCTTCCGACGCAGCCCTGATGATGTCGCTCGGTGTCGATGGCGTGTTCGTGGGGTCCGGGATATTCAAGAGCTCGAGCCCCGAGGCATATGCCCGTGCCATCGTCGAGGCGACGACGTTCTGGAACGAGCCCGAGGTCGTGGCCAAGGTCTCCAGGGGGCTCGGGGAAGCCATGCCTGGTATCGAGATCGACACACTGAGGGAGACGGAGCGCCTCGCCGAGCGGGGATGGTGATGACCACGGTTGGCGTCCTGGGCTTGCAGGGAGACGTCCGGGAGCATGTTCAGATCCTCGAGTCGATGGGTGTGACCGTGTTGACGGTCAAGAAACCGGAGCAAATCGATTCCGTGGACGCGTTGGTGATCCCCGGCGGGGAATCGACCACGATCGGGAAGATGGCGGTGCGGTTTGGTCTGCTCGACCCGCTGCGCAGGTCGATCGAAGATGGTCTGCCCACCTATGGCACCTGCGCCGGGCTGATCCTTCTCGCCGGAGCGGTCACCGACGGTGACCAACCACTGCTTGGCGCCCTCGATGTCGTAGTGCGCCGAAATGCATTCGGCCGCCAGAACGAGTCATTCGAGACGGATGTGGAGATAACCGGTCTGGACGGGCCTTTTCATGCAGTGTTCATTCGGGCGCCATGGGTGGAGAAGGTCGGCGCCGACGTCGAGGTGCTGGCCGAAGTCGACGGTCACCCGGTGATGGTCGGTCAGGACAACATCCTTGCCACGTCGTTTCACCCCGAGCTGACAGGTGATGGTCGCATCCACCGAATGTTGCTCGATCTGATCTGAGAGAATCGAGAAATGTCCGGGCATTCCAAGTGGGCCAACATCAAGCACCGCAAGGGCCGTCAAGATGCCGTCCGCGGCAAGCTTTTCGGCAAATTGGCCAAGGCGATCGAAATCGCCGCCCGAGAGGGTGGCGGCAACCCTGATTTCAACCCGACGCTGGCGACCGCCGTATTCAAGGCCAAGGCCGCATCCATGCCCAACGACAACATCGACCGGGCGATCAAGCGAGGAACCGGCGAAGTGGAAGGCGCCCACTACGAGGAGATCTGGTATGAGGGGTACGGTCCCGGCGGGGTGGCGCTCTACGTGCAGATCCTCACCGACAACCGCAATCGCGCTGCATCAGATGTCCGGTCGACCTTCACCCGAAGTGGCGGGAACCTGGGCGAGCCAGGCTCTGTCGGCTATCTCTTCGCCCAGAAGGGGTTGATCGAGGTCAAGGGAGATGAGGACGAAGTCATGCTGGTGGCCCTCGACTCGGGCGCCGAGGACATCCGTGACTCAGGCAACGGATGGTTCGAAGTGGTGACCGCGCCGGGCGATCTTCAACAGGTCCGCACTGCCCTCGATGACGCCGGCTTGGAGCTCGATACCGCCGATGTGACCCAGCTCCCCTCCTCCACGGTCCCGGTCGGCGAAGCAGAGGCGCGACGACTCCTCCGGCTCATCGACGCTTTGGACGATCTTGACGATGTACAGGCGGTCTACTCCAACTACGACATCGACGACGACGTGATGGAGCGCGTCCTCGAAGAGGTGTGATCAGGTCGCAGGTGGCGGCGGTGGCGGGGTCGTGCTGCTCGCCGATCTTCCGGCCATCGCGCCGTAGGCGATGACCAGCACGGCGGCCACGCCAACCTGAATCGCATACTGGGTCCAGTCGAGCCCCGACGTCTCGCTGACACCCACCCAGTTGGCCACCAGACCGCCGAGAAAGGCGCCGACCGCCCCGATCACGATGGTCATCCCCATCGAGATGTTCTGTCTCCCAGGCAGGACCAGACGAGCCAATGGCCCGATGATGATGCCGGCCAACAGCGAGACAATGATGGTTCCGAGCCAGTCCATGTGTGCTCCTTCTCTGGGCGACTTGGGAGATCCTACGCGTGCATGTCCGGCCGGTGCAGGACCAATCGATCCAACCTCAGCTGGAGACGTGCCGAGCTGTATGGAGCATCACCGCCTCAGCCACGCCCTTCAGCTCGACGGGGCCGATTCTCTCGAAGACGACCTGCCCCGCGCTCGACGCCTCGACCACACCCTCGCTGACCAACACCTCACCGGGGCGGGCGTAGTCAGCGACCCTGGCCGCGATGTTCACCGTCTGCCCGTAGTAGTCGCCTTCCTGGAACACCACCGGGCCGGCATGAAGACCGACATGGGCAGGCGGTAGGCCGGCGGCGGAGATCGCATCAACCATGTCGAGAGCCGCCAGGGTTCCCCGGACCGGCTCGGGGAAATGCAGCATCACCCCGTCGCCCAGCCATTTCACGGCACGGCCGCCATGCTCGAGCGCCGATCTCTCCACGATGCGTCGAATCCGTTCCGCCAATTCGGCCGCAGCCCGGTCGCCCTGTTCATGGGTCAGTTGGGTGTACCCGGTTATGTCGAGGAAACACATGGCAGGAGGACGATCATCACGGGTGTGGAGACCCGCCTTTTCCAGCGCATAGGCCATGCCTCCGATGATGTTCACCATCCAGGCCCGAAGCTGCTGAATGTGATAGATGGCGAGCACGGCCTCGTCAGACACCTGCGACAACCGGGCAGATACCTCGGCAGCGAACTTGCCCACGTCGTCCTCTGAGCTGCCCCGGGCCAGCATCGGCACCTGGACCTCCGTCCGCCACCATTCGCCCTCCGTCTCCGCCATCCGACGGAGACTGTCGCCGTAGACCCAGAGGGCCTGCATGATGGCGTCGGAACGAAAGCCCAACGAGTGCTGCATCTCGACCAAGGGGAAGATCGCCATCTCGTTCTCGGCGACCGGTTCATCCGGCTTCGGCCGCAGGCCTCCGATCGCCTCTCGGACGGACAAGAGCAGCTCCACCGGGGTGGCGGTTGCCTCGGCTCGTTGGATGAACGTCATCTCTTTCATAGGTGCCAGGACGGGCTGCACGGCAGACTCGATGAAATCCATCGAGAACGAACCGTCCCGAATCAACTGGGCGACTCCGTCGAGAGGGAGACCGGCCCTTTCCAACGCATGGAACACCTGAGCTCTCCCGATCTGACCAGGCTCCATCTCCCCATCGGGGCTCAGCTCCGCCAGTCCGAGATCGATGAGTCTTGCCATCGGTTCGGGGGCGATTCCGGCCTTCGCCGCGGCCGCTTCGATCGGAGTCCGGGCCATGGGGCGAGGGTACCGAGGGCCAAATCTGAAGCTTCTAAGGCGAGGAGATTTTCTGAGATTTCTGTCCGATCGTCTGTTTTCTGGCCATTTCTGTCACACCCGGTTCGTAGGTTGGGGTCATGGAGAGGGAGAGCTTCACCAATGATCAGGTGGATGCGGGGATCGGCCAGTTTCTGAGTCTGTCGGCTGCTGCTCTGGCGGCGGCTTGTGAGTGGATCTTGGAGGCGGATCGGGGTCAGTTGTTCCTGGCCGATGGTTCCCCGAATCTGGTCCAGTGGGTTTCGGCCCGGTTCGGTCTCCGTCATTCCACTGCCACTCAACTGGTTCGGGTGGCTCGTCGGCTCCAGGATCTGCCCTTGTTGCGGGAACGGTTCGCCGCCGGCGAGTTGTCGTTGGATCAGGTGGATGCGATCGCCAAGCTGGCTACCCCGGATACCGAGGAGACGGTGATCGCCGAATGTCTCGGTTTGTCCAATGCTGCTCTGGACCGTGCTGCCCGGAGAGCGGATCCTCCCTCGAATTCTGATGTGGTGGATGCGTGGCGGGATCGGTGGCTGTCGATCCAATACACCCTGGATGGGATCCGGGGCAATCTCCACGCTGATCTACCCGGTCCTGATCTTCATCTGGTGGAATCGGCGATCCGGGAGAGAGCCGACCGGATCCCGGTGAATCCGGAATCAGGGAACTTCGATCCGTATCCGCAACGACTCGCCGACGGGTTGGTGGAATTGGCTGCAACGTCATGGCGACCAGTCGGCCGCACCGGCCCAGATCACCGTTCATGCCGATCTCGAATCACTCACCTCTGATCCGGAGACTACCGGGGTGGCGGAGGTGGAGGGTGGTCCGGTGATCGCCAATGAGACCGCCCGGAGACTCTCCTGTGACCCGATCGTGGAATGTGTCGTCTATGACCACCAGAAAGTGTTGGGGATC
Organism: uncultured Acidobacteriota bacterium; assembly: GCA_963848695.1. Lineage (GTDB taxonomy): Bacteria > Actinomycetota > Acidimicrobiia > Spongiisociales > ZC4RG35 > JARDZU01. The sequence goes on from CAWKEI010000018.1 coordinate 569,344, forward strand.
GGACGTCGTTCCCGGTTGATCCCGGCCTGGTTACGTCATCAGCTCTGGTATCGGGATGGAGGCTGTCGTTTCCCCGGCTGTGGCACCAGAAACTTCGTTCATGCCCACCACATCAGACACTGGGCGGACGGGGGACCGACCGATCTGGACAATCTGATCCTGTTATGTGGCTATCACCACCGGTTCTTACATGAACACGGATGGCGGATCGAACACGACCACGACCACAAACCCGTCTTCCGCAAACCCGACGGACAGAACTATCCGCCCACCCGACCCCGGCTCGACCCCCGACTCCGAGAGCTCGTCGGGCTCAGAACCTAGGGGCCGCCGCCCCAACCCCACCCCACCCAAATCGCCTGAATCACGGCCAACCCGGCCTAATCTCACCAAACATATGTTCGTCATGGGCATCGACCCCGGTCTCTCCGCAACCGGATATGGAGTGGTGGAGGGAGGGCACCCTCCCAGCGCCCGTCTCGCCGGCGTGATCCGGACCGACCCCGAGACACCAATGGCTCAGCGTCTCGAGGAGTTGTTCAACGGTTTGACCCAGGTCATCGAAGAAGCAAGGCCCGATGTGGTGGCCATCGAGTCGGTGTTCACCAATCAGAACCTGCAGACTGCCATCTCCGTCGGGCGTGCCTCCGGGGTCGCCCTTCTCGTAGCCGCCCGCGCCGGTCTCCACGTCTCCGAATACGCGCCAACCGCGGTCAAATCGGCGATCACGGGCGACGGGGCGGCCTCCAAGCGTCAGATCCAACAGATGGTTGCCCGACTGCTCCGGCTGGCCGAGTCGCCGAAGCCCGCCGACGCCGCCGACGCTCTCGCCATCGCGCTGTGCCATCTTCGAGCCGCCCCGTTGGAGCGAGCCCGGTGATCGGGCGCCTCCGCGGGGTCCTGGTCTCCCGACGTGGAGAGGTGGTGTGCATCGAGGTGGGCGGGGTCGGCTACGAGGTCACCATGACTCCACGAGGCGTGGCCGCGCTCCCCGGCATCGGCGAGGAGGTGGTGGTGCACACCCACACTCATGTCCGCGAGGACGAGATGAGTCTTTACGGTTTCGGCACCGAGCCCGATCGTGATCTGTTTCGCATCCTCCTCGGGGCGGGGGGAGTCGGGCCCAAGCTGGCGATGTCCATCCTCGGGGCGATGAGCCACAACGAGATCGTTCGTTCCATCGTCACCGAGGACGCCGATGCCCTCACTGTGGTCCCTGGTGTGGGGAAGAGGGGAGCGCAGAAGATCGTGCTCGAGCTGGCGCCCAAGCTGGCCGGGATCGACGCGGACGCCGTGTCGTCGACATCCACGGTCACCGTGCGCCAAGCATTGGAAGGCCTGGGGTACTCGACCGAGGAGATCAATGCGGTGATGGGCGAGGTCGACCCCGATTCGAGCATCGAGATCCAGATCAAGACTGCCTTGCGCGCGCTGGGTAGGGGATAGCGATGCGAGAGGACTCCCTGCTCAACCCGACCATCGAAACCGAGGAGGAGGTCTCGCTACGGCCGAAGCGCCTCGACGATTTCGTCGGTCAGGACCGGGTTCGGGAACGTCTCAAAATCTCGCTCGAGGCTGCCCTCAAGGAGAACCGGCCGCTCGACCATGTCCTCTTCTCCGGCCCGCCCGGCTTGGGCAAGACCACCCTCGCAGGGGTGATCTCCCATGAGCTGGGGGTCAAGATGCGGGTCACCTCGGGGCCGGCCCTGGACCGGCCGGGGGACCTTGCCGCCATCCTCTCCAACCTCGACGTGGGCGACGTTTTCTTCATCGACGAAATCCACCGATTGCCCCGTGCGGTGGAAGAGGTGCTGTATCCGGCGATGGAAGACTTCCAACTCGACATAGTCCTCGGCAAGGGCCCAACGGCACAGTCGATTCGCCTCGACCTACCCCAGTTCACGCTGGTCGGGGCGACCACCCGCAAGGGAACGGTGACCGCGCCGCTGCGGGATCGCTTCGGGATCGAGGAGAAGCTCGATTATTACGAACCGGCAGATCTGACGGTCATCATCGAACGATCCGCCGGGATCATTGGCGTAGAGATATCCGGTGAGGCAGCGAGGATCCTCGCCCATCGCAGCCGATCGACTCCGCGGATCGCCAATCGTCTCCTTGCCCGGGTTCGGGATTACGCGGTGGCGCGGGCCTCGGGGGTGATTGATCCCGAAGTCGCCGATGAGGCGTTGCAGGTGTACGAGGTCGACGACCTGGGCCTCGACAAAGTGGACCGAGCCATCCTGGAGGCGATCGTCGATCGGTTCGGCGGCGGGCCAGTTGGGCTCTCCACGCTCGCCATCGCGGTCGGCGAAGAGCCCGAGACCGTCGAGGACGCATATGAGCCCTTCCTGCTCCAATCCGGCCTGATCAAACGAACGCCCCGTGGCCGGATGGCCACCGCCCGCGCCTACACCCACCTCGGCCACGAGCCGCCTTCAGATCCTCAGGGGACTCTGCTTTAGCCTCCTGCGAGTGCGGGTCGAGGACTTCACCTACCAACTCCCGGATACGGCCATCGCGGAGAAGGCGATCGAGCCCCGACACGACTCGCGTCTCCTCGACACCCGGGACATGTCCGACCATCGCTTTCTCGACCTTCCCGCCCTACTGCGACCCGGAGACCTGGTGGTGGTGAACGAGACCAGGGTCAGGGCGGCCCGGCTGACAGGGAAACGCCGTGACAGTGGCGGTTCGGTCGAATTGCTCGTCCTCACCGCCCGCTCGGACGGCACCTGGGAGGCCCTTGTCCGCCCCTCCCGGCGGCTGCGACCGGGAGTCGAGATCGAGTTCCCTGGGATGACGGCCACAATCGTCACCGGCCCTGACCAGGGTGTGGTCGGGAGTCGATCTGAGGGCGCCCGATGTCGAGTCGGCCATCGCAGCTGCCGGAGAGGTCCCGCTGCCCCCCTATTTCACCGGCACATTGGACGACCCCGCTCGATATCAGACGATGTTTGCCCGCACCATCGGTTCGGCCGCTGCCCCCACCGCAGGGCTCCATTTCACCCCGCAGGTCGCTGCGCGCCTGAAAGAGAAGGAGATTTCGGTGACGGCCGTGGACCTCCATGTCGGCATCGACACCTTTCGCCCCATCTCGGTCGACGACATCGACGACCACCGGATGCACTCGGAGTGGTGCTCGGTGCCCGAGCAGACCGCCGAGGCAATCGCCAGGGCCCGCACCGATCGAAGAAGGGTGGTCGCGGTCGGTACCACGGTGGTCCGCACTCTGGAGACCTTCGCCGAGGACGATGGGACCGTGAAGGCCGGCGCCGGCGACACCGAGCTGTTCCTCAAGCCAGGGGATTCGTTCCGGGTGGTTGATGGGTTGGTGACCAATTTCCACGTCCCCGGCTCGACTCTGGTCGTCCTGGTTGCGGCGTTCATGGGTGACCGGTGGCGGCACGCCTACAGCACTGCTCTGGAGCGTGGGTACCGATTCCTCTCCTTCGGGGATGCCATGTATGCCGAGCGATAATCCCGGGATGAGTGCGGTCACATGGTCCTTGGAAGCGGTGGACGGTCAAGCCCGCGCCGGTTGGCTCGACACCCGGCACGGCCGGATTCCGACCCCGGCATTCATGCCAGTCGGGACCCGAGCGGCAGTCAGGGCAGTGGACAGCACCGATCTGGCCGGAGCCGGGGCCGACATCGTGCTGGCCAACACTTATCACCTGATGCTCCGGCCCGGGTCCGCCCGGATCGCTGATCTCGGCGGTCTGCACCGGTTCATGGCGTGGGAGGGGCCGATCCTCACCGACTCGGGAGGATTCCAGATCTTCTCCCTCGCCCCGAGGATCGACGAACGGGGTGCCCGGTTCCGCTCGGTATACGACGGTTCGGAGGTGGAGTTGACCCCGGAGGACGCCGTCATGATCCAGGAGGAGCTCGGGCCGGACATAGCCATGGCGCTCGACGTGTGCGTCGGTCTGCCCGCGCCCCGGGACCTGGTCGAGATGGAGATGGAGCGCACACTGCGCTGGGCGGAGCGATGCTTGCAGACACACACCCGTGCCGACCAGGCGCTCTTCGGCATCGTTCAGGGTGGGGTGGATCTCGACCTCAGAGGAAAGAGCGCGGCACAGACCGCCGCTCTCGATTTCCCCGGCTTTGGGATCGGCGGGCTCTCGGTCGGAGAGTCGGCCCAGGAGCGAGAAATCGCATTGGAGGCAAGCTTCGCCGAGCTACCCGGGGACAAGCCACGCTACGTGATGGGTTTGGGTGACACCGATGGGCTGCTCCAAGCAATCGCACGGGGAGCAGACATGTTCGACTGTGTGCTTCCCACCCGGCTCGCCCGCCATGGCAAGGTATTGACCAGGTCAGGGGACCTCAACCTGCGCAATGCCCGATTCGAAGCAGATCATCGTCCCATCGACGAGAGATGCCCATGTCACACCTGCGTCACCCACAGCCGGGCATATCTGCGACATCTGGTCCAGGTCAAGGAGTTTTCTGCCCACCGGCTCCTCACCATCCACAACTTGAGATATACCCTCGACCTTGTCGCCGGCGCACGTCGGGCCATCGAGACAAGCACCTTCTCCGACTATGCGTCGAGCGTGGCCGCTGCTCGCTCCAGCGGTTCGCCGTAGAACCCCTGCGTTGCCTATTCTCCGCGCAGCCGACTCACCGGATCTGGAGGACCAAGTGACCCATCTCGTCCTTGCACAGGAGGCGGCGGCGAGCCCGTTACCTTCGCTGCTCTTCCTGGGGCTGATGGTTGCCGTCTTCTGGTTGTTCATCATCCGCCCGCAGCGCCAACGGGCCAAGACCCAACAGGCACTGTCCCAGTCGATCAGCCCCGGCGAAGAGGTTCGGACGATCGGCGGCATCCACGGCACTGTCGTCTCGGTCGACGACGAGAGCGTCGTCCTCCGAGTAGAGGAGGGCAAGATCCGGGTATCCAGGAAGGCCATCGGCTCCCGGGTGGGCCCGGACAAGACTGAAGACGAATCCGCCTGATCCGGCCGTAGACTTCCCCGGTGGAAAATCTCAGCGCGCTCATTCGCGACATCCCCGACTTTCCTGAGCCTGGGATCGTCTTCAAGGACATCACTCCGGTCCTCGCCGACCCGGTCGCGTTCAAGTCGCTCATCGAAGCCATGGCTGGGCCATTTCGCGACTCGGGTGTGACCAAAGTAGCCGGGATCGAGGCAAGGGGCTTCACTCTGGCCACCCCGGTGGCGGGTCTCCTCGAGGCCGGGTTCATACCCGTTCGCAAGCCGGGAAAGCTGCCCTATGAGACGGTGCGTGAGGATTATTCCTTGGAGTACGGCACTGATTCGCTCGAGATCCATACCGATGCCGCCCGCCCCGGGGAGCGTGTCCTTCTGGTGGATGATGTCATCGCCACCGGCGGAACAGCTGCCGCCGCCATTCGGTTGCTGAGGAAGATAGGCGCCGACGTGATCGGGTTCTCCGTATTCATCGAGTTGGCTTTCCTCAACGGCGCCCAGACCTTGGATGGTGTCCCCCTCAATGCCCTCGTCACCTACGACTGAGCAGATGCAGGCGACATTCGACGATGTCGTCGCAGCTTTCCTCGCCCATCATCCCGATGGCGACACCGATCTGCTGCGCAGGGCCTATGAGATGGCGGCCAGGGCCCACGAAGGTCAGCTGCGAAAGACTGGCGATCCCTACATCACCCACCCGCTTGCGGTTGCCCTCATGCTGGCCGAATACGGGCTCGACGAGCCGACCCTCGCCGCCGCCCTTCTCCACGACACCGTCGAGGACACCAACCTCACCCTGAACGACCTCTCCATGGAATTCGGCGACGAGATCGGCCGCCTCATCGACGGGGTGACCAAGTTGGACAGGGTCCGCTACTCGAATCGGGAACAGGCCCAAGCGGCCACCATCCGCAAGATGGTGGTGGCCATGGCCCAGGATGTGCGGGTCCTGATCATCAAGCTCTTCGACCGGCTTCACAATCTGCGAACCGTCCATGCGCTGCGCGTGGAGAAGCAACAGCGGGTGGCCCAAGAGACTCTCGACGTCTATGCGCCACTGGCCCACCGTCTCGGTGTCCAGGAGATCAAGCATGAGTTCGAGGATCGCTGCTTCGCAATCCTCTATCCGGGCCCCAATGCCGAGATCCAGGCCAAGCTCGCCGAGCGGGCGCCCGAGCGGGAGGCCTTCATCGAGAAGATGGTCGATGAGATCTCAGGGATCCTCGCCGACTCCGGGATCGAGGCAGAGGTGACCGGCCGCCCCAAGCACCAGTACTCGATCTACCGCAAGATGCGGGAGCAGAACCGCCCATTCGAGGACATCCACGACCTGATCGGGATCAGGATCATCACCCCGACGATGAGGGACTGTTATGCGGCCCTCGGGTTGATCCACAGCTACTGGGTGCCGGTTACCGGGCGTTTCAAGGACTACATCGCGATGCCCAAGATCAACCTCTACCAGTCGCTGCACACAACGGTCATCGGGCCCGACGGCAAACCCCTCGAAGTACAGATCCGCACCGCGGAGATGCACCGGCGAGCGGAAGCCGGAATCGCCGCCCACTGGCGGTACAAGGAAGGCGAGGCCGGCCCCCTTCCCCGGATGGACTTCCTCTCCTGGGGGGAGGACGAAGACCCCGAGGAGTTCCTCGCCAATCTCAAGCTCGATCTCTATCAGGACGAGGTGTTCGTCCTGACGCCGGGTGGGGACGTGAAGCCGCTGCCCGCCGGGTCCACCGCCATCGACTTCGCCTACTCGGTTCACACGGAGGTGGGCCACCGTTGTGTCGGCGCCAGGATCAACGGCAGGCTCGTGCCGCTCTCGACACGCCTCCAGTCGGGCGACATCATCGAGGTGCTGACCTCGAAGTCGATCGAGGCGGGCCCCAGCCGCGACTGGCTGGCCTTCGTGCGCACCGGGCGGGCCAAGTCGAAGATCAGGCAATGGTTCACCAAGGAACGGCGGGATCAAGCGCTGTCCGAGGGCAAGGAAGCGCTTCAGGCCCTGTTCAAGCGGGAGGCATCGGGTATCCCCGCTTCCGAGAAGGAAACACTGCTCGAGTCCATCTCCGCCGAGTTGGGTCAGAAGGACGTCGAGGCGCTCCAGGTGGCCGTAGGCGAAGGGACGGTTTCGATCGATTCGGTGGCGACGCGGCTCGCCCGGCTGATCAACCCCGAGGCGGAGGAGGACGAGTTCTTCCATCCCCGTCGGCGCCGATCGCTCGACACGGCGGAGGTCGTAGTCGAGGGCCAGGACGACATGCTCATTCATCTCGCCCGCTGCTGTTCCCCGGTGCCCGGGGACCCGATCGTGGGTTATGTGACCGTAGGCAGGGGCGTCTCGGTGCATCGCGCCGATTGCACCAACGTCTCATCACTGGCCGAGCGTCGGGAGAGGACTGTTGAGGTGGCATGGCCGCCGCGCACCACCACCGCATTCGTCGTCTGGATCCAGGTGGAAGCCCTGGACCGAACCCGACTGCTCAGAGACGTGACCAGTGTGATCAGCGACACCGGGGGCAACATCACCGCTTCCTCGACCCACACCGGCGACGATCGGGTAGCCATCCTCCGCTACGAAGTCGAGCTCTCCGACCCGAGCCAGCTACCCAAGCTGTTGTCCGACCTGCGTGGCGTCGATGGCGTGTTCTCCTCGTTCCGGCTCGCCACCGACCCTTCGTCCTGATGCTGATCATCCGGGTGCCGGCCTGGCTGGCCGAGACCAACGCCTACATCCTGGCGGAGGAGAGTGGAGGCCAGGCGGTCGTAGTCGACGCCCCACCCGACCCGGACGCAATCGGAGCGGTCCTGATCCAGCACGACCTCTCCCTGGCTGCGGTGATGCTGACTCACGGCCACATCGATCACACCGGGGGCAGTGGCGAGCTGTCCAAGGCGACCGGTGCCAGCGTGTACGTGCATCCCGATGACGACTTCCTCACCCTGCACCCCGCCGAGCAATTGCGGGCGATGTTCGGGATGACGCCGCCGGGTGTCTATGAGATTCCGGAGAAATTCGAGGCGTTGAGCGACGAGGATCAGATCCGGGTTGCCGGCCTCGAGTTCGAGGTGCGTCACACCCCAGGTCACACCCCGGGACACTGCTGTTTCTACCTGGCGGATGCGGAAACGCTCTTCTCGGGCGATCAGCTGTTTGCTGGGTCGATCGGGCGAACCGATCTCCCCGGTGGCTCTCTGACTGCGCTGATGAGCTCTATGGACACGAAGGTGATGGTGCTTCCAGACGAGACGAAGGTGCTCCCCGGCCATGGTCCGGAGACCACCATCGGGCGGGAACGGACCGGGAACCCGTTTCTGCAATGACACGTATGCTCCGCGGATGCGGCCGAACGCGATCGAGATCGCCCTGGGGCGACTGGCTCAGACCGGGAGGGCGCGCATCCGGGTCCTCACCAGCGACCATCACGCAACCGAGACACGGCTGCGCAACCGGGCGGCATGGATATCGAAGCCGAATGCCCGGCTGAGGGTCGCCAGGGTCAAAGAAGGCGAGGGCTTTCTCGAGGTCGATCTGTTTCTCGACGGGAGCGAATGACCCTCCTACTCCTGTGAGCATCTGGTCACAATTAACCTGCCAGCGCTCATGAGCTTTCGGCCACCCAAAGGCACTGATGACATCCGTGCGCCCGAATCGAATGTCTGGCGCGATGTGCTGCGTGAATGGGAGACATGGGCAGGCCGTTTCGGGTATCCGCTGATCATGAGCCCGATCTTCGAGTCCACCGACCTGTTCGAGAGGGGGGTGGGCAACGAAACCGAGGTCGTGACCAAGCAGATGTACACCTTCGAGGATCGCGGGGGCCGATCGCTGACACTCCGACCCGAAGGCACCGCCGGCGTGGTTCGGGCCTTCCTCGATTCGGGCGTCAGCGGTGCCTGGAAGGGGGCATATTCCGGGCCGATGTTCCGCCACGAGCGTCCCCAGGCGGGTCGGCGGCGACAGTTCTGGCAGGTCGGAGTGGAGTATCTCGACGTCGATGGGCCTGCAGCCGATGCCGAGGTGGTCGAGCTCGGGTATCGGTACCTGTCTGCGGTAGCGATCCCGGGCCTCCAGGTCGTGCTCAACTCCCTCGGTGACGGGCTGTGCCGTCCCGGCTACATCGAGACTCTGCGCGCCTATCTCGAGGAGCGCCGCCCCCAACTTTGCGAAGACTCCGTTTCGCTCATCGACGTCAACCCGCTGCGAATTCTCGATTGCAACGTCTGTGCACCGGGACTGGCCGACGCGCCTGCGATGAAGGACCATCTCTGCGAGGCCTGCTCCGATCACTATGCCGAGGTCAAGAACTCGCTAGACGGGTTGGGGATCCCTTTCATCGAAGACGCTCGGCTGGTGCGCGGGCTCGATTACTACACCAGGACCGCTTTCGAATACGTGGCCACGGATCTGGAAGCCGCTCAGAACGCCGTTGGAGGGGGAGGGCGTTACGACGGCTTGGCCGAGTCGATCGGGGGGAGACGTGCACCTGGGGTTGGGTTCGCCCTCGGGGTGGATCGGATCGTTCTCGCCTCGACTCGCACGCCTGAGTCGCAGATCGATGTCTACCTCGTCTCGGAAGTCGGCCCCGGAGCCGCCCTGCTCGCGGCGTCGCGTCTGCGTCGAGACGGAGTTCGAGTCGACTTCGACACAGAAGCCCGGAAGGTCGACGCCCAGTTCAAGACGGCGTCCCGGATCGGCGCACGGGCAATGGTCGTGTTACACGCCGCCGAGGGGGACGTCGATGTTCGAATCGATGAGGAGAGGTCGTCGATGCCTCTCGGATCGGTGGCCCAATGGCTAAAGGAGCGTCTGTGACCCGGACCCCGGCCGGCTCCCTGCGCCCCACTGACATCGGCAAGACGGTGACCGTGTCGGGATGGGTGCAGCGCAGACGTGACCATGGCGGCATTGCCTTCATCGATGTCCGTGACTCTTCCGGCATCGTCCAGGTCGTGGCCGACCCTGCTGAGCACGAGACCGTCGGGGACCTGAAGATGGAGTACTGCGTGGCAGTGACCGGAGTCGTCCGGGCTCGTCCGGAAGGCACCGAAAACCGAGATCTCCCCACCGGTGAGGTCGAGATGGGAGTCGAGAACCTGGTCGTGCTGTCTCCGGCCGACACGCTTCCATTCATGATCGACGACCGGGTCGAGATCGACGAGCGTGCCCGGTTGCGGTATCGCTATCTCGACCTGCGCCGCCCTCGGATGGGGGCGAATCTCCGGGCGCGATCCAGGGCCACGGCGGCGATTCGGCGCACTCTGGACGAACAGGGATTCCTCGAGGTGGAGACGCCGACCCTGATCAACAGCACCCCGGAGGGTGCCCGGGACATGCTGGTCCCGTCGCGTCTACGCGAAGGGGAGTTCTACGCGCTGCCCCAGTCTCCTCAGCTGTTCAAACAGCTGCTCATGATCGCCGGTGTCGAGCGCTATTTCCAGATCGCCCGTTGCTATCGGGACGAGGACTTCCGCGCCGACCGCCAGCTCGAGTTCACCCAACTCGACCTCGAGGGGTCGTTCTGGGACCGGGACGACGTCCTCGACACCATCGAGAGCGTTCTCGTGGCCGTGGCCAAGGAACTGCGGGGCGTCGAGGTTGCTCGACCCTTCCTCCGGCTCACCTGGCAGGACAGCATGGACCGCTTCGGGACCGACAAGCCGGACCTGAGGGTCGGGGCCGAGATCGTGGACCTCTCCGATCTCGTCGCCGGGAGCGGGTTCGGGGTGTTTCGGGATGCGCTGTCGAACGACGGCACAGTTCGCGGGATCAACGTTGGGCCACAGGAGTGGTCCCGGGCGAGGGCGGACGCCCTGACCGAGCGGGTCAAGGAGCTGGGGGCGAAAGGCCTGGTATGGATGGTCGTCGAAGAGGACGGCTCGCTGCGATCACCGGTGGCCAAGTTCCTCGACCAAGCGGAGATGGCGGGGGTCAAGGAAGCCATGTCCGCGGCGCCGGGTGACGTCCTTCTCATCATGGCCGACCGATGGAGGCTGGCGGTGGAGGTCCTGGGGACGCTGCGCAACGATCTCTTGCGGCCTTCGGGTCACGACGATCTCGAGTTCCTCTGGGTGGTCGACTTCCCCCTCTTCGAAGAGGCAGAAGACGGCTCGATCACCTTCTCCCACCACCCGTTCACCTCACCCGCCTCACTGGACGAGATGAGGGAGAACCCCACCGGTGCGGTGTCGCGGGCCTACGACGCGGTGCTGAACGGGGTCGAGCTGGGATCGGGCTCGGTCCGGATCCACGACCCGGATGTCCAGCGTCAGGTGTTCGAAATAATCGGGATCGATCCGGAGACGGCCGAGCGCCGGTTCGGCTGGTTCCTCGAGGCCCTCCGATATGGGACACCTCCCCATGCCGGGTTTGCCTTCGGGATCGACCGACTGGTGATGGTGCTGCAGGGTGAGACCTCGATCAGAGAGGTGATCCCATTCCCCAAGACCCAGAGCGGCGTCGACCCCATGACCGGGGCCCCGACCTGGGTCGAAGAGACCCAGCTGGGCGAGCTCGGCATCACCCTCTCCGACTCGGCCTTGGCACGCCGGGATCAGCCTGAAGAGGGAGAGCCACCCGCTCCGATGTGACTTCGGGCCCTGCGGTTTGACGCAGGCCGCTTCTCTGCCGGCCAGGGCCATGACTGCCGGGCCCTCAGGTAGGTAGTGACCGGTAGCGTCGACCGAGATGAGCGACTTGTTCTCGGCGCGGGCGGACGACATGGCGGCGCGATCGGCCCCGCTCGCCACCAGGATGCGGCCCGCTTCACTCGATGAGGTAGTGGGTCAACCGGCATTGATGGCACCGGATGCGGCATTCCGGCGTCTCGTCGAATCGGGGCGGCCAGTCTCGATGCTGCTGTGGGGGCCCCCGGGAACGGGCAAGACCACACTGGCCCGTTTGGTGGCGTCGAATGCAGAAGCTGCCTTCGAGACCCTGTCGGCCACCTCGGCCGGGGTGAAGGACGTCCGTGAGATCCTGGCCGCGGCCCGGTCACGTCTCGAGACCGACGAACGACGGACGGTTCTGTTCCTCGACGAGATCCATCGTTTCGCCAAGAACCAACAGGACGCGCTGCTTCCCGGTGTGGAGGATGGCACGCTGATCCTGATCGGGGCCACCACCGAGAACCCGTTCTTCGAGGTCAACTCCCCGCTGATGAGCAGGATGACCCTGTTCCGGCTCGAATCCCTTCGGCCGGAGGAGTTGTCTGAGCTCACGAAACGGGCGCTGGGGGATCGGGAGCGTGGGCTGGGGGAGATGGGTCTCGACATCGATAGCGAGGCCGTCGATGAGCTGGGCAACCGCACCGGCGGGCGACGCCCGGCAGGCACTCAATTCCCTGGAGGTCGCCGCCCTGCTCGCCTCGGGAGACAACCGCTCGGTCATCACGATCGAAGACGTGGCCGAGGCGCTGCAGAGGCGCATCGTTCGTTACGACAAGGTGGGGGACCAGCACTACGACGTCATCTCCGCCTTCATCAAGAGCGTCAGGGGCTCGGATCCCGACGCTGCTCTCTACTGGCTGTTCCTGATGCTGGAAGGCGGGGAGGACCCTGAGTTCATCGCCCGGCGGCTGATCATCCTCGCCGCCGAGGACATCGGCTTGGCCGACCCCCACTCGTTGCCCCTGGCGATGGCGGCATCACAAGCCCTGGCCTACGTCGGGCTGCCCGAGGCGACCTACCACCTCAGTGAGGCGACCATCTATCTGGCGGCGGCGCCCAAGTCCAACTCCGTCGGGCGGGCCATGGCCAAGGCCCGTCAGTTGGTCACCGAAGGCCCATCTCCCAGCGTCCCGCCCCACTTGCGATCAGCGGCCTATCCGGGGGCCGAGAAGCTGGGCCATGGAACCGGCTACGACTACGCCCACGACCACGAGGGTGGCGTCGTCGATCAGCAGTATTTCCCGGACGAAGTCCCCGCCGAGATCCTGTACGAGCCCGGGGAGCGGGGCGAGGAGGGGAAGATCAGGGCACGTCTCGGCGAGATCGACCGTGTCCTCGGGCGGGAAGGGCGTTCCTGAGGGTCCAATAGGAGCGGGCACGCCTCCGCCTCTCGTTAACCTCGCCATTCGCCCCCAGGACCGGATTCCGTTGGACAGCAACCAGATTCGAACCGCATTCACGACCTTCTTCGAGGAGAAGGGCCATGTGGTGCGTCCGTCGGCCTCCCTGATCCCCAATGACCCGACATTGCTCCTCACCAATGCCGGGATGGTGCCGTTCAAGCCCTACTTCCTCGGTGAGGAGACACCGCCGCAATTGCGGGCGACAACTGTGCAGAAGGTTGTCCGAACCATTGACATCGACATCATCGGCTCGACACGGCGCCATCTCTCCTTCTTCGAGATGGCAGGCAACTTCAGCTTCGGTGACTACTTCAAGGAGGCTGCGATCCCCTGGTCCTACGAGTTCGTCACCGGGCGGCTCGGCCTCGACCCGGACCGCCTCTGGTACACCGTGTTCGAGACCGACGACGAAGCGGCAGACATCTGGTCGGAGATCGTGCCCCGGGAGAGGATCCAGCGACGCGACGAGAAGGAGAACTTCTGGCAGATGGGGGTCCCCGGGCCCTGCGGGCCGTCTTCGGAGATCTTCTACGACAAAGGCCCCGAGTACGGCGATGGGGGCGGCCCTGCGATTGGGGATGAGGACCGTTTCGTCGAGGTGTGGAACCTCGTTTTCATGCAGAACATCCAGGACGAGCCATACCACGTGATCGGCGACCTGCCCGCCAAGAGCATCGACACCGGGATGGGCCTGGAGCGGATGGCGGCAGTGCTTCAAGGGGTGCCTTCAGTCTTCGATGTCGACACGATCTCTCATGTCCGGGATGCGGCGTCCTCGTACACGGGACTCAGCTACGGCGAAGACCAGATGCACGACGTCTCCCTCCGCATCCTGGCCGATCATGGTCGCGCCGTCACCTTCCTGATCAGCGACGGGGTGGTCCCGTCGAACGATGGAAGGGGATACGTGCTCCGGCGCATCCTGCGGCGGGCGGTGCGTCACGCCTGGCAGTACGGCGGGGCAGGGCTGGTCTCACCGCTCCTGGTTGACGCCACCGTCGAGGCGATGGGGGACTGGTACCCAGAGCTCATCGAGCGAAGAGCCTTCATCCATCAGGTGGTGACCCGGGAGGAGGAGCGATTCCGGAGGACCCTCGAGTCGGGTCATCAGTTGCTCGACACCGAACTGGCGCGCGAGGGCTCATCGGGATTGTCGGGTGCGACCGTCTTCAAGCTCCACGACACGTTCGGATTCCCGGTCGAACTGACCCGGGAGATCGCCGCCGAGCGCGGCGTCGAGTTGGATGCGGAGGGCTTCGAGGCCGAGATGGCCGAGCAGCGGCGCAGGGCCCGGGCAGCTTGGAAGGGCGGAGACGAGGCTGCCGCTCAGGAGGTCTATCGGTCGGTCCTCGATGTGACGGGTCTCACCGAGTTCGTCGGCTATGAGGCGAACACCGCCGACGGTCAGATCCTGTCGATGGTCGCCGAGGGCGAGACGATCGAGCGAGCCGACGAGGGGCGGGAAGTCGAGCTGTTCCTGAGCCGAACCCCTTTCTACGGCGAGTCGGGGGGACAGATCGGCGACACCGGGCTGATCGAGACCGAGACCGGCACCGGCGTGGTGCACGACACCAAGCATGCCCTCCAGGGGCTCCACGGACACCGCCTCCGGGTGCAATCGGGTTACCTGGCGGTCGGCCAGCCGGCCCGCGCCACGATCGACGTCCCCCGGCGCGAGTCGATCAGGAAGAGCCACACGGGCACCCATGTCTTGCATTGGGCCCTGCGGGATGTGCTCGGTGACCATGCCAGCCAGGCCGGCTCGCTGGTCGAGCCGGGGCGTCTCCGCTTCGATTTCTCCCACTTCTCCCAGGTTGCTCCAGAGGAGCTCGCCGAGGTAGAAGCCCGCGCCAACGAGAAGTTGATCGACAACCAGGACGTGAAGACCACGGTCACCACCAAGGAACAAGCTGAGGAGATGGGGGCCCTGGCCTTCTTCGGCGACAAATACGGCGACACCGTGCGGGTCGTGCAGGTGGGCAGTTTCTCGACCGAGTTCTGCGGTGGCACCCACACCCACACCTCGGCGCAGGTTGGCCCCCTGCTGATCAACTCCGAGTCGTCGATCGGGTCGAACCTGCGCCGGATCGAGGCGCTGACCGGACTGGCGGCCTACCAGCAACTGGTCGAAGTCCGTTCCGGGCTCGATCGCACCGGTCGGCTGCTCAAGGTGTCTGGCTCTGACGTCCCCACCCGGGTCGAGTCGCTCCTCGAGCGGATTGCCACTTTGGAATCCGAGTTGGAGGCGATTCGCTCCCAACAAAGGGGGGAGCTGGCTGCCGACCTCGCCGGCCAGGCGGTCAGAGTCGGAACGTCTTCGTTGCTCGTGGCCGGAGCCCCGGATCTCGACGGGAATGCCCTACGTCAGCTCGCCCTCGGGTTGAGAGATCGTGTCGGCTCACCGTCGGTAGTAGTCGTGGGCTCCACCGTGGCGGGAAAGGGGTCTCTGGTCGCTCTGGTGACCAAAGACCTGGTCGAGGCCGGGGTATCGGCAGCCGCCATCATCTCCGAGGCTGCCGGAGAGCTTGGAGGCGGCGCCTCTCGGGACGCTGAGCTGGCGCAAGCCGGTGGACCGAACGGTGAGCGTCTCGACGACGCCTTGGCCTCGGCCCGCGACAGCGCCGAACGTGCTCTCAGGAGCCTGTGAGCCGTTTGCTGGGTGTGGATTACGGGACCAAGCGGGTCGGCCTGGCCATCTCTGATGCTCTCGGCCTCACTGCCCGGCCGCTCTCGGTCGTGCCCCGAACGTCGGCAGTCGATGAAGTGATTGGCATCGTCAAAGAACAGGAAATCGGTACCATTGTGGTCGGCCTCCCCACCGGGCTGAGTGGTGATGAAGGGATGTCCGCCTCCGAAGCCAGGAAACTTGCGGATGAGCTCAGGTCGGCGACCGGGGTCGAAGTCGTCCTGGTCGACGAGCGGTACACCTCCAGGATGGCCGAAAGTTCTCTCCTCGAATCTGGCATGAAACGCCGGAAGCGGAGA
Source organism: uncultured Acidobacteriota bacterium (assembly GCA_963848695.1). Classification (GTDB taxonomy): domain Bacteria; phylum Actinomycetota; class Acidimicrobiia; order Spongiisociales; family ZC4RG35; genus JARDZU01. The sequence continues at coordinate 585,362 of CAWKEI010000018.1, forward strand.
GAGAGCCTGGACAAAGTGGCAGCCGCGATCATCCTTCAGGACTATCTGGACAGAATCAGATGACATACGAACCTGCGCCCGAACAGCCCTCGCCGTGGGCGCGCGCGAGCAAGATCGTCATCACCCTTGGGCTGGTGGTGGTTGCCGGCATCGCCGTCGTCGGCGGAGGCTCTTATCTCGGTCGCCTGGTTGGGTCCACCTTCAGCTCCGACGACGCCACTGACAACCCGGTCTCGGTCGCGCCGGGGCTCGACGTGACCATCGAGGTCCCGACAGGATCCACCGCCGAGGACATCGGAGCCATCCTGGCCGCACAGGGGGTGGTTCGCTCTGCACTCGAATTCGAGGTGGCGGTCCGCAACAACGAAGCCGATTCCCGTCTCCAGGCCGGGACTTATGAGATGCAGACCGTCATGGACCCGAATGAGGTCGTCGCCATGCTCGTCGTTGGCCCGGTGGCAGATGTGTACCGGGTCACCGTGATCGAAGGCCTCCGCGTCGACGAGATACTCACCGCACTGGCTGAGGGCTCTGGCCGCCCGTATTCGGACTTCGAGGATGCGTTGCTCAGCGGTGAGGTCGAGACCTCGCTCGCCGAGATCCCGGCGGAGCCCACGCTGGCCAATTGGGAGGGGCTTCTGTTCCCGGATACCTACGAATTCGCGCAGTCGGCGGAGCCGGTGGACATCTTGCAGCGTCTGGCTTCGACCATGGAGCAACGGGTCGGGAGCATCGACTGGACCGCCCTGGAAGCGGCCGGCATGACCTCCTATGACGGTTTGAAGATCGCGTCCCTCATCGAGTCGGAGGCGCAATTGGACGAAGAGCGACCAACCGTCTCCAGCGTGATCCACAACCGCCTCGGCATGGGGATGAAGCTCGACATCGACGCGACGGTGCTCTACGCACTGGGTACCGACGATCCCGCCCTGTTCGATCGGGAGGTGGACTCGCCCTACAACACCTACCTGGTCAACGGGCTCCCCCCGACACCGATCTCGTCGCCTGGGCGCGCCTCACTGGAGGCGGCCGCCGCCCCGGCCACCACACCCTTCCTCTTCTACGTCCTCTCCGACCTCGAGGGGCATCACGCGTTCGCCGCCACCCTGGACGAGCACAACGCCAACGTCAATGCGGCCAGGGAAGCCGGAGTCCTGCCTTAACGATCGGCCGGCGATGCCACACTGGCATCGATGGGCAGCCTCCGCCTGGCGGTTCTCGGAGATCCGATTGAGCACTCTCGCTCCCCGGCCATCCATCGCGCCGCGATGGCCGAAGTGGGGCTCGAGGGAACCTATGAAGCAAGACGGGCGAATCCCGCAGACCTGGCCGATGCCGTCGCCGAATTGAGGGACGGCTCACTGCACGGGTTCAACGTCACCATGCCCCTGAAGTCGGAGGCGGCACGACTCTCCGACATCCTGACCGAGGAAGCGAGAGCCGGCGGCTCGGTCAACACCATGCGAATGAGGGACGGTTTGGTCGAAGGTCACAGCAGCGATGTCGTGGCGGCGGCCCTGGCATTCTCAGACGATCGGTTCGATGGGTCCGCCCCGATCCTGATCCTCGGCGCCGGCGGGGCGGCGGCCGCAGCCATGATCGGCGCCACGGGTCGCCATATCTATTTGTCCGCACGGAACCACCAACGCGCCGCCGCACTGGCCGAGAGAATCGGCGTCCAGGCCGCCGTGGTCCCGTTCGGCACCGGTGTGAGCGGAGCCCTCCTGGTGAATGCCACACCGCTCGGCATGAGCGGTGAGGTGTTGCCCGAGACGGTGACCCATGCCGCCTCCGGTGTGATCGATCTGGCATACGGAGACGAGGAAACTCGCACGATCTCAGAGGCGCGGGCGCGGAGCTTGCCGTTAATGGACGGGGTCGAGTTCCTGGTGTTGCAGGCTGCGGCCTCGTTCGAGTGGTGGACCGCTCACCCGGCCCCACTCGAAGTCATGCGCCGGGCAGCCACAAAGCCCTAAAGCGATTGGCTCCGACCGCCGAAATGGAAATCTAAGTCTTCAAACCAAGGAGTGGTTCAAGTGGCTCTTTCTGGACATCTGGGATTCGTCCCTCTCGACGAAGTGTTGCGCCTGCTGATGAGATCCGACCAGCGTGGGTCGGTCGAGGTGCGCGGTGAGGACATCCGCGGCCGGGTTTTCGTCGGCAAGAAGGGCATTTCCTTGGCGACCACGGCGGAAGACCGCGATCTGCACAAGCACCTCGTCAATTCCGGCTATGTGGACGACGTGTTCCTGCGCAAGATCGTCTCCGGCGAATCGACCTTCTCGGACCTCCTCGAGCGTGAGACGTCCGTCATCGACCTGCTTCGTGAGATCACGGTCGAGAGCCTGTACCACCTGAGCCAGAAGGGCGCCACCTTCGAAGTCACCGAAGGAGCGGTCACCCCCTACGGCAGCCCCCGTCCCTTCGAGCTCGAGGCGGCACTCGATGACTCCCGTCGTCGGGCTGACGAATGGGCCGCCGTCCACGAGACGATCTCAGACCTCGACGCAACTATCCGGATGAACCGTGATGCGGGCGAGCAGGAGGAGATCCGGCTCAACCGTGAGGCGTGGCGCCTGCTCTGTGAGCTCGGCTCCGGCGCATCCGTCGCCGCCATCGCCGAGCGTCTGGGCACCACCGAGTTCTGGATCGCCAAGGTCGCTGCCGAGATGACCGAGCGCCAGTTGGTGGTGTTCAGTGAGACACCGAACGAGTACACCGCTTCCGAGCCGGTTCAGTCGCCGGCCGTCTACGAGCCGGCCCAACCGGCGGACTCCTGGTGGGTCGAGCCGCAGGACGAGACTCCCGTCGAGCCCGAGCCGGAAGTGCAGCCCGCCTATGGGGAAGCGGCACCTGAGGTTTCCGAGCCCTCACCGGCAGACACCTTCGAGCAGTCACCGGCCGTGGCCTTCGAGCCGGCTGCTGAGGAGTCACTCGAGACCGCACCCGCAGACACGAAGGAGAGCCGTTTCGGTCACTTCGTCCGCTCGAACCGAGCCGATGATGCCTTTGCAGCCACCGAAGAGACGGCACCGGAGGCGGAGGCCGCCGGCGATGAGCCCGACACCTTTTCCGAGACGCCGTCATTCGAGGCCGGCGTGGAGCCCGATGTCGAGGAAGACACCGAGGCATTCCTGGAGAAGGTCTTCTCCCAGCTCGAGGTGAACGGCAAGGCCGACGTCGAGGAAGAGGGCCATGGCCTGCTTCGACGGCGGCGCATGGGCTCGGTGCTCAAGGAAATCGACGAAGACTGACCGGCGGTCGTCTCACGGCGACCCCAGGCCACAACCAACCACTAACTTGCTCCGGCGGTGACCAACCTCATCGCCGGAGCTTTTGGTTTTCTCGGGGCCCTAATCGCCCACGACCTGGCGGCGCAAGCTCTTTTGGATCTACCCCTGCGCCCACTTACCGGGACATGTCCCAACTGCGGGACAAGACGGGGATGGGGCCACGCCGTTTGCCCAGGCTGCGGCAGACGGATTGGCAGAGAGCTCCTGGTCGCCTCGATCGCCATCATGGCCGCCATCGGCTTCGCCAACACCCTCGGTCCGGTGTGGGCAGTCGTGCCCTACTTCGGGTTCCTGGTGCTGACTGTTGCCCTCGGCATCACCGACATCGCTGCATTTCGCATCGTCGATCGGCTGAATCTCCGGGGGACCCTGCTCCTGGTGGCCGGGCTGGGGCTTGCCGCGCTGGCGGACGGGAATGGTGAGGCCTGGGTGCGCGGTGTGCTCGGTGGCGCCGCGTATTTCGCCGGGACGAACCTGATGTTCCTCGCAGTGAAAGGCCGCGGGTTCGGGTATGGCGACGTCAAGCTGTCGGTCCAGTTGGGCTTGTTCACCGCGTACCTGTCCTGGGGCACCCTCGGGTGGAGCATCTTTCTCACCGCCCTGATCGGCGGGCTGATCTCAGTGGGCGTGCTCGGAGCTGCCATGGTGGGCAATTCGAGACGACGCCGGGCCGGCGGCACCGACGCCACGGTGCGAGATGCGATGAAGTCGGAGGTCCCCTACGGCCCGGCGATGATCCTGGGGGCTTGGATCGCCATCATCCTGGTGGGGCTGGGTGCTATCCCGATCCCGACGTAGCATCACACCATGTTGCGCTTCATGACGGCCGGTGAGTCCCACGGACCGGGCCTCGTGACCATCATCGAAGGGCTTCCGCGCGGGCTCGAGGTGTCACCGGAGCAGATCACGGACGAGCTTGCCCGGCGCCGGATGGGCTATGGCCGAGGGAATCGCATGTCCATCGAGAGAGACGAGATAGAGATCCTGGGTGGGATCAGACACGGCACGACACTCGCATCTCCGGTGGCCGTGCTGATTCGCAACACGGAGTGGCCCCGGTGGTCCGAAGAGATGAGCCCCGAGCCCGCCCCGACGAAGAAGGCAGTGACGCGTCCCCGACCCGGTCATGCCGACTTGTCCGGCATGCTCAAATACGGGACCGACGACGCCAGGGACATACTGGAGCGCGCCTCCGCCCGAGAGACGGCAGCACGCACCGTCGCCGGGATTCTCAGCAAGATCATGCTGGCCACCGTGGGCGTCAGAGTCCTCAGCCATATCGTTGCCATCGGTCCTGCCTCCAGTGAGGGGCCGGTGCCGGGCCCGGATGATCAGGATCGGATCGATGACAGCCCGGTGCGATGTCTTGACCCGACCGCGGAGGCAGCGATGGTTGCCGCTATCGAAGATGCCAAGGAGCAGCGCGACACGCTCGGCGGTGTCTTCGAGGTACTTGGGTTCGGAGTGCCCCCGGGGATCGGCTCACACGTGCATTACGACCGCAGACTCGATGCCCTCCTCGCCGCCGCGATCATGTCGATCCCGGCCGTCAAGGGAGTCGAGATCGGCGACGGCTTCGAGGTGGCCGGTCTGCCCGGGTCCAAATCGCACGACGAGATCCTGCTCGACGACGGCGCCCTGACCCGGGCCTCGAATCGCGCCGGTGGCACCGAAGGTGGGATGAGCAACGGCGAGACCATCCGGGTCCGGGGAGCGATGAAGCCGATCTCAACGCTGATGAGACCCCTCCGCACGGTCGACATGACGACTGGAGAGCCTGCGGATGCGGTGAGAGAGCGCTCCGATGTGTGTGCGGTTCCCGCCGCCGGTGTAGTCGGCGAGCAAATGGTCGCGTTCATCCTGGCTGCGGAGTTCCAGCGGAAATTCGGAGGCGACACCGTCGACGAATTCGTGGCCGCCGCCGATCGCTACAAGTCGGGTCTGTCCGATCGACCCGGAAAATGACTCCGTGAATGGCGGGGATAGCCCCGCGGATGGAACGGCTCTGGACGCTGTGATCATCGCCGACAAGAGCGAATTGGTTGTGGGCCGCGGTCTGCCCGATCCGCTCCTCCCGACCCGGCCGGACCGGCAGCGTGTGGCCCTGCTCACCCAGCCCGGCGCCACCCATGTCGCTCTGGACGTGGCCCAGAGGTTGCGAGATGAAGATCTCCAGGTCGAGGTGATCGGGCTCCCCGATCGCGAGGAGGCCAAGACCCTCGTCGTCGCCGGTTCGGTCTACGAGGCGCTCGCGAGGTTTGGCCTGGGACGGCACGACACCATTGTCGGCGTCGGCGGCGGCTCGGTGTCCGACCTCGCTGGCTTTGTCGCCGGCACCTGGCTGCGTGGCGTCGAAGTCGCCCACGTGCCCACCACGCTGCTCGCCGCAGTCGACGCCGCCATCGGGGGGAAGACAGGCGTCAACCTGGCCGGAAAGAACCTGGTGGGGGTCTTCTGGCACCCCACCCGGGTGATCGTCGATGTCACGACGTTGGAGCAGCTACCAACGACCCTGCGCCGGGAAGGGCTGGCCGAGGCGCTCAAGACCGGCCTGGTCGGTGATAGGGACCTGTTCGAGTTGCTGGAAGAGCAGGGGGAAGACGCCCCACTTGAAGAGGTAGTCACCCGTTCCGCCGCGGTGAAGGTCCGGGTGGTCGGCGAGGACGAACGGGAGTCCGGGCTGCGTGCCATCCTCAATTTCGGTCACACGATCGGGCACGCCGTCGAATACGCCTCACCGCTGTCTCATGGTGAATCAGTGGCAGTCGGAATGGTGGCGGCCGGGCGGATCTCGGAGCAGCGTCTCCGTTTTCAAGCACTCGATCGGATGACCAGCGCGATTGCGGCTCTCGGCCTCCCCACCCGGGTCGACGGTCTGGAGCGGGCGAGGGTCGAGGACTTGCTCCGCCATGACAAGAAGCGGGATTCCTCCGGGATGCGGATGGTCCTTCTCCGTGCCCTGGCCGATCCGGTCGTCGAGCATGTCGACGGCTCGGATCTCGAGCTCGCGCTCGACGCCGTTGGGCTCTGATCGGGTTTACCGTCCGGAGCCGTTCCGACCACACTGCAGCAATCATGATCAGCACCAATGACGTCAAGCCCGGCATGGCGTTGCAGCTGAGCGACGGGCTCTTCACGATCGTCGAGTACCAGCATGTGAAGCCGGGCAAGGGCAAGGCCTTCGTCCGCATGAAGCTCAAGAACCTGGAGACAGGACAGGTCCTGGACCGCACTTTCCGCGCCGACGAGAGCGTCGATCAGGCGATAATCGATCGCAGGGACCACCAGTACCTGTATCAGGACGATCTCGGATTCCATTTCATGAATCTCGACGACTTCGGGCAGCTGGCTCTTAGCAGCGACGACGTCGGTGACGCGGCCGGGTACCTGGTCGAGGGGATGACTGCGAGCCTCTCGCTCTATCGCGGTACCCCGATCGCGGTGGAGTTGCCGGCGGCGGTGGAGCTCGAAGTGACCTACGCCGAGCCAGGAGTCAAAGGCGACACCCGCACCGGGGCCACCAAACAGGTCACTCTCCAAACCGGGAAGAGGATCCAGGTCCCCCTGTTCGTCGAACAGGGCGATCGAGTCAAAGTCGACACAAGGTCGGGGGAGTACCTGACCAGGGTATGAGTCGGGACGAGCCGAGAGATCTGGCCCTCGAGGCTCTATACCAAAGCGAGATCACCGGCGATAGCTCCGAATTCGACGACCTGACCGGCCGGGTCGGGTTCCTGGTTCACGGAGTGCTCGATCACAAAGAGGAGCTCGACAACGAAATCGAATCGGCATCCGAGCATTGGAGCGTCGCCCGGATGCCCGTGATCGATCGATCGATCCTCCGTCTCGGCCTCTTCGAGCTTCGTCATGGCCCGGACACCCCGACGGCCGTAGTGGTGTCTGAGGCGGTGCGCCTCGCCAAGACCTATTCCACCGAACGATCCGGCGCGTTCGTCAATGGCGTGCTCGCCTCGTTGGCCCGTTCCACGAGGGGCTGACGGTTGGGAACGGGACCACGGCGCGGCTAAGGTCGACTCGCCTTTAAGAACGGTCCGGTGAGGCCGGGAAGGAGTGAGATGGGCACCGCCCCGTCGGCATCGGAGACGACTCGATGCCCCAGGTGATGAACGGCCAGGACATCCAGCGAGCAATCCGCCGCATTGCCCATGAGATCCTGGAGCGCCACCACGGCGCCGAGTCCGTGGTCATCGTCGGAATCCATACCCGAGGCGTTCACCTCGCTCGTCTGCTCGGAGATCTGATGGAGGAGTTCGAAGGCGTCACAGTCCCGGTCGGGGAGCTCGATATCGGCGAGTACCGCGATGACCGCGGGATGCGCCAAAGCCACACCCGGGCCACCACGGAGATCCCGGCAGATATCTCGGAACGAAGTGTGATCGTTGTCGATGACGTCCTCTACACCGGGCGCACGGTGAGGGCTGCGCTCGATGCGCTCTCCGACATCGGTAGGGCCCGGCAGACCGAGCTGGCCGTTCTCGTCGACCGGGGCCATCGTCAGCTTCCGATCAGAGCCGATTACGTCGGCAAGAACCTTCCAACGAGTCACGAAGAGGTGGTGCGGGTCCGGATCCCACCGGTCGATCACGACGAGGGGGTTTGGGTGGAACGGAACGGCGCAGCGTGAGCGGTTTGATCAGCCTGCGGGGCATGGGCAGCGATGAGCTGACCGGGCTCCTCGACCGGGCCCAGAGCTTCGTGGGCAGCCCGGCGACGAGCGAGTGCGCCGGGGCCACGATCGCCCTCGCCTTCTTCGAGCCGTCGACCCGCACCAGGCTCTCGTTTGACCGAGCCGGCCACCGCCTCGGCGCTCACGTGATGGATCTCAGCCCGGACATCTCGTCGACGACCAAGGGGGAGTCCTTCAGGGACACCATCCTCACCCTCACCGCAATCGGGACCGACTTGTTCGTCGTGCGCCACACCCTGGCGGACGCCGCAGCGCTGGCAGCCGAATGGTCAGGCCGGCCGGTCATCAACGGGGGGACGGGGCGGCGGGAACATCCGACGCAAACCCTCATCGATGCACTCACGCTTCGGCAGGAATTCGGGCATCTCGATGGGCTCCGGCTCGCCATCGTGGGCGACATTCGCAACAGCAGGGTGGCTCGAGGGCTGCTCGACAGCCTCCCCACCCTTGGCGTAGAGGTGTCCCTGGTCGGGCCAACGCCGTTCCTTCCCACTCACAACCCCTGGGGGGCGAGGATGAGCACCGATCTCGACGACGAGCTCGGAGACGTCGATGTGGTGTACCTGCTGCGAATCCAGGGCGAGCGCGGTGCTGGCGAAGGCATCCCCGACGCCGCCGGCTACTCCCGCCGTTACGGGATGAACGAGGAGCGTCTGTCGCTGCTCAAGCCATCCGCGATGGTCATGCACCCGGGGCCGTTCAATCGTGGCGTCGAGATCGACGACGCGGTCGCCGATGGTGACAGGTCACTCATCCTGCGGCAGGTGGCCAACGGCGTCCCGGTTCGCATGGCCGTGATCTCCGACGCGTTGGGCGGTGCGAGGTGATCGTGATCCGAAACGCCCGCGTCCTCCGAAGCAAAGGGATCGAAACGGCGACCGTGGTCATCGAAGGTGACACCATCACTTCGGTCGGCGTCGAGCCTCAGGTCAACGGGGCCCGAGTCGTCGATGCCGACGGGGCGTGGCTCGGCCCGGGTTTGGTCGACCTCCATGTCCACCTTCGGGACCCGGGGCAAACCTGGAAGGAAGACATGCGATCCGGAGCTCGGGCTGCCGCGGCCGGCGGGTTCACAGCCGTCGTGGCGATGCCCAACACCCAGCCACCGGTGGACGACGGGCCGTCCGCGGCGGCAGCGACGGAGAAGGCCAAGACCGTCGAAACGGTGAAAGTGGTGGTGGCCGGCTCCGTGACCAAGGGACGGACCGGCGCCGAGATGGCGAGTTTCGATGCCATGTACGAGGCCGGAGTGAGGATGTTCACCGACGATGGAGACACCGTGCCCACCGCCGGACTGCTGCGGCGCGCAATGGGCTATTTGCGAGACCTGCCCGGCGCACTCGTCGCCGAGCACGCCGAGGATCGGTCCATCGCCGGGGACGGCCACATGAATGAAGGGATCGTGGCGTCGCGTCTGGGGATCGCGGGTTTGCCGGGACTGGCTGAGGAAGTCGTGGTGGCCAGGGACATCTCGATCGCGGCCGAAACCGGGTCCCGTCTCCACGTCCAACACGTGTCCACGGCAAATGCAGTCGAACTGATTCGGCAAGCGAAGGAACATGGCTTGGCGGTCTCCGCCGAGGTGACCCCACATCATCTCGCGCTGGACGATTCGGCGCTCGAGGAGCTGGACCCGAACTTCAAGATGTATCCCCCTCTGCGCGGGCAGGACGACTCTGAAGCCCTGCGCCTGGCGCTCCGCGAAGGGGTAATCGACGCCGTGGCCACCGATCACGCCCCCCATGCCGCCACCGAGAAGGCAGTTCCTTTCGAGGAGGCACCCCGAGGCGTGATCGGGCTGGAGACGGCGGCAGCCGTGGTCGCGTCCCACGCCCTCGGAGACGATCAGGCGGCGTTCTTCGACCGTATGAGCGTCGCCCCCGCCCGGATCGCCGGGCTGGACAGGCATGGGTCAGCCGTCGAGGCCGGCGGGCCGGCCAATCTCGTGCTCTTCGACCCGGGTCGGCGCTGGGTGCCCGGGTCGTTTGCCTCGAAATCACGGAACAGCCCCTTTGTCGGGATGGAGTTGACCGGCCGGGTCCTCGCGACGATCTTCGAGGGAGCGTTCACCTACGAGGAAGGGCTGACATGACCGCGGCAGAACAGGCTCTTCTCTGCACGGCGGATGGCGCCATCTTCCGGGGCCGTTCGGTCGGGGCACCCGGGGTGAGCACAGGCGAGGCGGTGTTCAACACTTCGATGACCGGCTATCAGGAGATCCTGACTGATCCGTCCTATGCCGGCCAGGTCGTCGTCATGACCTCGTCACACATCGGCAACTACGGAGTGTTCGCAGGTGATGACCAGTCCGCTCAGCCTGCCGTCGCTGGATTCGTCGTCCGCAGCATGTCGAGACGGGATTCCAACTGGCGATCGGAGGGGGCCATAGGCGATTACCTCCGCAGCCATGGTGTGGTCGCCGTCGCCGATGTCGACACCAGGCGACTCACCCGACACATCCGGGACCGTGGCGCCATGCCGGTTGCGGTGGGTGTCGGCGTCGACGAGACGGAGCTACTGGATATGGCCGCGGCCGCGCCCTCCATGGTGGGCCTCGACCTCGCCTCGACGGTCACGACCGACCATGCCTACAGCCTCGACGCCGAGTCGACCCGGCAGGGAAAAGTGGTGGCGATCGATCTCGGGATGAAGCGAGACATCCTGGCCAACCTGACCAGCCGCGGCTTCGACGTGGAGGTGGTCCCGGCAGGGACCACCTCTGACCAGGTGCTCGCCCTAGGGCCGGATGGTGTCTTCGTCTCGAACGGGCCGGGCGATCCCGAGCCTCTGCTCGGGGTTACGGAGACATTGCGTGGCCTGTTGGGGAAGGTCCCGGTCTTCGGGATATGTCTCGGCCATCAGGTGCTCGGCCTCGCCGTCGGCGCCGCCACCTACAAGCTCCCGTTCGGGCATCACGGGGGAAACCACCCGGTACGCCGTCTCACCGACGGCCGGGTGGAGATAACCGCCCAGAACCACGGGTTTGCGGTCGATCTGTGGGCCCTGGCGGGCCGCCCTGCCCCGGAGAAGTCCGGTTTGGCCGGGCCCGAATTGCTGCCCCAAGTAGTCGAGACCGCCTTCGGCCCCCTGGTACCCACTCATCAGAACCTCAATGACGGCACGCTGGAAGGCATGCAGCTGAGCGATCTCGCGGCCTTCTCGGTTCAGTATCACCCGGAGTCCGCTCCCGGCCCGCGGGATGCGCGAGGTCTCTTCGACCGTTTCGCCCGGATGATCGAGGGAGGCTCCTGATGCCGGGCAGGAAGGACATCAGGTCGATCCTCCTGATTGGCTCCGGGCCCATCATCATCGGCCAGGGGTGCGAGTTCGACTATTCGGGAACGCAAGCGGCCAAGGTGCTCCGGGCCGAGGGCTACCGGGTGATCCTGGTCAATTCCAATCCGGCCACGATCATGACCGACCCCGAATTTGCGGACGCGACCTATATCGAGCCCATCACCCCCGAGGTGGTGACCGAGATCATCGCCCGGGAGCAACCCGATGCCTTGCTCCCAACCCTGGGCGGCCAGACGGCCCTCAATGTCTCTGCCGAGCTGGCCAAACGAGGAGTCCTCGAGCGACATGGCGTCGAGATGATCGGTGCCGGTCTCGAGGTGATCGAGCGGGCTGAGGATCGTGGCCTCTTCAAAGAGACGATGGAGAAAGTCGGTCTCGAAGTGCCCCGGGCCGGATATGCGCGCTCGATGACCGAAGCGGTGAAGATCGCCCACGAGATCGGGTTCCCCGTGATGATCCGGCCCTCCTTCATCCTCGGCGGCGGGGGCACCGGCATCGCCGCGGACGATGAAGAGCTCATCGAGGTGGCGCGAAAGGGGCTGGCGACCTCACCGGTCTCGGAGATCCTCGTCGAGGAGTCCGTGGAAGGCTGGAAGGAGTTCGAGCTCGAGGTCATGCGCGACCACAAGGACAACGCCGTGATCGTCTGCTCGATCGAAAACCTCGATCCGATGGGTGTCCACACCGGGGACTCGATCACCGTCGCCCCGATACAGACCCTCTCTGACCGTGAGTACCAGGAGATGCGCGATGACGGGATCGCGGTGCTGCGTGCCATCGGCGTCGAGACCGGAGGCTCCAATGTGCAGTTCGCCGTCGATCCCGAGACGGGGAGACGCCTCGTGATCGAGATGAATCCCCGGGTGAGCCGCTCATCCGCGCTCGCCTCCAAGGCCACCGGGTTCCCGATCGCCAAGATCGCCGCTCTTCTCGCCGTCGGTTACACCCTGGACGAGATCGCCAACGACATCACCGGGGCCACCCCGGCTTCGTTCGAACCGGCGCTCGACTATGTCGTCGTCAAGGTCCCCAGATTCGATTTCGCCAAGTTCCCGTCGGCCTCCACCCGCCTCGGAACCTCCATGCGCAGCGTTGGCGAAGCGATGGCGATCGGGCGCACCTTCCCCGAAGCAATGCAAAAGGCCCTGCGCAGCATGGAAAATGGCCGTCACGGCCTCAACGCCGATCCCGGGGAGCAGCCGCTGCTCGATATGGGGGACGAAGAGCTCCGTCGGGCGATCGAGGTGCCAACGCCGGTCCGGATATTCGCGGTCGCCGAAGGGCTTCACAGAGGCTGGGGGGTGAGCGAGGTCTCCCAGCTCAGCTCCATCGACCCGTGGTTCGTCGACCAGATCGCGGAGATAGTCGAGGTGCGATCGGAGGTCGAACTGGCCGGGCTCGGCGATCGCGACGTCCTTCTGGAAGCCAAGCGGTTTGGGTTCTCGGATCGCCAACTTGCCCATCTATGGGGTCACACCGAAGACGAGGTCCGGGCGGCGAGGGCAAAGTTCGGAGTGAATCGGGTCTACAAGACGGTAGACACCTGTGCCGCTGAGTTCGAGGCGCATACCCCGTACCTGTACGGGACCTTCGAGGAGGAATCCGAGGTGCCCGCCGCCGAGCGTCCCAGGGTGGTGGTCCTCGGGTCGGGCCCGAACCGAATCGGCCAAGGCATCGAGTTCGACTACTGCTGTGTCCACGCCGCCTTCGCCTTGCGTGACGCCGGCTATGAGACGGTCATGGTCAACTGCAATCCCGAGACGGTTTCGACCGACTACGACACCTCGAACCGGCTGTACTTCGAGCCGCTCACCACCGAGGACGTCCTGTCGGTTATCGAAGCCGAGCAGCCGGAGGCGGTGATCGTCCAGCTCGGAGGGCAGACTCCGCTCAATCTGGCCCGCGCCTTGCATGACAGGGGGGTGCCCATCGCCGGGACCTCGCCGGCCTCTATCGAGCTGGCCGAGGACCGTGAGCAGTTCGCCGAGTTGTGCAAGAGCCTGGGGCTCCGACAACCGCCGGCGGGCTCGGCCTCGTCGGCACGGGAGGCCGAGGATGTCGTCGACCAGGTGGGTCTGCCGGTGCTGGTACGGCCGTCGTTCGTGCTCGGAGGACGGAAGATGCGGGTGGTCTACAGCGTCGAAGAGCTCGCCGATTACGTGCGGGGGATCTACGGCGAGGCGGATCCAGAGCTGACCGGTGCGCCGATCCTCATCGACCGCTTCCTGGAGGCCGCGGTCGAGATCGACGTCGATGCCGTCTACGACGGTTCCGAGTTGCTCCTCGGGGGCGTGATGGAACATGTGGAGGAAGCCGGGGTCCACTCCGGAGACTCGGACTGCGTCACTCCTCCGCCGACCCTCTCGGACGAGGCGCACAAGGAGATCTTGCGGGCAACCGGGGAGCTGGCCGCCGCACTCGAGGTGCGGGGTTTGATCAACCTCCAGTTCGCGGTGAAAGGTGATGACGTCTACGTCCTGGAGGCCAATCCCCGGGGCAGCAGGACTGTCCCCTTCATCAGCAAAGCTACGGCGGTGCCCCTGGCCCGCATCGCAGCCCGGGTGATGATGGGCAGCTCGATCGAGGAGCTTCGTCAGGAAGGCCTGATTTCTGCCTCGGCGCAGCGTCCCAATTTCGTCGCCGTCAAGAACGCCGTGCTTCCATGGGATCGGTTCCCCGAGGAGGACTCGGTGCTGGGGCCCGAGATGCGGGCTACCGGTGAGGTGATGGGGATCGGTCCCGATGTCGGAGTGGCGTTTGCCAAGGCGCTGCTCGCCGCCGGGCACATCCTCCCGAGTCGGGGTCGGGTGTTCCTCTCCTTCGCCGATCGGGACAAGCCAATGGGCCTGGCAGTCGCTCAGGCTTTCACCATGCTCGGATTCGATCTCGTGGCCACCCAAGGCACCGCGAGATACCTGAAGCATCACGCCATCGAGGCCGACCCGGTGCACAAGGTCGGTGAAGGGCCCAGAGACATCGGGCAGCGTCTTCAGGACGGCGAGGTCCAGCTGGTCATCAACACCCCTCGTGGCGGCAAGGCGCGTTCGGACGGCCGAACGATCCGGATCGCTGCCCGCACCCATTTGATCCCCTGTGTCACCACGATCCAGGGTGGCCTGGCGGTGGCCAGAAGCCTCCGGGCGGGGCCCGGTGCCATCCAGCGCCCGAGGAGCCTCCAGGAATGGCACCAGACAAGCTGAAGACGCGTCTGGGCCCGATCGAGCTACGCAGCCCCTTGATCGCCGCTTCGGGCACGGTCGGCTCGGTCTGGGAATGGGCCCGAGTGGCGGACCTGGCACCGTATGGGGCCGCCGTGGCCAAGTCGGTGGCCCCGGTGGAATGGGCCGGTCGGGACGCCCCACGTCTTGCCCCGGCCGGGCCGGGGATGCTCAATGGAATCGGGATCCAGAACCCCGGGATCGAGGCGTGGCTCGAGAAAGTGATGCCGCTGTTGCCCGACCTCGATGTGCCGGTGTGGGGCTCGGCGGTGGGCGAGACCCCAGACGAGTTCGCGGTTGTCGCCAAGGGCCTCGCCTCCGCCGGTCTGTCCGCCGTCGAAGTGAACCTCTCCTGCCCGAATCTCGACGATGGGCGGATGTTCTCGCTCGATGCGAGCAGGTCGGCCGAAGTCATCAACGTGGTCGTCGCCGCGTGTGACGCCCCGGTGGGCGCCAAGCTCTCTCCCAACGCGGATGACATCGTGGGTGTGGCCACGGCCTGCATGGATGCCGGGGCATCGTTCCTCACCCTCACCAACACCGCGCTCGGGTTCGGCGTCGACACCGACACCGGCCGACCTCTTCTCAGTGGGGGAGTCGGCGGTTACAGCGGACCTGGGCTCAAGGCGATCTCGCTTCGCTGTGTGCATGAGGTTGCACTCGCGATGCCCGGCGTGCCCATCGTCGGCTGCGGTGGTGTGATGAGCGGGAAGGACGTGGTGGAGTACCTCCTGGCCGGAGCATCGGCAGTGGCTCTGGGGACAGTGCATCTGGCGGAGCCCAGAGCGGGAAGACGCATCGAGCGAGAGTTGACTCGCGAGCTCGACCGCCGCGGAGCCACCGTGACGGACCTCGTTGGCGCAGTCGAGCCGTGGTAAGTCCGCTACTGGTCGCCCTCGACGTGCCCACCGGGGAGGAGGCGGTCCGGCTCGCCGGCCTCCTCCACCCGCATGTTGGCGGGTTCAAGGTCGGCCTGGAACTACTGATGGGAGAGGGCCCTGGCATCGTGCCACAGGTGGCTGCCTTTGGCTCCCCGGTCTTCGTCGACGCCAAGCTTCACGACATACCAAACACCGTGGCCGGCGCGGCTAGCCGACTCGGGGCGCTCGGGGCACGCTGGGTCACGGTTCACGCCTCAGGAGGCGAGGAGATGATGCGGGTGGCGGTGGAGGCCCTCGGTGGCACCGCATCAGGAGCCGGCGTGCTGGCGGTGACCGTCCTGACCTCACTCGATGCCCCGGCATTGGGCGCGGTCGGGATTGGCCGGCCCATCGGCGAGCACGTGCGGGCCCTGGCGCGGTTGGGAGCCGGCGCCGGAGTGGAAGGCGTCGTGTGCGCTGTCCCCGAAGTGGCTGCGGTCAAAAGCCTGGGGCTTGGGTTGGTGGTGGTCACACCCGGCATACGTCCGGCTGGATCGGACACCGCTGACCAGAAACGGGTGGCCACCCCCCAGGAGGCGATCCGGGAAGGCGCCGACCTCCTCGTTGTGGGTCGTCCGATCACCGCAGCGACCGATCCGATCGCCGCGGCGCAGGCACTTGGGTCGGAAATCGAGGCGGCAGTTTCGGCCGCCGGCTCGAGTAACGCTGGCTAGGGTCGCGGCGTCGACCGAGATGAGGACATGGCGCAACCACCCCAACTAACCGATGAGCAGAGAGCAGCGGCACTGGCCAAGGCCGCCCAGGCGAGGAGAGTGCGCGCTCGAGAAGAAGGAGCTGTTGAAGACCGGCTCCCTCCGTCTCTCCGAGTTGCTCGAAGAGGCGGCCAACGACGACATCCTGGCCGGGCTCAAAGTCGAGCGGGTGATCGCGTCGATGCCCGGGACCGGGAAGATCAAGGCGAAACGTCTCATGGAATCACTCGGCATCGCCGAGAACCGCAGGATCAGGGGTCTGGGAGAAAAGCAGAAAGAGGCTCTCCTAGCCGAGTTCTCCTGAAGTGGCAGGGCGCCTCCTCGTCGTCTCGGGGCCCTCCGGGTCGGGCAAGTCCAGCATCGTCAACGAACTGATCGAACGCCTCGGTATCGAGTTTTCGGTCTCTGCCACCACCAGGCTCCCCCGGCCCGGCGAGAGGCACGGCGTCCATTACAACTTCATCTCCCGGCGTGAGTTCGAGAACATGATCGAGAACGATGAGCTCCTGGAGTGGGCGATCTACAACAACCGCTACTACGGCACGCCTGCCAGTTTCATCGAGGAGACCCTGGCCGATCAGCGGGACATCCTGCTCGAAATCGAGATTCAGGGAGCCCGCCAGGTCCGAGAGCGCAAACCGGATGCAGTCATGTATTTCATCGCCCCGCCTGACCTCGAAGAGCTGGAGAAGAGGCTGCGCCGCCGGGGCGACACCTCCCAGGAGGACATCGAAGACAGGCTCGAGATCGCCGAGTCGGAGATCGCCGAAGCACCCGAGTTGTTCGACCACATCGTGGTCAATGACAACCTCGATCAAGCCATATCGGAGCTGGAGGCGCTGATTACGGCCCGCTGATCGGGTACTCTGTGCGGGTTCCCCCACTCCGAAAAGGACCCCATGAAGATCGAACAGGTCATCGACCAGATCGGCAACCGCTTCGCGACGGTGGTTGTCTCCGCCCGCCGGGCCCGACAGATCAATGGATATTTCCACCAGCTCGGCGTCGGATATGGTGAGTTCGTGCCCCCACAGGTGCACTCTTTGTCCCGCAAGCCGTTGACAATCGCCATGGAAGAGATCGCGGAGGGCAAGGTCTCGGTCGACACCGTCGAGGAGTGATGCTTCAGGGCCGCCGCGTCCTTCTCTGCGTCACCGGCGGCGTCGCCGCCTATAAGTCCGCCTACCTGACCCGGCGCCTGGTCGAGGCCGGCGCAACGGTGCGAGTGGAGATGACAGATTCCGCCCTGGAGTTTGTCGGCGCCCAGACCTTCGCCGCGATCACCGGTGAGGCGCCATTCACTTCTCTCTTCGGCGCCGATCTCGTATCGCCCCATACCGAACTGGCGCGCTGGGCCGACCTCGTGATCGTTGCCCCGGCCACGGGAGCCACGCTTGGTCGGGTAGCCAACGGCATATCCGAGGATCTGGTCAGCGCAACGCTCATCGCCACGACTGCACCGGTACTGCTCGCCCCCGCCATGCACACCGAGATGTGGGAGCACCCGGCCACAGTGCGCAATCTGGAGACGCTGAGGGCATTTGGTTATCACGTCATCGGCCCCGAGCAAGGATCCCTGGCCGGTGGCGACACCGGGATGGGCAGGGTGGCCGAGCCCGAGGACATCGTCGCCGCCGCAGGGGACATCCTGGGGGGTGAGGGGAGAGGCAGGCGAGTCCTGGTGACTGCCGGCGGAACCCGCGAGCCGGTGGACCCCGTCCGTTTCCTCGGCAACCGCTCATCGGGAAAGATGGGTCACGCCATCGCCGATGCCGCCGTTCGCCGCGGCTATGACGTAACTCTGGTCACGACCGCCGGGCTCCCAACTCACCCCGCTGTGAAGATGATCCGGGTCGAGACCGCCGATGAGATGCTGTCAGCTGTGACGGGTGTCGAGGCGGATGTGGCCGTCATGGCGGCGGCGGTCGCCGATTTCAAGCCGAAGACCACCTCCGATGCGAAGATCCCGCGTGCGGACGGCCTCCCCTCGATAGAGCTCGCCGAGACTCCCGACATCCTGGCATCTGTGGTCGCCCGCGATCCGACCCCGTTCACGGTCGGATTCGCCGCCGAGACCGGGGGTGTGGAGCGGGCGATTGAGAAAGCACGCCGGAAGAAAGTCGATCTCCTTGTTTACAACGACGTCACCGAGCCCGGGTCGGGGTTCGGGACGGAGACCAATCGGGTGGTCATCATCGATCGGGCCGGGGCGACCGAGGAGCTCCCGCTCCTCGCCAAGTCCGACGTGGCCGAGCGGATCCTCGACCGGATTGGCACCGCCATGGGAGAGCAGGGTTAATCTCGCCCCCTCATGAGAAGCTGGTATTTCACCTCCGAATCGGTCACTGAGGGCCATCCTGACAAGGTCGCCGACGCCATCTCCGACTCGGTGCTCGACGCGGCTTTGACCAATGACGAGATGGCGCGCGTTGCCTGCGAGGTCTTCGTCACCACCCGTCTTGCAGTGGTTGGCGGGGAGATCTCCAGAGGAGCCGAGCCCGACGTGGCAGACATCGTGAACGAGACGGTGAAGAGGATCGGGTACGACGGCTTCGACCCCGGATTCGCCGCCGGGCAGCTGGAGATCCAGGACCGGGTGCAGCCGCAGAGCCCGGACATCTCCGACGGCGTCGATCGCGAGCTCGGCGCCGGCGACCAGGGCCTCATGTTCGGTTTTGCGGTCGACGAGACCCCCGAGTTGATGCCATTGCCGATACAGCTCGCCCATCGCATGGCCGAGCGACTCACCGAGGTGCGCAAGACGGGCAAGCTCGAGTACCTCCGGCCTGACGGCAAGACCCAGGTGATGGTCCGCTACGAGGGCGACCGCCCGGTGGCGGTGGAGAAGGTCCTCATCTCCGCCCACCATGCCCCTGACAAGGACCAGGGCGAGATGCGCCAGGAGGTCTTCGACGCGGTGGTCGCTGCGGTGATCCCCGAAGACATGTTCGATGAGCACATGGGATTCATCTTCAATCCGTCGGGGAGATTCGAAGTCGGTGGTCCGGTGGCGGACACCGGCCTCACCGGCCGCAAGATCATCGTGGATACCTACGGGGGGTATGCACGCCACGGTGGCGGTGCCTTCTCCGGCAAGGACGCGACCAAGGTCGATCGCTCGGCAGCATATGGCGCGCGGTGGGCAGCCAAGAACATTGTCGCCTCCGGGCTCGCCCGCAAGGCCGAGATCCAACTGTCCTACGCCATTGGCCAGGCCGAGCCATTCTCCATCCACGTCGACACGTTCGGCACCGAGCAGGTATCTCCCGAGCGGATCGAGAACGTGGTCAGAGAGGTGTTCGATTTCAGGCCGGCATCGATCATCGACCACCTCGCGCTCGAGAACCCCGATCTTCGCCGGCACCGCTGCGTACGGGCATTTCGGCCGCCCCGAATTCTCATGGGAGCGCCTCGACATGGTCGATGCCCTCAAAGGGGCAGCTGGTCTCTGAGTCGACCCACGGCTCGCGTTGTCCCGAGCGTCCCCACCTTCGCAGTCGACAACGGCTTCTGGTACGGG
The DNA here is from genome assembly GCA_963848695.1 of uncultured Acidobacteriota bacterium. Classification (GTDB taxonomy): domain Bacteria; phylum Actinomycetota; class Acidimicrobiia; order Spongiisociales; family ZC4RG35; genus JARDZU01. The sequence continues at coordinate 605,031 of CAWKEI010000018.1, forward strand.
ATCCCCGACCAACTCCAGGGGTCGATCCAGATCGGCTCCATCGTCAGGATCCCGCTCTCGGGGAGGAAGATCCGGGGTTTCGTCGTAGAGCTGGGCGGGGAGCGTGAGGGGGCTCTCAAAGACATAGCGGCCCTGTCGAGCCAAATCCCGGTCTTCGATGCTGCCCTGCTCAAGGTCATCCAATGGGCAGCGACCCACTATGTGGCGCCACTGTCTGTCCTTCTCGAGCGCTCGGCACCCCCAAATCTGCCCACATCGCCGGCCCCCGAGAAGGCTGCGGCACATCTCGGCCGCCCCGCCGGCACACACCCATTCCTCTCCATCACCCGGCAAGTCGCCGCGGGGCGACGCCGCCCGGCTACCGCCGTGATCGGCCCCTGGCGGGCACTCGATTGGCTGGACACCCTTCTCCCGGTGTTGGAGGCTGAGAAATCGGCGCTGCTCGTCGTCGCCACGGAAGCCGAGGCGCATACGGTGGGAGTCGAGGCGAGGGAGCGGGGCTTCGACGTGGTCGTCGCAGCCGGGGAGATAGCCCGGGATCTGACCAGCGCATGGACCGAAGCTCAGGGACCCGGGCGTCTGGTGGTAGGGACGCCGCGGGTCGCCATGTGGCGGATACCCGATCTGGCGCTGGCTGTCGTGCTCGAGGAAGGGCGCCGGGCCATGAAAGACCGCCAAACGCCAACGCTGCACGTGAGAGACGTGATGTCCACCCGTTCACGACTCGAGGCCTTCACCCTGGGATTCATCGGCCCGACCCCGTCGCTCGAGGTCATGGCCTCTGGCCCCGAGGTGCTCCGCCCGACCAGGCGGGCCTGGCCCCTCGTCGAGATCGTGGACCGCCGCGACGACCCGCCCGGGTCCGGCTTCTTCGCCGAGCGCGCGGCAGCTGCCGTCCGGGCCACGATCGACGCCGGCCGGCGCTGTTTTGTCTTCACCCACCGGAGGGCCGCTGACTCGTCGATGCGCTGCGTTTCCTGCCGGCGGGTCCGGGTCTGCGAAGGGTGCGAGTCACGGCTGGGCAGGGAGGCCACCTGCAGGCGGTGTGGCCGTCCCGCCGGTCCCTGTTCGAACTGCGGTGGAAACAGCTTCGAGGAGATGGCCTCGGAGCCGGAGCGGCTGGTCGGAGAGGTCAACCGAAGAATGGGCAGGGTTGTCGCGGGGATTCACCCGACGGAGCTCCCCGTGGCGATAGGGACTGAACGCGACCTGCCCACATTGTCCCCGGTGCCGCTGGTAGTCGCAGTGGACGTCGACGGTCTCATGCTCGGGCACAACTACCGGACGTCCGAGGAGGCACTCCGGATCCTGGCGCGGCTCGCCAATACCGTCGAGACCGGTCACGGCCGGCGAATGATGGCGCAAACTTCCTTGCCAGAAGCGCCTCTGCTGACAGCGCTCCGACGCGGAGACCCCATGCCGTTCCTCGAGGCGCTGCTCGTGGAGCGGGCCCGGCTGGGGCTGCCCCCGGCCACGGAGATGCTCGCCGTCGAGATTCGCAGCGAGGAGGAGCCTTCGCGGTTCGATTCGGACCTCAGGACCCTGGGGCCGCCGATGTTGCTTGGCCCCGCTCCCGTTGCCCAGGGGTGGCGCTGGCTGCTCCAGGGCTCATTGGGACCACTCAAACCGGGGCTGCGGCCCATAGTGCAGAAGTGGCGGGAGTCGGGGGCCACGGTGCGGATCGACGCCGATCCGATCGACCTGTGACGCAGGACGCTGATTTATCCTCTCGCCCACCATGGCCGTGTACCCGATTCGAACTTTCGGCGATCCGGTGCTCCGTCTCGAGACCAAACCCGTGACCGAGATCGATGAGGCGGTCAGGGCCCTGGTCGAGGACATGCTCGAGACGATGTACGAGGCACCGGGAGTCGGCCTGGCGGCCAACCAGATCGGCGTGCCGAGGCGAATCGCCGTCTTCGATGCCCAGGACGACCTCGGGCCAAGGGTCATGATCAACCCGCAGATCGTTGAGGTCAGCGGGGAGTGGGAGTACGAGGAAGGATGCCTATCGGTACCCGGTCACTGGTGGGAGATCAAGCGACCGGGGTTCGCCCGGGTCAGCGCACTCGATCTCGAGGGGAATCCGGTCGAGTATGCCGGTGACGGGCTCCTCGGCCGTGTCCTCCAGCACGAGATCGACCATCTCGACCAAAAACTGCTCATCGACCGACTCGACAAGCCGGCACGCAAGAAGGCGCTGCGCGACCTGAGGGACGAGGCCCTGGGGCTGGCCACTTTCGAGTGAGCCGCGTTGCCTTCCTGGGGACCCCGGAGGCGGCGCTGCCCACCCTCAGATCTCTGGCGGACAGTCACGATGTGCCGGTTGTCATCACCCGACCGGATCGGAGGAGTGGCCGGGGCCGGGCGTTGCATGCTCCCCCCGTGAAGGTGGAGGCAGACCGGCTCGGGCTGAGGGTGTCCCAGCCTGCGTCGGCAGACGAGCTACGAGCCGCCCTGAGCTCGGCCGGTGATCTCGACCTGGCGGTGGTGGTCGCCTACGGGCGAATCCTCCATCCCGAGGCACTCGCAACGCCCGCCATGGGGATGTTGAACCTCCATTTCTCCCTTCTCCCCAGATGGAGAGGGGCGGCACCGGTGAGCCGGGCGCTCATGGCTGGCGATCCCATGACCGGTGTGACCATCTTTCGCCTCGACGACGGTCTCGACACCGGGCCGGTGCTTACCGCACAGGCGATCGATATCGGGGACGAGGAGAGTGCGGGGGAGCTGACCTGGAGGCTGGCCGCTCTCGGGTCCCGGCTGCATGAGTGGGGTGATTCCGGCCTATCTCGGCGGCCAATTGATGCCCGTGCCTCAGAGCGACGAGGGTCTGACCTATGCCGCCAAGATCGAGCCTGGAGATCGGCAGATCAGAATCCAGGGCACCATGGGCGAAGAGATCAATCGCGTCCGCGGCCTGTCTCCAGAGCCCGCCGCCACCCTCGTCATCGATGGCGAGCCACATCAGGTCCTGCAGGCCCGTGCGCATGCTGCCACTCCCGAAATAGGCAGCTGGGTCGACATCGACGGCGTTCCCGTGACGGGATTGAGCGATGGGGGGATCGAGCTGGTGATGCTGCTGCCACCGGGAAGGGCGCCGATGAGCGGAGCGGCGTGGCTCCGTGGACGGAGGCGACCAATCGGGGTCCGTGACCTGAGAGACGCCGAGGCCGGAACATAGACTCCCGGTGATGGCCACCTTGAAGCTCGCCCCATCGCTGCTCGCCGCGGACTTCAGCTGTCTGGAACGGCAGATCAAGGCGGTCGAAACCGAGGTGGAGTGGCTTCACATCGATGTGATGGATGGCCACTTCGTGCCCAACATCTCCTTCGGCATCCCGGTCATAGCCGGTATCCGTCCCATCACCTCGCTTCATCTCGATTGTCATCTGATGACCACCAATCCGGACGCGTACCTCCCCGAACTGGCCGAGGCCGGGGCAGATTCGGTGACGATGCACATCGAAGCCATGCCCGAGCCAACCGACGCAGCCGAGAAGGCCCGGGCGAACGGCCTCGCTTTCGGCCTGGTGACCAACCCTGCCACTCCGTTTGCGGCGATCAGCCCGTTCATGGAGCTGTGTGACCTGGTCCTTTTCATGTCGGTAGAGCCGGGATTCGGGGGGCAGAGTTTCATGCGAGAGGTGCTACCCAAGGTAGAAGAGGCCAGAGAATGGGTTGAGGAGCGGGATTTGGCTACCGATATTCAGATCGACGGTGGAATCACCCTCGAAACCGCTCGTCTGGCCGTTTCGGCCGGAGCGAACGTGCTCGTCGCCGGGACGACCATTTTCGGGGCAGGAGATCCGCCGACGGCTGCTGCCGAACTGAGAAGGGCCATAGAAGGTAATGAGTGAACGAGTCCTCATCGCGGACGACGATCCGGACATACTCGCCGTAGTCCAGGTCAACTTCGAGCTGGAAGGCTTCGAGGTCGAGACCGCCGTCGACGGCGAGGACGCCCTGCAAAGGGCGACCGCCAATCCTCCCCATGTGATCGTCCTCGACATCATGATGCCGCGGATGGACGGGCTCACCGCCCTCCACCGGCTGCGGAGCCAGGCTTCGACCGGCAACATCCCGATCATCCTCCTGACCGCCCGTGGCCTTCCCGAAGACCGGGTGCGCGGCCTCGAGCTCGGGGCGGACGACTACATCACCAAGCCGTTTGACATCAACGAGCTGGTCGCCCGGGTGCGAGCCGTCGTTCGCCGGACCCAGGCAGCTCGCGACCTCTCGCCTCTCACCGGTCTGCCCGGGAACTTCAAGATCACCGGTGAGGTCGAAGAGCGGATCTCCTCGGGCCGCGACTTCGCGCTCGTCCACGGTGACCTCGACAACTTCAAGGCATTCAACGACCACTACGGGTTCATGCGTGGCGACGAAGTGATCCGCTTCTGCGCCAAATGCTTCAACGACGCCGCAGACAGTCTGGGGATCGCCGGCGCATTCGTGGGCCACATCGGTGGCGATGACTTCGTCGCAATCATCCCGCCCGAGGTATCCGAGCCATTCTGCAAGGAGGTCATCGAGCGCTTCGATGACGGGATCCTCGATCTCTACGACACAGCCGATGCCTTGCGTGGCTACATCGAAGTCATCGATCGCCGCGGCGAGCGCTTCGCCTTCCCGGTCGTGTCCCTATCGCTGGGTGTAGCGTCTACCGACGTGCGTGAGATCTCCACACAGTGGGAGGCGTCGGCGATTGCGGTGGAAATGAAAGAATTCGCCAAGAAGCAGCAGGGCTCCACCTACCGCATCGATCGACGCACGACTTAGTGGCGGGCCACTGAGTGGGCGATGCCCACCACATGCGACGAGCCATCGAGCTCGCCGCACCCCATCGAGCACATCCCAATCCGAGGGTTGGCGCCGTAATTGTCGACCAGGCGGGCAATGTCGTGGGGGAGGGAGCCCACCACGGGGTGGGCACACCTCATGCCGAGGTAGTCGCTCTGCAACAGGCAGGGGACCGGGCGAAGGGCTCGACCCTGTATGTCACCCTCGAGCCGTGCCGTCATCAGGGAATGACCCCTCCATGCACCGAGGCGGTGATCGCCGCAGGGGTGGCCTCGGTCGTGATCGGAGTGATCGATCCCGACCCGAGAGTGTCGGGATCCGGCGTGAGCCGGCTCGAGGAGTCCGGGGTCGAGGTCGAGACCGGGCTGTTGGCCGAGGAGGCGGAGCAGGTCGATCCCGCCTATTTCCACCACCGACGCACCGGCATGCCCCTCATCACCCTCAAGACCGCGATGACCCTCGACGGCTCGGTCGCGGCCGCCGACGGCTCATCACAATGGATCACCTCGGAAGAGGCAAGAGATGATGCGCATCGGCTCCGCTCTGTCATGGACGCCGTTGTCGTGGGAGCCGGGACGCTTCGCACCGATGACCCGCTGCTCACCGCGCGCAACGAGGGAGCCGGCGTTCAACCCGTGCCGGTGGTGGTGGCCGGTCGTCAGTCATTGCCGATCGATCGTCGCATCTGGGAGCGATCCCCCCTGGTGATCAGCTCGCGTCCACTCGGTGTTCCCTCGGGCGAGTTGGTCGTGGTCGGCGGTGAGGACGACTGGCCTGATCCGGTCGGGGCTGCCCGTGCCATGGCCGACCGCGGGCTCCTCGATGTTCTCCTGGAAGGCGGACCGCAGCTGGCGGGCGCCTGGTGGAAGGCGGGTGTGGTTGGCCGCGGGATCATCTACGTAGGCCCGATGGTGGCAGGAGGGCGAGGTCTGGCCCCGATAGAGGGAGATTTCGCGACCATGGCACAATCAAGGCACGTGAATATCAGAGACGTCCGGATGGTTGGGCCAGATATCAGAATCTGAGTTCTCGGAGGGATTGAGATGTTCACAGGGATCGTCGAGCACCGGGGCTCCGTGGTGTCGGTGGAGAGCGCCGATGAGGGGATGAGGATCGTCCTCGACACCGGTCCGCTCTCCGGTATCGCGTTGGGCGGCTCGATTGCAGTCAATGGGGTGTGCCTCACCGGGGTCGAGGCTGAACACGGCCGGGTCTCGGTGGATGTCGTCGGCGAGACGCTGGCGCGGTCCACTCTCGGCGACCTGCACCCGGGGGACCAGGTCAATCTCGAGCGCCCGGTGCGTGCGGACGGAAGGCTCGATGGGCACATCGTCCAGGGCCATGTCGATGGCGTCGGCGTCATCGTTGGGATCGAGGCCGAAGGCGAGGGGAAGCGGATGCGGATCGAGGTCCCCGAGCCGCTGATCCGCTATGTGATCGAGAAGGGCTCGATCACAGTCGACGGGGTGAGTCTCACCGTGGCCGCGGTTCGGGCCAAGGAAGTCGAGATCGCCCTGATCCCGCACTCATTGCACGTGACCACGCTGGGCTTGCGTGGGGTGGGGGAGAAGGTCAACCTTGAGGTCGATGTGCTGGCCAAATACATCGAGAAGCTGCTGAAGGCCGGGGCATGAGCTTCGCTGTCATCGACGACATCATCTCCGCGGTCGGCCGCGGCGAGATGGTGATCATGGTCGACGACGAGGATCGGGAGAACGAGGGTGATCTCATCGTCGCAGCCGAGGCCGCCACCGTCGAGCAGGTCGGCTTCATGCTCCGTCACACCAGTGGGATCATCTGCCTGCCGGTGATCGGGGAGCGACTCGATGAGCTCGATCTGCCGATGATGGTCGCCCGGAACACCGACGTCCGACGCACCGCCTTCACGGTGTCGATCGATGCTCGCCAGGGCACCACCACCGGCATATCCGCCTCGGACCGGTGGAAGACGATCCAGGCCGTGCTCGATCCCGATACCAAACCAGGTGACCTCGCCCGCCCCGGGCACATGTATCCGCTCCGATACGAGCCGGGTGGCGTACTGAAGCGAGCCGGCCACACCGAGACCGCCGTCGACCTCGCCCGGCTCTCGGGTCATTACCCGGCCGGCGTCCTTGCCGAGATCATGAACGACGATGGCACAGTTGCCCGGCTCCCAGATCTCGAACGATTCGGGGCAGAGCACGGCATCCTCCTCGGCACCATCGCCGACCTCATCGCTCATCGACGTCGTCAGGAGAAACTCGTCGAGCGGGTCGTGGAAGCTCGGATCCCCACCGAGTACGGCACGTTCACGGCCGTCGGCTATCGCTCCCTAGTCGACGACCGCCAGCACATCGCCCTCGTCATGGGTGAGATCGGTGAAGGCGAGTCAGTCCTCACCCGAGTCCACTCCGAATGCCTCACGGGCGACGTCTTCGGCAGCCTGCGCTGCGACTGCGGCGATCAGCTCGACCAGGCCATGGCTCGGGTCGCAGGGGAGGGGCGCGGGGTGGTTCTCTACATCCGTGGTCACGAGGGCCGTGGCATCGGCCTTCTCCACAAGCTGGCTGCCTACAAGCTCCAGGATGAGGGATTCGACACGGTGGACGCCAACGTCAACCTGGGACTGCCCGTGGATGCTCGTGACTACGGCGTCGGGGCGCAGATCCTCTACGACCTTGGTGTCAGGTCGATGCGCATCATGACCAACAACCCAACGAAGCGCGCCGGCATCGAGGGATACGGGTTGTCGATCCTGGAGCAGGTCCCGCTCTTCATCGACGCCAACGACGAGAACCGGGACTACCTGCGGGCCAAAGCGACCCGTCTCGGGCATCAGATGGATTTGGGTCAAGGGGCATGACCCGAATCATCGAGGGCGAGCCTGACGGCTCGGGCCTGCATGTCGGCGTGGCCGTCGCCACCTGGAACCGGTCAGTGACCGATCGTCTCCTCGACGCAGCTGTGGCCCGTCTCGAGGCCCTAGGCGCCCAGGTGACCATCCTCCGGGTGCCTGGCGCCCTGGAATTGCCCCTCGCCGCGCACGGGCTGACACAAGCCGGCTGTGACGCCGTCGTTGCGATCGGGACGATCGTCCGCGGCGACACCGATCACTACGAGATCGTGGTCCGTGAGTCGACCGCCGGGATCGCCCGGGTCGCGCTCGAGAGCGGTGTCCCTGTCGCCAACGCCATCCTCGCGGTGAGCGAGTTCTCCCACGCCGTGGAGCGGGCGGGGGAGGGACCGTCGAACAAGGGATTCGAGGCGGCGGAAGCCGCCGTGTCCACCGCCACCGCACTGCGGGCGCTGCGTGAGGTCTGAGCTGCGACTACCGATTCCAATGGGGCCACTGGTATCCTCACCAGGACAACCGATGGCAAGAGTGGAAGCGCTGCTTCCCCACCCGGCCGCCGTTGTGATTGCTTCCCGTCGAGGTGGTCACCCGAGGCGAGCCGTGGTCCGATCACCAGACCGAGCGCACCGATGGGCTCGGGCTGAGGTTCATGGCAGCAGGTCTTTCGCCTGTTGCCTTTTTCTTTTCCGGAAACCACATCATCAGGAGGTAAGAGCATCAACGAGCTCCGTGTGAATGGCGCCATCAGGGCCAAGGAAGTGTTGGTCATCGCCCCCGACGGGGCACAGATCGGGATCAAGAAGCTCAACGAGGCCATGTGGCTCGCAGAGCAACTGGATCTGGATCTGGTGGAGGTGGCGCCGAACGCCAAGCCGCCGGTCTGCCGGCTCATGGACTACGGGAAATACAAGTACGAGCAGTCGGTGAAGGCGCGTGAGGCACGCAAGAAGCAGACACGGACCACCATCAAGGAGCTCCGAATGAAGGTGCGGATCGGGGAGCACGATTTCGACATCACCCGGCGCAAGGCGCAGGAGTTCCTCGAAGAAGGTGACAAGGTCAAGGTCACCGTCCGGTTCCGCGGGCGCGAGCAGGAGCGGCCCGCCTTCGGAAAAGAACTTCTGGACCGTTTGGCCGAGGAATTGAACGATGTCGCGGTGACGGAGCAGAGCGCCAAGCTCGAAGGACGGAGCATGACGATGGTGCTTGCGCCCTCCCGGAAGACGAGGGCCGCGGTCGAGCCGGCCGAAGACGAGCAGTAGGACGAAACAGGAGATAGCCGTGCCGAAGATGAAGACACACAGCGGCGCCAAGAAGCGGATCAAAGTCACCGGCTCTGGCAAGTACATGAGACGCCAATCAGGACGCGGGCATCTGCGTCTGGCCAAGGGGAAGAACACCTACCGGCGTCGCACCGGTGAGGTCGAGCTCGCCCCCGGTGACGCCAAGGTCGCCAAGAAGCTGCTCGGTCGTTGAGGATTCAGGAGGTTCAAACATGGCACGTGTGAAACGGGCGGTACACGCCAAGAAATCACACAAGAAGGTCCTCGGTCGGGCCAAGGGTTACAAGGGTGCCCGCAGCCGCCGTTACAGGACCGCCAACGAGCAGGTCATGCATGCGATGCAGGACGCGTACCGCGACCGGCGAGCCCGGAAGGGTGAGTTCCGGCGGCTGTGGATCGCCAGGATCAACGCTGCCGCTCGTCAGAACGGCACTACCTACTCGCAGCTGATCGCAGGGTTGAAGGCTGCCGACATCGAGGTCGATCGCAAGATGCTGGCCGAGATGGCGGTGAACGATCCCGGTGCGTTCACCCAGTTGGTCGAGGCCTCCCGGAAGAGCTGATCGGGCTGGTCACTCCGCCGATGGAGCCTCTGCGCCATCGCAACCCGCGAGTGGTGGAGGCGGCCCGGCTTCACGATTCCCGGGAGCGGCGGGCGACCGGGAAAACGATTCTCGAGGGTCCCCACCTCCTCGGTGAGGCTCTGGAGGCCGGGGTGATCCCTGAGGCGGTGTTTGCCCTTCCCGAGGACCGTGCCACTGCACAGCTGGCCGAGGAAAGCGGCTTCGAGCTCATCCTGGTGGAGCCGGCAGCATTGGGCCGGGTCACGGGCACCGTGACTCCGAGAGGGCCGGCGGCGATCATCGCGCTCCCGCCGCCCAGCACGCCTACCGGACGGGATCTGGTCGTTGCCTGGGGGTTGAGTGACCCCGGGAACGTTGGGACGCTGATCCGGGCTGCCGCGGCCTTCGGCTGGGACTTCGGCTACACCGAGGGAACAGCCGACCCGTGGGCGCCCAAGGTGCTGCGGGCGGGCGCCGGGGGCCATTTCCGTCTCACCGTCACGCTGGTCGAGTCGATGCGAGCCCTGGAGGAGGCCGGGTTGGCCATCGTCGCCATGGTCGTGAGCGGGGGAGTGAGCCCCGCCGACCTTCCCCCGGGCCGTCGTGCTCTGCTCGTTGGTGAGGAAGCGCCAGGTCTCCCCCTCGATGTGGTCGCGGAGTCCGCTCACAGGGTGACCATCCCGATGCCGGGGGGAATGGAGAGCCTCAACGCCGCAATGGCCGCCGGAATCACGATCTACGAGCTATCTCGCCGGGAGCTACCGGGCACGGAGTACGGCGAGCGTTAGCGAGCCTTCTAACCTGCCGCCGACATGGATCCCAGACCAGTGCTCGACGGTGTGTTGGCGGAGGCTCCCGCTGCGATCGATGGCGCCGAGAGTCTCGAGGATCTGGACCGGATCGAAAGCAGTCTCCTGGGCAAGAGCTCTCCGGTCGGCGAAGTCAGAAGGTCGATGGGGTCCTTGGAGCCGGCGGATCGTCCTCTGGTCGGGGAGAAGCTCAACGAGGTGACCGGGAGCATTCAGGCTCTCCTGTCGGCGAGACGGGTCCAGTTGGAGATCGAAGACGAAGCCAGGAGACTCACCGAAGACCGCATCGATGTCACGTTGGCGAGCCACTCCTTCCCTCAAGGCTCGCGGCATCTGCTCCAACAGACGATCGATGAGATCGTCGACATCTTCAACGGCCTGGGCTACGTGGTGGCCGACGGTCCCGAGGCCGAGCTCGGCTGGTACAACTTCGATGCCCTCAACACCCCGCCAACTCATCCCGCCCGTCTCGAGTCGGACACGCTCTACCTCGACTACGGGGAGCCGTCCGACGAGGTCCTCCTCCGCACCCAGACCTCCCCGGTCCAGGCGCGGTGGATGGAAACTCACGAGCCTCCCGTCTATGTGGTGGTGCCCGGGAAGGTCTATCGCCAGGAGACGACCGATGCCACGCATCTTCCCGTGTTTCACCAGATCGAAGGGCTGGCCGTCGACGTGTCGATCCAGTTCTCCGATCTCAAGGGGACGCTGGCCCACTTCTCCAGGGAGTTCTTCGGCCCAAAGACGTCAGTGAGGCTCCGGCCCGATTTCTTCCCGTTCACCGAGCCTTCAGCCGACCTCTCGGTTTCCTGTTTCGCCTGTGACGGCGGTGAGCCAGGGTGCCGGGTCTGTGGCGGAGCGGGCTGGCTCGAGATGCTGGGATGCGGCATGGTCGACCCCAACGTGTTGCTGGCGGTCGGTTACGACCCGTCCAAGGTCTCGGGCTTCGCCTTCGGGATGGGGGTGGAGCGCATGGCGATGGTCCGCCACGGAATCAACGACATCCGTCACTTCGTTGACAACGACCTCCGCTTCCTGAGCCAGTTCCGATGAAAGTCCCGCTGCGCTGGCTGCAGGAGTTCATCGAGCTCCCGACGACGGACCCGGCCGAGTTGTCGGACGTCCTCACCATGCTCGGGCACGAGGTGGAGAGCTTCCAGGTCCTCGAGCCAGGGTGGACCGATGTGTTCGTGGGGAGAGTCGAACAGATCTCACCGCACCCCGACGCCGACAAGGTTCGGGTGTGTCAGGTGGACACCGGCTCCGGCTCTGAGCAGATCATTTGTGGTGCGTGGAACTTCTCGGACGGCGCCTATGTCGCAGTGGCCAAGCCGGGCGCAGTGCTCCCCGGCGACTTCGAGATCGGCCGGCGAACCATCCGCGGAGTCGAATCAAACGGGATGATCTGCTCCGAGAGCGAGCTGGGCCTCGGCGAGGACCACTCCGGGATCCTCGTCCTGGATGGTGAGCCCGCTCCGGGCTCACCATTCTCCGACCTCGTCGAGCTGCCCGACGTCGTGTTCGATGTGGCCATCACCAACAACCGACCCGATGCCATGTCGCTCGTCGGGATCGCTCGCGACCTGGCGGCCCACTACGCGGTCGGGTATCAGGTCCCTGAGCGGCCCCTGGTGTCTGCCCCTGGGTCGCCGGTGATCAGCGTCGAGATCGGGGATCCGTCCGGTTGCCGCCGATTCACCGCCCGGGAGATCCGCGGTGTGCGGGTGGGAAGCTCGCCTCTCTGGGTGCGGCATCGGCTCAGGAAGGCCGGGATGCGGGCGATCTCCAATGTGGTCGACGTGACAAATTACGTGATGCTGGAACTGGGTCATCCTCTACATGCATTCGATGCCGACACCATCTCCGGGCGTCGACTGACGGTCAAGAGGGCCGAGCCCGGTGAGACGCTCGAGACCCTCGACGGTGAGCTGCGCACATTGACGGCCGAGGACCTGATCATCTACGACAGCGACGGCCCGACTTCGATGTCGGGGACCATGGGCGGCGCCCGTTCCGAGGTATCGGGGTCGACCGTGAACGTCCTCATGGAAGCGGCTTCCTGGGACCCCCCCACGATCATGTACATGTCACGCCGTCACGGGCTGATGTCCGAGGCCTCGACGAGATTCGAGCGCGGGGTCGATCCCAACCTCACCGAGCAGGCCGATGCGAGGGCAGCGGCGATGGTGGTCGAGCTCGGGGGCGGCGAGGTGCTCGAGGCCGTGATCGATGAGATCGCGGTAGAGATCAATCCGGTCCAGGTCGACCTCACGCTTGACGATGTCGAGCGGCTCCTCGGCCCGGGCTTCACCATCGAGCAGGTGAGCAGCATCCTGACCCGTCTTGGGATGACCGTCGCGGGCACCGACCCGATGGTGGTCACCGTCCCCACCTATCGGCCCGACGTCACTCGTCCCGCGGACCTCGTCGAAGAAGTGGCCAGGCTCCACGGCTTCCAGCGGTTCGGCGCCACTCTTCCCACCGGCCCCGGCGGTGGCCTCACCGCCGAGCAGAAGCGGGCCCGCCTCCTCACTTCGGCATTGATCGGGCTGGGGATGCATCAGACGGTGACGCTTCCCTTCGTTAACCAGTCCGACCTGATCAGGCTGGGATGGATGGACACGGCTCGACTGCTCACCGTGACCAACCCGCTGAGGGAGGAGGAGGGGACCATGCGGCCGACCATGCTCCCCGGCATGCTCAACGTGGCCCGTCACAACTTCTCATACGGGATGTCGGAGGTCGCCCTTTTCGAGATGTCCCGCGTGTTCCTCGCCGAGCCCTGGGCCGAGGACTCCCGGCTCCCCGAGCAGAAGTCGGTGCTGGCCTGGGTCATCGTGGGTGGCGTAGGGCCACGTCTCCTGGGTCAGGAGCCAACGACTGCCGACGCCCAGGTATCCCTTTCGGTGCTCCGTCATGTCATGGCGGTTTTGGGGCACCTCGATTTCACGGTCGAGCCGGCGGAGGCGTTTGGGTACCACCCTGGCCGATCTGCGGCAGTGAAGCTGGGGGGCTCGCACATCGGTCATGTCGGTGAGCTGAGCCCTCGCGCCAATCGGGAGTTCGAGATACCGGGAAGGGTCGCGATCGGTGAGCTCGATCTCCAGCCCCTGCTTGCTCGGGTCGACCCGGTCATCGCCAAATCGCCGTCGGTGTTCCCCCATTTTGACTTCGACCTCTCCTTTCTCGTGCCTGAAACCCTCGATGTCGGTCGATTGATGAGAGCCACCGACGACGCGGGCACCGATCTGGTGGAGTCCTCTCGGGTCTTCGATGTGTTTCAGGGGCCCGGCGTCGACGAAGGAAGCCGGGCAGTGGCGATCCGGTACCGCCTGCGATCGGCGGACCACACCCTCACCAATGAAGAGGTGTCTCCGGTGCGCCAAAGCATGATCAGCGCTGCCGAGGAGCTCGGCGCCCGGCTGCGGGGGGGCTGAGGTGGATCTGGCATCGCAGCTCGCGGAGAGCCCCGAGGAGGCTGCGCCCCGGCTCCTGGGTTGGTTCCTGGTGTCAGACGTCGGTGGGAAGCCGGTAAGAGCGCGCATCACCGAGGTCGAGGCGTACAAAGGATCCGACGACCCGGCGTCCCATGCTTTTCGAGGCAGGACCAGGCGAAACGGATCGATGTTCGAGCGACCCGGGACTCTCTACGTGTATCGCTCCTACGGCATCCACTGGTGCGCCAACGTGGCGGCGGGGCCCGAAGGCATCGGATGGGGGATCCTCTTTCGGGGAGGGGAGATCGTCGACGGGCTCGGTGTGGCCAGGTCTCGCCGGGGGCGGGAACAGGATCTGGCCAATGGCCCGGGGAAGCTGACTCAGGCCCTGGGAGTCGACCACTCGCACGATGGGACGTACCTGTTGGGAAGATCATCCCCGGTTCGTCTGGAGCCGGGCCCAGCGCCTGCCCTGGTGATGGCGACACCACGAGTTGGCATCAGCCAGGCCATCGATCGCCCATGGCGATTCGTCGCGGTCACATCGGCGGCCGGGGCGGGCGGGCGATCAGATCTCCCTGATCTACTCTCGCCGCGCCGATGAGCACCGACGACCAACTCGGGTTCCTCCTTCGTCACACCGATCAGGTGGTCCCAAGCGAGGACCTGGCCGCCAAGCTGGAGCAGGGACGCCCGCTTCGGGTGAAGCTGGGCCTGGACCCCACCGCCCCGTCGGTAACTCTGGGGTGGGCCGTCGTTCTTCGTAAGCTGCGGCATTTCCAGGAGATGGGCCATACCGCGGTCCTCATCGTCGGCGACTTCACCGGACAGGTCGGAGACCCTTCGGATCGCTCGGAGACGCGTCGGCGGCTCACCGCGGAGGAGGTCAACGGGTACGCAGAGAACGTGCTCGGCCAGTTCCGCAGGATCCTCCTCCCGGAGAATCTCGAGATCAGGCGGAACTCGGAGTGGCTGGGGGCCCTCGACATGGCCGGTCTGCTCGAGCTCACCTCCGCCGCCACCGTGGCCCAGATGCTCGAGCGATCCGACTTCGCCAAGCGCTACGAAGAAGGAAGCCCGATCTCAGTCATGGAGTTCCTCTATCCGTTGCTCCAGGGCTACGACTCGGTGGCGGTCGAGGCTGATGTCGAGCTGGGCGGGTCGGACCAGTTGTGGAACCTCATGATGGGCCGAACCGTCCAGGAGCGGTACGGCATGGAGCCACAGGTGGCCATGACGATGCCTCTTCTCGTCGGTACCGACGGAGTCAAGAAGATGTCGCAGTCACTGGGGAACTACATCGGTGTGGAGGACACGCCCAAGGAGATGTTCGGCAAGACAATGAGCATCCCCGACACAGCCATGCTCGAGTGGTTCCGGCTGGCAGCGGACCTCGATCCTGCCGACGTCGACGAGATCGAGGCCGGCCTCGTCTCCGGGGCGCTCCACCCCGGCGAGACCAAGCGGCGTCTCGCCCGTGACGTGACCGCCCTCTACTGGGGCGACGACGAGGCACAGAGCGCCGAAGCGGCATTCGATCAGGTATTCAAAGAGGGGGGAATGCCCGACGACATCGAGTCGTTTGCCCTCCCGGCAGACGATCCGATCATGATCCCGGGGCTGATCAGGGACGCTCTCGGGCTCTCTGGATCGGAAGCCCGACGATTGCTGACCCAGGGAGCGGTGAAGCTCGACGGGTCGGTGCTCGAGGCCCAAGAGGTCGCCAGAGCAGACCTGGAGGGGCGGGTCCTCCAGGTGGGCAAACGGCGATTCGTCCGGCTCGTCTATTGACTTGACTAACTCAGGGGTGTCGTTACTATTCGACTCCCGGCTGGGGAACACATCCCCGGCCACCCACTTGAACACCGGGACGGCGCCTTTTTCGCGTCGCCTCGGATTCACTTTGTATCGGGGTCACGATGACATCGGCGAGAGGTCGCAGATGTCGCCGTCGGCCCGCCTGACAATCAGTAGTGGGAGCTCTGGGCTCCTTGACAACTGAACAATGTGCCAAAAGCCAGCATGCACACCCACTTCCCGGCCCGAATCGGATGACGAGAGTCAGCCAATGAAGGTCGAAGAGGTGAGTGAGCATCTGTATAGCAATCAGCTCTAGGGCCCCTCACGGGCCCTGGACCCAATTGCAAACTCATAACTGACAGGATTGGCAGGCGCCCTCGGGTGCCGGCCTTGAATGTACGTTGGAGAGTTTGATCCTGGCTCAGGACGAACGCTGGCGGCGTGCCTAATGCATGCAAGTCGAGCGACGCACACCGGAGGGGTAACCCACCGGTATGACGGAGCGGCGAACGGGTGAGTAACACGTGAGCAACCTGCCCCACAGATCGGGATAGCCCAGGGAAACCTGGATTAATACCGAATATCCTCGAGTAACCACATGATTGTTCGAGGAAATGCCTTTGTGCTGTGGGATGGGCTCGCGGCTTATCAGCTAGTTGGTGGGGTAACGGCCTACCAAGGCATTGACGAGTAGCTGGTCTGAGAGGACGATCAGCCACACTGGGACTGAGACACGGCCCAGACTCCTACGGGAGGCAGCAGCAGGGAATCTTGCGCAATGGGCGAAAGCCTGACGCAGCAACGCCGCGTGGGGGATGAAGGCCTTCGGGTTGTAAACCCCTTTCAGGAGGGAAGAAATTGACGGTACCTCCAAAAGAAGCCCCGGCCAACTACGTGCCAGCAGCCGCGGTAATACGTAGGGGGCGAGCGTTGTCCGGAATTATTGGGCGTAAAGAGCTCGTAGGCGGTTCAGTAAGTCGGCTGTGAAAGTCCGAGGCTCAACCTCGGAACTGCAGTCGAGACTATTGTGACTAGAGTCCGGTAGAGGAGAATGGAATTCCCGGTGTAGCGGTGAAATGCGCAGATATCGGGAGGAACACCAGTAGCGAAGGCGGTTCTCTGGGCCGGTACTGACGCTGAGGAGCGAAAGCGTGGGGAGCAAACAGGATTAGATACCCTGGTAGTCCACGCTGTAAACGTTGGACACTAGGTGTGGCGGTCTGATCAACGACTGCCGTGCCGAAGCTAACGCATTAAGTGTCCCGCCTGGGGAGTACGGCCGCAAGGCTAAAACTCAAAGGAATTGACGGGTCCCCGCACAAGCGGCGGAGCATGCGGCTTAATTCGATGCAACCCGAAGAACCTTACCTGGGTTTGACATCATGGGAAAAGCCGTGGAAACACGGTGTCCGTAAGGGCCCATGACAGGTGGTGCATGGCTGTCGTCAGCTCGTGTCGTGAGATGTTGGGTTAAGTCCCGCAACGAGCGCAACCCTTGTCCTATGTTGCCAGCGGTTCGGCCGGGGACTCATAGGAGACTGCCGGGGATAACTCGGAGGAAGGTGAGGACGACGTCAAGTCATCATGCCCCTTATATCCAGGGCTGCACGCATGCTACAATGGCCGGTACAACGGGCTGCGATCCTGCGAAGGTGAGCGAATCCCAAAAAGCCGGCCTCAGTTCGGATTGGAGTCTGCAACTCGACTCCATGAAGTCGGAGTCGCTAGTAATCGCGGATCAGCAAAGCCGCGGTGAATGCGTTCTCGGGGATTGTACACACCGCCCGTCACGTCACGAAAGTCGGCAACACCCGAAGTCAGTGGCCCAACCCTTTTAGGGAGGGAGCTGCCGAAGGTGGGGTCGGTAATTGGGACGAAGTCGTAACAAGGTAGCCGTACGGGAACGTGCGGCTGGATCACCTCCTTTCTAAGGAGCATTAACGAAACCGTCATGATTGACCGGTTTCCAGCTTCTAGTTGATCTGCTGGCTATTCGATCTAACAGGACTGATCTGGTTGGGTGGAACGAGCAAGCTCGAGTCGCTTCGGTGACACGAGAGCTCGGATGAGCCCGGCCAAGGAGCCGGTGGATTGGGCACATTGTTCAGTTGTGAAGGAGTTCACGGCCGGGACGATCTCGTATCGCCGCGGTCGAGCACCTTCAGGCAACTTGAGAACTGCATAGCGAGCACAAAATGTCTTGGATTCTCTATATTCCAAGCTACTAAGAGTTAACGGTGGATGCCTTGGCGCTAGAAGCCGATGAAGGACGTGGCAGGCTGCGAAAAGCCTCGGGAAGCTGTCAAGCAAGCGTTGATCCGAGGATGTCCGAATGGGGAAACCCGGCTGGGGTCATGCCCAGTCACTCCGGTCTGAACACATAGGGCCGGTTGAGGTAACCAGGGGAACTGAAACATCTCAGTACTCTGAGGAAAAGAAAGCAAATGCGACTCCCTGAGTAGTGGCGAGCGAAACGGGATGAGCCTAAACCTATGCAGTGTGATAGCCCGGTGGCGTTGCTGTATTGGTGTCGTGGGACCTGATGTCTCGATACACCGGTATCGAGCTGAAGTTACAAACGAGGCGGTTAGTCGAACACAGCTGGAAAGCTGGGCCATAGCAGGTAACAGCCCTGTAGATGAAAACCGACCTTGCTTCAGATTCGGTGTTCCCAAGTAGCACGGAGGATATTCCGTGTGAATCTGCGAGAACCACCTCGTAAGGCTAAGTACTTCCTAGCGACCGATAGCGGACTAGTACCGTGAGGGAAAGGTGAAAAGAACCCCGGCGAGGGGAGTGAAATAGTACCTGAAACCGTTGACTTACAAGCAGTGGGAGGGATCTTCGGATCCTGACCGCCTGCCTTTTGAAGAATGAGCCGGCGAGTTACCGGTATGTGGCAAGATTAAGGTGTGAACCGTAGTCGAAGCGAAAGCGAGTCTTAATAGGGCGCCTAGTCGCATGCCGTAGACCCGAAGCCGAGTGATCTATCCATGGGCAGGGTGAAGCGAGGGTAAGACCTCGTGGAGGCCCGAACCCACCAAGGTTGAAAACTTGGGGGATGACCTGTGGATAGGGGTGAAAGGCCAAACAAACTCGGCGATAGCTGGTTCTCCCCGAAATAGCTTTAGGGCTAGCGTCGTAATGTTCCGCATTGGGGGTAGAGCACTGATTGGACTAGGGGGCCTACAAGCTTACCGAATTCAGTCAAACTCCGAATCTCAATGCGCTAAATGCGGCAGTCAGACTACGTGGGATGAGCTTCGTGGTCGAAAGGGAAACAGCCCAGATCGTCAGCTAAGGCCCCCAAGTGTGTACTAAGTGGGAAACGATGTGGAGTTGCTCAAACAGCCAGGATGTTGGCTTAGAAGCAGCCACCATTTAAAGAGTGCGTAACAGCTCACTGGTCGAGTGACTCTGCGCGGAAAATGTAACGGGGCTCAAGTACACCGCCGAAGCTACGGGATCCAGCATTAGCTGGATCGGTAGGGGAGCGTCGTGTTGCCAGCGAAGCGGCGGCGGAAGCCAGTCGTGGAGGCGTCACGAGTGCGAATGCCGGCATGAGTAGCGAATGAAGAGTGAGAATCTCTTCCGCCGAATGTCCAAGGGTTCCTGGGGAAGGTTCGTCCGCCCAGGGTAAGTCGGGACCTAAGGTGAGGCCGAGAGGCGTAGTCGATGGACAACCGGTTGATATTCCGGTACCACTCTGCGTGCGCCCAGGCCGAATCTGATTTGCTAAGGAAAGCCCTTCGGGGCCTACCGACCCAGTCAGTACTAGGTCAGCGAAGGAGTGACGGGGAAGGCTAAACGGACCCGGGCGATGGTTGTTCCCGGGGTAAGCGTGTGGGGCGAGGTCCAGGTAAATCCGGACCTCATAAAGCCTGAGACGTGATGCCGAGCCGCTTTAGGCGAAGCCGTTGAAGCCATGCCTCCGAGAAAAACTTCTAGCGAGCACTCAGGGTGCCCGTACCCCAAACCGACACAGGTGGACAGGTAGAGAATACCAAGGCGAGCGAGTTAACTCTGGTTAAGGAATTCGGCAAAATAGCTCCGTAACTTCGGGAGAAGGAGCGCCCCGGTAAGGTGAAGGACTTGCGTCCGGAGCTTGAGGGGGCCGCAGTGACCAGACCCAAGCGACTGTTTACCAAAAACACAGCAGCGTGCTAAGTCGCAAGACGACGTATACGCTGTGACGCCTGCCC
>CAWKEI010000019.1:0-10053 GCA_963848695.1 uncultured Acidobacteriota bacterium
CTCGGTATCGCGACGTATCACTGGGGGTGGGGAGCGCTCATGACGGCCAAGGGCTCTCACCTCTTCCCTAGGTGCGAGCAGGGCGCCCTCAACATCGTGGCCTTGCAGCCGGCCCGGCACCAGAGCATGTTCCCGTTCCCGTTGCCGCCCGGAACGACTCAATGCAAGCTCTTACGGGACCGCACCGACCAGTGGTACCTGCTCGGCTTCCGGGGTGATCCCGAGGACGACACCGGCGCCGACGACTACATCGACGTGTACCGCGTGACGTTCGAGCCGTTCTCTATCTCACCTCGCCTGTTCAGCACACACATTTTCTTAAAGCCCGGCGAGACCAGCTTCGCCAACAACGGGACGCACCACGTCGAAACGTCGGGACGGCTCCTGCTGGCCTCGACGTACCGCTGGGCGAGAGACGAAGGCCCCGGTGACTCGAGCTATGTGAGTCGGGTCGACGAATGCCCCTCGTCGTGAGTCTCAAAGAGCGAGTCTCTCACCTATCACGCCCGCCTTGTACTGGTCCACACGTTGGCGACTGCGAGCAAAAGTGAAAATCGACACAAGAAAGATTGAGCACCGGTTCACGCCAAACTTAGAGAGCACGAAAACCCTATGTTCATTGGTGTTTTCGGGTGTCGAGAGGCCCGAATACACAGCAGGTTGGTGTTGGAGGTCAAGTCCTCCCCGGAGCCGCCTAAAAGGCGGACTTCGTTACAACTACCCCAATCTAGGGTCTGGTTTGACGGAGCCTGTTCCTCGGGTGAACTGCCCTTGACGGTCACGGTGATAACCATGCTTATCGGAGGGGATGCCATCAGACCAGAAAGATAGGTCGACCTCCGGATGTCTCTCAAGTCCTGGCAAAGACTTGGCGAGCCAGCCAGAACGTGACAGAACCATCATGTTTGGCGCCCGTTTGACCGCGTCGTCTTTCCGGTCTGGATTCTGCGGAGCAATTCCTCAGTTATTTCGTGACTGGCACGTCCCGTTTCCCTACGGCACTCCGTCACGCTTCTCAGCAGCCACCTGGCTAGTGACCCCGCTGCAACGCCCCTGCCGAGCCCGCCCGAAGCGGGCTGGTATCCCGATCCCCACGGCCGGCCCGGAATCGAAGTCTGGTGGGGGGAACGGTTCCGAATGGACCAGCAACGCCCGGAACGCGGGACAGCAGCCGACCGGACGATGCTCCCTCGGACCGGGGGAGGGTCATTTCTTTGCCTATCCTCTGACCCAAGACAGAGCCGCATTGGGGCAGTCATATGCGGTAACGGTTTCGTACCGGCGGCACTGTTGAGTCGGTCACACGCCTAGGAAAGGGCATAGTTTGAGATTCAAGACATCGATGATCGCCGCGATACTCGGCTTGGCGCTGGTATCCGCATGTGGCGGATCGGGTGCGGTCGAAGGCACAATCGAGATCACCGGTCAGGACTACGCATTCGAGGGAGTTCCCGAGATCGCGGCATCGGGCGCCGAACTGACGTTCACCAACGGTTCAGAGGTTGAGTTCCATGAGATGGTGGTGTTCCGCGTCGTGGATGGCGAGGAACGCACTTTGGAGGAGCTGCTAGAGCTACCGGAAGAAGAGTCCGAGTCGCTGATCGAGTTCCAAGGTGTTCTGGTCGCGATGCCGGGTGAGGATGGTTTCAACCCCGAGGCCGAAGGCACCTCCGTGGCACTTGGCGATGCGGGTCGCTACGCCGTCATCTGCTTCATACCTCAGGGCGCCGATCCTGCCGTGGTGGAGGAAGCGATGGCCGGCGCTACCGAAGGCCCGCCCGACCTCGGCGACGGCACCCCACACGCCTTCCTTGGCATGGCGGCGGAATTCCAGGTCGAAGACTGAAATGTAAGCCACGCTCAGCTGCGTAGTCGCTGGAGGTGGCTGCACCGGGGGGTGAACAGGTGACATTGGAGCATAGAGACAAGATCCAGCGCAGTTTGGAGGACATCCATAGGTCGTTAGTGGCGGTATCGATGAAGCTTGCACAGCTTCAACTCGACGCTGAAACTGACGCCGAGTTGGATAACGCCGCACAGGATGGGATGACGGCCCTAGCGCCTCTCACCGACCGCCTCGAGAGTCTCGAATCCGAATATCAGATGGAGACCAACCGCTTGAGGAACGAGGGAGAGCTCTAGGGCTAAGGGTGTTCAGAGCAGCCAGTCGAAATTTGGGGTGTCGACTTCAGGGCCAGAGATCCATCGCTCGAAAACTGGCATTGCTGGTCGACCGACGGAAGCGCATGCGTGCCGACAGGGCTTTCGAAGCGCTGGGCACCAACCAGGTCCAGCCGATGGTCGTCGGTCGGGATTTGCTGCGTAGCCGTCACCCCAGCGAGTACAGCAGCGAGCGCGATGTTGGAGTCGCCGAGCTGCCGTGCGCCGGTCAGCTGCATCGGGCCGGGTGGCTGGACCGAGAAGGCCGGGACGCCGTCGATCAGGACGCCCGCTCCGACCATCATGTGTAGCTCGTCGACCAGGCCTGCGGCGAGCAGGTCGTTCCAGGTCGTCATACTGCCGAAAACCAATAGCGTGCCGCCCTCGCCCCCTTTGGCCTGAGCGATCGCGTCCCGTGCCTCGTCCCTGTTCACGATCCTGGTCTTCTCCCGCCACGGGCCGGTCTCCTCGGCGGTCAGACTGTTAGAGACCACCAGGTGCTCGAGCTCTCCATGGCGGCGCGAGATGGCCCTCTCGACTTCGGGCTGCGCCGGGTCGTCGGCGATTGGAGGCCAATAGCTGAGGAACCCGCGGTAGGTCGTGGCGCCGGACACCAGAGTGTCCGCGGTCTGCATGAGCTCAAGGTTGTAGTCGCTGAACGTGGTATCGAACGGCAGAGCCATCACGTCGCCGCCGGGGCCGGACGCGTAGCCGTCCAGTGAGATCAGATTGCTCACGATCAACTTGCGCATCGTCACTCCCGATTTTGTCCTGCGCTGTCGGAACCGGCGCTCTCTCTCGTCTCATTCTGTCATGAGGCATCCTCGTTCCCGGACTCAATGACGGACAGGCTTTGGGCGCGGCTTGATCCATGAGTGGGATGTCTCCTTGAGGGTGACAGTGATGGAAGGCCATCCGATGCGAGACATATGGATTCGTGCGTCCAACATGTCCCGTTTCCCTACGAGGAAGTCTTCGATTCTCCCGAAGCGAGGCCAGGCCTCGATGGCTGTTCTGAGGGCTACGCCCCTCTCACCCCCACCCCGGACCGCAGCTCAGAGCCGATAGATCCGCTCCCGATAGTCCTGCAACATACGGGCGGCGGTCACCCGTGGCCCGAGTGAGTGCCAGGCGTGTCGGATCCGCTTGTTCAGCCGGGCACGGTCGTCGAAATACTCGTCTCGGGCGACGACCAACACGTCCATGAGCGACGAAGCCTCCTCGGCGTCACGCAACTCCGGATCGTCGGCTGAGCTGGACTCGATCGCCCAACCGTTGTCGCCGTCGTACATCTCGGCCCACCATCCATCGAGGATCGACAGGTTGAGACCTCCGTTGAGGGCCACCTTCTCGCCACTGGTGCCGGATGCCTCGTGAAGGCGGATCGGGTTGTTCAGCCAGATGTCGCAGCCCTGCACCATCGCTGCGCTCACCTCCATGCCGTAGTCGGGCACAAAGCTGAATCGCCCCCTGGTGGCCGCGGAGGCGGAGAAGCCCAGAATCTCCTCGATGAGTGCCATGCCTTCCCGATTGGCAGGGTGGGACTTCCCGGCAAAGAGGAAGTGGACCGGACGATCATCATCCGCGAGCAACTGGGCCAACCGCCCGCTTTCGCGGAGAATCAAGGTGGATCGCTTGTAGGGGGCGAACCGTCGGGCGAATCCGACCACCATGGCGGCTGGATCGAGGGAAATATCGTGTTCAGCCAGGTATTCGGAGAGCTGCTCCGAGCCCTGCCGGCGCACATCCGCCAACACACCGTCATCGATATCCATCACCCGGTCCCACGCTCGAGACTCGCCGCGATCCCAGCCTGGGCCGAGGGTGCTGTCGAACAGCTCCTGCACCGCGATCGCGGTCCAGGTCCGGGCATGCACGCCGTTGGTGACATGTGTGATGGCCCGCCCTTCGAGAACCTGGGAGAAGAGCTGGCGGCTCACCTCCCCGTGGAGTTTGGAGACTCCGTTTGCGGTCCGTGACATCCGTAGACAGAAGATGGCCATGTTGAACTCGTCGCCATGGGCGGGGTCGGCACCCAACTCCCACACCCGCTCGACGTCGAGTCCCCATCGCTGAGCCCACGACTCGAGATGGGGTCGGAGCGCTTCCGGACTGAGACGATCGATGCCCGCGGGCACCGGGGTGTGAGTGGTGAAGACGACATCGCGGCGCACTCCGGCCACGGCGACCGCCAGGTCGTTGTCGGCGATGACCCGGTCGATCAGCTCGAGGGCGACAAATCCGGCGTGGCCCTCGTTGAGATGGAACAGCTCGATCTCGAAGCCCAGCGCTGCCAGAGCCCGCGCCCCACCGACGCCGAGCACCATCTCCTGTGCCACACGCTTCTCCACCGACCCGAGGTAGAGACTGTCGCTGATGGCCCGATCCGCATCGTCGTTCCCTTCCAGATGGGTGTCGAGGAGGATCAGCGAGACGGCGCCGACTTCGACGCGGAGAACTCGCGCCAGAACAGTCCTCTCCGCTAACGGCACATCCACGACCACGCCGGTGTCCACTGCGCCGACGTCCTCCGGCACGGCGGGCTCGTGGGTCTCGACCTGTCGGCCTTCCACGATCTCCTGGCGAAACGCTCCGAAGCGGTAGAAGAGGCCGACACCGACCAATGGCAAACCGGCGTCACTCGCCGCCTTCAAGTGGTCGCCGGCGAGCACCCCGAGGCCCCCGGCGTACTGGTGGAAGGTCGAGCTGATGCCGAACTCCATCGAGAAATAGGCAATGGTCGGCGGCACGACGGCGGTCAGACGGTGCAGGTCGGCGATCTCCTCCGTCACTCGGGCGACGAACCGCGGGTTGCCGGCAAGATCGCCGAGTTGATCTTCGGTCAGGGCACGGACGATTCGCACCGGGTGGGTCGAAGGGGCAGCACCCGGCAGCGACTGCAGCAGCCGGCGATGCGAGGCCCGCCACGTCCATCGATAGTTGATGGCGAGCTCAGACAACAGCCCGCCCAGTGCCTGGGTCTCCACCGATCTGCTCCTCAGAATGAGCCACCGACATTCGCCGGTGGCTCAGGGGGAATCCGAACTGGGAAATGCTAGAGGCGTCGCGCCCAGTCCGTGATCAGACGATTCGGCCTGTCCGTGCGGTGATCTGCGACAGTCGCGCCGCGAGGTCAGGGGAGGCGTCGCCTGTCGACATTCGCCATTGCCAGTTCCCGCTGTTCGTCCCTGGTGTGTTCATCCGTGCCTCTGCCCCCAATCCCAGGAGGTCTTGCATGGGAGCGATCGCGATGATCGGCCTCGACTCCCAGGCGCGGGTGACCAGATCCCAAGCGAAGGTGTCCGCCGACCCCCCGGTGTACGCCAGGGCACGCCGCCTGTAGTCGTGGTCCTCCTCGTCGAGACGCTGTCGGGCTGTCGCGTTGTCGTGGGTCCCGGTGTAGACGGCGCAGTTCTCGGGGAACTTGGCGGGGCGCCGCTCGTGGTCTAGGCCTTCCACGAATGCGTCCTGGAGCACCCTCATCCCGGGATACCCGAGCTCCAGCCGAAGGCGCTCCACCTCTTCGCCCAGGGGGCCGAGATCCTCGACGATCATCGAGACCTCACCGAGTCGGGCTCGGACCGCGGCGAACAGGAGCGCTCCAGGTCCGTCACGCCATTCCCCGGCCGTGACATCCGTGGTGTCCCCATCGATGGAATAGAACTTCCGGAATCCCGTGAAGTGGTCGATCCTGAGGACGTCGGCTTGTTTGGAGAGCGCTTCGATGCGATCGACCCACCATGTGAACCCATCACGTTCGTGGTGGTCCCAGCGGTAGACCGGGGTGTCCCAGACCTGTCCCACCGGGGAGAAGCTGTCGGGAGGGACACCGGCGACATGGAGCGGGCGACCCGCCGTGTCCACTTCGAAGAGGTCGGGACGCTGCCAGACCTCGACACTGTCCCGTGCCACGTAGAGAGGAACATCACCAATGATCTGCACTCCCCGGGCGGCGGCGTGGCGGCGGACGGCGACGAGTTGTCTGAAGAAGATGAACTGGCCGAATGCGTGGCGACTGATCTCCAGGTCGAGTCGCCTTTCGGCCGATGCCAGGGCCGCCCGATCAGCCCTGGCGAGCTCCTCCTCCCACTCGAACCACGGTGCCCCGCCATGGGCGTCTTTCAGTGCCATGAAGAGCGCATGCGGCGCGAGCCATTCCTTGGCTCCTTCACGGAACTCCTCGAACTCCGATCGGATGCGATGGGGCATCCGGTCGTGAGCCTGGTGGATCAGCGCTCTCTTGGCGTCGATCACCGTTCCGTAGTCGACCGTTGACTGCGGACCCGATGCGGGTGTCGGGTCCTGAACGTCGAACTCTCCGAGAAGGTCGGGTGCAATCAGATTGAGATTCCCGGCGAAAGACGAAGGCGACGAGTAGGGCGAGTCGCCGTATCCGGCCGGGCCGAGAGGAAGCACCTGCCAATAGCGGCAGCCGGCGTCGGCGAGCCAATCGATCCAGTCGATCGCAGAAGGCCCGAGATCCCCGATTCCGTACGGCCCGGGAAGACTCGACATGTGGAGGAGGACACCTGCGGACCGGGAGAACATCGCAGCAATGATGTCAGACGGACTCGACCCGGGGGGAAGCGCTCAGCCGACGTTCGCTAGCTTGACCCCGTGACCACGGGCCGCGACCGCTCACTGGCGATGGTCCTCGCCGGAGGAGTCGGCGCTCGTCTCATGCCGCTGACACGTGACCGTGCCAAGCCGGCCGTGCCCTTCGGGGGCCGCTACCGCCTGATCGACTTCGCCCTGTCCAACCTGGTCAACGGGGGATACCTACGCATCGTGGTCCTCACCCAGTACAAGAGTGACAGCCTCAACCGGCACGTGTCGTTGACCTGGAGGATGTCGACGCTCCTCGGAAACTACGTGACCTCCGTCCCGGCCCAGATGAATCTGGGGGAGCGGTGGTTCCTCGGCTCGGCAGACGCCTTGCTCCAGAACCTCAATCTGGTCCTCGACGAGGAACCCGATCATGTGCTCGTGTTCGGCGCCGACCACATCTACCGCATGGACCCGAGCCAGATGATGGACCAGCACCGCGACACCGGGGCGGGGGTCACCGTCGCTGGGATCCGCACCCCGATCGAAGAAGCGCCCCAATTCGGGGTGATCCAACCGGGCGACACCTCCAGGGTCGAAGCGTTCCTGGAGAAGCCCGCCCATCCGGAGCCTCTGGCCGACGACCCGAGCAGGTTCCTGGCCTCGATGGGCAGCTACATCTTCGAGACCTCGTATCTGATCGACCTCCTCAACGAGGACTCGATGGACGACGGCTCGAAGCACGACATCGGCGGCAACCTGATCCCGAAAGCGGTGGCAGCCGGAGCCGCACACGTCTATGACTTCGCCGACAACGAGGTCCCCGGTACCTACGGCCTCGATCGGGGCTATTGGCGGGATGTCGGGACCATCGACGCCTACTTCGAGGCGTCCATGGATCTCGTCCAACCCGAGCCTGTCTTCAATCTCTACAACCACGAGTGGCCGATCTACACGGCCAGCGACAATTCCCCGCCGGCGAAGATCGTCGCCGTCTCGGGCTCACGCCACCACATCGGCAACTCGATCCTGAGCAACGGGGTGATCATCTCCGGCGCCGACGTCGACCGATCCGTGCTCTCCCGTCGGGTCCGCGTGGAAGAGGGCTCGTCGGTGGAACAGTGCATCCTCCTCGCCGAGGTAGTGGTCGGACGTGGATCGATCATCCGCAGGGCTGTGATCGACAAGAACGTGGACATTCCACCGGGGACGCGGATCGGGGTCGACCCGGAGCGTGATCGTGCCCGCTTTCACGTGTCAGACGGCGGTGTGGTCGTGATCGGCAAGAGGGACGTCATCAACGAGCCGACATGACCTCCTGATAGAGGTCGATGTAACGCTGTGCCGGGCCGTTCCAGGACCAATCGGTCGTCATGCCATTCCCTACGATTGCGCGACGACGTCGAGGCGACCGCCAGGCATCGACCGCTCGAGACAGCGCGTCGGTGACGTCTTCCGGCGTCGCCTGGGGCGCTACGAACCCGTTGCCGCGCTCGGGCTTGGCATCCGCATCGACGACGCTGTCGTGGAGACCACCGACGTCGGTCACGACAGGAATGGCGCCGTATCTCATCGCCTGCATCTGCGTGAGGCCGGCCGGCTCGAACAGGCTCGGCATCAGATAGAGGTCGCATCCGGCGAATATCCGGTGGGCCAGACCCTCGTCGTAACCCTCCCGGAAGGCGAACCGGTCGGGATATCGGTCGGCACTTCGGGCACACATCTCTGCCAGCGAACGCTCGCCGGAGCCCAGCAGAACCATCCTCGCCCCCAACACCTCGAGAGCGGGGAGTGTCTCCAGGGCGATGTCGACTCCCTTCTGTTCGGTGAGTCTGGTCACCATCCCGATCAGCGGCGTGCCGGTCTCCTCCCATCCCAGCTCTTCGACCAAAGCCAACCTGACCCGCCTCTTCCTCTCGAACGATGCGAGGTCGTAATTGATCGGGAGGTGTCGGTCGGTAGCGGGATCCCACACCTGAGTGTCGATCCCGTTGAGGATGCCGAGGAAAGAATCCCCGCGCTCTTGAAGAAGATCGGCGAGGCCAAAGCCCTCGTTCGGCGGAAGGGACTCCTCGGCGAATCGCGGGCTGACGGTGACGACGCGGTTCGCCAGGGCGATCCCTCCGGCCATCGGATTGGTCCTGGCTCCGTGACGGAAACGATCCGCGTGCCGGGAAAACCGATCGAGCCAGGAGACATCGGTCTGGCCCTGATAGGCGAGATTGTGGATCGTGAAGATCGTGGGCGGTGCCTCGTCGAGAAACGCGAGCGTGGCCGCGGTGTGCCAGTCATTGAGGTGCACGACGTCAGGTCGGGACGACCGAATCCAAGCCGCGACCGCTGCAGAGAAGGAGAAGAACCGCAAGTCGTTGTCGTCCCAGGCTCGCCCCTCGGCATCGAGGTAGGGGTTTGCCCGGGCGATCTCGGGGACCGACACAAGACCGACCTCTACGTCACCCAGGATCCCCAAGCGGATACGGGCCGGCGAAGCCCAATCGGGAACATCCAGGTCGTGTTCGGCGCGAGGTTCGAAAGCAAGCCCGCCGTAGTCGGGAAGCACCAAGTCGATCTCGACGCCATCGGATCGGAGAATCCTGGTCAACCCGGCAGAGAAGTCGCCCAGACCTCCCACCTTGACCTCCGGCGCGAGCTCAGCGGTGGCGAAGAGAACTCTCACGACTTCGTTCTAGCCTGCGTCCGTCGAAATGGCGATCGAATCCCGTTTCCCTATCTCACCTGGGATCGGCTTCGCAGTCATTGCGGGTTCGACATCTGTTTGACGTCGATTCTCCACCGCAGGAAATCCTCAGCAACCACAGGCCTGTTGATCTGAATAAGCCCGTTTCGTCGGCCAGCAAGTCCCGTTTCTAAACGCCATCGGTGGTTGACCCGATTGCCTTCAGCGCCGGGTTGACCCGGGTTTGAGCCCACAGCTCCTATGAGGCATTCGCCGGTCCTTGGGGAGCGATGCTGCGGAGCACGCCGGTTCCTTATCGGTGTCCCCGCGTCGCGAGCCACACCCTGCCTGATGGAGCAACCTGGTTAGGTCTCTTCTAACGTCGAACCAGGCAACGAAGGGAACGGGAGTGGGCGACTCGACCCGACATCCCGAGACGTTGGACGAGGTGATCGAGGCCCTCACCGAGATCGTCCTGAAGTCGAAGGCCGAGAAAAGCCGGATCGGCTTCTTCGCGGCCATGTATCGAAAGGTGACGGTTCGAGTGCGGGCCGGCGTGGTGTCCGGGCTGTTCGAGGACGGTCCTCGCATGGAGAGGTTGGCTACTACGTTCGCCTCTCGATACCTCACCGCACTGGATCAGTTCCGGAGGGGGGATACGCCCTCCAGAT